>NZ_JBWKQD010000005.1:0-357118 GCF_059418585.1 Rhodoferax sp. GW821-FHT07G04
GCACGCCCGGCGCGGCGCCCGCCATCACGGCCGCCAATGTGCCGGCCATAGCGGCGACGCCCGCGTCTGCGGACCAGATCGGCTTTGCCGGCACGTCGCTGAACGTACCCAACTAAGTACAAGCAACATACTGAGGTACAACCATGCTTACCCCTTTCGGACTGGTTCGACAGATGCAGCACGCGCTGGTGGTGTTGGTGCTTTTGGGCACCGGCAGCCTGGCGTGTGCGGCCCCAACTGCCCCTGCGGCAGATATCACCGTGGTGCAAGTGGCACCACTTACCGGCGTGCTGGCCAGTACCGGCAAGCAAATGGTGCTGGGCGGGAAAATCTACTTCGACTGGGTCAATGCGCACGGCGGTGTGCACGGCGCCCAGATCAAGCACACCGTGCTGGACGACGGCTACAAGGTCGACGAGACCGCGCGCCTGACGCAAGAAGCGCTGCTCAACCCCGAGGTGGTGGCCTTGTTCGGTTTTGCCGGCACGGCCAATGTGTCCAAGCTGTTGTCGGACGGCATTCTGGATGTGGGCGGTGCGCCGCTGGTCGCGCCCTACACCGGGGGCGAGGCGCTGCGCAGCCCGTTCAACCCCTACATCTTCCATGTGCGTGCGGGCTACGTGGATGAGACCGAGCACATGGTCTACCAGATGGCTACGCTGGGCATGAAGCGCATCGCCGTCATGTACCAGAACGATGCCTTCGGCAAGGCCGGCCTGGCGGGGGTAGAGGCCGCCGTGGCCAAGCGCAACCTGGAGCTGGTTGTGGCCGCCTCGTACGAGCGCAATACCGATGATGTGCAGGATGCCGTGCAAAAGGTCAAGGCCGCCGATCCCCAGGCCACCATCATGGTCTCGGTGAATCGCTCCACGGCCGCCTTTGCCAAGCAGTACCGCGCGGCGGGTGGGGGCGGGCAGTTGTACAACATCTCGGTGGTGGACCCGGCCGAACTGGTCAAGCTGGCTGGCCTCAAGGCCGTGCACGGCCTGGGCATTACGCAGGTGGTGCCATACCCCTTTGGCGCCAACAAGCCGGTGGTGCGCGAGTACCAGACATTGATGCGCAAGTACGGCGGTGGCCAGCCGCTGAGCTACACCAGCTTTGAAGAGTTTCTGGGTGCCAAGGTGCTGGTCGAAGGCCTGCGCCGTGCCGGCCCGGCACCCACCCGCGCCAAGCTGGTCAGGGCCCTGGAGGGCATGGACAACTTCGACCTGGGTGGCACGCGGGTCAACTACTCCAGCACCAACCGCGTGGGCTCCCGCTTTGTGGAGGTGACCGTCATCGGCGCCTCGGGGAAGTTGCTCCGTTAGTTAGTCAAACCAACTGTCACCCAAGCCTATGGTCTTTTCGTCCCACTACCTGCGCTGCGCCGGCCAAGAAATCCACTACACAGAGTGGGGCGCGGCCGATGCGCCTGTCGTCATCGCCTGGCATGGCTTGGCGCGCACCTGCCGCGACATGGATGAACTGGCCGAGCACCTGAGCCCGCGCTACCGCGTGATCTGCCCCGACACCATAGGCCGGGGTTTTAGCCAGTGGAGCAACAACCCCGATAGGGACTACTGCCTGGCGCACTACGCTCGCATTGCTACCGATCTGTTCGACCAACTGGGCATTGGCCGCGCGCACTGGGTAGGCACCTCCATGGGCGGCGCCATTGGCACCGTTTGCGCGGCGGGTCTGCAGCAGCCGTCGATGGCCCAGCGCATCGTCAGCCTGACGCTGAACGACAACGCACCCGAGCTGGCCGCACCGGCCATCGCCCGCATCCGCGCCTATGCCGGCAACCCGCCGGCGTTTGGCAGCGTGCTGGAGTTGGAAGTCTTTTTCCGCCAGGTTTACCAACCCTATGGCTGGCTGAGCGACGCGCAGTGGCGCCGCTTGACCGAAACGTCGACGCGCCGCCTGCCCGACGGCCGCGTGACCCCGCACTACGACCCGGCCATGGTGCAGCAATTCATCAGCCACCCGGACGACTATCGCATCTGGGAGCACTACGACGCGCTGCAGATCCCGGTACTGAGCCTGCGCGGAGTCGACTCGGATTTGGTCTTGCCCGAAACCATTGAAGCCATGCGCCACCGCGGCCCGGGTGCCGCGGGGCGCTTGCAGACAGTGGAGGTGCCCGACTGCGGCCATGCGCCAGCCTTGAATGTGGCGGCGCAGTTGGAGTGTGTGGCGGGGTTTATTGAAGGGGCAGAGCGTTAAAAATACCCAATACAGGTATTTTGAAAGAACCCCGGAGTTAAATTGGCCTGTAGCCCTCGTCAGTGCTTAATAATTTGCTATTTAAGTAGTAGCAAGCCGCACTGCGTCTTTCAAACACCCATCCGCGCGGCCAGCATTTCCAACGCGGCCCCCACCTCGTGCTCCACTTTGAGGGTCAACACGGCGTCGGCCCGGGTGCGACCGATGTTGACGACTGCTACCGGCTTGCCCGCAGCCACGGTTTCCTCGACGAAGCGGTAGCCGGAATACACCATCAACGACGATCCGGCCACCAGCAGGGCATCGGCCTGGGCCAGCGCCGTGCGCACAGTGGCTACGCGCGCGGGTGGCACGCTCTCGCCAAAGAACACTACGTCGGGCTTCAGCATGCCGCCGCACAGGGCGCAGGAGGGAACATCAAATGGCGCAAAGTCTTGCGCCTCGAGATCGGCGTCACCGTCCGGGGCACTGGCGGCATCACGTGCCAGCCACTCTGGGTTGCGTTGAACCAGCGCGTCCTGCAGCGCTTGGCGCGGTGAGCGCACGCCGCACGCCAGGCAGCACACGGTGTCTATGCGGCCATGCAGGTCCACCACCTGGGTGCTGCCCGCTGCATGGTGCAGGCCGTCCACATTTTGCGTCACCAGCAGTGCGATGCGGCCCGCGCCCTCCAGCCGCGCCAGCGCCCGGTGGGCGGCCGCGGGGCGGGCATTGCGCATGGTGCGCCAGCCCAGCATGCTGCGCGCCCAATAGCGCTTGCGGGCCAGCGCGTCGGCCACAAACACCTGGTAGCGCATGGGCTCATTGCGCTTCCACGCACCGCTGGCATCGCGATAGTCCGGTATGCCCGCTTCCGTACTGCAGCCGGCGCCGGTCAATACCAGCAAGCGCGGATGGCGCTCGCCAAAATCCACCAGCGCGCGGAGTGCGTCCTCCTCCTCCTGGCTGCAAGCGCGCACTACCGGGGGGCGCGGGTCGTGCGCAGATACGGCAGCTTGATGTCGATGCTGCCGTACTTCTCGCGCGCCTGGTCATCGTTCAGCGCCAAGGCAACGATGACGTCCTGGCCCACGGCCCAGTTGGCGGGTGTGGCCAGGGGTACGTTGAAGGTCAGTTGCAGGGCGTCCAGCGCGCGCAGAACTTCGGCGAAATTGCGGCCCACCGACATGGGGTAGGTCATGGACAGCTTGAGCTTCTTGTCTGGGCCGATGATGAACACCGAGCGCACGGTGGCGGTGTCGGCGGCGGTGCGGCCATCCGGCAGATAGGCCTCAGCAGGCAGCATGTCAAAAGCCTTGGATACGGCGAGGCCTTCGTCCGCGATGATGGGGAAACCCGCCTTGGCACCGCAGAAGCCTTCAATATCGGTCTTCCACTTCTGGTGCGCTGCTACGCCGTCCACCGACACGCCAATGACCTTGGTGCCGCGCTTGGCCCATTCATCGGCCAGTTGGGCGACCGCGCCAAACTCGGTGGTGCAAACGGGGGTGAAATCCTTGGGGTGGGAGAACAAGATGGCCCAACCCGAGCCGATCCAGTCATGGAATGTGATCGGTCCCTGGTCAGTATCCGCGGTGAAATTGGGAACGACGTCGTTGATGCGCAAAGCCATGGGAAAGTCCTCCTGTTGAGATGATCGATCGCAAAGTTTGCCATAGTTTCTTTCGCAGCACGTGTCATGCCCAGACCTTCAGTTTTGGGCGGGCACTTCTTCTTGCTCACTCTCCTGCAACTCTTGCGGCGCGCTCTGGCGCTTGCACCAATAACCCCCCAGGCTGAACGACTCCCACGCCCACTTGGCCCATCGGACAACCGATGCAGCTAGCCACAGCGCCCACACCAGCATCAGCAGGCGATAGGCCAGAACGGGTATGGACAGCACCCAGGTGGCTTCAGGCTGCACAGCAAAGCGATCCTGGTACCACAGCAGGCTGGCCGCGCTGGAGCCGTTGCCGCTGACCATCATGTCGGGGTAACCCAATAGCCCGGTCCGCACGGCGTCAAACACAAAGAATGTGCAGACGATGGCCCACACCACCAGGGCGACCTGACCCAGGTTGAACGCATTGCGCCGCAACCAGCCTGCGGTTGGCGGAATGGGTGGGCGCGGCACACGCCGTGCCGCCAACGCAAAGAAGAATGCCACAACGACTACGGCGCCCCACAGCGTTGTTTGCGCCAAGCCCACGCTCAACAGAAACCAGGCGCCAATACCCAGTGGCGTGTGCCGTGTCCTACCCAAAGCCACAGCCACGCCCAGTAGCGCCACCAGCACACCCCAGAACAGCACAGCCGGCCCCATGTGAGGCCCACCCACGGCCAGCACCACGCGTTCAGGACCCATGTGTATTTCTGTGGACGCATTGACACCGGTAGCGCCCAGAGCCAATGGCGTCGATACAAACCGCCAGCCAATGCCACGCGGCTCGCGCCAATCGATCTGCAGGGTATGTGCCCCTGGTGCCAGCGGTATGGAGAGTTGGCGGCCTTGGGGTTGTATGGGTTGGTTGACGCCATCCACGCTCAGGCCCTGGAACTCAATTTCGGCTGGCAGCTGGATGCGGTGGTTGCCGCCTTGGCTGGTGCGCAGCGTGGCCGAGGCCACCACTTCGGTGGCATGAAGGCCGGGCGTCATGCTGATATTTTGCTTATCGATGGTCAGAGTCTGGCCTGCGCTGCCTACCGGTTTGGTGATATCCAGCGTCACGCTCTCGCCAGGCCACGGCTGCCACTGCGGCGCCAGGCTTTGCGCGCCGGGGTCGAGGTATTGCACGGGGGCTATGCCGCTCCATTGCACGCGCCACTGGGCGGATGGCTGCAGCAACCAACGTTCGACTTGGTTGCTCTCTTGCCCGCTGGTCAGTTGCAGGCGTGGGCTCTCCTTCAGGCTGCTGGTGAATGCGGCCGAGTCTTCGGAGCCCAATTGCACCAGCGCATAGCCGTCTTCCACACGCACCGTTTCGTTGTTGACCGATTCTCCGGGCAGCAGGCGGACCTTCACGCGCACCGGCGCATGGCTGCTGGTCAGTCGGCTGATTTGCGTATTCACCGTCCAGTGCAAGCCCAGGCGCAGCTTGCGCTGCACTTGCACGAAGGCGGGCAGACCATCGCGTTGCGTGCCATCTTTGGATGCATTGGTGCCCACGGCGCTGCGCGACAAGCTTAAGGCGCCGGATGACAGGCCGCGCGCGTCCAGACCGCTGAGCGTCCAGCCTTCGGTTGCGGCAGTCACTTCACGTGCTGGCATGGGGAGTGCAATTTCTACAGTCGTGGCGTCGCCCACATCGGCCGCCAGAACCACGGGTGTAACGCCGGCCCGCACGGCCAGCCACAGTGCGCCACTGTCATCGCGCCGCACGATGGCCGGCTTGCCGTCGCTGGTGATGACGGTAGGCCGCCAATTGCCACCCTGGCCGGGTAGCGGCAGCATGGTGTCGGCCAGGGCATGCGCATCCAAGCGCAACTGCACTTGCGCGCCGCGGGCTTCTACGCGCAGGCGTGCGATGTCGGCGCACTGGGGCAGACAGGCGGGCGCAGGCGTCAGCTTGCTGCGCAGTTCGCTCAGCAAGGTAGCGTCGGGCAGGCCCTGGCCCGATGGCGTTTGCTCCGCAGGTGGTGCGGCCCAGCCGTCCGTGGGCGTGCTGGCTGCAAAGACGGTCAGCACGGCTGCGACAAGTAGGGACAGCGCGTGGGCCGGCACCGTGGAGGAGGGCTCAGACGCGGCCTCGTCTTTAGGTCTGGCAGGCAATGCCTTCACCACGAACCAGAAGACCGCCAGTAGCAAGGCCAATCCGCCCAGGCGCAGCGCCACAACGCCCGCCGGTGGTAGCAGGTAGAGGCTCAGGCTTTGTGTAGCCAGCACAGGGCCCTGCCAACTGAGGTGGTGCGATGCCCAGTTCCAGGTTGGCAGGCCGGGGCCGGTTTGTACCTTGGCGTTGGGGTCAACATCGCCGAGCGTGGCGTTGTTCACCGGTTGGTTGAGGTCCACGCTGGGCGCACTGACTGTGGAGGACACACCGCCCATCATTCTTTCCATTGGCTTGATTTGCTTAGGCGGAGGAGGGGGCGGGGCATCAACCCTTGGCGCAATCGGTACACCGGCGGGCGCAGGTGCTGCCGCAGGTGCGGGTGGCGGGGCGATGGCTTCCTGGATCACCACGGCCTCCGGCGCTCTCTTGCGCATGGTGTCGTGTGCCGTGACACGGTCTTCGGGCATGGATACAGACGCGGGGTACAGAGCCGGATATACCGACAGACGAATTTGCTCAATGGCATGCGGCAGCAAGCACAGCGCGATGGCCACCGCGCAAACGCGGCTACCCCAAGTGGCCCAAGACAGCAGCTTGCCCCGGGGCAACACGCGTGTCAGCGCCAGCAGTGCGAGCAAAACCACCCAGGTATCACGGGGTGCCCAGTCCATATGGGCAGTGGCAACCAGGGCCAGGGCCATCATCGCCCCGACTTTGGGCCCAAGCAATTTGGCGGCGGCCAAGGTGCTCAGCAAGACCACGAAGAAATCCCACAGCGTCCAGCCATCCACCCAAGAGCCAGCAGCGCGGTCTACGCCGCTGGCATGCAGCAAATGCCAACCGGGTGGCAGGTTCAGGTCGACCGACGCGGATTGCACGTCCACCATCCACCCGGTTGCTGGCAGGGTGCGGGCATCACCTTCCAGGCGGCTATCGGCCTTCAGCATCGAGACCTGGCCTCGGCGCACCTCCACTCCGTCACCTTGGGCACCGGCACGGCGCGTGACGGGTTGGTCCTCGGAGTCCACCGCCACGTGGCCCAGCACGGCGGGTGCGGCCATTTCCAGGCGCCAGGTGCGCGACAGCGTGCCCGCAAAACTGTCTTGCATGGTGTAGCCCTTGCCGTCAAAGTCCAACCAAATCTGGCGATCCAGTGTCAGCTTGTCGGCCGCAGGGTTGGGGTTGCCACGGCGCGACTCCACCAGCTTCAAGGCCTGCCCAGCCTTGATGGCAAAAGCCGGGAAGCTGCGCCACGGGTCAGGGATGGGTGCTTGCTTGGGGTCAATCGTGCCAACGCCCTCCACACTGACCACGCGCAGGTCGTTGTGGGCGGCAAAGGACCATATCTCGTCGGGCAGACCTGGGGGCAGTGCCAGTGCGGCGGTGGGCGCCATGCGGTGGGCGGTGATTTCCACCGTCCAATTGCCGGGGCGAACCTGCAGGCGCAGTTGTCCGTCTTCGTGCAGGCGTGCGGGCAGAGCGCTGTCCAGGCTCTCTGCCACAAAGCCCGGCAACAGTGCCATGGGCAACTGAATCTCGCGCGGCTTGCCAGAGACGGCCAGGTCGTAGTGGGTGGTGACCCGCAGCGGAATGGCGTCGTCTACCAGGCGCGCGGTGCGTATGGTCAGCGCATCCGATGCCTGCGTTTGCTCCTTGGCAGCCTGCAGCCACAGGCGTCCGTCCGTATCAGCCGCGCGCTGGACCGGCTTGCCATCCATGCGCAACTGCAGGGCGCCGGTTTCGCGGGGCAGTTGCAGGTCTTCCGGCATCTCGGTCCATGGCAGGGTGCCGGTGATCACATGGCTGCCGGGTGCCAACAGGGCCACCGGACGCTCGTCTCGGCTGCCCACAGCCAACGTCTGGCCATTCGTCTTCAACATCTGCGGCCACTTGCCGGGTTCGCCTGGCAAGTCCACGAAGGCAGCGGCACCAAACACCTGCACCTCGAAGCGGAACTGCGCGCCGCTGCGCGTCGTGTTCAGCTCCAGACGTGAAGGCCACACGCAGGCCCGGGCACCTTCGTCGTTGTAGGCCTGGGGGCAGGCCAGCATCTCCTGCCCATGCATTACCCACGGAATCCACGACTTCAGCGGGTCGGGCACGGCGGATTTGGGTAGCGGTTCAGCGGCGCTGGCCATCAGGCCGGCCCATGCTGAACACAACACGACGAACAATAGCTTTTTGGTGGAGCGCATGCGCAGGGTGCCTAGTGTGGAAAAGTGCAGCAAGTATCGCTATTTCCGGGGTGCCGAATCCCGGGTGTCGGTGCGGGCACATTAGGGCTTACCCGTGGCGAAGGCCTTGCTTCAGCCTCCCTTAAGTTTGAGATACTCCGGCCCATCTGCAAAAAAACGACGGTGGAGGAAACCATGCTGAAAAAACTCAATGACCTGACCGAGAGTCATGGCAGGCTCGAAAAGGGCAATGGCCTGATCACCGGGGTGATCGCACTCTCTTTGGGCATCCTGTGCTTCCTGGGCGTGCTGGCCTTTCACTTTCCGCAGTACCTGACCACGCCCGAGCTGCGCAAGAGTTATGACGTGGAGGTGATACGCACTATCATGTTCGTGTCCATGGTGTTGGCGGGTGGCATGTCGTTGGTCAATGTGCTGTTCAACCGCGCGCGGTGGTTGTCCGGCTTTGCGTTTCTGCTGGTGGTGTTGACGGCGATCTTGGGTGGCAGCAAGGTGCCGGTCAACGACTTTGCCGACAACACACCCTACATCGGTCTGGACTGGTTCATCCTGGACCTGCTGGGCTCATCGCTGATCTTTATCTTTGTGGAAAAGCTGTTTGCGCTGCGTAAAGACCAGCCTGTGTTCCGCCCCGAGTGGCAGACCGACTTCAACCACTTCATCGTCAACCACATGATCGTGGGCTTCATCATGCTGGCCACCAACCTGTTGGTGCACAAGCTGTTTGGTTGGGCCGCCAAAGACGGCATACAAGCCTGGGTGCGTGATCTGCCGTTCTTCGTGGCCGTGTTCCTGATCGTGCTGGTGGCGGACCTGGTGCAGTATTGGACGCACCGCGCCTACCACGAGACCTGGCTGTGGCGGCTGCACGCGGTGCACCACAGCGCCAAGCACATGGATTGGATGGCCGGCTCGCGCCAGCACATTCTGGAGCTCATCATCACCCGCACGCTGGTGCTGGCGCCGATTTTTGTGCTGGGTTTCTCCAAGGATGTCATCGACACCTATATCGTCATTGTCGGCTTCCAGGCAGTGTTCAACCATGCCAATGTCAGCGTGCGCCTGGGGCCGCTGCGCTATGTGATTGTCACCCCCAATTTCCACCACTGGCACCACAGCCAGGACCAGGAGGCGCTGGACCGCAACTACGCCGCCCACTTCGCCTTTATCGACTACCTGTTTGGCACGGCGGTCAAGAGCACCAAGCTGTGGCCCGAGCGCTATGGCGTGCTGGGCGACTATGTGCCCGATGGATTTGTGAAGCAGCTCAAGTTTCCGTTTGTATGGAAAGGCTAGTTGGAAGAATATGCCGCTAGCCCCCGTGGAATAAGTGCATTCAGCTATCTATTTGGTAGCGCTGTGTCGTGAGCCTTCCCAGCAAGCCCACCACCGACACGCCCGCACCCAGCGGCGCGCAGGCCTACGCCAAGCTGCTGATGCAGGGCAAGTGGTTTCAGCAGATATCGCCCTTGTTCCAGCAGCAGTTGCTGGATGCGGCGGTAGTGCGCAAGCTCGCCGCTGGCGAACGCCTGTTCTCCCGCGGTGACCCGTGTTGCGGCCTGTATGCCGTGCTGGATGGCATGGTGCAGGTATCTGGCGTGGGCGGCACGGCGGACAACACCAAAGAAGCCGTGCTGACCCTGATCGAGCCGCCGGATTGGTTTGGCGAAATCGCCATCTTCGACCGCCAAAGCCGCACGCACGACGCGGCCGCCGACGGCCCCACCGTGGTGCTGCAGGTGCCCCAGCCGGCCATGGTGCAGTTGCTGGACGCGCACCCGGCCTGCTGGCGCGAGCTGGCGCTGCTGATGAGCCACAAACTGCGCCTGCTGTTCGCACTGGTGGAAGAGACGGCCATGCTGCCGGCCCCCGTGCGGCTGGCACGCCGGCTGCTGTGGATGGCCGAGGGCTATGGCGGCCGCCACGACGCGGCGCTGCGCAAGCGGGTGCTGCATGTGTCGCAAGAGCAGTTGTCGCGCCTGCTGGCCATCAGCCGCCAGACCAGCAACCAGATCCTCAAGAACCTGGAGCAGCAGGGCCTGATACGCCTGCAGCGCAATGCCATCGAAATCGTCGATTTCGATGGCCTGCGCCAGGTGGTGGAGGCGGCGGGCTCTGGGTTTTAGGCCCGAGTGTCTGCTACCCGACAGTTTTGGGCGGGGCTTCCAAGGATGATCTCGGTGTCCACGTTTAAGGAAGAGATGCCACCACCATGAAAACGCTCGTAGACCAACTGGCCCAATACGCCACCTACCACCGCGACCGCCGCAACATCGCCACCCACCTGGTCGGCATCCCCATGATTGTGGTCTCCATCGCCATCCTGCTGTCACGCCCCGGCGTGGACATCGGCGGGGTGCTGCTGACCCCCGCCCTGGTGCTGACCGGCATCACCGTGCTGTACTACTTTTTGCTGGACCTGCGCTTTGGCCTGGTCATGGCGGTGCTGATGGCCCTGTCTGTGTGGGCAGGCTATGCCATGGCCGCCCAGAGCACCGCGGTTTGGCTGGGCAGCGGCATCGGCATGTTTGTGGTCGGCTGGGCGTTTCAGTTTGTCGGTCATGCCTACGAGGGCCGCAAGCCGGCCTTCGTGGATGACCTGATGGGCCTGATCATCGGCCCGCTGTTTGTGGTGGCTGAAGTGGGCTTTGCGATGGGGCTGCGTGCCGAGGTGGAGCACCAGATCGAGGAACGTGCTGGCCCCATCCGCAGCCTCAAGCCGCAGTCTGCTTGATCATCTCACGCCATCGCAGGTTGCGTCTTTTCTGTTGAAAGTGGGCCTTTCGCCCACCACCATCTCTCTAAAATGGCTAGACGCTGATTCTCTTGTCGGCGTCTTCGCCACAATGGGAGATCTATGTCCTTACGCCTCAAATTCGTACTGGCGCTGCTGTTCAGCAGCTTGGCCTCGGTGGCGCTGGTGGGCGGTGTGGCCTATGTGCAGTTGACCAACAAGTTCGATTCGCTGCGGCGTCAGCAGGCTAGCATGCATTTCAAGTCGGCCGTCACCGAATACCTGACCAAGTACGGTAATTGGCAGGCCGCCAGTGCGGTGATGCCGTTTCGCCAGTTCATGGAGCAGCAGGGGCCCAATGGCCAGCAGGGCCAAGCGCAGCGCCCCCAAGCGCAGCGCCAGGACTGGCAACCGCCGCCGCGTCCCGATGGCCCCCCCGACCAAGAGGGCACTCGCCCGCCACCACCACGCGATGACCGTCGGCCGGGTCCCGAGGGACGGGCCGGAGATGACCGGCCTCCACCACCCGGGCCTGATGGCGGTCCCGAGGGTGGCGGTCCGCGGCGGGGCGGCGGCGATCCGCCGTTTCGCTTCATCTTGATGGACAGTCAGTACCACATCCTGCTGGGCGCCGGTGAATATGCACACGACAGCATCGCGCCGCCCGAGATGCAGCGCGATGCCATCCCAATCATCGTCAACGACAAGGTTGAGGCCTACATCTCACCCCAGGGCGTGCTGGCCCCCGGCAAGCAAGACCTGGAATACCTGGCCGCCATGCGCGGAGCCCTGGCCTATGGCGCAGCCGCAGCCACCGTGCTGGCGCTGGGCCTGGGCCTGCTGCTGGGCAATGGCCTGAGCGCAGCGCTGCGGCAGCTGACCGGCGCCGTCAAGGCCATGCGCGTGGGCGCCTTGCGGCAAAAGGTGGCGGTGCAGGGTGGTGGCGGCGAGATTGCCACGTTGGCCACGGCCTTCAACACCATGAGCGAAGAGCTGGCCCAGAGCCACGAGGCGCTGCAGCAGTCCAACCAAACGATTCTGGAGCAGGCCAACCAGTTGAAGGAAATGAGCATCCGCGACGCGTTGACCAACCTCTACAACCGGCGCCACTTCGACGAGCAGGCGCAGCAGCTGTTCGAGCAATCGGTGCGCCACGCCCACCCGATGACCGTGGTCATGGGCGACATCGACTTCTTCAAGCGCATCAATGACACCTATTCTCACGCCACTGGTGATGTGGTGCTCAAGCAGATTGCCGAGATTCTGCGCACCCACATGCGCATCTCCGACGTGGTGGCCCGCTACGGCGGTGAGGAGTTCGTCTTCGTCCTGCCGGAGACACCGCTACCCCAGGCCGCCGCGCTGTGCGACAAGCTGCGCCAGGTGATCGAGAGCTTTCCGTGGACCAATGTGCACCCCGACCTGCGCGTGACCATGAGCATGGGCTTGTGCGCCGACGTGGCCGCCGGAACCGTGCACGCCATGCTCAGCAAGGCCGATGATTTGCTGTATCGGGCCAAGGAGATGGGGCGTAACCGGGTGTGCTTTGGATAAAAGGCTAATTTATACCCAAAGTGGGTTTTTCAGCAGAGCCGTTGCGAAAAAATGGCCACTAGCCCTCACCAAATAAGTGTATGTAGCTAGCAAATCAATAGCATCGTACTTGCTGCATCGCACTTACTGCTTAGCCCCCATCCCCAAAGCCGCAATCCGTGATGTCGCCATTGCCGCCGCATCCGGCTCATCCTGTGTGTCCCAACCCGCCAGGTGCCGCTCGCTGATGTTGCACAGCGCGGTGATCCACTCGGGGTCGTCGTTCAGGCAGGGGATGTAGTGGAAGGTCTTGCCGCCGGCCAGTAGAAAGGCGGCGCGGGCTTCCATGCTGATTTCTTCCAGCGTCTCCAGGCAGTCGCTGGTGAAGCCGGGGCAGACCACGTCCACACGCTTGACGCCGGCGCGGGCCATGGCGATCAGCGTGGGCTCGGTGTAGGGCTCCAGCCACTTGGCGCGGCCCAGGCGGGACTGGAAGCTGACCTTGTATTGCTCCTTGGTCAGGCCCAGCTTGCTTGCCAGCAGTCGGGCGGTCTTCATGCACTCGCAGTGGTAGGGGTCACCCAGCGCCAGCGTGCGTGCGGGCACGCCGTGGAAGCTCATCAGCAATTGCTCGGGGCACCCGTGCTCCTTCCAGTGGCGCTGGATGCTGGAGGCCAGCGCGCCGATGTAGTCCGGATGGTCGTGGTAGTGGTTGACGAAACGCAACTCAGGCACGGCGCGGGTGCGCGCGGCCCAGGCGTAGACGGCATCGAACACGCTGGCCGTAGTGGTGCCGCTGTACTGCGGGTAGGCGGGCACAACCAGCACACGGGTCACGCCATCGGCTTTGAGCGCATCCAGCTGCGAGGCGATGGACGTGCTGCCGTAACGCATGGCATAGCGCACCTTGACGGCATGGTTGCGCTGGCCCAGCCAGCCTTGCAAGAGCTTGGATTGCTTCTCGGTCCACAGCTTCAGCGGCGAGCCCTCGGGCGTCCAGATGCTGGCGTATTTGGCGGCTGACTTGGCGGGGCGCGTGCGCAGGATGAAGCCATGCAGGATGGCCATCCACAGCAGGCGGGGAATTTCCACGACGCGGTGGTCGCTCAAAAACTCCTTCAGGTAGCTGCGCACGGCTTTGGGCGTGGGCTCGTCCGGTGTGCCCAGGTTGCAATACAGCACGGCGGTGCGGGGCGCCTGGCCGTGGCTGTATGGGGGTTCGGCAGCAAAGGGCATGGTGATGAACGTGCGTGTAGTCGGTAAACGGAGAGTCGATCAGGGTGTCAGCGTCAGCGTGCTCTTGGTGCTGGCCTTCACGTCCGCCGGGCTGAGGTGCATGGGCCGGTACAGGCCCGACACAAACATCTCGGCCTGGTCATCGTAGTGGGCATCGAACAGCACGCCGCTTTGGCCCACGGGGTTGATGCCCACGGCCTTGTCGGGCTGGGCGAAGTCGATGACGCGGCGGGTGGACGGGCCGGAGCGCACGCCCCACGGCGCAGGGCCCATGTTGATGTTGAGGTTGTTGGGCGTCTCACGGCCACCGGGTACGCGGAAAGGGCCTACGTTGAAGATGCGGTCCAGCGGCTTTTGCTGGCCCAGCGGGTGGGCATGGGTCAGCGTGTGGGCCGTGCCCCAGTTCCACTTCAACAGGTCTTTGCCATAGACAGACTCCAGGTGCTTGATGGTGTTGACCCAGGCGATGCGCACGGTCTCGAAGCGGTTCTCTTTTTTCTTGGTGTCCACGTTGTCCCACCAGGGAGAGTTGGCGTCGGTCACCAGGCGGGGCAGGGCGCTGTCCAGTGCAAAGGTGCGCAGCAGGTTCTTGAACTGCACTTCGCCCATCTCGTCGGCCATGGCGGCATGGGCCAGCTCGTACATCAGCTGCGTGAACAGCAACGCGGCCATGCTTTCGCGGCTGTAGTCACCGTCCCACAGGTCCAGTGGCTCCAGAAAGGCCTTTTCATACGGATCGGTGGTGACGGCCTTGAGTATGGGCATCAGGTCCTTGAGCACGCGCGGGCCATAGCCGTTGCCACTGTCCAGTTGCAGGGCGCGGGCGGCGGCAGAGTCCCATTTCTTGTCGGGGTCGCTCAGCGCGCCATCCAAGCGCTGCACACGGTCGGGCAGGCAGTAGTAGCCGGGCACAGGCACACCGCTGGCGGGCTTGGGCTGGTGGTTGGCCGACACGATGTAGCCGCGCGCCGGGTTTTCTTCCTGGGGGTTGAAACTGAAGTTGTAGAAGCCGTTCTTGTCGGCTTGGTCGGTGCTGCCGTCCAGGATGAAGCTGGGGTTGACGCCCGCGGGGCGTATGGGCAGCTTGGCCGCGGCCCACCAGCCAATATCGCCGCTGGCGGCGGCCCACATGATGTTGAGGCCAGGGGAGTGGATCTTCTCGGCCGCGCGGCGGGCCTTGTCGCGGGTGTCGGCGCGGTTGAGCTCGTAGAAGGCGTCCATGACCGGGTTCTCGGTTTCCAGAAAGGCCCACCACATGGCAATGGGGGTCTTGCCAAAGTTGTCCTTGAAGGCGTCGGTGATGATGGGGCCGTGCGGCGAGCGGCGCAGTGTCAGCGTGACATCGGCCTCGCCCTTGACCTTGATGGTCTCCGTCCGGGTGGTCAGGTCCACCCACTGCCCCTTGATGGCCACCTGGTTGGGGTTGGCGGGGTTGGGCTTCTCGGCCACCAGGTCCACATCGTCGTTTTCGAACATGGTCAGGCTCCAGCCAAACTTGTCGTTGTGGCCCAGCAGCGCAAAGGGGTTCAGCGCCTGGTAGTGGCCATACAGGTCAAAGCCGGGTGCGGTCAGGTGCGCCTCGTACCACACCGAGGGCGTGGAGAACGCGATGTGCGGGTCGCCCGCCAACAGCGGCTTGCCGCTGGCCGTGCGCTTGCCCGATATGGCCCAGGCATTGCTGCCCTCAAAGGCGGGCACGCCGGCGGTCTCTAGTGCGTCCTGGCTCAGTTGCGCCAGTTGCTGCAGGCCGGCCCAGTCCTTACGGTCCAAGGCCAGCTTGGTGGAAGCGTTGCCGGGCCTAGTCAATGTGGCGGTCTTTGCCTGGGGTTGCACAACACCTTCAGGGTGCCAGTCCAGGTCAAAGATGCGTAGGTAGTCGGGGCCTAGCTCGTCGCGGATATGGGTCAGCGCCGGCTCGGCCTTGAAGGCCTGGGCAAAGCTGTAGGCCAGGTAGCCCGATACCGCAAAGGTGTCTTGCGGCGTAAAGGGGCGCTTCGGTATCTTGAGGATTTCGAATTCCAGCGGCACGGGGTGCGTGTTCTGGAACTGGTTGATGCCGTCCAGGTAGGAAATCAGCGCCATGTCGGCGGGCTTGGCGGGGTTCAGCTTGCTGGCCATCTCATCGGCCTTGGCGCGAATGCCCAGGGTGCGAAACAGCTTGTCGGTATCCAGCAGCTTGGGCCCCAGTACCTCGGCCAGCTCGCCGCGGGCCAGGCGGCGCACCATCTCCATCTGGAACAGGCGGTCTTGCGCATGCACATACCCCAGTGCCCGGTACAGGTCCATCTCGTTGCTGGCCTTGATGTGGGGCACGCCGCGCTCGTCATACGCTACGCTGACGGGCGCCTGCAATTGCTTCAGCGCCACCGTGCCGCTGCGCTGCGGTTGTTTGGTGTGGATATGCCAAGCGGCCGCGCCCCCCACGACCAGGATGGCGGCGGTGACGGTGGCGGCAGCGATTTTGACGGCGATGTGCATGGAAGGGCGACTCCTGAGGACGGCCAATGATACGCAATGGGGAGGGGGTTAGAGTCGCCGCGGCAGCAACTTAGGGCTGGTTTGTTGGCCAGCGCGCCACGCCGTTTGCCTTGGAGTGGGGTGCTTTGAGGGGAGGTGCAATACTGGTTCTGGACGACAAGGCGACCTTCGTGCTACTTCGAAGCTTCCTTACGCTTGAGCTATCCTGATCGTTGCAGTATTTGGCCAAAGGCCTGCCATTTCATTCAGTCCCTTTGGCCACATACCGGAGTGAGTTCGGTTGAGCGAAGGGGTTGGCCTCACACACACACACGGTTCAGATTACCCTCTGAATGACCATCCACGCTTCAACGTTTGCAATGCTGACTGGTTCCGGCACTCGTGCTGCCGCTAACAGTCTCCTGACTCGTTGCGTGCGTTTAACGGGATCACCAGGAAGATTCATAAGTGCAGGGCTCAGCGCGCGAGCCGCCCTGAGTCGCACTTCCAGACTCCGCTCATTCGCTGCCGCGACGCAAAGAGCCGCGTCAAAAGTACAGATCAAATGTCTCACCACAGTCGCGAACAAGATGCAGTCTTTGACGTGGAGCGGAATCGAAGTCCCAACGTTTGGTGGTGGCAGAGTGAATGGCTTTCGGAAGGGCGTAGAACTGCTTGATTGGGCGGCCAGCAAGGTCGCGTGGAGATCAACCATATCTTGGTCTGCGATGCCGTCCGAGTGAATGATGGAGTTCCTGCACTCCTTGAAGTATCTATACGCAAGCAAGTGCTCTTCAATCGTTGTCCAACGATTGAGTTTTGAAGAACTGAGTTTTGGGAGGAATTCGGTCTTCATTAGACTCGAGGTTGCAATGTTCGCTGCATCAACTGCATTGCGGAAACCCGTTCTTCGGCCTTTCTTGTTCGTTCCGGTTGGGAACTGAAGTGCTTTTGCGTGAGAGTCTGCGGCAGTTGGCGTAAAAAGATCTGAACAGACCTTCTCCGCCCAACTCTCGTAGAGAGTACATGATTCAAAGAGTATCCACTTGGCAAACTCTTCCTCGTGGATAGCCCAATCGGTTTCCAAGCATGTTCGGCGCAGATCAATGCCCCCCGGTAAGGTTAAACCGGAAAGGAACTTTGACTTGATGTCGTCAATGTGTTGGTCTGGGAACTGAGATTGGAATCCACGCACCTGCCACCAGAGCTCTCGGAGCCCAGCATAGCTGGCCCAGATAAAACCGAAGGTGTCGCCGAGCCTGCGGTCTACGCTTTGTGTTGCGGGAAAGAAGAAGGGAGGATTCGAACTGGGCATGTGAGGCCTAACGATTAGCGTTTGTCCGCCGCGCTGCAATGCTCGTAGAAACCAAGAACGCCTCCCGCGGCCGATAAACCATGCTGGACTGAACCATCTGCTGAGGCGGTCGCGATAGGGGTTGAAAGCTTCACCAATTTGTGTGATTAGATTATGACCGGGCTTGCGGTATCACCAGCCCGTTAACTTCGTGGCGAACGAACATATACCCCTTACGATGGCGCTGCGCACGCGCATTGCGCTGCCACAACGGGGCCCGCCCGACACAGTGCGCAGTGCGATGCGTGCAAATAGTCAGCGCAAAGCTTGGTCTAGGGCAAATATCCCGCCGCCCAGCCGCCGCGCACTGCGCCTTCCAGTGTGGCCGGGTAGGGGCCTTGCACGTAGTCGCCGGCGGCCAGCAGGCCAGGTGCAATTTGCTGGGTTGGTCGCTGCAGACCCGGTGTGCAGGCAAAGGTGGCCTGCTTTTCAACCACAGTCTGCACGGGCTGCAACGCGGGTAGGCCCAAGGCGGCGAGTTGGTCTTTGGCCTGCTGCAGCACCGCGGCCTGCAGCTCTTCACGGCCACCATCGCTGGCGCTGACCACAAAGGCCAGCAGACCTTGCGGGCCGTCCAACTGGCCGCGGTCGAATACAAACTGGGCCGGTGCGGTGGCAGTGCTATGCAGGGCCAGCATGGGATGGGGCAGACGGGCCTGGGGTGCCCAGGCGTAGACGGTGGCGATGGCCTCAAAGCGCAAGGCTGAGGCGGTGGCAACCCAGCTTCGCAATTGGGTTGCTACGAATTCAGGAGCGTCCTGTGTAGATTCTGTGAGGGCTAGCGCCGCATGAGACGAAGACGTTGCCCAGATGACGCGGTCAAACGCCTCGCCGTCCAGCAGCCAGTGCGGCGCCTGCCAGCGCGGGCCGCCTACGCGCTGCCCCAGGTGGACCTGGCCACCGCGGCCTGCGATCCACCGCGCGGCGGCGGCGGGGAACAGCGCGCTCAAATCGGTGCGGGGCAGCAGCAGATGGGAGCCACCGCGTACGCCAAACAGCGCGTCCTTCATGACCCGCAGGAAAACCTGGGCACTGGCTTGGTCAGCAGGCGTGTTCAGCGCGGATACGCACAGCGGCTCGATCAGCTCTTGCAGCACGCGGGGCGCCATGCCCTTGCAAAGAGCTGCGACCGATAGCTCGGGCGCGCAGGCGAAGCCCCGGATCTGCCAGCCGAGCGAGGCCCGTATCAGCGACCAGCGCTCGCCCCAAGACCAGCCTCGCGCCGTGGCAATGGCTGCTATCGCGTCGAATGGCGCGGGCCAGTGCTTGGCGTAGGCGGGCGTTTGCAAACCAGAGCCATCAGGGAAAGGCAGGGATAGGGTTTGGCGCAGCAGCAGGGCGTCCGGGTCCAGGCCCACCAGGCGCATCAGGCGCAGTGTCTCGGTATAGGCACCGATCAGAATGTGCTGGCCGTTGTCCAGCGTGACCGGCGTGCCGTCTGGCAGCGTGCCCTGCAAAGCCCGTGCGCGGCCGCCCAGTGTGCGGGAGGCTTCGAAGACGGTGACGGTGTGGCCTTGCGCACAAGCGGCCACGGCCGCGGCCATGCCGGCCCAACCGGCGCCGACGATCGCGACTCTCAAAATCTGCCCAATGCTTGCATCTTCCACGCCAGCCACATCTTGCGCAGCGGCGTGAGGCGAATGCGCTGGTGCAGCACCTGGAAGTTGTCGGCCTCGATCTCGCGCAACAGCGCCCGGTAGATGCTGGCCATCATCAGGCCCGGCTTTTGCGCGCGGAAGTCTTCCGCGGGCAGCAGGGCCAGGGCCTCGTCGTACAGGCTGTGGGCACGTTGGGCCTGGAAGCGCATCAGCGCGGTGAATTTGTCGGAGTAGGTGCGTTTCAGGACTTCATGGGCCTTCACGTCAAACTGCTGCAGCTCATTCACCGGCAGGTAGATGCGGCCGCGCATGGCGTCTTCACCCACGTCGCGGATGATGTTGGTCATCTGCAGGGCCTGGCCCAGCTTGTGGGCGTAGGCTGTGGTCTGTGCCTGGGTCTGGCCGAAGATGCCGGCCGCCACCTCGCCCACCACGCCGGCCACCAGGTGGCAGTAGCGCTGCAGGCCGGGGTAGTCCAGGTAACGGGTCTGTTGCAGGTCCATCTGGCAGCCTTCGATGACGGCTTGCAGGTGGCGCTGCTCGATCTTGAATTCAGCGGCCAGCGGCATCAGCGCCTGCATGACCGGGTGGCTGGCCTGGCCGGCATAGGCCTTGGCTACTTCGGATTGCCACCAGGCCAGCTTGGTCTGGGCCACGCTGGCGTCCACCATGTCGTCCACGACGTCGTCCACTTCACGGCAGAAGGCATAAAAAGCAGTGATGGCGGCGCGCTTGGGCGCGGGCAGAAACAAAAAAGCGTAGTAAAAGCTGCTGCCGGATGCGGCGGCTTTGTCTTGAACGTATTGCGCAGGGGTCATGGCCTGTATTGTTACATCCATGGCCCGGCTTTCCGAGGGTGGCCGGCAGATTGCGCGGCGGTACGGGTTCAGGCTGCTTGGCGCGAACCGTTCACCGCGAAGCGGTCCAAAAACGGCGCGTGGATCAGCCCAATGCTGAACCACACGGCCACACTGAAATACAGCGTCATCCAGGCGATCTCGCTCTGCCAATCTTGCCAGCGGTGCGACACCACCCAGCGCCCAGAGGCATCGGCCACGCCCTGCAGCACGCTCAGGTAGTGGCGGCCACTGGCCTCGTCGGCCACCCAGCGCGCCCAGTACATGGGCACGTCGACCATGAACATGAACACCACATAGGCCACCGCGGTCACGCCGCACAGCAAGAGATAAGGGCGCAGGGCACGTGTGCAGCGCGGCCAGATGGCAACCAGGCCCAGCACCAGCAGCGCGGCGCTGATGCCCCACAGCGATTCCTCCACCACATGGCCGATGTTGGAGGTGGTCAGCACCGAGTACCAGGAGAAGGTTTCGGCCACCGCGATCAGCGGCACGATGGCCCATGCGATGGCCTTGCCCGCCTTGCTGCCTGCGGCCTGCGCGGTCTCGTGCAGCAGCAGCGCCCACTGCGTGACAAAGCACAGCTCGGCCAGTGTGGCCACGCTGCGGCCCACGATGACGCTGGACATCCACGAATCGACCAGGCACAGGCGCTGCACGTCATATACCGGCAGCGCCGAACGGTAGGCGCAGCCCAGCACGTAGCCGGCCGACAAGATGAATTGCAGCCGCCGCTTGGCGTATACATCGGGGGGCAGGGCGGGGTGGCGCTTCTTCAGCGCTGGGGCCGACAAAGACAGGCCCAGCACATTGACCAAGCTCACGCCACACAGCAAAACCCACCACAGAAAAAGCTCGGTCGACATCAGGCCGCGATATTGCGCCTAATGCCCTGTTTTTGTCAACGGTATAAACAATATATACCGTTTACAAAAGTAAAAATATTTCGGTAAATGTCAGCCTTGGCAGGCTGTCGGTATGGCTTTCAGTAGCGCTCGGGCACGATGATCTCGGTGGGGACGGGGCGGCGCATGTAGTCGTCATGGCGCACCCGCGGGGGCAGTTCGACTGATTCTTGCTCCACCTCCTGGTAGGGAATCTGCTCCAGCAGGTGGTGGATGCAGTTCAGGCGGGCTTTCTTCTTGTCCACGGCCTGCACGATCCACCAGGGCGCCTCGGGTATGTGGGTGCGCTCCAGCATGACCTCCTTGGCCCGCGTGTAGTCTTCCCAGCGGGCGCGGGATTCCAGGTCCATGGGGCTGAGTTTCCATTGCTTCAGCGGGTCGTGGATGCGGCCCAAAAAGCGCGAATGCTGCTCTTCGTCTGTGATGGAGAACCAGTATTTGATGAGCTGTATGCCTGAGCGCACCAGCATTTTTTCGAACTCGGGCACGGTGCGGAAGAACTCCTCGTATTCGTCGTCGTTGCAGAAGCCCATGACCCGCTCCACACCGGCGCGGTTGTACCAGCTGCGGTCGAACAGCACGATCTCGCCCGCGGCCGGCAGGTGCGACACATAGCGCTGGAAGTACCACTGCGTTTTCTCGCGGTCATTGGGGGCGGGCAGGGCTGCCACCCGGGCCACGCGGGGGTTGAGCCGCTGGGTGATGCGCTTGATGACGCCGCCTTTGCCCGCGGCGTCGCGGCCTTCAAACAGAATCACCACCTTGTGGCGGCTATGCACCACCCAGTCCTGCAGCTTGACCAGTTCGCCCTGCAGGCGAAACAGATCCCTGAAGTACTGGCGCCGGGCCAGACGCTCGGCATCGCTGCGCACACCGGTGGCCGCCAGTTCCTCGATGCTGCGGTCCTCCAGTTCCATCTCAAATTCTTCGTCGTAGCCAT
Source organism: Rhodoferax sp. GW821-FHT07G04 (assembly GCF_059418585.1). Lineage (NCBI taxonomy): Bacteria > Pseudomonadati > Pseudomonadota > Betaproteobacteria > Burkholderiales > Comamonadaceae > Rhodoferax > Rhodoferax sp. GW821-FHT07G04. Next base: position 21,767 of record NZ_JBWKQD010000005.1, read on the forward strand.
CCATGACGTCTTCACGGATGCGGCGTATCAGGTCTTCGTGGGCTTGCTGTTGGGGCAGGGTGTCGAGTGGCATGGCGGCCTCGTTGCGGAGTGGCAAAGGCACTGAGCTTGCGCGCAGAGCAAGACATTTTTGTGACAAATCCAAGACAGTTTTCACACAGCAGGGGCGTCACAAAAGTTTCGCAATGCATGGACAGACTGGGAAGGTTTTCCAAGGAAGCCACGCATATGAAAATTTCTGTCATCGGAACGGGCTATGTCGGCCTGGTCACCGGAACCTGCTTGTCCGAAGTGGGCAACGACGTGATGTGTTTTGACACCGACGCCGACAAGGTCCGCCGCCTGCAGGAGGGCGAGATACCCATCTACGAGCCCGGCCTGCAGGACATGGTGCGCCGTAACGCCAGCGCCGGGCGCTTGCACTTCACCAGCGATGTGCAGGTCGCCACGCACTTTGGCACCGTGCAGTTCATCGCCGTGGGCACGCCACCGGGCGAAGACGGTAGCGCCGATGTGCACTATGTGATGGAGGCCGCGCGCAATATCGGCCGCTATATGAACGACTACAAGGTGGTGGTCGACAAAAGCACGGTGCCGGTGGGCACGGCCGACGCCGTCAAGGCCGCCATCCAGCAGGAGCTGAAGGCCCGCGGTGTAGACACGCCCTTCAGCGTGGTCTCCAATCCCGAGTTTCTGAAAGAGGGCGCCGCCATTGACGACTTCATGCGCCCCGGCCGCATCGTGCTGGGTTATGAGGACGAGCAGGCTGCGTTGAACATGCGCGCCTTGTACGCCCCTTTCCAGCGCCACCACGAGCGCATGGTGCTGATGGACATCCGCAGCGCCGAGCTGACCAAGTACGCCGCCAATGCCATGCTGGCGACGCGCATCAGCTTCATGAACGAGCTGGCCAATCTGGCCGAGAAAATTGGCGCCGACATCGAGAGCGTGCGCAAGGGCATAGGCAGTGACCCTCGCATCGGCTACGACTTCTTGTATGCGGGTGCGGGCTATGGCGGGTCTTGCTTCCCCAAGGATGTGAAGGCCCTGATCCACTCCGCGGCCCACGCTGCGGATATCGAATTGAAGGTGCTCAACGCGGTCGAGTTGGCCAACCAGGCGCAAAAACATGTGCTGGGCAAGAAGGTCAAGGCGCGCTTTGGCAACAACCTGCAGGGCCGCCACTTTGCGCTGTGGGGCCTGGCTTTCAAGGCCAATACCGACGATATGCGCGAGGCCAGTAGCTTGGCCGTCATCAACGACTTGCTGGCAGCGGGGGCCACCATCACCGCCTACGATCCGGTTGCCATGGACGCCACACGCCGCATCTATGGCAACGAGCCCCACCTGCGCTTCGCAACGTCGCAGACCGAGTGTCTGGCCGGCGCCGATGCGCTGGTCATCGTCACCGAGTGGAAAGAGTTCCGCAGCCCCGATTTCGACGCCATCAAGGCCACGCTGAAGCAGCCCGTGGTGTTTGATGGCCGCAACCTCTATGACCCGCAACTGGTGCGTGGCATGGGGATTGAATACCTGGCCATTGGGCGCTAGCATGGGCTGGGAGTCCGCACGGGGTTTCACCGCCGGGCCGCCCCAAGGTTTGGACTTGGGGTTTTGCCAAACGCGCCCCCTTGGGGGGCAGCGACCCGCGAAGCGGTGGAGCGTGGGGGCAACGTTTCACGGAAGTGTCACTTGCCTTGTCACATCACCGCCACATAGCGCCACTAAATTGGCGCGCAGAGGAGCGAACCATCTATGTCTGAATTCTTCAAGCAACTAGCCATCCAGCGTTGGGACGACCACCGCTATTACCACCACAGCCGCATCAACCAGTCCTTGCACCTGGTCAGCGCCATCAGCTTCGTCGTGGCCTACGCCATGCTGTTCAAGGACCCGGCCGTGGCCGCGCTGATCGCCTGGCTGGTGTCCATGACGACCCGCCAGTCCGGGCACTTCTTTTTCGAACCCTTGGGCTATGACGAGGTCAACCAGGCCACGCAAGAGCACAAGGAGGCCATCAAGGTGGGCTACAACCTGCGCCGCAAGATCATGCTGCTGGCCATCTGGGCGGCATGTCCCCTGGTGCTGATGCTGGACCCCAGCTTCTTCGGCCTGCTGGAGGCTCGCACTGGAGTGGACGGCTTTTTGCACAACACCGGCATGGTCTGGCTGTGGATTGGTGTGGGTGGCCTGCTGTTCCGTACTGTGCACCTGTTCTTTTTAAGGGACGTGATGTCGGGCCTGGTGTGGATGACCAAGATACTGACCGATCCTTTTCACGACATCTATCTGTACCACAAGGCGCCGCTGGCCTTGCTGCGCGGCGAGTTGATAGAGCCGCGCAAGGGCATTCACCAGGCCTGAGTTTTTCTATCCTGTGAATACCAGCAACGGCCCTCGTACGGGGCCGTTGTTTCGAAGTCTGCTAGGACGTCTTCGCCTTCCACATCTCTCGCAGTATGCGCCGCTGGATCGAGGGGTTGCTCAACGCCGCATCGCTCCACCACCAGCCGTCTTGCTGCATCTTCTGGGCGGCACGCACAAAGCGATCGGCTACTGCGTCGAAGTCTGCATCGGTGTAGTTCAAGCTGAAGATGATCCTGCCCGTGCCCACCCAACTCAAGGCCAAGCCTTCCAGGCGCAAATAGTGTTGAAACAACCAGTTGTAGCAGGCGGGCTGCGTGTACAAAACCGTCCAGATCGACGACAGGTTTGCCACCTGCACCGGCACGCCGGCCTGTTGCAAACGCAGGTTCAGCGCCTGGGCGCGGCCGTCCCACGTGGCATCCAGCTTGGCATACAAGGCCTGGATTTCCGGCTTGTCGAGGCTTTGCAGGAAGGCGTTCATCGCGCCCATCACATAGGGGTGCGAGTTGAAGGTGCCGCGCGCGAAGCAGATGTCGGCCGGGGCCGTTGTGTTGAAGCGCTGCATCCAGGCCCGCTTGCCGCAGACCACGCCAATGGGCAGGCCGCCGCCCAGGGTTTTGCCATAGGTGACCATGTCGGCGGGCACGCCGAAGTATTCTTGCGCGCCGCCCGGTGCCAGGCGGAAGCCGACAAACACCTCGTCAAATATCAACGCGATGGATTTTGCATCGCAAATGGCGCGCAGCTCTTGCAGCCACGCTGTATAGGCCGCACGGTCGAAGTGGGCCTTGCGCGCGCTGTTCAGCAGCGACGAATCGCCGGGGGCTGCGGCATTGGGGTGCAGGGCTTGCAAGGGGTTGACCAGCACGCAGGCGATGTCCTTGCGCTTGCGCAGCACGCGCAGCGTGGCGGCGCCCATCTCTTTCAGCGTGAAGGTATCGCGCTCGGTGACGGGGTTGCCAATGCCCGGTTGTACATCGCCCCACCAGCCGTGATACGAGCCGCAAAAGCGCACGATCTTGTTGCGGCCCGTGTGGTAGCGGGCCAGGCGCACGGCCTGCATCACGGCCTCGGTGCCCGACATGTGGAAGGACACTTCGTCCATGCCCGAGATGCGTTTGAGCCGTGCCACGTTGTCGGCTACCACCGGGTGGTAGGCACCCAGCACGGGGCCCAGTTCTTTCACCGTTTCAGCCCCCTGGGCGATGCAGGCTTTGTAGAAGTCGTTGCCGAGCAGATTAACGCCGTACGAGCCTGCCAGGTCGTAGAAGCGGTTGCCGTCCAGGTCCGTGATGGTCACGCCGCTGGTGGACTGCACGAACGAGCCCGTCTTCAGGCCCCGCTCCACCAGTTCGCGGAACTGAAATGGAATGCGGTAGGCACTGACAAATTGCAGGTCAGGCAGGCTGCCGGCCACGTCGGCACTGACCTGCAGGCTTTTGGGGAAGCGCTGGCCGATCTCGGCCACCAGGGCGTCAAAAGCCTTGCGCCGCTGGGCCACCACGTCGGCCGGAGCGCCGTCCACCGCAAAGGCTTTGTCTTCGCCATAGCGGTAGCTGGGCAGCAGGGCCGCCACGCGCCGCGCCATGCGCGGGTGGCCCGCCAGCGAGCGGTGCTTGGCCAGCGACAACTCGGCGCGCTGGCGTATGCGCTGCAGACCCAGCACGAAGGCGGCGGTGCTGACGCCGTAGACCAAGACTGTATTCAAACCTATCAATTCATCCACAGGAAACACCTCTCATGACAAACATTGCAAGACAAGAAAAGAAGAGCGATAGCAGGAGCCTGCGCCAGCGCATACAGGCCATCCTGGGCCAGGAAGACATCAACTTTTTGCTGACCAACCGCCTGCCGCGGCGCTGGCTGACGCAATTCATGGGTTGGTTCAGCAAGATCGAGCAGCCCTGGGTGCGCGATCTGTCCATTGCCACCTGGAAGTTTTTCTCGGCGCTGGACTTGAGCGAGGCCCAAAAGCCCCGCTTCACCAGCATGCACGACTGCTTCACCCGCGAACTCAAACCCGGCTTGCGCCCGCTGGCCATGGACCCGCAGGTAATGAGCAGCCCGGTGGACGCCATCATTGGCGCGCACGGGGCCATAGAGGGCACGCGCATCTTCCAAGCCAAGGGTTTTCCGTACACGCTGCAAGACCTGCTGGGTGAGCAAGAGGTGATTGACGATTGGCGTGACGGCAGCTTTGTGACGCTGCGGCTGACGTCCAGCATGTACCACCGCTTCCATGCGCCCTATGACTGCACGGTGGAGCGGGTGCGCTACTTCTCCGGCGACACCTGGAACGTCAACCCCATCGCACTGCGCCGCGTGGAAAAGCTGTTTTGCAAAAACGAGCGGGCCTTTATCCGCACCCGGCTGGGTGGTGACGGCCCCTGTGCAGGCCAGCGCGTGGCGCTGGTGCCGGTGGCGGCGATTCTGGTGGCCAGTATCCGACTGCACTTTCTGGATGTGCTGTTCCACCTGCGCTACCAAGGCCCCCAGACCGTGGCCTGCGACGCGCCTTTCAGCAAGGGGCAGGAGATGGGCTGGTTTCAGCATGGCTCCACCATCATTGTGTTGGCGCCCAAGGGTTTCGATCTCTGCGAGGGCCTGGCCGATGGGGACCACGTGCGCATGGGCCAGGCCCTTATGCGCTGGAGTGCTTGAGCGGAGTGGCCACCGCCTTGGGCGCGCGGGCCGGGCCAAACTGGCGGCCGTGGCGCTCCAACACGCCCGACAAGGTTTCTACAAAACTGTCGTAGACGGCATCCCAGGCCAGATGGGCCACGCTGGGGGCTGCGGCCTGCTTGAGCTGCTGCACCAGTTGGGCATCTGCCGCCAGGGCCACGGCGGCATCGATGAAATCCAGCTCCTCGGTGCTCTGCACCAGCACGCCATTGCTACCGCTGACGATCAGCTCCTTGGCGGCGGCATGCGCATACGACAGCACTGCCAGGCCGCTGGCCATGGCCTCGGGCACCACATTGCCAAAGGTTTCGGTCAGGCTGGGGAAGAGAAACACATCGCCCGAGGCGTAGTGCTGCGCCAGGTCTTCGCCCTTGCGCACACCGGCAAAGATCGCCTCGGGGCAGGTCTCTTGCAACTGCTTCCGCAAGGGGCCATCGCCGACAAACACCATGTTGGCGGTGGGCACCCGTGCCCGTATGGCGCGAAAGGCGGCCACCACCAGCGCAATGTTCTTTTCCTTGGCCAGGCGGCCTACATGCATCAGCACCAAGGCATCGTCCGCCACACCCCAACTGCGGCGCAGCTCAGCCGAGCGCTTGCTCGGGCTGAACTGGTCGATGGCCACGCCGCGCGACATCAGGCTGACATTGTGATAACCCCGGGCCTGCAACTCCGACACCATGGCTGTGGTGGGTACCAGTGTGGCCTGGGTGCGGTTGTGTAGCTTGCGCAGATAACCTTCAATCGTCTTCTTGAACAGGCCTATGCCGTAGTGCTGTGAGTAGCTTTGGAAATTGGTGTGGAAGGAACTGGTGACCGGCAGGTGCAGCGCACGTGCCGCCGCCACGGCCGACCAGCCCAGCGGGCCTTCGGTGACCACGTGCACGATGTCGGGGCGCTTTTCGCTCCACAGCTTGACCAGGCGGTTTTTGGACGGCAGGCCAAAGCGCAACTCACCATAAGCCGGTACCGGCACGCCGCGCGACAGCACCTCGTCCAGCCCTTCGCGGTTGGATAGCGGGCTCTCCTTGGCCTGGCGCGGTCGCACCACCTGCACCGCATGCCCGCGCTGCAGCAGGCCATCGACCAGACGCCCCAGTGTCATGGCCACGCCATTGACCTCGGGTGGGAAGGTTTCGGTCACGACGGCGATGCGCAGGCTGGGCGCGCGCTCGGCGAAGGATTCGACCAGGAGTTCGTTTGGATGGTTCACGCCCCTGAGGCTACCGAGCGCAGATAACAGTTTGATGATGCTTTCTTGACACTTTTAAGACTATGAGCCCCCACGCTCCACCGCTGCGCGGGTCGCTGCCCCCTCAAGGGGCTAAATCCGCTTGGGGCGGCCCGGCGCGGATTTGTTGCCTCCCCCGAGATATAGCGTGGTTTACCTTGGCGTGGCTCGGCGGTGAAACTGTGCGCGGTACTGGCTGGCTATTACAAAGGCCATGCAGCCGGCTACCAGCAGGCCAAAGCTCCAGATCAGTGTGTGCAGTGACAGCTGCGCCGCAGTGGCTGCCGCATAGACGGCCAGCATCACCAGCATGCCAGCGTTTTCGTTGAAGCCCTGCACGGCAATGGAGCGCCCTGCCGTCAGCAGGCTGCAGCCACGGTGCTGCAGCAAGGCATTCATGGGCACGATGAAGAAACCCGCCAGCGTGCCCAGCAGTATCAGTAGCACGACTGCGACCTCAACCGAATGCACGGCCAGCATCACCGGAAACAGCAGGCCCATGACCAGGCCTAAGGGCAGCACGTGGATGGCTTGGTGCAGGGCCACATAGCGGCTGGCCAGGGCCGCACCGGCAATGGCGCCGAAGGCCGTCACGCCCTGCAGGTAGGCGCCCTGGGCCAGACTCAGGCCCAGCGCCTCGTTGGCCCAGCGCAGCACGATGAGTTGCAGCGTGGCTCCTACGCCCCACAGCAGCGTGGTGACCGACATGGAGACCCCACCCATGGGGTCACGCCACAGCGTGGCGTTCTCCTGGAAGAAGCGGCGTACCACTTGCACCGGGTGGAAGGAGTGGTGGGGGTAGCGCTTGCCGCTGTCGGCCACGCCCAGCGTAAGGCCGAGCGCCAGCGCATGCAGGGCCAGCAGGCACAGCATGCCCGCCAGCAGGCGCGTGGGCGTGCCCTGTGTCGTGTTTAAGGCCGTGGTCAAGGCAGGCCACTCCCACTGCGGCATCAGGGGGCTGATCAGCAGGCCACCCAGCACGGTGCCAAAGATGACGGCGCTGACGGTGGTGCTTTCAAAGAAGCCGTTGGCGCGCACCAGGTCTTGGGCGGGCAGCAGCTCAGTGATCAGCCCGTATTTGGCTGGCGCGTAGATGGAGGCGCCCAGGCCGCCGAACAGCAAGGCCAGTACGGGGTCTACGCCGATGAGCAGCAGGGCCACCGAGCCCACCTTGAGCGCATTGGCCAGCAGCATGACACGGCCCTTGGGGATGGCGTCGGCCAGCGGTCCGACAAAGGGCGCCAGCACCACGTAGAACACCGTGAAGCCGATCTTGAGCATGGGCGTGACCCAGTCCGCGGCGGCCAGTTCGATGACACGGGCAATGGCGACGATGAGGAAGGCATTGTCTGCAATGGTGGAGATGAATTGCACGATCAGGAGCAGATAGAAAGTGCGATGCATGTGCTGGGCAGACTGGCGTGGGTGTGGCCCGAAGGGGCCTGTCGTTGAAGATTGGCCGCGATGCTAGAGGTCCAATAAGACAGTTCTATGAATCGAACCGTCTGCCCCACGGTTGGTGCGCGCTACATCCAGATCGCGCGCCACAGCATGACTGGGTAATCCCACCAGCGCAGCGTGGGCCGCTGGTTCAGCGTGGCGTAGTGCAGGTCTTCTATGCGATCCAGTATGCGCAGGCCGCCTTGCACCACCAGGCGCAACTCCCAACCCGCGCGACCGGGTATCTGGTGGACAAGGCTTGAGCCAAATACCATGCTAGCCCTCGCCGATTGGACGCAATGTGCTATCAATTGCGTAGCATTTGAGTTTTGGCGCTGTGCCAGGATGTCGGCCTGCGTCACGCCGAAGCGCGTGCAGTCCTCGTGCGGCAGGTAGTAGCGGCCGCGGGGAATGTCCACGCTCAGGTCCTGCCAGAAGTTGATGAGCTGCAGGGCGCTGCAGATGGCATCGCTGCGCTGCAGGGACAGCGTATCGACCACGCCGTAAAGATGCAGCAGCAGGCGCCCCACCGGGTTAGCCGAGCGGCGGCAGTAGTCCAGCAGCTCGGCCTGGTCGGCGTAGCCCTCGGCCGCGGCGGACTTGCGCGTGTCCTGCACAAAGGCGTCTAGCAGGTCGTGCAACAGTTGGGGTGGCAGGTGGTGGTCGCGTAGCGCGACCTGCAGTGGGCCAAAGACCTGGGGCCAGCGGGTGCTGGTTGGTGTGTTGCCGGCTTTCGGGGTCTCGGCAGCAACGCAGGTGCTTTCCAGGTCTAGGCGGTAGGCATGCAACTCGTCCAGCCGCTGCTGCGCAGTAGCGTCGCCCTCGTCGGCAATGTCATCCGCCGTGCGGGCAAAGTGGTAAATGGCGGCAATAGGCGCGCGCAAGTGTGCGGGGCACAACCAGGAGGCAACCGGAAAGTTTTCGTAGTGGGTGATGGGGGCGGGGCTGTCCGGCGTGGGGGCGTGCATGGGGAGGGATTTTGCCAGCAGGGGCCTGGGGCCCTGGATGCGACTCTTTTGCAAGAACAGTCGTTCGCGCAGTTTCCTGCGCTGAATGTGAAGTGCAGAAGAAATTGGCTAAGCTAGCCGACATGTTCGAGCACCACCGCCTGGATCCCGCATCGGGGTTTCGTTTTCTTGAGTTTCTTCCGCGCGCTACTCAAGTAGCCGATGCGGTCGTGGTTTACCTGCATGGCAGCGGTGAACGCGGCGCGGACCTGTCCTTGGTCAAGCGGTATGGTCTGCCTGCTCTTTTGGCACGATCCGAAGCATCCGTCAATTGCCCCGTGATTTGTCCGCAACTCGAAGCCGAGACCGAATGGAGCCCTGACCGGCTTGCATTGTTGATTGAGGCTACGACCAAAAGGCCACGGCAGCTTGCGCTGATCGGCTATAGCTTGGGTGGCTCGGGTGTGTGCGAAGTAGTCAGCCGTTTTGGTCCGTTGGTAAGTATTGCGGTTGCTATCTCTGGGCAGGCACCGCACAAGGTGGAGGTGGCCCAATCGGGATTGGAGTTTCTTGCAATCCAAGGCGAGCTAGACCCTTGGCCTCGCACCAGCCGTTTCATTGATAGCATCAATGCGTCTGGTGGAGTCGCGCACGGCGTCACGCTAGGCGGAAAAGGTCATTACATATCGGAAGAGGTGCTTTTTCACCCGAGTCTCACCTTGCTGTTGAGAAAAGCTGGTGTAGAGATCGCCGTGCGTGGAAACTGGGGCGGGTAAATATCTGCGGGCTATACCCCGCCTCCTGCACTCTGTCGCATGGCTCTGGTTCTACTAGGGCGGGCGGCACTACAGTCGCGCCCATCAGATTGCATCTGAACCCCGATCTTCACCCCTTTCACTGAGAGACAACATGACCACTGCGACTTACCCAGGCGGCTCTGCGGCTGCGCCGCTATCGCTTCGCATCCTGCGCTTTCCACTGACCCGTATCGTGCTGGCCCTTGTATTTTTTATGGTGCCATTCCTGCTGATACAGGCCGGCGCCACCCACTTTTTTACCGAGAAGCTGTTCTCGCGCATGGGGCAGTTGTTGGGTGCCTGCATGGGTTGCCTGTCGTATGCGTTTTATGTCATCAAGGTGGAGAAACGCGCGGTGTCTGAGCTGGCGTTCAAAGGTGCCTTGCAGGAGTACAGCCTAGGGTTTTTGCTGGGCGGGTTCATGGTCTGCATCTCGTTGGTTGGTATTGCGGCACTGGGTGGGTTGCGCGCTTTGTCATTCGCGCCCAGCAGTGGTCTCATCATCCTGCCGCTGCTCATGCATATCACGGTGGGGTTGATCGAAGAAGTGGCGATGCGAGGCATTTTCTTCCGGGTCGTGCAGGAATCGATTGGCAGTTGGCTGGCGCTACTGGCATCGGGTCTGGTGTTTGGTGCCATGCATATGTTCAATGACCATGTCTCGGCGCTGGGCATTGCCGACACCGCGGTGGCGGGGGTGTTTTTTGGCGCAGCCTTTTTGCTGACGGGGCGTCTGTGGCTGTGTGCGGCCTTGCACGCGGGATGGAACTTCTTTCAGGACGGCATCTTTTCGCTGGCGGTTTCAGGGCACCAGGTAAAGACGGGCTTGTTGGTGACGGAACTCGGCGGCCCGGACTGGCTGACCGGAGGGGCCTACGGCGTAGAGGGCTCGGCGGTTGACCTGGCCTTTGTTGTATTGGCCAGCGCCGTGATGGTGCTGCTGGCTTGGCGTCGGGGCCGCATGGTGCAGCCGGCATGGGCGCGTCGCCAAGCCTAAGGCTGTGCCAGGCGCTTAGCCCGTGGGTTCTTGCCGGAACGGGCTACGTTGCCGCAAATCTTCCAGGTAATTGCTGATGCCCTGGTCCTCTCGCTCCAGAAACCGCGCCACTGCATCTGCAAACGCTGGGTGCGCCAGCCAGTGGGCGCTGGTGGTCTTGACGGGCAGCAGGGCGCGCGCCATCTTGTGTTCGCCTTGGGCGCCGCCTTCAAAACGCTGGTAGCCGTGTTCTATGCACCATTGCAGCGGCTGGTAATAGCAGGCTTCGAAGTGCAGGCAGTCCACGCGCTCCAGGGCGCCCCAGTAGCGGCCGTAGGCTACCTTGGTGGTTTCGCTTCGGAGACTGGGTGCCAGGGTCTTCTGCTCCCCCACATCCGTTGGCCCCGCCCGCTGTGCGGGCTCCTCCTTGACCTGCGCAGAACACGCTGGCGCCCAGTCTCCTTCGAGAATATCGCTGCTAGCCCTCGTGGAATATTCGTCTAGTGCTATCAAACTGCTAGCAATTGCCTTGCCATCGCGCTCAGCGATGAACAGCAGCCAGTGTTCCGGCATGGTGCTGGCCATGCGGGCGAAGAAGTCGCGGCTCAGGTAGGGCGCGTTCCCGTGTTCGAGGTAGGTACGCTCGTAGCAGCGGTAAAAGAAGTTCCAGTCGGACAGTGATATGTCGCGCCCCAGGGACCAGCGGAAGCTGACGCCGGCATCAGCGACCTTGCGGCGCTCTTGCCGGATCTTCTTGCGTTTGTCCTGCGACAGTGAGGCCAGAAAGGCTTCGAAGTCCGCATAGCCAGGCTCGGTATTCTTCCAATGGAACTGCACCGTGTGGCGCAGCATCAGGCCTGCCTGCTCACAGGCCGCCGCGTCGTCTTCATTCGCAAACAGCAGATGCAGGGATGACATGCCACGTTGATCGCACCAGGCCACCATCGCCTGCACCAGCGCCACGCGTGCCGCAGCGTCGCGTGCCATCAGCCGCGCACCGGGCACGGGTGTAAAGGGCACGGCCGCTACTGCCTTGGGGTAGTAGGGCAGGCCGTGCTGGGCGTAGGCATTGGCCCAGGCCCAGTCGAACACATACTCGCCGTAGGAGTGGATTTTTTCGTACAGGGCGCAGGCGGCAACCAGTTCGTTGCCGATGTTCAGCGTGATGAAGTGCGGCGTCCAGCCTGTGGCGGGCGCGGCGCTGCCGCTGGCGTGCAGTGCGGCCAGGTAGGCATGGCGCATGAAGGGGCTGGGGTTGGGCTGGGTCTGCAGCAGTGCATCCCACGCCGTGGCGCCCACGTCCTGCGGCGTGTTCAGCACCCGAATGACATAATCCTCAGCCAAGGCGCACCTTGTGCGCAGGGCGCGCTCCGCTGGGGCGGCAATTAACAAAATATTCCTGGTTCATGACTCTCAAACTGTGCGTCGCGCAACTCAATTTCATCGTCGGTGATCTGGAGGGTAATGCCCAAAAGATCATCACCGCAGCTCAGGCCGCTTATGCCGATGGCGCGCGCCTGCTGCTGACCCCCGAATTGTCGATTTGCGGGTATGCCGCCGAAGATCTGTATCTGCGCCCGGCGTTTATCCATGCCTGTGATGATGCCGTGAAAAAGGTGGCCCATGCTCTGGCCGGGTTAAAAGACATGGCGGTCGTGGTTGGCCACCCCACCGGGGGCGACAGCCGCACGCGGTCCACGGCGGTGCAGCGGCGCTTCAATGCCGCCAGCGTGCTGCGCGAAGGCCAGGTGATTGCCACCTATGCCAAGCGCGAACTGCCCAATTACCAGGTGTTTGATGAGCGGCGCTATTTCACGCCCGGTGACGGCGTATGCGTGTTCGAAGCGGGTGCCGAGGGTCAGCGCATCCGTATGGGCTTGCTGATCTGCGAAGACGCCTGGTTTGAAGAGCCCGCACGCCTGGCCAAGGAAGCCGGTGCGCAGATGCTGGCCGTCATCAACGCGTCGCCTTTCCATGTGGGCAAAGGCTATGAACGCGAAGACACCATGCGCCTGCGTGTGCAGGAGACCGGCCTGCCGTTGGTCTATGCCCACATCGTGGGCGGGCAGGACGAGGTGGTGTTTGAAGGCCATTCTTTTGCGTTGAATGCCGACGGTACATTGGCCGGCCGCGCTCCTAGCTTCAAGGAAAATAGCTTAGTAGCCCTCGTGAAATCTACATATGGTGCTATCAAAATAGAAGCAACCGTGGAGCCCGTTCGCACACCGGAGCAGGACCTGTGGGACGCTTTGGTGCTGGGCGTGCGCGACTACGTGGGCAAAAACGGCTTCCCTGGTGCACTGCTGGGCTTGTCCGGTGGTATCGATTCGGCGCTGGTGCTGGCGATTGCGGTCGATGCACTGGGCGCCGACAAAGTGCGCGCGGTGATGATGCCGTCGCCCTACACAGCCGATATCAGCTGGCTGGACGCCCGTGAGATGGCACAACGCATGGGCGTGCGCTACGACGAGATTTCCATCGTGCCGCAGTTCGAGGCCTTCAAGGCGTCTTTGGCAGCCGACTTTGCCGGGCGTGCCGAAGACACGACGGAAGAAAACATCCAGGCCCGCATCCGCGGCACGCTGCTGATGGCCCTGTCCAACAAGTTTGGCAGCATCGTGCTGACCACGGGAAACAAATCCGAAATGGCCACCGGCTACTGCACGCTGTACGGCGACATGGCCGGCGGCTTTGCCGTCATCAAGGACCTGGCCAAGACGCTGGTGTTCAAGATGGCGCATTGGCGCAATGCCAACGATCCGTATGGCACGGGTATGAACCCGATACCCGAGCGCATCATCACCCGCCCCCCCAGCGCCGAACTGCGCCCCGACCAAAAGGACCAGGACAGCCTGCCGGCCTACGAGGTGCTGGACGCCATCGTCGACCGCTACATGGAGAACGATCAGAGCATCGAGGCCATCATCGCCGCCGGGTTTGAGCGGGCCGATGTGGAGAAGGTCACGCGCCTGATCAAGCTCAACGAATACAAACGCCGCCAGGCCCCGGTCGGGATTAGAGTGACCCACCGCAGCTTTGGCAAGGATTGGCGGTATCCTATTACCAACCGCTTCAGAGCGTGAGACTTTGCGGGACAGACCGCAGCGAAGCAAGCTCTGTCCTCAACTGATCAATTGGAGCCACCATGAAACAAATCACCGCCATCGTCAAACCGTTCAAGTTGGAAGAAGTGCGCGAGGCCTTGGCCGAGTGTGGTGTGACGGGGCTCACCGTGACCGAGGTCAAGGGCTTTGGCCGCCAAAAGGGGCACACCGAGCTGTATCGCGGCGCTGAATACGTGGTGGACTTCCTGCCCAAGGTCAAAGTGGAAGTGGTCGTGAAGACCGAAGACGTGGACCGCTGCGTGGACGCGATCGTCAAGGCAGCACACACTGGCAAGATCGGCGATGGCAAGATCTTTGTCACCAGCGTGGAGCGCGTCGTGCGCATCCGCACCGGTGAGCAGGACGAATCGGCCATCTAGGCCCTAGATATTCTCCAGGCGTGTGGCCGGTACCAGGCCCGCAGCCTGCACCAGTTCGGGTAAGAGCATCTGTGGCGTGTCGCCCATGCGAACCAATCCCATTTGCCACTCGCTCATAAAGCCCTGGGTGGTTGCGGTGCCGATGAAGTCCATCAGCCCCTGGTAGTACCCCGCCGTATTGAGCAGGCCGACGGGTTTTTCGTGGTAGCCCAACTGTCGCCAGGTCCAGACTTCAAACAATTCCTCCAGCGTACCGATACCGCCAGGCAGGGCCAGAAAGGCATCGGCTCGCTCAGCCATCATGCGCTTGCGGTCGTGCATGGTGTCGACCACATGCAGCTCGGTACATCCCTGGTGCGCCCATTCCTTGTCCACCAGCGCCTGCGGGATGATGCCCACCACACGGCCACCGTCCTGCAGCGTGGCATTGGCCACCGCACCCATCAGGCCGTTGTGCCCACCGCCATAGACCAGCTGGCCGCCGTGCCCCGCAATCCAGCGGCCGACCTCGCGCGCCACGTCCATATAGGCGGGATTGCTACCGGGGCGCGAGCCGCAGTAGACACAGAGTGAAAAGGCCGGGGCGCTCATGCCAGAAAGCGTTGAGCCAGTGCCGTCAGCCAGATTCCTGCGCAAACCAACAGGCTTAGCAGCACGGCCGCGCTGCCCATGTCCTTGGCGCGTTTGGAGAGGTCGTGCCACTCGGGGCCAATGCGGTCGATCGCTGTTTCCACCGCGGTATTGAGTAATTCCACCACCATCACCAGCACCACGCTGGCCGCCAGTAGTGCCGTCTCCACCCATGTTTTACCCAGCAAAAAGGCCAGTGGCACCAAAACGATGGCCGCGATCGCCTCCTGGCGGAAGGCGGTCTCCTGCCAGCCCGCGCGCAGCCCGGCAATGGAGTAGCCGGCAGCGTGCCAGACGCGGTTCAGGCCTTTGCGGTCTTTTTGCGGGTTGACGGTAGCGATGGCGGTAGGGGAATTGGATTTCACGGTTTTGGGTCTGGTTTAACGGCTCAATGGCTGTGAGCTGATCAGGCGTGTGCCGGCCCAGGCGTCGTGCCAGAACTGGCCTTGTGGGTGGAAGCGGCTCAGCAGGGCCCAGACGGCAATCCAGCCGATGATGATGACGGCTGATTCACCGCCACCCAATTGAAAGGGTGCCATGGCCGCCAGCGGTGGCAAGAACCAAATCCAACTCAGCGCGTAACGGCCCAGCGCACGGACTTGGGTAATGGCCTTGCCGTCTTTGTCCACGATGCGGATGTGCCAGGTCTTCATGGCCAAGGTTTGCCCCTTGGCCCAGAACCACACAAAGTAGATGCCAAAAATCACAAAGAGGAAGGCTTGCAGTGCGTTACGGTTGTCCATGGCGTTGCGGGTTTGGCTCAACGTGCCAAACAAGTAGCCGGCCAGGAAAACGACGCCAAACATCAGCATGCCTTCGTATAGCCAGCACGCCATACGGCGCCACAAACCCGGGGTGTTTATTTCAGTGTGCATGGTGATGGGATATCAGACCGACGGCGATTGTAGGTCGGTGAGACTACGGCAAGCCCTGCGAGGGCGCAGGGGATTGTGCTGCCGCGGCTTAATTGGGAGAAATGGAGTCGGCGTTGACCGCTGGCACGGATGGGCTTGGCGCTGCCGGAGCGACAACAGGCGCTGGAGCAGGGGCAGCGGCTACCGGTGCGGGCGGTGGCGGCAAGGGCAACAGCGTATTGGGATCAATGCGGGGCTTGACCGCAGACGCGGCCGCATCGTCGGGCGACGTATGGCGCGTAATGGGTACGGGTGTCAGCTTGCTCGACGGAACGGGTGTCACCGCGAGCGCGGCACCGGTGGGCTTGGTCTTGCTCTTGCTTGCAAGGTTGCTCTTCTCTTGCTTGCTGAGGTTTTGGTAGGCTTCCCACTCGGCAGCCCGCTCTGAAGGGGACACTTTTTTGGTTTCGGCGAAATTCAGGCGTGCCCGCTCGCGCTGGCTGGGTGTCAGACTGGCCCACTCCACCATGCGGCTCTGCATTTTTTCCTGCTCGGCAGTGGAACGGGTGGCATAGTTTTGCGATAGTGCAATCCATTTGCTCTTGTGACCACCGCTCAGGCTGTCCCAGGTCGCAGTCAAAGGTTTCAGGATTTGCTTTTGCGCGGCAGTCAATTCTTGCCACTGGGGGCCTGCTGGCTTGGTCACCAAGGGAGGCGCAGACGGCTTGGTGGCCGGGGCCATCGCCTGTCCGACGGCTTGACCGACCGCAAGACCCACGGCACCGATCAGCGCGCATCCAAGAATAGCCTGGCGAAGCGAGAGGCGTTGTCGAATGGAGGCGAACAGGTCAGTAACGGGCATGGGTCTCAAAAAAACACTAGTCGCGGCGGTTGATGCTCAGGAAATGCACAAAGCCCGGATCGGTATAGGCGGCAGGAGGCAGTTCGTCGGCCAACAATTCCACATCCACGTCGGCGATTTCGCTGGCGCGCTGTTGCTCTTGCACGACGGTAATCGTCAACAGGCCGGCGATCAGTGCCAGCAGGGGAATCACGGCACCCAAACGGCTCCACAGGCCACCGTCAAAGTCACCCGCGTTCAGCGTTGCGGCGCCGCCTTGCACGTTGACGCTGCTGGCCGTTTGCAGCTTGACCACAACTTTGCGTTTGGCCAAGGCTTGCATGCGTGCGGCCTTCAGGCGTTCGGAAATATCGTTGGGCAACCCCTGGGTGCTATCTGACAGGCGTGCAGCAATGTTGCGCCCCAGGCGGTCCTGTTGGCTGAGGTTTTGGTTGGGGTCTCGTGTTGTCATAGTCTTATTCCTTTAGCGCTCAGGGCTTTGCCCAGGGCTTGGACGGCTCGGGAACAGTGCGTTTTGACACTCCCTTGCGAGCAACCCATAGCCGCCGCGGTCTCAGCAACATCCATCTCCTCCCAGTAACGCATCAAGAAGGCTTCTCGTTGACGCGCCGGTAGCTGTTGAACCTCAATTTCAATCTCACGCAAGGTTTGTGCCCGTTCGGTCTGAGTCTCGGCACTCTCGTTTTGTTCCCCGTCGCCGGATGCGTGCAAGGTTTCCAGCAGGTCAAAACCCTCGGCATCGTCATCGGACTCGAAGTCGCTCATCGTCGAAAACAGCGCTTTTTGCGTCTTTTGGCGCCTAAACCAGTCCAATGTGCAATTGGACAGGATGCGCTGAAACAGCATGGGCAGCTCTTCGACGGGCTTGTGTCCATAGTGTTCCGCCAACTTCATCATGCTGTCCTGAACGATGTCCAGCGCCGATTCGTCGTTGCGAACGTGGTAGACGGACCGCTTGAAAGCGCGTTTTTCTACGCTCTTCAAGAAATCAGATAGTTCGCGTTCAGAGGCCAAGAGTTTTAAGCCGAGGAATAAAAAATAAGGATGCCGGGTCGCCAAAATGGCTGCCTGCTCGGCGGATACCGTCGAATTATGGCATTTACATTTCCAACTTTTGTGCGGAATGCACCAAATGTCACCCACTCGGTGCCATAATGGCGACTGCATTCAAAAGGCAAACGGGTTTTGGTTCGGCGCAGCATTCAATGCGCTCATGGCCAAAATCTTAAGTCCTGACGCGGCTTCACAAGAGTTGAGCGAAGGGGCACCCAAGGTTTTTCGTTAGAGAAATTCACAAAGGTTCATCATGGAAATTTCAAAAGCTGAAATCGCTTCGGCGTCGGCTGCATCCCACTCCAGCAAGTCCCAAGGGGCATCGTCCGGCACGCTCGAACTCCGCGGTGCGGAAGTTTTGGTCAAAGCCCTGCAGGCCGAAGGCGTCAAGTATGTCTGGGGATACCCCGGCGGCGCGGTACTGCACATTTACGACGCGTTCTACAAGCAAGACACCATCCAGCACGTTTTGGTGCGCCACGAGCAAGGCGCCGTGCACGCAGCTGACGGTTATGCCCGCGCCACTGGCAATGTAGGCGTGGCGCTGGTGACCTCCGGTCCGGGTGTGACCAATGCCGTGACCGGTATTGCGACCGCCTATATGGACAGCATCCCCATGGTGATCATCACCGGCCAGGTGCCTACACACGCCATCGGCCTGGATGCCTTCCAGGAATGCGACACAGTGGGTATCACCCGCCCGGTCGTCAAACACAATTTCCTCGTCAAAGACGCCCGCGACCTGGCCGAGACCCTGAAAAAAGCCTTCCACATCGCACGCAGCGGCCGCCCCGGCCCTGTGGTGGTCGACATCCCCAAGGACGTCTCCTTCAAGAAGGTGCCGTATACCGGCTACCCCACCTCGGTGGAAATGCGCTCCTACAACCCGGTGCGCAAGGGCCACGGCGGCCAGATCCGCAAGGCTTTGCAACTGCTGTTGACGGCCAAGCGCCCCTACATTTACACCGGCGGCGGCGTGTTGCTGAGCAATGCCTCCAACGAACTGCGCACGCTGGTGGATATGCTGGGCTACCCCGTCACCAACACGCTGATGGGTCTGGGCGCCTATCCCGCGACCGACCGCAAGTTCCTGGGCATGCTGGGCATGCACGGCACGGTGGAGGCCAACAACGCCATGCAGAACTGCGACGTGCTGCTGGCCGTGGGTGCGCGCTTTGATGATCGCGTCATCGGCAATCCGAAGCACTTCGCGCAGAACGAACGCAAGATCATCCACATTGATATCGACCCGTCCAGCATCTCCAAGCGCGTCAAGGTGGATATTCCCATCGTTGGCGACGTCAAGGACGTGCTGACAGAAATGATCGCGATGATCAAAGAAGGGTCCGCTAAGCCCGATTCCAACGCCTTGGGCGCCTGGTGGGAGACCATTGAGGACTGGCGCAAGCGCGACTGCATGAAGTACAGCATGGGCAAGGGCGATGTCATCAAGCCCCAGTACGTGGTCGAAACCCTGTGGAACATGACCAAGGACGCGGACACCTACATCACGTCCGACGTCGGTCAGCACCAGATGTGGGCGGCGCAGTATTACAAGTTCAACGAACCACGCCGCTGGATCAACTCCGGTGGTCTGGGCACCATGGGCGTGGGCATTCCCTATGCCATGGGCATCAAGATGGCCAAGCCCGACAGCGAAGTGTTTTGCATCACTGGCGAAGGCTCGGTGCAAATGTGCATCCAGGAACTGTCGACCTGCCTGCAGTACAACACGCCGATCAAGGTTGTGTCGCTGAACAACCGTTACCTGGGCATGGTGCGCCAGTGGCAAGAGGTCGAATACGAAGGCCGCTACAGCCACAGCTACATGGACGCGCTGCCCAATTTCGTCAAGCTGGCCGAGGCCTATGGCCATGTCGGTATGCTGATCGAGAAACCGCAGGACGTGGAGCCGGCGTTGCGCGAAGCCCGCAAGCTCAAGGACCGCACCGTGTTCATGGATTTCCGCACCGACCCGACCGAAAACGTGTTCCCCATGGTCCAGGCCGGCAAGGGCATCACGGAAATGCTGCTGGGTAGCGAAGACCTTTAGCCCATTGAGGCTCTAGCCCTCGTAACACAAGCGTAGCTAGCTATCAAAAAGCTAGCGTTTTAGTAGACGAATCTATTGTCCGCCAAGCCCGCAACTTACCGGTTGCGGGGGAGGGCGGCGAAAAGAGGAATCCATCACCATGAAACACATCATTGCAGTTCTTTTGGAAAACGAGCCGGGCGCCCTGTCCCGTGTCGTTGGGTTGTTTTCAGCCCGTGGCTACAACATCGAGTCGCTCACTGTGGCCCCCACTGAAGACCCCAGCCTGTCGCGCATGACGATACAGACCACGGGTTCGGACGACGTCATCGAGCAAATCACCAAGCACCTGAACCGCCTCATCGAAGTTGTCAAGGTCGTCGACCTGACCGAAGGCTCCTACATCGAGCGCGAGCTGATGATGGTCAAGGTGCGTGCGGTGGGCAAGGAGCGTGAGGAGATGAAGCGCATGGCGGACATCTTCCGCGGCCGCATCATCGATGTCACCGACAAGAGCTACACCATCGAATTGACGGGCGACCAGTCCAAGAACGATGCCTTCCTGGAGGCCTTGGAGCGTGCCGCCATCCTGGAAACGGTGCGAACCGGCTCCAGTGGCATTGGTCGCGGCGAGCGTATATTGCGAGTCTGATTTTCCCCAGGTCCGAGCGCGCGTTTCGACAGGCTCAACGCGAACGGACCTTGGCTAGTGGCGATCAACGGTCACCGTTCGCCCTGAGCCTGTCGATGGGCATTTCGCCAAACCATTTTTTAGGAGATTTGAAATGAAAGTTTTTTACGACAAGGATTGCGACCTGAGCCTGATCAAAGGCAAGACCGTTGCCATCATTGGCTACGGCAGCCAAGGTCACGCACATGCGCAAAATCTGAACGACAGCGGCGTCAAGGTCGTGGTCGGTTTGCGCAAAGGCGGCGCATCGTGGGACAAGGTCGCCAAGGCCGGCCTCAAGGTTGCTGAAGTCAACGAGGCAGTCGCCTCCGCCGACGTGGTCATGATCCTGTTGCCGGACGAAAACATTGCTGGCGTCTACAAAGAGATCGAGTCGAGCCTGAAGCAAGGCGCGTCCCTGGTGTTCGCCCACGGCTTCAACGTGCACTACAACCAGGTCGTGCCCCGCGCCGATCTGGACGTGTGGATGGTCGCGCCCAAGGCCCCTGGCCATACCGTGCGCAATACGTACACCCAAGGCGGTGGCGTGCCCCACCTGATCGCCGTGCACCAAGACAAGTCCGGCAAGGCCCGTGACTTGGCTCTGAGCTACGCCATGGCCAATGGCGGCGGCAAGGCCGGCATCATCGAGACCAACTTCAAGGAAGAAACCGAGACCGATCTGTTCGGCGAACAGGCTGTGTTGTGTGGCGGTGCGGTTGAGCTGATCAAGATGGGTTACGAGACCCTGACCGAAGCCGGCTACGCGCCTGAAATGGCGTATTTCGAATGCCTGCACGAGCTGAAGCTCATCGTCGACCTGATCTACGAAGGCGGCATTGCCAACATGAACTACTCCATCTCCAACAATGCGGAGTACGGTGAGTACGTGACCGGCCCTGAAGTCATCAACGACCAGTCCCGCGTGGCCATGCGCAATGCCCTGAAGCGCATCCAGAACGGTGAATACGCCAAGATGTTCATCCAGGAAGGCCGCTTGAACTACCCCAGCATGACAGCCCGCCGCCGCAACACCGCTGACCACTCCATCGAGAAGGTCGGCAGCCAATTGCGCGCGATGATGCCCTGGATCGCAAAGAACAAGCTGGTGGACCAGTCCCGTAATTGATGCATTTGCGGTTTGCACGGAAAGGCCACTTCGGTGGCCTTTTTGTATTTTTGGCTACGGCGTTTGGCGGTGAATTCCGCCATCGCTGGCTTACACTTGTAAGCTTGAGTCTTGCTAGGAGAATTTATGCATGATGGCGCGGATTCCGCATCGGCGGATGACGTGAATGTCTTGGTGCGCAAGCGCCGTAAGGGCATTTACATTTTGCCCAATCTGTTCACGCTGGCCGCTCTGTTTGGCGGCTTTTACGCGATCGTGATGGCCATCAATGGCCGGTTTGACCAGGCAGCAGTCGGCATTTTTTGCGCCATGGTGTTGGACAGCCTGGACGGCCGTGTAGCGCGCATGACTAACACACAGAGCGCCTTTGGTGAGCAAATGGATTCGCTGTCGGACATGGTGTCTTTTGGTGCGGCGCCAGCCCTGATCTCGTATGTGTGGGCCTTGCAGGGCCTGGGCCGCTGGGGCTGGATTGCTTCCTTTGTCTACTGCGCCTGCGCCGCGCTGCGGCTGGCGCGGTTCAATGTAAACACCACCGTTGTCGACAAGCGCTATTTCCAGGGCCTGCCGTCTCCTGCCGCTGCGGCACTGATTGCAGGCTTCATCTGGCTGCTGACCGAAAACGGCTTGAAGGGAACCAGCACGCTGGAGTTAGGTCCTATTGCATTGTCTGTGCCGTGGATCATGTTCGCGCTGGCGCTGTACGCCGGGTTGACCATGGTGACCAATGTGCCGTTCTACAGCTTCAAGGACATCCAGATGAAGCGCAGCGTACCCTTTGCGGTAACCATTTTGATTGTGCTGGGCTTTGCAGTCGTGACCATTGACCCGCCCACCGTGATGTTCGGCATTTTTGTGCTGTACGGTATGAGTGGTTACATCGTCTACGCACGGCGCAAGGCGCGTGGCCAGCAGACCAGTGTGATCAGCACATCCACTGACGAACCCGACGAGCGCGGTCTGCACAAATAGCCGTCCCCCCAATTTCAGAGATCCACAGGAGTTACGACATGGCTGACAAATTGATCATTTTTGACACCACGCTGCGCGATGGTGAGCAGTCCCCCGGTGCGTCCATGACCCGTGACGAAAAGTTGCGCATCGCCCGCCAGCTCGAACGCCTGAAGGTGGACGTGATCGAGGCAGGTTTCGCTGCCAGCTCCAACGGCGATTTTGAGGCGGTGCAGCTCATTGCCAACCACATCAAGGATTCGACGATTTGCTCGCTGTCGCGCGCCAATGACCGCGACATTTCACGGGCCGCTGAAGCCCTGAAGGGCGCCAACCGCGCGCGCATCCACACCTTCATCGCCACGTCTGCGCTGCACATGGAGAAGAAGCTGCGCATGTCGCCGGACCAGGTGTTTGAGCAGGCCAAGCAGTCCGTGCGTTTCGCGCGCAACTTGGTGGAGGATATCGAGTTCAGCCCTGAAGACGGTTACCGCAGCGATGTGGACTTTTTGTGCCGGGTGCTGGAGGCCGTCATCAACGAGGGCGCGACCACCATCAATGTGCCCGACACCGTGGGCTACGCGATTCCCGAGCTGTATGGCAACTTCATGAAGACGCTGCGCGAGCGCATCCCCAATTCGGACAAGGCAATCTGGTCCGTGCACTGCCACAACGATCTGGGCATGGCGGTGGCCAATTCGCTGGCCGGCGTCAAGATTGGTGGGGCACGCCAGGTGGAGTGCACGATCAACGGCCTGGGCGAACGGGCTGGCAACTGCAGCCTGGAAGAAATCGTCATGGCGGTCAAGACGCGCAAGGACTATTTCGGGTTGGACCTGGGCATAGACACCCAGCACATTTTGGCCGCCAGCCGCATGGTCAGCCAGACCACCGGTTTTGTCGTGCAACCGAACAAGGCGGTCGTTGGCGCCAATGCCTTTGCGCACGCCTCCGGCATCCACCAGGATGGCGTGCTGAAGGCGCGCGACACCTACGAAATCATGCGCGCCGAAGACGTGGGCTGGACCGCCAACAAGATCGTGCTGGGCAAGCTGAGCGGTCGCAACGCCTTCAAGCAGCGCCTGCAGGAGTTGGGTGTGCAACTGGAAAGCGAAGTGGACGTCAACGCCGCGTTTGCCCGCTTCAAGGAGCTGGCCGACCGCAAGAGTGAAATCTTTGACGAAGACATCCTAGCCCTGGTCAGCGACGAAAGCGTCAGCCATGTCAGGGAGCAGTACGCCTTTGTGTCCCTGTCGCAGCACAGCGAGACCGGTGAGCGTCCGCATGCCAGCATCGTGTTCACCGTGGATGGCGTGGAGGTGTCGGGCGCGTCGGACGGCAATGGGCCGGTGGATGCCTCGCTGAAGGCCATCGAACAGCATGTCAAAAGCGGCGCCGAGATGGTGCTGTACTCAGTCAATGCCATCAGCGGCTCCACAGAAAGTCAGGGGGAGGTCACAGTTCGGCTGCAAAACAGCGGACGCGTTGTCAATGGGGTTGGGGCTGACCCGGATATCGTGGTGGCTTCCGCCAAAGCCTATTTGAGTGCGCTGAACAAGCTGCACAGCAAAGCTGAAAGCATCGCAGCGCAGGGTTAAGCTTAGGGAAAGCCCCAATAAGCCATCTATTTCTTGAAGTTTGTCGCGCAAGTACTTGATCTTGCGCGACTTTTTTGTATAAACTCCCATCTGCAGGCTATCGAATTAGCTAATTAATTCGCTCACAAGGGGCTGCCGTTGGGATACACCATGAAAAGACTATTTTTCCGCTTTGGCGTACTTGCCATCTTGTCGTCGCTGGCGCTTTTGTCGGCTCATGCGGAAGTCGCTCAACACCCCTCTGCCACCAAACACACGAAGAAAGCGGCCTCCAAGGGCAAGGCGGTTCGCAAGCACGCCACCTTCCGGGCAGCGGCAGTTGTCGTGCCAAAGACCCCATCATTCGGCCAATTGGCAGGTTTGCATGGAGCGCACGACGCCTTGGACCTGAAGTCCAGCGTGGCCCTGGTGGTCGACCAAGACACCCAAGAGGTGCTGTTCCGCAAAAACGAATTGGCTGTGCTGCCGATTGCCTCTATCACGAAGCTGATGACCGGGTTGCTGATCAGTGAAGCCAAGCTACCAATGGATGAAATGGTCACCATCACCCAAGACGATGTCGATCAGGAAAAAGGCAGCTCTTCCCGGTTGAAGGTGGGCACCGAGTTGAGCCGCGGTGAGTTGTTGCATTTGGCACTGATGTCCAGTGAAAATCGCGCTGCCAATGCGCTGGGACGCAGCTATCCCGGTGGTCTGCCGGTGTTTGTCAGCAAGATGAACGCACGGGCCAAATCGCTGGGCATGATGGATACCAACTATGTGGAGCCCACAGGTCTTTCCAGCAAGAACCAATCCAGCGCCCGTGATTTGGCAACCTTGGTGAACTTTGCCTATGGTGATCCTACGCTGCGCGAGTTGTCCACGTCCACGGGTTATCAGGTTGCGGTGGGGCGGCGCACCTTGCAGTACAACAATACCAACCGTCTGGTGAAGAACCCGGCTTGGGATATCGGTCTGCAAAAGACGGGCTATATCTCGGAGGCAGGTCAGTGCCTGGTGATGCAAGCCAAAGTGGCGGGTCGCAAGCTCATTATGGTGTTTCTGGATTCGGCGGGTAAATTGAGTCGCATCGGGGATGCCGAACGTGTCCGGCGCTGGGTGGAGTCCATTCCAGCAGCGGTGCCAAAAGCCACACCGGTAGCCAGCACCGTTTTGGACCAGCGGGTGGCCACCAACTAAAGCAAAGGTAGCCCAGCTTTTTATCAGACGCTGGGTTTGTGTCCTAGCGTTTCCGAAATTTGTCGGGCGGTTTCCTTCAGCTTGGGCAGCCAGTTGTCTTCCATGCGCTCCGAAGGTGCGGATATGGACAAGCCTGCGATCAATTTGTCCTGGTCGTCGTAGATGCCCGCTGCCATGCAGCGCACGCCCAACTCAAGTTCTTCATTGTCGCTAGCTTGGCCATACTGGCGGACTTTGGACAACTCCCGCTCCAGCGTTTCCAACTGCGTCAAGCTGTTCTTGGTGTGGCCCTGCAGGCCGGTGCGCGCTGCATAGGCACGTATGCGCTGTGGGTCATCGGCCGCTAAAAAAAGTTTGCCTACCGACGTTAAATGCAGCGGGGCCCGCCCACCAATGGCCCGGACCACCTGCATGCCTGAGCGCTCACTGAAAGCGCGCTCAACATACACAATCTCATCGCCCTGCCGCACGCTCAGATTCACCGGTTGCTGAGTCAGCTTGTGCAGCTCGCGCATGGGCACAACGGCGGCATCGCGCACATTCAGGCGCCCCTTGACCAGATTGCCCAGCTCAAGCAAGCGCATACCCAACCGGTAACTTCCGGGCTGGGTGCGGTCTACGAAGCGGCCGGTCGCCAAGTCATTCAAGATTCTGTGCGCGGTGGATGGGTGCAGGCCAGCCTTTTCGCTGATGTCTTTGAGACTCATGGCGTCCTCACGCGAGGCCAGGACGTCAATGAGCGTGAACATGCGCTCAATGACTTGGACCGTGGGCTTGCTGGGAATGTCGGAAATGGGTTTTGTCATGGTGCGGGTTTAATCTGCTATCTTATCGCGCGGCATCACCTCAAACTCGCACCAATTACCATTCAGTAACACCTGCATGGGCGCAAATCGCGCCTTGTAGCTCATTTTTGGGCTGTCTTGTATCCAATAGCCCAAGTAGACAAAGGCTAGTCCTAGCTGTCGGGCTTGCTGGATCTGCCACAACACATTGAATGTGCCGAAACTTGCGGCTTCGTCGGGCTCAAAGAATGTATAAACCGCAGACAGGCCGTCGTCCAGCACATCCAGAATCGAGACCATCTTCAAGGCTCCAGGGCTACCATCTGAGGAGGACTCCCTGAACTCCACCAGCCGAGAGTTGACCCTGCTTTGCAGTAGGAATTGGGTGTATTGGTCCACACTGTCTTCGTCCATGCCGCCGCCCGCATGCCGGCTGTTTTGGTACCGAAGGTACAGGGCGTAGTGTTCGGATACAAAACCCAATTTGAGTACCCGTACATGCAAGTCACGGTGTTTGTTCCACGCGCGCCTTTGGCTGCGATTGGGCTTGAAGCGATCGGACATTACACGCAAGGGGGTGCAGGCCTGGCAGCCATCGCAATAGGGGCGATAGGTGAACATGCCGCTGCGGCGGAAGCCTTTGCTGACGAGTTCTGAATAGGTGGAGTTGTTGATCAGATGACTGGGTGTTGCGACCTGGGAGCGCGCCTGGCGGTCGGGCAGGTAGCTGCAGTCATAGGGTGCCGTTGCATAAAACTGCAGCGTTTGAAGCGGGAAATCTTTGAGGTCTGTCACGGTGGTGGGTGCATCAGGCGGACAAAACGTGATTCCAGTATAGGGGGGCAAAGCGCCAATCCAATGCGGGCGCGGTCTGGGCGCGGCGGATATGCGTCAAAAATGCCGCACGTGGTACCTCGGCTGCGCCCAAGGATGCCAGGTGCGCGGTGTTTTGCTGGCAGTCGATGAGTTCAACGCCCTGATGGCGGCTAAAACCGATAAGGGCTGCCAGCGCGATCTTGGAGGCATCCGGCGCGTGCGCAAACATGGATTCTCCAAATACCGCGCGCCCTTGTGCCACACAGTACAGGCCCCCAACCAACTTGCCGTTCACCCAGGTTTCCACACTGTGCGCGAACCCCGCCATATGCAATTGGATGTAGGCAGCAACCATACCGGGCAGAATCCAGGTGCCAGGCTGGCCGTTGCGCGGAGTGTTGGCGCAGGCCCCGATGACGCTAGCAAAAGCGGTGTCAAAGCGCACTTCACATCGATAGTCCTTGCTGAATCGGCTCAGGGTCTTTCGCAACGAGCGATGCAGGCGAAAGTTCGCGACCTGTAGGACCATGCGCGGGTCGGGGCTCCACCACAAATTAGGTTGGCCTTCGCTGAACCAAGGAAAGATCCCGTGGGCGTAGGCCTCCCGTAGGGTATGAACGGACAAGTCACCACCGGCTGCCAACAGGCCCGGTGCGTCGGACCCCTGCCCCCAGGCAGATGCGACCTGTGGAAACGGATCGCCCGGCTCCAGCCAGGGCAAGGTAGGGGGCGGGTTGGACATCGCGAATGGCTGTGAGGGTATCCAATGGAATGGAAAGCAAATATATTACGGATCAGAAAAGGACGACGCTCTGATGCGGTTAGAATACTAGCTGTCGGGGTGTAGCGCAGCCTGGTAGCGCATCTGGTTTGGGACCAGAGGGTCGAAGGTTCGAATCCTTTCGCCCCGACCATTGATTTCTGCCAAAGCATCTGCTTTGGTCGTATGTCCTTAGAACTCGATCAGTTCATGGATAGCACACTCGCATCCCTCTGTGTAGAGCGGTAACCCAAGCGTGCGGTGCAACACCGATTTGCTAGAATGCCCCTTAGTCTGAGGGGACATACATACGAGGTGAGGTGTCTGTAGGTTTGAGCCCCGGGTCGGGTTTCAATGCCCTTCGCGCTGACTATATTTTTCCAATTTGCGCGAATCATGACCATTCGGTTTTCCGTTGAACATTGGGCTGCTTGGGCTCCGGGTCTGAATGACCACGATGCATGGCGCGCATGGCTGCGTCAGCCTTGTGCTATCTCGCAGCAGGATGAACCACTCCTGCTCGAGATGCCCGCCATGATACGGCGCCGAGTGGAACGTCTGGGGCGAGTGGCGCTGCAGGCAACCTATTGGGGCCGAGGTGATGGTGCCCAGTGTCCGATTGTCTTTGCATCGCGCCGCGGTGATATCCATCGATCCCTTCAATTGCTGCGCCAGCTTGCTGCCGGAGAGCCTCTGTCGCCCGCTGCTTTCAGTACCTCAGTGCACAACGCCATTGGAGCCTTGTATTCCATTGCCAACGTTCACACTGAGGCCTACACCGCCGTTGCCGCAGGCGAAGAGACCGTTGAGGCAGCCTTTGTGGAGGCACTCGCGCTATTGGCGGATGGCGAGTCCGAAGTTCTGGTTGTGGTTTACGACGAGCCCCTGCCTGCTCCTTACGATGTGTTTCACCAGGGTTTGGAGTTTGCGCGCGCTATGGCCTACCGCTTGCGTGTGGCGGAGAACGGCGGCTATAGCTTGGAGCCCGGTCCGGCAACGGAGGAGGAAGGAGTGCAGAGCGCTGAGATTCTTCCTCCAGATCTCGCGGCCCTCAACTTCCTGGTTTCGAGTAACGATGACTGCTACGTGCACACAGTTGGCGCTCGGCGCTGGGAATGGAGTCGCCATGCTTGAATGCGTAGACCGTTGCTGGCGCATTGTCGCAACAGCCATTGCTTTCAGTGTCTTTGGTGTGGGCGGTGTGATGTTGCGCGTCATTGCATTTCCTCTGCTGGGGCTTTGTGTACGAGACCGTACTCGCCGCATTCGGTACGCCAGGCTGATCATCCATTACGCTTTTCGCGCTTTCATTGAATTGATGCGGGTTCTGGGGATATTGCGCTACCGTATTGATGGGTTGGAGAGGCTGGGAGGCAAGGGGCAACTGGTATTGGCCAACCATCCGACCCTGATTGATGTCGTGTTCTTGATCGCCTTGCTGCCCAATGCGGACTGCGTCGTCAAGTCCAGTCTGGCGCGCAACCCCTTTACGCGCGGCCCAGTACGTGCCACAAATTACATCTGCAATGACGAGGGAGCCGATCTGATCCAGGATTGCATCGCATCCGTCAAGTTGGGCAATAGCTTGGTCATCTTCCCTGAGGGGACCCGCACACCCGTCGACGGGCCTATGAAATTGCAGCGCGGGGCCGCTAATATCGCCGTGCGAGGCGCCTGTGACATCACTCCCGTCACCATCAGCTGTAAACCCTTGAGTTTGACCAAAGGACTGCCCTGGTGGAGGGTCCCGCACAAACGCATGTATTTCACGATCTCGGTGCAAGAGGCGATACAGGTCGGCCCATTCATTGAGCGCGCGCATGGTGAAGCAGCGATCGCGGCCCGCCATCTGACCCAATACCTTCAACACTATTTTTCAACGGAGACTTTGTCCCATGCAGGCACTTGAGCAGGAAATCACCGTACTCGTCATCGAGTCGCTGAATTTGGAGGACGTCAACCCCGCAGACATTGACCCTGAAGCGGCCTTGTTTGTGGACGGGTTGGGCTTGGATTCCATCGATGCTTTGGAGTTGGGGCTCGCCTTGCAAAAGCGCTACGGTGTCAGCATGTCGGCCGATTCCCAGGAGACGCGCCGTCATTTCTCCAGCGTACGCGCACTGGCTGCATTTGTCGGCGCGGCGCGAACCAAATAAGAAGAGCCAGGAATACAACTCACCGACACTGAACCGGTGTCATCCATCGCCCCAGAGCACAACTATGACCAAGCAAGAATTATTCGACCACCTGGCCGTTATCCTTCAAGATACCTTTGATATCGATCGCGACAGCATCAAACCCGAATCACGGCTGTACGAGGATCTTGACATTGACAGCATAGACGCGGTCGATCTGCTGGTGAAGCTCAAACCAATTGTCGGCAAACGCATGCAGCCCGACGCCTTCAAATCGGTTCGCACACTCCAGGATGTAGTCGATGCGGTGCATGGTTTGTTGGATGGCGCGACCTCAGCCTAAGCTATCCGTATGCGGGCATTCGGGCTCACACTGTTGACATTAGCCTACCCGGTGTTGGTGTACTTCGGCTTGGGGCAAAGAATCGAACCCCGATGGTTGGCCTTGCTATTGGTTGCCATGGCGTTGACGCGCGCAGCCTTTGGACGCGAACGTGTGTGGATGGCCGCTGCCGCAGGGGCCTTGGTGCTGGCAGCATTCAGTTTTTGGGGCAACCAAGCTATGCCGTTGAAGCTGTACCCGGTGCTTGTCAGTGTCACATTGCTGTGCGTGTTTTCTATCAGTCTCGTCTATCCGCCGACCGTGATAGAACGCTTGGCGCGTTTGCATGAGCCAGACTTGCCAGCGGCCGGAGTGGCCTATACGCGGCGTGTAACGCAGGTATGGTGTGGATTCTTCGTCTTCAATGGCAGCGTTTCGCTGATGACAGCCGTGTGGGCATCGGATGCCGGTTGGGCTATCTACAACGGCATGATCAGTTACCTCTTGATGGGAACGCTTTTTGTTGGTGAATGGCTGCTTCGCAAGCGGGTGAAGGCGAAGGCGTCGCATGCTTGAGTTTCTGGACCTTGCCAACTTGCTGCGCCAGGGGCGGGCGAGCGCGTGCCCAGTGGCTTTAGACGGTTTAGCGGCGGTCGATTTCTGCACATTCGAGCGGGATGTAGCCGCGTGGCATGGCGCGTTTGCCATGCACCGTGGTTCTGGCTTTGGGTTCTATTTTCAGGACAGCTATGTCTTTGCGACCGCCTTGTTCGGGGCATGGCAGGCGCGAAAGACTGTGGTTTTGCTGGCCGATGCTTTGCCAGCGAATATTGCAAAGCTGCAGTCCGAATCGGTGGTTGACGGCTTTGCGGGGGACGTCCCCGGTGCTACTTGCGTGCAGCCCATCGTTGGCGCTGAGGTTCCCGTTTGGCAGAAGCTCGATCGGCAAGCCCAGCAGTTGGTGGTGTACACATCCGGCTCCAGCGGGGCGCCGGTCGCCATACCCAAGCGGTTGTCCCAGTTGTTTGACGAGGTCGTTGCGCTGGCGCAATGTTTTGGCGACCGTTTTGGTGAGGCCGGCGTGTGTGCGACGGTCTCTCACCAACACATTTATGGTTTGTTGTTCGCGGTCCTACTGCCATTGGCGTGCGGGCTCCCTTTTTCCCGCCGCCGCTTGGCATTTGTGGAAGACATTGCCGCAGAGTTGGCCCACGGTTTGCCTCGGGTCTTGATCGCGAGTCCGGCTCATCTCAAGCGCCTGCCAGATTCCGACTCGGCCTTGGCCGCGCACAAAGCTGCGCTGCGCGCAGTCTTCTCTTCGGGAGGTCCTTTGCCTGACGATGCTTTGCCTTTGTGCCAGCAATCCTTGGGTCAAGTGCCGATTGAAGTCTACGGGAGTTCGGAAACCGGGGGCGTGGCTTGGCGCCAACGGCAGACGGAAAGTGCATGGGCCTGGCAAGCGCTTCCTGGCGTGGCGATCAAAGTGAGTGAGGAAATTTTGCAGGTCTGCTCGGCGCATACCGATGCCCAGGGATGGCAAAGCATGTCGGATCGGGTGCGTCTGGTCGAACATGGGTTTGAGCTACTGGGCCGATCCGACCGCATCGTCAAGATTGAGGAAAAACGCGTTTCACTGAATGCGGTCGAGCACACACTGCTGGCGTCTGGTCTGCTCACCGAGGTGCGCGTGCTGGTGCAAGTGGTGCAACGTACCCAATTACTCGTGGTTGCGGTTCCCAACGCTCAGGGGATGGCTTTGTTGAACCAACCAGGAGGTAAGCTTTCGCTGAATGCGCAGCTACGCGCCGTGCTGGAGCCTATGCTGGAGTCCAGTGCCTTGCCCAGGCGCTGGCGGTATCCCTCGTCGTTACCGGTCAACACCCAAGGCAAAACCACCGAGGTTGCGCTACTCGCGCTGTTCGACTCCAAGCGGCCCAACGCGCGCGTGCTTGCGCGCTCAACAGATGCTGTCACTCTGCAGATCGACATCGAAAGCAAGTCTCCCTACTTCGACGGCCATTTCGCCGAAGCCCCGATTTTGCCGGGTGTCGCCCAACTGGATTGGGTGGTGCTATTCGGACGTGAGTTTTTTGAGTTGCCACCGACATTTTTAGGTTTGGAAACTGTCAAATTTCAGCAAGTCATCAAGCCGGGCATGGCGGTTGAAATGACCCTGAAATTTGACGCCGAGCGTGGGCGTCTGGGCTTTGCCCTGCGGTCCGCAACCGGTGCACATGCCAGTGGCCGCTTCATTTTGGGGCCAGCGCTGTGAAGATTTGTGCGGTGATTCCCGTTTACAACCATGGTGCGGCGGTCGGTGCCGTCGTGCAGGCCTTGCTCGCCAATGACCTGCCATGTGTCTTGGTTGACGATGGCAGCGATGCTGGGTGCGCGCAGGTGCTGGTAGGCATTGCCGCTGCCAACCCCGAGCGCGTTGTCCTGACCCGCTTGCCCGTGAACCAAGGCAAGGGGGGGGCCATGATGGCCGGACTGCGCTTGGCCCTCCAGCGGGGATATAGCCATGCGCTGCAGATTGATGCAGATGGCCAGCACAATGCGCAGGACATCCCGGCTTTTTTGGCAAGTGCTCAAGCGCATCCCGACAGCGTGATTTGCGGCTGCCCGGTGTACGACGACAGCGTGCCCAAGGGGCGTCTATATGGCCGCTACCTCACGCATGTCTGGGTGTGGATCAATACCCTGTCATTGGCCATACGGGATTCCATGTGCGGTTTCAGGGTGTACCCGCTGCTCCCCACCGTGGCGCTGATAGACGCGACTTCCATCGGGCGGCGCATGGACTTCGACGTCGAAATACTGGTGCGGTTGTATTGGCGCGGCATTCGGGTCGTGAACCAACCCACGCGTGTGAGTTATCCCAGCGATGGCGTATCCCACTTCCGGGTTTGGTTGGACAACGTATTGATCTCTCGCATGCATGCCAAGCTGTTCTTCGGCATGCTGGTGCGCCTGCCCGTCCTGCTTTGGCGGAAGGTGCGCGCATGACAACCGCGGCTGAAAAGAGCTCTCGCCATTGGGCCGAAATGGGCGAAAGCACCTTTGTTGTCGGTATTTGGCTCCTTTACTGGATTCACCGGTTATTCGGGCGTTGGCCGTTTCGCATATGTATCTATCCCGTCGTCGCGGTCCATTGGTTCACGCGGGCCTTGGTTCGCAAATCATCGCAGCAGTACTTGGCGCGTCTGCAAACGCACACCGGCGCCCTGGGTCGACAACCTGATTGGCGCGATGGCATTCGACATTTGGCACTGTTTGCTGAAACCATGCTGGACAAGCTGGTGGCTGCATCGGGGCGCTATCCGGCGGATCAGGTGATGAGCTCCGGCCGCGAGGCAGTCTATGCGGACGCGAAACGAGGTCAAGGTGGCTTGATCGTGACTGCCCATATGGGGTGTCTGGAGCTTTGTCGCAACCTTGAGCAAGGGCAGGGGCTGATACGCTTGAATGTTCTGGTCCACACACGGCACGCCGAGCAGTTCAACCGCGTGCTCAAGCGACTGAATCCTGGTAATGATCTGCAATTGATCGAGGTGACAGAGGTTGGCCCCGCTACTGCTGTTCTGCTGGCGGAAAAAGTGGCGGCAGGTGAGTTCATCGCCATTGCGGGTGACAGGGTGCCGGTATTTGCCAGTAAAACGGTGAACGCGAGCTTCCTTGGGCACCGCGCCCCGTTGCCGATCGGCCCCTATGTATTGGCCCACTTGCTGCAATGCCCTGTCTACGTGTTGGGCTGTATCCACACCGCAAACGGGTACCACCTGCACTTCAAGCAACTCGCGCAACGTGTACACCTTCCCAGGCGGGACCGGGATACGGCGTTGGCTGCTTATGCCCAGGGCTATGTCGATACCTTGACAGAGTTGCTGGTGCAGTCACCTTACGACTGGTTCAATTTCTTCCCTTTTTGGGATCAAACTCCTTCCTCTACCCATGTCCCTCTCCAAGCCTGATACCGTAGTTTTTGACGGCAGCCGTCTATGCATAGAAGACGTTGTGGCCCTGGCGCAGCGCAATCGCTCGGCCCATCTGTCAACCCAGCCCGCGTTCCGCACCGGAATTGCGCGGGGCGCAGAGTTCCTGGACCGCCTGTTGGCCGAAGATGGTGTCATCTACGGTGTCACGACAGGCTATGGCGATTCCTGCACCGTCAGTATTCCGCCGGCCTTGGTCAATGAGCTGCCGCACCACCTCTACGCCTACCACGGCTGCGGCCTTGGCCGAGTGCTGACGCCGCAGGAAACGCGTGCCGTGTTGACGGTACGCCTGGTGTCGTTGGCGCGCGGCATGTCCGGTGTCAGCATAGGCTTGTTGGAGCAGATCGAAGCGCTGCTGCGCCACGATGTGCTGCCATTGATTCCGGCCGAAGGATCGGTCGGTGCCAGCGGGGATCTGACTCCGCTGTCCTACCTCGCCGCTGCCCTGTGTGGTGAACGTGAGGTCTTGTTTGACGGCAAGGTACGCCCTGCAGCCGACGTGCTGAAGGAGTTGCATATCACGCCCCTGCGGTTGCGCCCCAAGGAGGGGCTGGCCATTATGAATGGCACTGCTGTAATGACCGCCTTGGCCTGCCTGGCCTGGCAACGCGCGAGCTATGTTGCGAAGTTGGCGACCCGGCTAACCGCGCTGAACGTATTGGCCAGTGCTGGCAATGCCCACCACTTCGATGAGGTGCTTTTCTCGGTCAAACCCCATGCAGGCCAGCAAGCCGTTGCGGCGCGCGTGCGGGCCGATCTCGCCAGTGACCAACCCAGCCGAAACGAGCAACGCCTGCAAGACCGGTATTCGCTGCGTTGTGCGCCCCATGTGATTGGTGTTTTGGAAGATGCACTGCCATTCTTCAGAACGCAAATTGAAAACGAACTCAACAGTGCCAACGACAATCCCATCGTGGATGCGGACAATGAGCGGGTGCTGCATGGTGGACACTTTTATGGCGGTCACATTGCCTTCGCCATGGATGGACTGAAAAATGCGGTGGCCAATGTGGCGGATCTGCTGGACCGCCAGTTGGCTCTCTTGGTCGACACGCGCTTCAACCACGGCTTGCCCAGCAACCTGTCGGGTGCCACTGGCCCGCGTGCAGCCATCAACCATGGGTTGAAGGCCTTGCAGATCAGCGTGTCGGCCTGGACTGCCGAAGCCTTGAAGCTGACCATGCCTGCGTCGGTGTTCAGCCGCTCGACTGAATGCCACAACCAGGACAAGGTCAGCATGGGCACCATTGCCGCGCGGGATTGTTTGCGCGTGCTGGAGCTGACAGAGCAAGTCATCGCAGCCATGCTGATCGCTGCGCGCCAAGGCGTCGCTTTGCGCCAACGGGATCATGACGGCCCCAGCCTGCCAGCCCAACTGGCAAGTATGCACGCCGACCTTTCGGAGCGCATTCCCTTGGTGGTCGAAGATCGGGCGTTGGACAAGGAGCTGCTGGCGCTTTTGGACGCGATACGCGGTGAAGCATGGAGCCTGTATGCGCCCTGACCTCAGCCATGCGATAGAAATCTCGCCAGCTTTCCATGACCTGGACCCCATGGACATTGTCTGGCACGGCAATTATGTGAAGTATCTGGAATTGGCCCGCTGCGCATTGTTGGCCAAGTTCGATTACGACTACCCGCAGATGCGCGACTCGGGCTTTGCTTGGCCCATCGTGGACATGCGGCTCAAGTACGTGAAGACCACCGAATATGGGCAGCGCGTTCGCATTCGCGCCGAAATTGTGGAGTGGGAAAATCGCCTCAAGATTGAGTACCTGATTTCGGATGCACTGACTGGGCAGAAGATCAACAGGGCCTACACCATCCAGGTTGCAGTTGATATCGCGCGCCGCGAAATGCAATACATCTGTCCCGAGGTGCTGTGGCGTAAGTTGGGTGTGGAGCGCCCATGAAGCAATTCTGGCTAGGGCTTCTTCTATGTTCGCTCACATTGGTTAGTAGTGCCGCTGACCTGATGACCGACGTACGTGCCCGCCTGGGGCAGCCCGCGGTTCTACGCGGCGAGTTCGAGCAGAGCAAGCAAGTGGCGGGCTTCAAGAAAGCCTTGCTTTCCAAGGGCGACTTCCTGGTCGCCCGCGAACGTGGCGTGGTCTGGCGCACCCGTGAGCCATTTGCCGGCGTGCTCAAGCTCACCCCCAATGAAATCGTGGCAACACAGGGAGGCGAGTTGGCCTTTCGCGTATCGGCCAGCACGGAGCCCACGGTACGTGTCATCAATGGGCTGATGTTTTCCTTGCTCAATGGCGATATCGCGGCATTGGCCCAGCAGTTCAAGGTCGAGGGCACAGTGGATGCCAAGTCCTGGTCCTTGCTTCTGCTGCCCAAACAGTCGGCATTCGCCAAAGTTTTGACGCGCGTGGAGCTCAGTGGGGATTCCTACGTGCGGCGGATTGCAATGGATGAAGCCAATGGTGACCGTACCGTTATCCAATTCTTCAAGCAAACCCCTGAGCCGCCCAAACTGAGCGCCGAAGAGGTCGCGCGGTTTGACTGATAACCCACAGTCTTTGGCGCGTGCCCGTTGGCTGGCCTGTCTGTGGTTGGCGCTGGTGCTGGCGATACTGGGCCACAACGCCTGGCTATGGACCGGCGCGCGGCTGCAACTCGATACCGACGTGCTCGCCATGCTGCCCAGCGATGAGCGCGACCTGACGCTGCAAAACGTCACGCGCCAGCTTACCGATGCCGCGTCCAGGCGCATCGTGGTTCTCGTGGGCGGAACAGACTGGTCCGGTGCCCGTCAGGCAGCCGATGCCTATGCGGAGGCCCTGTCCGGTGCCCCTGCGGTGGCGTCAGTGCGGTATCGTGTGGACGACGCACTGGCCGCGCAAATGGTGGATTTTTTTAAACCTTGGCGCGCACAATTGCTGACCGATCAGCAGCGCCAAATGCTGCAGACGCAGCCCCCAGAGCAATTGGCACGTCGCTCCGTGGAAGCCTTGTACCGCCCCATGGGGATGCCACGTGTGGGCGAATGGCGCGAGGACCCCTTGAACCTGTTTGGGGGCTGGTTAGCCGCCCGCGCCGGCGAGAGCCGGGTTCGTGTGACGGATGGCCGTTTGTCCCTTGTAGATGGTGACCACCACTATGCCTTTCTGAGTGTGGAACAGAAGGGCTCGGCGTTTTCCATGGCGGCACAGGATGCCTTGATCCCCGTGCTGGCGCATGCTGAACAGCAGGCGAAGCTTGCGGTGCCATCGGCGGAAGTCCTTGCCATTGGCGTGCCTTTGTATGCCGCGGCGGCGGCGGCCCAGGGACAGCACGAAATGCACACGATTGGTCTCGGCTCCTTGGTGGGCATCGTGTTGCTGACCCTGTTTGCTTTCAGTGCAATCCGCCCGCGCATTCTGGTCACCTTGTCGATCGCGATTGGCTTGCTGGCCGCGATTTCGGTGTGCGCCTTGGTGTTTGAACGCCTGCATTTGATCACCCTGGTGTTTGGCGCCAGCCTGGTGGGCGTGGCGGAAAACTATGGCACTAATTACTTCAGCAACCGCCTGGGTCGCGCCCCGGCGGATCGCTGGTCTATGCTGCGCGAACAGGCTCCGGTAATGTGGCTTGCGATGCTGACCACAGCGATTGGCTACGCTTTACTGGCCTTGACACCGTTTCCAGGTCTGCGCCAGATTGCGGTGTTTTCTGCAGTGGGGCTATTGGCTGCCTTTGTTACCGTCTTGTGGTGGTTCCCGTTTTTGGATGGCGGGACCATGGGCACCACGCGCCTGGCGCAGTGGATTGGTAGTCGCAGGGCGCTTTGGCCGGTGTTGGGGCGCAACCGTTTGACATTGGTATTTACGTTGGGCGCTGCAACCCTGCTGGTTGCGGGAGGTTCAGTGGTGCGGGTCAATGACGACATCCGCCTGCTGCAAAGCGCTCCTCCAGATTTGATTGCACGGCAAATGCGCATTGGAAAGCTGCTGCAGTTGCCAAGCCCGGGACAGTTCTATTTGGTGCAAGGTACCAACCCTGAAGAAGTGCTGGTGCGCGAGGAGACCCTGAAGGCTCGGCTAGATAGTCTGCAGTCCTCCGGAGGTCTGTCCACTTACCAAGCCATTACCGACTGGGTGCCATCGGCCCATCGGCAGGCCGAGGATGCCGCAACCATCCAGCGCGTCGTGCACGGTGAGGGCGGCGTTGCGGCTTTGGCCATGGCGGCCCTGGGCGAAGCCAAGCCCGCAGCTCCGGCCCCTTCTGCCACGGAGCCCCTGCTGTTGGACCAGTGGTTGGCCAACCCTGCATCGGAGCCCTTTCGCCAGCAATGGCTGGGGCGCTTTGCAGATGGCTACGCCAGCATCGTGTGGCTGCGGGGCATCGATACGCCAGACAAGTTGGATGCTGCTGCCCGAATTGCCTCGTCATTGGTTGGTGTGCGGTGGATTGACTCCGTTGCGCAAGTCTCTGGCGTCATGGCACGGTACCGGTACCGCATGGGGGGTGTCATCGCCATCAGCTATAGCCTGGTGTTTGCAGCATTGGCCTGGCGCTTTGGCGCAAGGGCTTGGCGCGCCTTGATCCCGACTGCGCTGGCCAGTGCCCTGACGCTCTCCGCACTGGCGCTATTGGGCCAGCCGCTGCAATTATTCAATGTCCTGGCCTTGTTGCTGATACTGGGCATGGGCGTGGACTACGGGATTTTTATGCTGGAGCAGCCCGACCGTGATGCGATTCGCCCCTTTTTGTCGGTCACATTGGCAGCGGCCAGTACCCTGCTGGCCTTTGGCCTGCTGGCTTTGTCTGCGACCCCGGCGTTGCGTGCCTTCGGTCTGACCATGCTCTTGGGCATAGCCCTCAGTTGGGTGCTGACGCCCTTGTTCCTGCCAACTCCAAAAAAGACAAATCCCGGGAGGAATTCCTACCATGCAGACTGAATCCGTTGATGTTTTGATCATAGGCGCCGGCCCGTCCGGCTCCGTAGCAGCGGGCTTGCTGCGACAGCAAGGGCGGCGTGTTTTGGTCGTCGAGAAAGAGCAATTTCCCCGCTTCTCCATTGGCGAAAGCCTGCTGCCGCAAAGCATGGAATACATTGCGGCAGCAGGCTTTTTGCAGGACGTTGTAGAGGCTGGCTTCCAATACAAGAACGGTGCCGCATTTGTACGTGGGGACCAAGAGACGTCCTTCGACTTCAGAGACAAGTTTTCGGCTGGCTGGGGCACGACCTACCAGGTGCAGAGAGCGGACTTTGACCATGTGCTGATCCGTGCGGCCGAGAAGGCTGGCGCCGAAGTCCGCTTCCGCCACCAAGTGGTCACGGTTGATGTCAGCGCAGAGAGACCTGTGGTCCAAGTCGTCACGCCCGATGGAGTGACTTACCAGGTCAGCGCTCAATTTCTGTTGGACGCCAGTGGCTTCGGCCGTGTCTTGCCGCGCCTCCTGGATCTGGAGACGCCTTCGGCTTTCCCAGTGCGGGGAGCCTACTTCACGCACATCGAAGACCATATTTCCGCAGGCAGTTTCGATAGAAACAAGATATTGATCACCATTCATCCTGAGCACGTGGATGTGTGGTTTTGGACCATTCCTTTTTCCAATGGCCGCTGCTCTTTGGGGGTGGTCGCTGCCCGTGAATTTCTGGACCAATTTTCGGGTACGGAAACCGAACGGCTGCAAGCCATTGTTGCGCAGACGCCCACGCTTGCAGACTTGCTTAGCCATGCGATGTGGGATACGCCTGCGCGCAGTTTGGTGGGCTACGCGGCCAATGTGAAGTCGCTGCACGGAAAGGGCTACGCGCTACTGGGCAATGCGGGGGAGTTTCTGGATCCGGTGTTCTCCAGCGGGGTAACCATTGCGGTCAAGTCGGCCAGCCTGGCAGCGGCGGCCCTGGAGCGGGTATTCCGTGGCGAGGCGGTCGATTGGCAGACCGATTACGCGGAACCGCTCAAAGCCGGCGTGGATGCTTTCCGTGCCTTTGTAGAGAGCTGGTATGCCGGAGGTTTTCAAAGCATCATCTTCTATGAGCGGCAATCCAGCGAGGTTCGCAAAATGATCAGTGCGATTCTCGCCGGCTATGCCTGGGATACGCGTAACCCCTATGTTGCCCAGCCACACCGTTTGAAGGTATTGGAGCAGGTGTGCGCAGCCTGACCGGGTTTCTTATAGTGCTGCTCGTCGGCGCATGTGCTGCTCCGGTTGCGCCATCCGTGCAACTGCCGCAGCCCCGCTTGGCACCAGCGGAAATGGGCGTTACGGTGAGTGTTGCGCAACGCCTGACCGTTGAGCGCGCACCGGATGGGCGACCCGTTGCAACGCGCAGCTTGGACACATTGTTGGAAATCGACGCTGAGCAGGTGCGCTTGGCCGCATTTGCGCTGGGGCAGCGCGTGCTGACCTTGAGCTGGGATGGCGTTGCGCTGAAGAGCGAGCGTCACCCGCTACTGCCAGCAGAGGTGGACGCGGCTTATGTGCTGCGTGATGTGCAGTGGATGTATGCACCACTGGAGGCATTGCGCCAGGTGTTGCCCGCCGGCTGGCAATTGGAGGAGCAGAACAACGAGCGGACGCTCAGCCACGGTACGACCCTTGTTTTGCTGATCCACTACGATTCTGCCGCCCGATGGGGCGGGCGCAGCCGGATGGAGAACCGGTTGGAGGGCTATAGCCTGACGATAGAATCCGCGCAAGAGGCGGGGAACTGACTTTCATGGTGCAGTCATCAGTTTATTTAAATGAAGTCGGTGTGGTGTGTGCCCTCGGGGCCGACAAGGCCTGCGTGCGCGCAGGCCTGTTCGCAGACCGGGTCAGTGGCGTAGCAGCCAATGCATCCATTGTTCCTGGCCAGACCTTGTTTCTGGGTGCCGTGACGCAGGCCTTGCATTCTGTTGACGGATTGCCCTATAGCTTGCGCAGCCGCAACAATGCTCTGCTGCTAACCGCTTTGCAACAAATCCGTGGGGCCGTCGACGCAGCCATTGCACGCTACGGTGCGCACCGGGTTGCGGTTGTGGTGGGCACCAGCACTGCCGGTATTGGCGAGGCGGAGGTTGCCATCGCCCAATATGCGGCGCAGCAAACCCTTCCGTCAGATTTTCATTTCAGCCTGCAGGAAATGGGCTCGCCGGTGATGGCGCTCAACGCCGAGTTGGGTTTGTACGGGCCGGTGGTCGGTGTTTCCACCGCCTGTTCGTCCAGCGCCAAGGCCTTGGCCAGTGCGGCGCGCCTGCTGAATGCGGGCATGGCCGATGCGGTCATCGCCGGTGGCATGGATGCCCTGAGCCATTTCACGGTGGCCGGGTTTTCGGCACTGGAGGCCATCAGCCCTGTGCGATGCAACCCTCTGAGCCGCAACCGTAGCGGAATCAATGTCGGTGAAGGGGGGGCGTTGTTTCTGATGACACGAGAGCCCGGTGCCGTTCGTTTGGCGGGTTGGGGCGAGTCGTCCGACGCGTACCACATCTCGGCCCCGTCTCCCCAGGGGACTGGTGCACTGGCAGCCATGCGCGGGGCTTTGGAGCGCGCGCAGATTCCGCCATCGGCCGTGGACTATGTCAACCTGCACGGCACGGCTACGCGGCAAAACGACAGCGTGGAGTCTCTGGCCGTGGGACAGGTGTTTTCACCCACCACCCCGGTCAGTTCGACCAAGCCCCTGACTGGCCACACATTGGGTGGTGCAGGCGCCTTGGAGGCGGCATTGTGCTGGCTGACACTGTGTGACAACCCGCAAGGCCTGCTGCCCCCGCACTGGTGGGATGGCGAGCTGGACCCTGAGCTGTCCCCGCTCCAGATCGTGCAACCTGGCCAGACCCTGGGCCGTGCTCCCCAATACCTGCTCAGCAATTCGTTTGCCTTTGGCGGGAGCAACGCAAGCCTGGTGCTTGCGCAGGCCTGATCGCGATTCCACCATGCACACAACCGGACACATGCCCGCAAACACGCCCAGCACTGCCCGCGTGCCAGTGAACTACCCGATCACGGCCATCGTGCCCCATGCTGGCAAGATGTGCCTGCTGGACCGTGCGATCGACGGAGAGGCGGAAGGCTTGTCCTGCGAGGTCACGATACGCGAAGACGGCCTGTTTTTTGCCAACGGCGGTGTCGATGGCTGGGTTGGCATTGAATACATGGCCCAGGCCGTGGCGGCTTGGGCCGGTTGGCGCGCGCGCCTGCGCGGTGAAGTGCCCAAGATCGGTTTTTTGCTGGGCAGCCGGCGCTACACCTGCGAACGCCCCCGCTTTGCGCTGGGGGAAACCTTGCGTGTGGAGGTGCACCGGCAGTTTCAGGCTGACAATGGCCTGGGGCAATTTGACTGCCAGATCCAGCTGGACGGGCAGACCGTTGCCAGCGCCAGCCTGACCGTGTTTGAGCCGGCCGATGCCAATGCATTTTTGATGGGGGATGTGCGTGAGTGACAAGACCGTTTTGGTAACCGGGTCCAGCCGGGGTATAGGCAAGGCCATCGCCTTGCGCTTGGCACGCGATGGTTACGACATCGTGTTGCATTGCCGCAGCGGGCTGGAGCAGGCGCAGGCGGTGGCCGAGCAGATTCGCGGCTTGGGCCGCGGCGTGCGCGTGCTGCAGTTTGATGTTGCCGACCGTGCCGCAGCATCCCGCATCTTGTTGGAAGATGTGGAGGCCCATGGCTGCTACTACGGCGTGGTCTGCAATGCAGGCATCGCCCGCGACAATGCCTTTCCAGCGATGCCACCCGAAGACTGGGATGCCGTGGTGCACACCAATCTGGACAGTTTTTACAACGTCCTGAATCCATTGACCATGCCTCTGGTGCGCAGGCGCAAGCCGGGGCGGATCGTGACCTTGTCATCGGTGTCGGGCATCATGGGCAACCGTGGGCAGGTCAATTACAGTGCGGCCAAGGCCGGCATCATCGGCGCTACCAAAGCGTTGGCGGTTGAGCTGGCCAGCCGTGCCATCACCGTGAATTGCGTCGCTCCAGGGCTGATTGAAACCGAGATGGTAGACGCGCATGTGCTGGAAGAGGCGCTGAAGATGATCCCCGCCAAACGCGTGGGCCAGCCAGGCGAAGTGGCAGCGGCGGTG
The DNA here is from genome assembly GCF_059418585.1 of Rhodoferax sp. GW821-FHT07G04. Lineage (NCBI taxonomy): Bacteria > Pseudomonadati > Pseudomonadota > Betaproteobacteria > Burkholderiales > Comamonadaceae > Rhodoferax > Rhodoferax sp. GW821-FHT07G04. The sequence goes on from NZ_JBWKQD010000005.1 coordinate 64,480, forward strand.
AGTTTTTTATTGAGTGAAGATGCTGCCTACATTACGCGGCAAGTGATTTCTGTGAACGGGGGAATGGTCGGATGACACGTGTTGTAGTAACCGGCATGGGTGCCATCAGCCCCTTGGGCCACGACTGGGCAACCGTCCATACGCGCCTGAAGGCCAAGAAAAATGCGGTTCAGGTGATGCAGGAGTGGGAAGACTACGAGGGGTTGAACACCCGCGTGGGTGCGCTTGCACAACCGTTTGACTTGCCTCCCGAAAAGTACAACCGCAAGTCCACGCGCAGCATGGGCCGCGTGGCCCTGATGGGGGTACGGGCCAGCGAACTGGCGCTGGAAGACGCGGGCCTGCTGCATGACCCGGTGCTCAAGAGCGGGCGGGTGGGTGTCTCCTACGGTTCGTCTTCGGGCACACCCAAGTCCATGGGCGACTTCGGCCGGATGATCATCAACAAGTCCACCGAGGGCATCAACGCCACCACCTACATCAAGATGATGTCGCACACGGCGGCGGTCAATATCGGCGTGTTCTTGGGGCTGACGGGGCGCATCGTGCCAACCTCCAGCGCCTGCACATCGGGCAGCCAGGGCATTGGCTACGCCTACGAGATGATCCAAAGCGGCAAGCAGGTCGCCATGCTGGCCGGCGGCGCCGAGGAACTGGATGCCACCGAGGCTGCGGTGTTTGACACGCTATTTGCGACCAGCGTAAAACATAACGCATCCCCTGAGCTGACGCCACGTCCCTTCGACGCCAACCGCGATGGCCTCGTGCTGGGCGAGGGCGCTTGCACCCTGGTGCTGGAGTCGTTGGAGCATGCCTTGGCCCGTGGGGCCGCCATTCACGCGGAAATCATCGGCTATGGCACCAATAGCGACGGTCGCCATGTGACCCAACCCAATGCCGAAACCATGGCACAGGCCATGCGCCTGGCACTGGACGATGCGGGCTTGCCGCCTTCGGCCATTGCCTACGTCAATGCCCACGGAACCGCCACCGACCACGGGGATGTGGCCGAGTCCCACGCCACCCACAGTGTGTTTGGCGAGCGCATGCCCATTTCCTCGTTGAAGAGCTATATGGGTCACACCCTGGGGGCCTGCGGCGCGCTGGAAACCTGGATGACGATAGAAATGATGCGCAGTGGCTGGTTTGCTCCTACGCTGAACCTGGAGCAGGTAGACCCCAAGTGTGCCGCCTTGGATTACATCACCGGTGACGGGCGCACATTGCAGACCGATACCGTGATGACCAACAACTTTGCCTTCGGTGGCATCAATACCTCGCTGGTCCTGCGGCGCTGGAAAGACTGATTCCCCGTGCACAGGCCTGTACCTGTGCATCCCACCACCCTTAAGGAGTTTTCATGAAAAAAAGAATGCTGATCGCCCTGGCACTGGCCGCCACGACCGTGCTGGCCCCAGCCCATGCCCGCGATACCGCCGTCAATATCCGCCTGGCCGATGTGCTGGACATGCCCGAAGCCAAGACCAAGCTGGATGGCAGTGTGCAATTCTTCCTGGCGGGCCAGTCGACTCCCAAGGTGGTCAAAAAGTTCAATGAAGACGTTACCAATCCCAAGACCAACGCCTTTGGCAAGAGCGATGATGTCAGTTGCAAGTGGGTGATTTTGAGCGCGCTGATCAGCCTGCAAAACACCGCCAAGGAAAAGGGCGCAAATGCTGTCATTGGCATCACCAGCTATTACAAAAAGAACGAAACCACCAGCGACACCACGGTGGAATGCCACGCCGGTGGCCTGATGGCGGGTGTAGCACTCAAAGGCACCTACGCCACGGTCGAGAAGTAATTTTCGGAGTGGGTCCCCGGTTTGCGGTCCAGGTATGCGATGTGTTGCTGGCCGACTGGCAGTCGCATGGGCAGGTCTCACCAGCGCATGAAAGCCTGCGTGCCCAAGCCATAGCCAGCCCAGGACGGCGCAAGCAGTTCCTCGCGGGTCGCTGGCTTGCCAAGACGATGCTGTGCGAGGCGCTGGGTGGCACACCGGCCGATTGGCACATCAGTGCGGACCCCGACAGCAAGCCGCAGGTGTTGGGCGGCCCTGCGTACCTCTCGATCTCCCACAGCGGTGACTATGTGGCCTGTGCTGTGGGGGGTGAAGCCGTGGGAATTGACCTGGAGCGGACGAACCCCCGGCGTTCGACCGCCGATATCGCGCAGTGGGTGTGTAGCGAAGAGGAGCAACTCGCTTTGGGCGGCATGCAGGGGGACGAGGTCATGCTGGCCTTCAACCAGTTGTGGACCCGCAAGGAAGCGCGGCTCAAACAAAAGGGCTTGTCTTTTGACATGGCTGCACTGCGTGCCATCCAAACGCGCTCGTCTGACATGGCATCGGCCAACGGCGCGACTTGGCGGTTTGTACAACAGGGGCTGGTGCTATCCGTGGCGGCGAACGGTTTGGCTGCATTGCACAGCCGCTGGCCCGCGCACTGGGAGGTGGGCGCTGCTCTGTGGCATCAGTATGTGGAAATGGATGGCTAGTTTGAAATTTCTCCGAATGCTGGGTTCTGCCCGCGCATTGCCGGCCTGGTCGTTGGGCCTGTTGCTGTTCAGTGGAGGCCTGGGCGCACAGCCTGTGGCGCCGGTGCGTTTCCTGCTGACGTTTGACGATGGCCCAGACATTGTCGCCCCTTCCAGCACCGTCAAAGTGCAGCGGGCATTGGCGCAGAACCCGGTCATGCCGGGCATCAAGGCGCTGTTCTTTGTGCAGTCGGTCCACAAGCAGCATGGTGACAGCGATGCGGGCCGGCAACTGATGCACGATACCTGCGCCAACGGCCATGTGCTGGGCCTGCATTCGGGTACGCCGCGGGGCCATGTGCCCCATCCGCGCCTGGCGCCGGACGAGCTGGCCGAGTCCATCGTCCAAGGCAATCTGGCGATCACCCAACAATGCCCGGGCCCGGTCCGCTTTGTACGGCCGCCCGATTGGGTGTACACCGACGCCACGCTGGCCGCGTATGAGCAGGCTGGTATGGAGATGCTGCAAGCGGATGCCAGTGCCAACGATGGCAAGATCTACGGCTGGATCTTCAGCCTGCGCAGCCGCTCCCATTTGCGCCGCAGTCTGGAGCGGGTGGCACAGGTTCGCGCCGCCGGGCTGCTACCCGAGGCGGACGGCGTGCTGCCGGTTGTCATCGCTTTCCACGACACGAACTTGTTTACCGCCGACCGCATGGTCGAGTACTTGCAGATTTTGCAGGAGGAGAGTGCAGCCGTAGGCTTGCCGCTGTCCGATACGCCGTTCTATGCCGACCGTGATTCGCTGGAGCGCGCGGCCCACGCGCGTGCGCAAAAGCGGTTGTATGTGTGCGACAAGACAGCGCTGGCCACGCCGCTTGCCGTGCGCTGGGGCTTCAAGGATGGAGACAGCCGGCGCGGCTGCTTTCCACTCAGTGTGCAGGAGCGGCAGGAGTAGCCGCTCCGGGCTTGACGGCCACCAGGTTGACCAGGGTTTCGTTGCGCTGTGTGGGCACTTTGAAGCCCAGCCATTCGAAGAAGCCGATATCGGGCCGGCTCCACCACAGATAGGGCAGGGATATCTTCTCGTCGGGCACCTGGAATCCGGCCGACCGCACGATGGCGATGTATTCGTCGGCGGTCTTCTGCACCTCCATAGGGTGGCGGAACAGCAAGCGAATCTGCGGCGAGTGAATATAGTATTTGGTGGACTCTGCAAACAGCAGCACGCCACCCGGCTTCAGAATGCGGTAGAACTCCGCCATGGCCGCTTCTTGCTCCACGATGTGGTGGAAGGTTTGGTGGCAAAACACCACATCAAACTCGCCGTCCGCCAAACCGGTACGGGCTGCATTGGACTCCCGCAATTCCACGGCACACGCGCAGTTGCGGGCCATGTCGCCAGCGCGTGTCTGCAGGCCCGGATCGGCGTCCAAGCCCACGATGGTGGAGGGGGTGAAGCGCTGCGCCAGCTCATCAAAGGAGTGGCCAAAACCGCAGCCCACATCGATGATGCGGGGGTGTGCCGGTAGCCGCTGGGGCAAGAGCAACCTTTGCAAATCGTCCAGGGCACGGACCAATACGCTGCGTTTCCAGACCTTGGTTTTCAGAAACCAATTACCAAAACTCGTTTCCTCTACGAAGCTTGCTGTTTGTATCATGTTCAAAGTGTAAACGTCCGGGCCCGTATTTTCGATTTCGCCTAGTCGACAAGCACCCGTCGACTGGATTGGCCCAGCACCCAGGAAATGGCAATGCCACCCGAGAACCCGCTCTTCTGCGTCACCAGTGGGCTGTTTTCAAACACGGCGCCGCTCAAGTCGTCGTAGCGTGCAAAGCCACCAACCCAGAAAGACGGATAGCGCTTCCAGACGGCGGACAAGAACTGCATGCCGGCATAGCCGGCTTTGGCCTCAAAGGCGGGCCGCGTGGCCGTGGCGTATTGGGGCGCCACGCCATAGAAGTAGTCGTGCTGGTCGCGGCTGCCAAACACAGGGCCGCCCACCACGGCAAAGTTCCACCCAGTCTGGCCAAAGGGGTTGGCCACGTCAAGGTTCAGGCGCGGCGTGAACTGCCAGCCAATGGACTTGGGATCGCTCTCCACCGTCATGGCGGCGCGCAGGGGCAGAAACAGCTTGAGCTTGGCGCCGTGCTCGCTGGACTGCCACAGCTTGACGTCCACCGACGGACCCAGCTCTACGCTGGAATTCAGGTTGTGCATCCCCTGGCGGGCCTTGATGGTGTTGCTGTCCACCGGTGGCGATGCGGCCAGGCTGAGGTTGACCTCAAACCGGTCCGAGTCAAACAGCACACCGCGCACGCCGTCCTTATCCGCCTTCAGATGCTCACCCCGGTAGACCAGATAGGGAATGGGCAGCACGTCGTTGCGCATCTCCGAGGAGCCGCGGTAGGCTGGCAGCTGCAGGACGGTTACGCCCAGGCCGGCCTCCCACAGGGGTTTTTCTTCGGCGAAGGCGTTGGTTGAAAACTGGCAGCAAGTGAGCAGGATGAAGAGGGAGCAAGCAGTGCTGCCATGGTGCATGGGGGGTGTTCCTGGGTGGAGGGGGAAGGGGGCGATTTTAGCCAATGGCCTTGGGCCTGCTCTGTGGGCCGTGCGGGCGCAGCAAACATAGGTAAAATTCGGTCGCTTGACAGCCAGTAGCTCATCCGGATAGAGCACGAACCTTCTAAGTTCGGGGTAGGGGGTTCGAGTCCCTCCTGGCTGGCCAGCCTACGCCGTGCGTCCCATTGTAGCCATGCGCGCTATACATTTGCTAGCTACTCACGCATATTTGGCGAGGGCTAGCGGCTATTTTTCCTTTTAGTCATCTCCAATATACCTGCTTTGGGTATATTTGACGCCCACGTAAACGCAGCGCTTTAGGCGAGGTTCAGGGCCTGCACTTCGCCGACCTGCCATTGCAGCCAACGCTGCACCGCAGTTTGCAGGGCCTGGGGCTGGCCGGTGGTGAAGTAGGCCACGTTTGGCGCCGCGTCGCCAGCGAGTGCTAGTGATTCCGCGAGGCAATTCGCTTCTGCCAGCAGGCGGCGGGTTTGCCGGGCCACGGGAAGGCCGCCTTCCAATAGCTGGACCGACGCCCCCACCAACGTGTGCAGCACCTCGGTCGCAAAGGGGTAGTGGGTGCAGCCCAGGACGAGGGTGTCCACGCCACCACGCTCTGTGTCAAATGGGCCCATAGCCCTCGTGAAGTCTGCACATAGCGCTTCAATTTTCGTAGCATCGTCGCGCTCGATGGCATCGGCCAGGCCATCGCAGGCTTGCAGCACAAAGCGCGCCTGGCCTTCCAGCGATGCCAGCAGTGTTCGGAATTTTTCGCTGCCCAGCGTGCCGCGGGTCGCCAGCACGCCGATGTGTTTGGTCTGACTCAGCTTGGCCGCCGGCTTGAGGGCGGGCTCTATGCCCACAATGGACAGGTCGGCAAAGTCCTGTCGCAAAGCCTTGATGGCCGCCGCCGTGGCGGTGTTGCAGGCCACGACCAGGGCCTTGATACGGTGTTGCTCGACCAGGTAGCGGGTGACGGCGTAGGCGCGGCGGATAACGTGGGCATCGTCCCGCTCACCATAGGGCGCGTGGCCACTGTCGGCCACGTAGACAAAGCGCTCATGGGGCAGCTCGGCGCGCAGCGCCCGCAACACGCTCAAGCCGCCGACGCCGCTGTCGAACACGCCAATGGCGTCACCGCGCCGATCCGCGGGGGCGCTGTCGGTGTGCGGGATGTCTGCGCCTGTTGTCAATGCTGGCAGGCTCAGGCCGATGTCACTGGAATGGCCTTGAATTCGCCGGTGGCGATCTTCTTTTGCCACTCGGCCGGGCCAGTGATGTGGGCGCTGGTGCCGCCGGAATCCACGGCCACGGTCACGGGCATGTCGACCACGTCGAACTCGTAGATGGCTTCCATGCCCAGATCGGCAAAGCCCACCACCTTGGCTGCCTTGATCGCCTTGGACACCAGGTAGGCCGCGCCGCCCACGGCCATCAGGTAGGCGCTCTTGTGCTTCTTGATCGCCTCGATGGCGACCGGGCCGCGCTCGGCCTTGCCGACCATGGAGATCAATCCGGTTTGCGCCAGCATCATCTCGGTGAAGCCGTCCATGCGCGTGGCCGTGGTGGGGCCGGCTGGGCCTACGGCCTCGCCCTTGATGGGGTCAACGGGACCCACGTAGTAGATGACGCGGTTGGTGAAGTCCACCGGCAGCTTTTCTCCCTTGGCCAGCATCTGCTGGATGCGCTTGTGCGCGGCGTCGCGGCCGGTCAGCATCTTGCCGTTCAAGAGCAGGGTCTGGCCGGGTGTCCAACTGGCCACTTCGGCCGGTGTCAGCGTATTCAGGTCCACGCGCTTGCTCTTTTGGGTGTCGGGCGTCCAGTTGACATTGGGCCACAGGTCCAGGCTGGGCGGATCCAGGTACACAGGGCCGGAGCCATCCAGTACAAAGTGCGCGTGGCGGGTGGCGGCGCAGTTGGGGATCATCGCGATCGGCTTGCTGGCGGCGTGGGTGGGGTACATCTTGATTTTGACGTCCAGCACCGTGGTCAGGCCACCCAGGCCTTGGGCACCAATGCCCAGCGCGTTGACTTTCTCAAACAGCTCCAGGCGCAATTTTTCGACGCTGGAGAGTTCGGCTCCGCTGGCCGCTTTGGCCTGCAGTTCGTACATGTCCAGGTCGTCCATCAGGCTTTCCTTGGCCATCAACACGGCTTTCTCTGCAGTGCCGCCAATGCCGATGCCCAGCATGCCGGGCGGGCACCAGCCGGCGCCCATCGTGGGCACGGTCTTGAGCACCCAGTCGACCACGCTGTCGCCGGGGTTCAGCATGTACATCTTGCTCTTGTTCTCGGAGCCGCCACCCTTGGCGGCCACGGTCACATCCACGGTATTGCCGGGCACGATCTCGGTGAAGATGACGGCTGGCGTGTTGTCCTTGGTGTTCTTGCGCAGAAATTCGGGGTCGGCCACGACGCTGGCGCGCAGCGTGTTGTCGGGGTGGTTGTAGCCCTGGCGCACGCCTTCGTTGATGGCATCGTCCAGGCTGCCGGTAAAGCCTTCCCAGCGCACATCCATACCGACCTTGAGGAACACATTGACGATGCCGGTGTCCTGGCAGATGGGGCGGTGGCCGGTGGCGCTCATCTTGCTGTTGGTCAGGATCTGCGCGATGGCGTCCTTGGCCGCAGGGCTTTGTTCGCGTTCATAGGCACGCGCCAGGTGGGCAATGTAGTCGGTGGGGTGGTAGTAGCTGATGTACTGCAGCGCGGCGGAGACGGACTCGATCAAGTCGGCCTGGCGGATGGTTGTTGTCGTGGTGCTCATGGTGGGGTTCCAGCGATGGTTTGAAGAAGACTAGTGGTGATTCGTGGCTGGGTGCATCAGCCGGTCGGTGAAGGCAATCGCCATCGCGGACAGCAGGAAGGTGATGTGGATCAGCGTCTGCCACATCAGCACTTTCTCGTCGTAATTGGCGGCGTTGATAAAGGTCTTGAGCAGGTGGATGGAGCTGATGCCAATGATGGCGGTGGCCAGCTTGACCTTGAGCACCGAGGCGTTCACATGGCTCAGCCACTCGGGCTGGTCGGGGTGACTGTCCAGGTTCATACGTGACACAAAGGTTTCAAATCCGCCGACGATAACCATGATCAACAGGTTGGAAATCATCACCACGTCGATCAGGGCCAGCACCACCAGCATGATGATGGTCTCGTTGAGCCCGGTGATCTCGACGGAGTCCTTATAGCCCACGCTTTTGACCAGTTGCTCCAGCGCATGCTGATTACCAAACGCGGCTTCAATCAAATGGAACAATTCCACCAAAAAGTGCCCGACATAAACCATCTGCGCGGCAATCAAACCCAGGTACAGCGGCAATTGCAGCCAGCGGCTGGAAAAGATTGCGCGGGACAATGGGGTCAGGGACCGGTTGGAAGAGGGTTTGGGCGTCGGAGCGTCTTGCATCCCCGCATTGTAAAAGGCCGCCCCAAGCGGAAGTTGTCAGCTTGTAACTCACGCCTGCGGCAAAAGGGCTTTGTTGTGTAAAGTCAGTGACCTGTAAGTGCAGTCCAACAACATACACGCCAATTCGTATCGACACCCGAGGAGACAAACCCCATGAGCACCCCTTCGTCCGCCATCGAATCCATGCTGATTGAAAACCGGGTCTTCATGCCCAGTGACAGCATGGTCAAGAATGCCCGCGTCTCGGGTATGGATGGCTACAACGCCCTGTGTGCCGAAGCCGACAAAGACTTCGAAGGTTTCTGGGCCCGTCTGGCCCGCGAGAACGTGGTGTGGAACAAGCCCTTTACGCGCACGCTGGACGAGTCCAACGCACCGTTCTATAAGTGGTTTGACGATGGCGAACTCAATGCCAGCGCCAACTGTCTGGACAAACACATTGGCACCCCCACCGAGAACAAGACCGCCGTCATCTTCGAAGCCGATGACGGCACCGTCACCAAGACCACCTACAAAGAGTTGCTGGCCCGTGTGAGCCAGTTTGCCAACGCGCTGAAGGCCGACGGCATCCAGAAGGGTGACCGCGTGCTGGTCTATATGCCCATGACGCTGGAAGGTGTGATTGCGATGCAGGCCTGTGCCCGCATTGGCGCCACGCACAGCGTGGTGTTCGGCGGCTTCTCCGCCAAGGCCTTGCAAGAACGCATCATCGACGCCGGCGCCGTGGCCGTCATCACCGCCAACTACCAGATGCGCGGCGGCAAGGAACTGCCGTTGAAGGCCATCGTGGACGAAGGCTTGGGGCTAGGCGGCTGCGACACCATCAAGAATGTCTACGTCTTCCAGCGCACCAAGACCGCCTGCAATATGGTGGCCGGTCGCGACAAGACCTTTGACGAGGCCCTGGCCGGCAAGAGCACCGAATGCGCGCCGGTGCCCGTGGACGCGGAGCACCCGCTGTTCATCCTCTACACCTCGGGTTCCACCGGCAAGCCCAAGGGTGTGCAGCACTCCACGGGCGGCTACCTGCTGTGGGCCAAGCTGACGATGGACTGGACCTTCGACCTGAAGCCCAGCGATGTGTTCTGGTGCACAGCCGACATCGGCTGGATCACCGGCCACACCTATGTGGCCTATGGCCCCTTGGCCGCCGGCGCAACCCAGATCATTTTTGAAGGCATTCCCACCTTCCCGAACGCTGGCCGCTTCTGGCAGATGATTGAGCGCCACCAATGCACGATCTTCTACACCGCACCCACCGCGATCCGCTCGCTGATCAAGGCCGCTGAGGGCGATGCCTCGGTGCACCCGGACCGATCCAACCTATCCAGCCTGCGCATCCTCGGCTCGGTGGGCGAGCCCATCAACCCCGAAGCCTGGATGTGGTACTACAAGAACGTGGGCCACGAGAACTGCCCCATCGTCGACACCTTCTGGCAAACCGAAACCGGTGGCCACATGATGACCCCGCTGCCCGGCGCCACGCCGCTGGTGCCCGGTAGCTGCACGCTGCCGTTGCCCGGCATCATGGCCGCCATCGTGGACGAGGTGGGCAACCCCATCCCCAATGGCACGGGCGGCATCCTGGTCGTCAAGCGCCCATGGCCGTCGATGATCCGCACCATCTGGAACGACCCGGACCGGTTCAAGAAAGCCTACTTCCCCGAGGAGATGGGTGGCAAGTTGTACCTGGCCGGCGATGGTGCGGTACGCAGTGCCGACCGCGGCTACTTCCGCATCACAGGCCGTATCGATGACGTGCTCAACGTGTCCGGCCACCGCATGGGCACGATGGAAATTGAGTCGGCCCTGGTGGCCAAGAGCGACCTGGTGGCCGAGGCCGCCGTTGTGGGCCGCCCGGACGACCTGACCGGCGAGGCGATCTGCGCCTTTGTAGTGCTGAAGCGTGCCCGCCCCACGGGCGATGAGGCCAAGGCCATCGCCAAGGAACTGCGCGATTGGGTGGCCAAGGAAATCGGACCCATTGCCAAACCCAAGGACATCCGCTTTGGCGAGAACCTGCCCAAGACCCGCTCCGGCAAGATCATGCGCCGCTTGCTGCGTTCGCTGGCCAAGGGCGAGGCCATCACGCAGGATACGTCTACGCTGGAGAATCCGGCGATTCTGGATCAGTTAGGCCAAGCCTATTGAGCGCTTGCACAGCGACCTTCAAAAAAAGCCCGTAACCGCGGGCTTTTTTTACACCTGGGCCATGTATGCAGGCCACGGCTGGAGAGGCTTGGGTTACAGTGGAAAGCGTATGAAGCAAGGCCCATGGTGGCACAGTTGCGTGTGTTGGATGCGCTGCTATCGGGTGAAAGAGGAGACTGTCATGTATCTCGTGGGTTTAGGCGCCATTCTGATGGCCCTGAAGTATCTGGAAATCGGCCCGGTCGCGCTGTGGAGCTGGTGGGCCGTCATGTCACCATTTGCGGTAGCCGTTGTATGGTGGACCTGGGCCGATGCCTCGGGCTACACCAAACGCAAGGCCATGGAGCTGGAGGACCGGAAGAAGCAGGATCGCATTGAGCGCAACCGCGAGGCCATGGGCTTGCTCAGTGCCAAGAAAAGAAAAAAGCGCTGACTAAGCAGCGCTTTTGCCTGTCTGGAGCAGAGGCTTTTTGAGGGGCCGTGCCAACAATCCCGAATCAGTAGTTATCCAACACCGCACCCTTGCTGGCCGTTGATGCGTTGAACGCAAACTTGGCCTGCACGCCGCGCGTGTAGCGGGGCTTGGGTGCTGTCCATGCGGCACGGCGCTTGGCGATTTCGGCTTCCGCCACATTCAATTCCAATTTGAGTTGGTGCGCGTCGATGGTGATGGAGTCCCCTTCTTGCACAAAGGCAATCGTGCCGCCCGCTGCGGCCTCGGGCGCCACGTGGCCCACCACCATGCCCCAGGTGCCGCCGGAGAAGCGGCCATCGGTGATCAAGCCCACGCTTTCGCCCAGGCCGGCGCCAATGAGTGCGCCGGTGGGGGCCAGCATCTCGGGCATGCCGGGGCCGCCTTTGGGGCCCAGGTAGCGCAGCACCATCACGTCGCCGGCCTTGATCTTGCCGGCCAGGATGGCCGCCAGTGCGGATTGTTCGTCGTCAAAGCAGCGGGCCGGGCCGGTCATCACCGGGTTCTTCAGGCCGGTGATCTTGGCGACAGCACCTTCGGGGCTCAGGTTGCCCTTCAGGATGGCCAAATGGCCCTGGGCGTACATGGGCTTGTCAATGGGGCGGATCACGTCCTGGTCGGCGCGCGGCACATCGGGAATGTCCTTCAGCACTTCGGCGACCGTTTGGCCCGAGATGGTGATGCAGTCGCCATGCAGCAGGCCGGCGGCCAGCAGTGTCTTCATCACTTGGGGGATGCCTCCGGCGCGGTGCAGGTCCACAGCCAAGTATTTGCCCGAGGGTTTCAGGTCGCACAGCACCGGCGTCTTGACGCGCACGCGCTCGAAGTCGTCAATGGTCCATTCCACGCCCGCCGCATGGGCAATGGCCAGGAAGTGCAGCACGGCGTTCGTGGAGCCGCCCGTAGCCATGATGACGGCGACGGCGTTTTCGATGGACTTGCGCGTCACGATGTCGCGCGGCTTCAGGTCTTTCTTGATGGCTTCGATCAGCACCTTGGCCGATTCCTTGGCGGAGTTCATTTTTTCATCGTGCGGATTGGCCATCGTCGACGAGTAGGGTAGGGAGATGCCCAGTGCCTCGAACGCGGACGACATGGTGTTGGCCGTGTACATGCCGCCGCAGGAGCCAGTGCCGGGGATAGCGCGTTTTTCGATCTGCAGCAGGTCTTCGTCGCTCATATTGCCAGCGGCGTTTTGGCCCACGGCTTCGAACACGCTGACGATGTTCAGGTCTTGACCTTTGTAATGACCGGGCAGGATGGTGCCGCCGTACACATAGATGGCAGGCACATTGGCGCGCAGCATGCCCATCAGGCCACCGGGCATGTTCTTGTCGCAGCCGCCAACTACAACCACACCGTCCATCCATTGGCCTTGTACGCAGGTCTCGATGCAGTCGCTGATCACTTCACGGGACACCAGCGAATACTTCATGCCCTCGGTGCCCATGGCCATGCCGTCCGAGATAGTGGGGGTGCCAAACACCTGTGCGTTGCCGCCGGCTTCTTCAATGCCTGCAATCGCTGCATCCGCCAGTTTTTGCAGGCCACTGTTGCAGGGGGTGATGGTGCTGTGGCCGTTGGCGACACCCACCATGGGCTTCTTGAAGTCACCTTCCTCGTAGCCCATGCCGTAGTACATGGAGCGGTTGGGCGCGCGGCTCTTGCCCTCGGTGATGTTCTTGCTGCGGGGGTTGAGGATGACGGGTTTGGTGTCCATGGTGTGCTCTTCTGTGTGAGGAATGGGGTGAAGTCTGCAAAGTATGCCTCGCAGGACAAAAAGCTTCCAATATATTTTTAAGCATCAATTAATATGTGGAACATATGAGTCTTTCGCAAACCGAATTACCTTTTGTAGAGCTGCGCTTGTGGCGCCAGTTCGCGATGCTGGCCGAAGAGCTGCACTTTGGCCGTGCCGCACAGCGTTTGCACATGACCCAGCCGCCGCTGACCCAGGCCATTGCCCAGTTGGAGCAGACGCTGGGCGTGCGTCTGTTCGACCGTACCAAGCGCAGCGTGCAATTGACGGCCGCCGGGCTCACGCTGTTGCCTTTGGCCCGTGACCTGCTGCAGCGTGCCCGCGACCTGACCGCGTTGGCCCGTGCCACGGGGGTGGGGGAGGCCGGGCGTTTGCGCCTGGCTTTCGTGTCCACGGCGGGTTACTCGCTGTTGCCGCAGTGGAGCATGGCTTTTCGCAAGGAGTGCCCTGGCGTCAAGCTGGAGTTACTGGAGAGTACGGGCGATGTGCAACTGCCGCTGCTGGAACGTGCGGAGCTGGATGCCGGCTTCATGCTGCACGCGCCGGGGTTTGCACCGCCGCAGTTGCAACGCCTGACAGTGGCCAGCGAGCCGCTGGTCTTAGCCTTGCCCGAACAACACCCTTTGGCGCAACGCTCTGAACTCAATCTGGGTGACATCTGGCAAGAGCCGCTGGTGACCTTCCCGCGGCGCATCGTGCCATCCCTGTACGACGCCATCTTCGGCATGTACCACGCCGCAGAGCGCCTGCCGTTGGTGGCGCAAGAGGCGATACAGATGCAGACCATCGTCAACCTGGTCTCTGCCGGCCTGGGCTTGGCCTGGGTGCCGGCCAGTGTGCGGCAGTTCCAGCGCCCCGGTGTGGTATACCGTTCGGTGCAAGGTCCGGTGCCCCACTGCGAGACCAGTCTGGTCTGGCTGCACACCAGTCCGGTGCTGGAACGCTTCCTGGAGTTCGCGCCCCGGGGTTAAGTCGGCCGCCACACAAAAGCCCCCCGGGCTTGCGTGCAAAATACCGGCCATGCTGACCCACCCCCAAATCAACCCCGTGGCCCTGCAATTGGGTCCTATCGCCATCCATTGGTACGGTCTGACCTACCTCGCCGCCTTCGCGCTGTTCATGCTGCTGGGCCGCCTGCGGCTGCGTCACCAGCCCTTCGCCTCCATCCAAGGGGCGGGTGCCTGGTCTTACCGCGATGTGGAAGACATCTTGTTCATGGGCGTCATGGGCGTGGTGCTGGGCGGGCGCATTGGCTATTGCCTGTTTTACAAGCCGGCCTACTACCTGTCCCACCCCTTGGAGGTGTTGTATGTCTGGCAGGGGGGTATGAGCTTCCACGGCGGCATGCTGGGTGTCATTGTGGCCATGGTGTGGTTTGCCGCGTCGCGCAACAAACCTTTCTGGCAGGTGGCCGACTTTGTGGCACCCTGCGTGCCCACTGGCTTGGCGGCGGGGCGTGTCGGCAACTTCATCAATGGCGAACTGTGGGGCCGGCTGGCCGATCCGTCATTGCCTTGGGGCATGGTCTTTCACACCCCCGGCGCAGGCGATCTGCCGCGCCATCCCTCGCAGGTCTACCAGTTTTTGATGGAAGGCCTGCTGCTCTTCGTGCTGCTGTGGCTCTACGCCCGCAAGGAGCGCAAGCAAGGGCAGGTGGCTGCCGCGTTCCTGTTTGGTTATGGCGTGTTCCGCTTCATTGCCGAATTTTTCCGCGAACCCGATGCGCACCTGGGCCTGCTGTCGCTGGGCATGAGCATGGGCCAGTGGCTGTGCGTGCCCATGATTCTGGGTGGCATAGGCTTCTGGTTTTGGGCGCGGGGCCGCTCCACAACATCCAAATAAATGCAGCAGCCCCCGGGTTTGTCCGGGGGGTCATGGCCTTGCCAAAGCGAATGCTTGGCTAAATAATTATCGATAATTATTGAAAATCACCGATAACTACCACAACCTGCAAGACACCGATTGCCACCGCCATGCGCCTGGTTCACAACTCCCTGCACCAAGAAGTAGCGGTCATGCTGCGGGACCAGATATTTGCCGGCACGCTGGAGCCGGGCAGCTTTATCGACGAGGCTGCTCTGTGTGAAAGCCTCAAAATCTCCCGTACGCCGCTGCGCGAGGCGCTCAAAGTGCTGGCCGCCGAAGGCCTGGTGCGGCACGAGCCGCGCCGCGGCAGTTTCGTCAACCAGGTCACCGAGCAGGACCTGGACGAGATATTCCCGGTGATCGCCCTGTTGGAAGGGCGTTGCGCTTTCGAGGCCGCGCGCAATGCCAGCGACGCCGACATCGCCGCGCTGGATACCCTGCATGCCCGCCTGGCCGAGCACGCCCAGGCCAAGCGCATCAACGACTACTACGCGACCAATTTCACCATCCACGAGGCCATCATCACGCTGGCCAACAACCGCTGGCTGGCCCAGGCCATTGCCGATCTGCGCAAGATCCTCAAGCTGGCCCGCCTGCAGCAATTGCATGCACCGGGTCGGTTGGAG
Organism: Rhodoferax sp. GW821-FHT07G04; assembly: GCF_059418585.1. Classification (NCBI taxonomy): domain Bacteria; kingdom Pseudomonadati; phylum Pseudomonadota; class Betaproteobacteria; order Burkholderiales; family Comamonadaceae; genus Rhodoferax; species Rhodoferax sp. GW821-FHT07G04. Next base: position 79,798 of record NZ_JBWKQD010000005.1, read on the forward strand.
CAAAGCCTGGAAGAACACCTGGCGATCTACGCCGCCCTGCGCTCGCGCGACAGCGAAGGCGCCGATGCTGCCATGCGCACCCACCTGACGCGCCAGCGTGAGGCCCTGCGCATACTGGCGCGCGAGCAGAAAAGCAGGTTGCTGGCATGAACACCCCCGAGTGGCTGAGCCGCAGTGTCTCCAAGCTGCTTCCAACCGGAGGCACTGAGTCAAACCATGCTACAGCCCTCACGGAATCTGCACAGGCTGCTACTAAATCGGTAGCGGTTGCGAGCAAACCCGCAAGCGAGGGCGCTGTGCGCTCACGCTCCACACACGAGCGGCTGAAGGCCACGCTGCGCCACAAGGGTGAAGCCCTGTCGCCCCGCATGCTGCGCCGCAGCCTGCAAGAGCTGCAGGCCATGATCGACCCCCGCGTCAGCGAGGTCGAAGGCGGCCGCCGCGCCGCTGCCGTGGCCGCCTGGTATGCGGGCGCCACCGCACCGCGCCGGCGCGACCTGTGGCTGCTGATGAGCGAGCAGTTCGTGGCCGACCCGGTCAAGGTCAAGGCAGCGCAGGCCCAGTTCGCAGCGGCCGTGGGCACGCCCGATGAGGCCGTGGCCGAGGTCAACTACCGCCGCGCCACCGTGTCGCCGCGCCGGCGCCTGCTGCAGCGCTTCAGCGTTCACCCCGGTGGCATCCAGTTCCTGGTGGACATGCGGGCTGAAATGCAGAGCGCACTGAAGCAAGACAAGCGGCTGATGGCGCTGGATGTTGAGATGGAGTACATGTTCTCCACCTGGTTTGACGTGGGTTTCCTGGACCTGCGCCGCATCAGTTGGGATTCACCCGCCTCGCTGATCGAGAAGCTGATCCAGTACGAGGCCGTGCACGACATCAAGAGCTGGGCCGACATGAAGAACCGCTTGGACAGCGACCGCCGCTGCTATGGCTTCTTCCACCCCCGGCTGCCCGGCGTGCCGCTGATCTTTGTCGAAGTGGCCTTGGTGGATGCCATGGCCAGCAACATCACCCCGCTGCTGGACGAACTGGCCGCCGATGCGGATGTGAGCAAGGCCACGACCGCCATCTTCTACTCCATCAGCAACACGCAGACCGGCCTGCGCGGTGTGAGTTTTGGTGATTCGCTGATCAAGCGGGTCGTGGAGTCGCTGAAAGACGAGTTCCCCAAGCTCAAGACCTTTGCCACGCTGTCGCCGATTCCCGGCTTCCGGTCTTGGCTTAGCAAGAACGCCACCGCCATGCTGGCCGCGCTGGACGACAAGGAGCGGGCTGCGCTGGGCCGCGCCTTGGGTGCCGAGCCGCCAGCCGCCACGCACTTGCTGGCGGCTGCGGAGTCCAGCCTGCAGTTGCCCGACAAGTCACTCGTGCGCCAGATGCTTATGCGCTGCGCCGCCCACTACCTCGGCCAGGCCCAGGTGGACGGCAAGCCCGTGGACCCCGTGGCCCGCTTCCACCTGGGCAACGGCGCGCGCGTGGAGCGGCTCAACTGGGCGGGCGACCCTTCCGCCAAGGGCATCAAGCAGTCCTACGGCTTGATGGTGAACTACCTCTACGACCTCAAGCGCCTGGACAAGCACCGGGTCCAATTGGCGCAGGGCAAGATACCGGTTTCGGGTTCGGTGCAGCAGCTATTTTTATAAGCAAATCAACAGGAGACAGACATGGCTTTGACACGACGTGGTTTTGCACAGGCGCTGGGCGCCGGTGCTCTGGCCGGCATGGCCGATGGTGTGTGGGCACAGGCCGGCGGGGGGCTCAAAATCTCCCACCAGTTTCCCGGTGGCACGCTGACCGAGGGTGATTTTCGTGATCGCTTGTGCCGCAAGTTCGCGGTCGAGGTGGAAAAGCGCACGGCTGGCGCGCTCAAGGCCGCGGTCTACCCCGGCTCGTCCTTGATGAAGACCAATGCCCAGTTCTCCTCCATGCGCAAGGGCGCGCTGGACATGAGCCTGGTGCCCCTGTCCTATGCCGGCGGTGAAGTGGCCGAGACCAATATTGGCCTGATGCCGGCCCTGGTGCCCAGCTACGAGCAGGGCGCGGCCTGGAAGACGGCTGACGTTGGCAAGCTGTTGACCAAGGTCATGGATGACAAGGGCATCGTCATTGTCAGCTGGATCTGGCAGGCTGGTGGCGTGGCCAGCCGCACGCGCCCGCTGCTGACGCCTGACGATGCCAAGGGCCTGAAGGTGCGCGGCGGCAGCCGCGAGATGGACATGATGTTGAAGCAGGCCGGTGCCTCGGTCATCACGCTGCCGTCCAATGAAATTTATGCCGCCATGCAGACCGGCGCCATGGACGCGGCGATGACGTCCAGCACCAGCTTCATCTCCTTCAAGCTCGAAGAGATCGCCAAGCACTTGACGTCCGGCCGTGACAAGACCTACTGGTTCATGTTCGAGCCGCTGATGATGTCCAGGGAGGTGTTCGCCAAGCTGCCCAAGGCGCAGCAGGACGTTGTGATGGCCGTCGGTGGCGAGCTGGAAGTCTTTGCGCGTGATGCCGCCAAGGCCGATGACAAGGCAGCCGCCGAAATCTACGCCAAGGCCGGCGCCAAGGTCTACGACATGGACGAGGCCACGCTGAAGAAGTGGCAGGTCATCGCCCGCGAGACCGCGTGGAAAGACTTCAACGACAAGAACGAATCCTGCGCCGCGCTGCTCAAGGCTGCGCAGAAATTGCTGTGAGCGATGCTGCTCTGGGTGGCGGCCCCACCGCCGCCGCCATAGATCCGGATACGCCGGGCTTTCTGCGGCCGCTGGCGCAGCTGCTGGTGTGGGTTAACAAGGCCATGGTCTTCCTGGGCATGCTGGCCTTGCTGGTTGCGTCGCTGGTGCTGACCTATAGCGTGGTGTCGCGCTATGTGATGCAGGCTTCTACTGACTGGCAAGACGAGGCTGCGGTGTTCTGCCTGGTGGGCGCCACGTTTTTATGCGCAGCCCATGTGCAGGCGCTGCGAGGTCATGTCGGCATTGAAGCCGTGGCCACGCTGCTGCCGGATGCGGTGAACCGCTGGCGATTGGTGGCTGTCGATTTGCTCTGCTGCGCGTTTTGCACTTTCTTCTCGTGGAAATCGTGGACGCTCTTCCACGAGGCCTGGGTAGAGCAGCAGACCACGTCGTCATCGTGGGCGCCCCCGCTGTCGATACCCTATGGCCTGATGGCCCTAGGTATGAGTTTGCTGAGCCTGCAACTGCTGGTGCAGTTCGCCGCGCGGCTCAATGGCCTGCGCAAGCCCAAATCGGGAGTTTCTCGATGAGCATGTTGACCATGGGCTTGTTGTTCGGCGCTGTCACGCTGCTGTTCATGTTTTCCGGCGCGCCGATATCGTTTGCGCTGGGCAGCGTGGCGGTGCTGTTCATGTATTTGTTCATGCCGGCGTCGGCGCTCAACACCGTTACGCAAAACGTCTACGAAGAGATGGCCAGCATCACGCTGCTGTCGATCCCGCTGTTCATCCTCAAAGGGGCGGCCATAGGCCGGTCGCGGGCAGGGCAAGACCTGTACGCCGCCATGCATGTGTGGATGGGTCGCATACCTGGCGGCCTGGGCATTGCCAATGTGTTTGCCTGTGCGCTGTTCGCCGCCATGGCAGGCTCCAGCCCTGCCACTTGCTCGGCCATCGGCAGCGCCGGCATACCCGAGATGCGAAAGCGCGGCTACTCGCCGGGCTTTGCGGCCGGCATCATCGCAGCGGGCGGCACGCTGGGTATCTTGCTGCCACCCTCGGTCACGATGATCTTGTACGCGGTGGCGGCCGAGCAGTCGCTAGGAAGGCTGTTCCTGGCGGGCATCTTCCCGGGCGTGTTGCTGGTCGCACTGTTCTCGGGTTATGCCGTGCTGCGCTACCGCAAGGAGTACAAGCTGGCCCATGCCGAATTCCAGCGTACCGGCGCGGCATCGGCCCTGCTGGAGCATGAGACCTTCAGCACACGGCAGAAGTTTGAGATGCTGCCGCGCGTCGTGCCCTTTGTGCTGTTGCTGGTGGGTGTCATGGTGGCGCTGTACGGCGGCTTTGCCACGCCCAGCGAGACGGCGGGCTTGGGCGCGCTGCTGGCGCTGGCCTTGATCGCGGTCATCTACGGTGTTTGGCGGCCGCGTGACGTGGCACCCATTCTCACGGCCACGCTGAAGGAGTCGACGATGCTGATGATGATCATCGGCATGTCGCTGCTGTTCTCGTATGTGATGAGCTTTTTGCACATCAGCCAGTCCACCGCGGAGTGGATCGTGGCCATGCAGTTGTCCAAGTGGGTATTGCTGGCGGCCATCCTGGTCATGGTGATCCTGCTGGGCTTCTTCTTGCCACCGGTCAGCATCATCCTGATGACGGCGCCCATCATCCTGCCGCCACTGAAGGCCGCGGGCTTCGATCTGATCTGGTTCGGCGTGCTGATGACCATCGTCATGGAGACGGGGCTGATCCACCCGCCGGTGGGGCTCAATATCTTCGTCATCAAGAACATCGCGCCCGATATCGCGCTCAAAGACATCATCTGGGGCGTGCTGCCCTTTGTGGTGCTGATGCTGCTGGCCGTGGTGCTGATCTGCGTGTTCCCCGGTATTGCCACCGCCTTGCCCAACGCGGTAATGGGCGTTGCGGCGGTCAAACCATGAGTGGCTCCATCAGCTTGGCCAGCGCGGACGGCATTGCCCGCGTGACGATCAGCCACCCCGGCAAGCTCAATGCCATGTCGCGCGCCATGTGGCGCGAGTTGCGGGCCGTGTTCACCCAGATCCAGCAGGATGCCAGCCTGCGCGCCGTGGTCATCCACGGGGCTGACCATTTCTGCGCCGGTGGCGATATTTCGGAATACGCCAGCTTCCGCTTTGAAGAAGAGGGCTTGCGCGACTTCCACGAGAACGACGTCTGGGGCGGTCTGCAGGCCATGTTGGATTGCGACGTGCCCATCGTCGCCCGCATCGAGGGCAACTGCATGGGCGCCGGCGTGGAGATTGCCAGTTGCTGCGACATTCGCATTGCCAGCGACACGGCCCGCTTTGGCGCACCCATTGCCAAGCTGGGTTTCCCGATGGCGCCGCGCGAGGCGGCCCTGGTCGCCCGCGCCGTCGGTGAGATGACGGCGCGCGAGATGCTGCTATCCGCTGCCGTGCTGTCCGCCGCGCAGATGCAGCAGCGCGGCTTTCTGAACCAGGTGGTGGCCGCGGATGCGCTGGGCGATGCGGTCGACGCGCACATACAGCGCATGCGAGGGCTTGCACCCCAGGCCGCGCGCCTGAACAAACAGACGTTTCGGGTGCTAGCCCTCGTCGATATTGGACATAGCGCTCCCCATTTGATAGCGAATGCCTATGCCTACGCCGATTCGGCGGAGCACCGCGAGGGCGTCACGGCCTTCACCGAGAAGCGCACACCCCGGTTTATGCCCTGAACGCTGCGCGCTCCTCAAGACCTATTGCATACCATTGACCCATGAAGAACCACAACCTCTTTGCTGCGCTGCGCGCAGCCTTTCCTGCCGACCTGGACACCGTTGCCATTGAGACCGACAACGGCCTGAACTACTCCTGGCGCGACCTGGACCGCGGCACGGCCATGCTGGCCAATCTGCTGCAGTCGCTGAAGCTGCCCGCCGGTTCGCGCATTGCCGTGCAGGTGGAGAAATCGGTCGAGGCCTTGATGCTCTACCTGGCCACGCTGCGCGCCGGTTACGTGTTCCTGCCATTGAACACCGCTTACCAAAGCGCCGAGATCGAATATTTCATTGGCAATGCCGCGCCCGCCGTCGTAGTGTGCAGCCCCAAGAACCATGGCTGGGTCAGCAAGATCGCGTTCAAGGCAGGCACGCAAAGCGTGTTCACGCTGGGCGAAGACCGCACGGGCTCCCTGCTGGACCGTGCCGCGCATTGCAGCGACCAACACAGGGTTGCAGAGTGCACCGCTGACGCTATGGCCGCCATTTTGTACACCAGCGGCACCACCGGCCGCAGCAAGGGCGCCATGCTGAGCCACGGCAACCTGCTCTCCAACGCCCTGGTGCTGAAGGACTATTGGGGTTGGCAGCCTGGCGATGTGCTGATGCATGTGTTGCCCATCTTCCACGTGCATGGACTGTTTGTCGCCGTGCATGGCGCGCTGCTCAATGGCAGCAAGATGATCTGGATGGCCAGGTTCGACCCCAAGTGCGTGCTGCAAAAACTGCCCGAAGCGACCGTCTTCATGGGCGTGCCCACGCTGTATGTGCGCCTACTGGCCGAACCGGGGTTGGACCGCCAAGCGGTGCGCAATATGCGATTGTTCATCGCCGGGTCGGCTCCATTGCTGATCGAAACCTTCACCGAATGGCAGGCCCGCACCGGCCACACCATCCTCGAGCGCTACGGCATGAGCGAGACCGCGATGCTGACCTCCAACCCCTACGCGGCCGATGCGCGCTACGCTGGCGCAAGCGAGCGCCGTGGCGGCACGGTGGGCTTCCCGCTACCGGGCGTGCAACTGCGGGTGCAGGACGATGCAGGCAAGGACCTACCCACAAGCGAGATTGGTGGCATCCAGGTCAAGGGCCCCAATGTGTTTGCCGGCTACTGGCAAATGCCCGAGAAGACGAAGGAAGAGTTCACTGCCGACGGCTTCTTCAAGACGGGAGACGTGGGCAAGGTCGACGCGGATGGCTACGTGACCATCGTGGGCCGCAGCAAGGACCTCATCATCAGCGGCGGCTACAACGTCTACCCGGCCGAGATCGAAGGCTATATCAACAGTCTGGACGGTGTTGCCGAAAGCGCGGTCGTGGGTGTGCCGGACGCGGACTTCGGCGAGGTCGGTGTGGCCGTCGTCATTGCCAAGCCAGGTGCGCAGTTGGAACCCGCCCAGATACTGGCCACGCTCAAGAGTCAGCTGGCCAATTTCAAGATACCCAAACGCTGCTATGTAGTGGCGGAACTGCCGCGCAATGCGATGGGAAAAGTGCAGAAGAATGTGCTGCGGGCGCAGTACCAAGTTTGACTTAGCCTCCACACCCACCACCACCGCATCCACCGCCGCCACTGCATCCACCCGCGCCACTACTACGGTTGTTCTCTCCCAGAACTCTTTTGAAGGCATCAAAGCCAGGATCAGCGTAGACCGAGCTGACACCGAAGATGGCAAAGCCCAGTGCAAAGAGCGGCAATGACTCCGCCGTGTTGCGCTTGAGGGATGCATTGGTAGTCTTCAGGGCCTCAATGGCTTTTCGCCCCCGTGCCGTGAGGGCAACCGGTGTCCGCAGGTAGAAACCGACAAGCACGACGTTCATGGTGATCAACAGTGCAAGGTAGGCAACCGGCAAAAACGCTTGTACGCCGTGAACAAACCGGGCCACTGCAGCGCTGAGCAGTAGGCACAGCATCAGCATGAGTATGCCGAAGGGTGCGGCAATTTCACCGCTTTGGTGAATCAAGCCTGCGTTTTCCAGGCGGTGCTGGATCGCGCTGGCCGCATTGCTGGCTTGGCGTTGCAGGTCATTGTTGCCACGCACCAGTGTCGCCATGGTTTTCAGGCTGAATTCTTTCTCGGGCATGGCGCTGACGCAAATTTGTTCAACCGGCGCTAGCGCATGGATATCTACCGATTGCCCAACCCGCTTATAGAAAGTGTTTAGAGCACCCGGGCCTGAACGTTTGATCGACGTGAACAACATGCCGCGTTTGACCAGACTCGCCAATGCCGTGCTGAACACCCGCCGCCTGCCGCCGCATAGCCATGCGGCCTCGTAGGTGTCCACCACATCCGCTGCACCGATAGCCTGCTTTTGAATCCATCGGTGCAATTCAAATGCTGCAACGCTTCCCAGCAGTACCACAAGGTAGAGCTGAAGGAATGACGGGCCGGTCATCGCGGGAAAGATGGGCCAGTGCAGCAACAGGGCCCATAGGGAACCGGTTGCAATGGAAACCAGCGCGATCGGGATCGTCCACAGGGCACCGTACTCCAGCGCAAAAGGCCATTTACAGGATGCCTCTGCTTTCTCTTTGTGTGCCAGGGCAAATCTCCGTTTTGCAGAGGGCCAGATGCGCGTAGGTGGGTTTCCAGAGAAGAAGTGCTGGTAGCTCGCCAGCGTGTCCTTGTACATCTGCTTGTGTTTGAGCAGCTCAGCGTCTCCGCCTTTGGATTCTGTGTGGTGCAGAAAATCGCCCAAAACCTCGGAACAGAAGTGCTGGTAGGACTGGGTTTGGGTCAGGTGCAGATGCCAGGCGGTATCGACATCCTTGGATGGGCAAACCCCATGCCCAGCCACTTTGGTGAGGTACAGAAACCGGCGGTACTCCTGCTCCACCTGTAGTGCGTAGCCCAGCGTCCAGCCATTTTCATCTGCCAGCTTCGAGGCAAACGACACCTCGGCGGCCGGGTCGGAAAGCAGGAACGCATGGATGCGTTGCAGCAGTTGGGGATCGGGTTTTGCACGCATGGGTTGCTAGTGTTATGAATACCTCGCCATTGCAGCGGAGTGTATAGCCCGTCGCCCAAAGCACTGCCCATGACCCTGACGCTCACTGCACGATCACGTCCTCAACAAAAATATCCTGGCTGCCTTTGGGCAGGTCCAGCCGTAGCACCGACAAGCCAGCGGGCAAGGCAACGGATAGCTTGGAGCCCGAGGCGCTGGGGTTGGCAGGGTCTTGGAACAGGGCAATATCTCCCATGTTGATGCCGTTGGCATGCAGCGTTACCGCACCACTGTTGACCTTGCTGCCCAAGTGCAGCGAGATCTGGTAGGTGCCTGCTGCGGCCGTGCGAATTGGCGCCAGCACGTAGGCATTGGCCGATGCGGGTCGCAGCAAGTAGGTGGTGTTGTTCAGCGCCCATGCGGCCGCATCTGCGCCGATGGTCTGGGCGCTGGGGTCTTTCAGGTGCACCGTTCCGGGTACGGGGCTGCCCAGCGTAGGCGCTGGTCGGGTCTTGGCGTTGATGGCCGCTATGGCCTGCATCTTGACCGAGCTGTTGTCTGACACCACTTGCGGTACCAGATCATTCGTAAAACTCCAGGGAGCGGGCCCGCTGTAGATGTAATACACCAACTCGTCGCCGCCAGCGCGATCCCAGATATCCTGCGCCAGCAGCATGCTGGCCTTCATGCGTGGATCATTGTTGAACATGGGGGAGATGGCCGCTCCGGCAGACGAACCCGATACGGTTCCGCCCGGCCCCGGTCCGCCTTCGTAGGCCACGTATTTGAGGCCATAGGCATGGGTCCACATCGAATCAATCGTAGAGCTCGTGGCAAAGTCCGGTGTCGGCAGATTGGCAAAGTAGCTGTTCAGCGTCGCCGTGGTCGCGTCTCGTGGCGTGATGCTGGAGTCGTAATACGCAGCCCCCCCACCGCCATACCAGATGTCGCTAGGAACGCGTGCCACCGTATTCAGTGGCGCGGTGGCACGCACCTTGCCGTAGAAGGCCTGCGCCCACGCCAAGCCGGTTGACAGGTAGCTGTTGCTGTTGCCCACTTGGCTGGCGAGAATCGGGCGAACTGTCGCCATCATGGCGCTGTCTCCAAACACATCCCTGAATGCCAAGCTGATAAAGGACGAGCGATAGGCAATCCAGCGGCGCAACGCGTTGTAGGGGTCCGTTTGGGCTCCATCGAAAGCAATAGGGTGGGTGGTGTCAGCCATGTAGGTCTTGGCCAATTGCAACGCCCAGCCAAAGCACTGGAAACCTGCCCCGGAGTTCCAGACTTCGTTGCCATACTCCACATACACCTTGAGACCGCTTTTCAGCGGTGCATACGCAGGATTTGCTTGGGCGCTGGTGTAGGGAAGGGTGCCATCGCTGCCGTATTTCACCAGTTGCGCCAGCTTGCGGATGTAATCGTCGTCCGCACGGGCTGGCACGTTCAGCCAGACATCGCGCCCTGCGGCGTTGGCCAGGGCGATCAACAGTTCCCAGCTTTGGCCATTGGAGTCTGTGTAGCCAAACCGGGATGGCTTGGTGCGTTCGTCCCAACGTTGCTGGGCGTTGGTGTTCGTGCTCGTAAAGTCCATGCCGCGGATGGTCTTGAACCGCTGCATGGCGGCAATGAATTCCTGGGTGAAAACCGCGGTGCCGTTCAAGGCGTAACCCGGCCGCATCAGGTGAATGCCACTGACCCCATCGCTAGTGACGGATGATTTGCCGCGAAAGGTATTTTTGAACACCAGCCAGAGGTTTCCACTGGCATTGGTGGAGTGCACCACGTCTGCAGTCGTGAGGTTGTTGATAGGGTCGTATTGGGCGTTTTGAACCGTTCCGGACCCACCCGCGCTGACCGTGGCGCGCCCGTTGAACGTGAGCTTGTAGGTACCCGCGGCAAGGGTGGTTGACGAGTAAATCAACTGGAAGTCCTGGCCGGGATTTCCGTTGGAATCGGTGGTCACGTTGTAGGACCAGTCCAACCCGCGCATTTGCGACTGCATGCCCATGTCTGCCATCGCAAAGCTGCGGTCGTAGTAGCTCAGGCCGGTAATGCCTATGCCCACTCGAGGGGCGCTTGGGGCTTCGTCCGACAGCAAGAGCGCAGGCGCAATCTCTGACTTGGCCATTGGCAACGTGGCACCGTCGCCACCACCGGCACCGCTGCCGCCGCCGCAGGCCACAAGTGATACGCTGACCAGTGTGGTTAAACAAAAAGATACAAGTTGTAACAATGCCATTTAGGGCTTCTCAGAGGGGAAAAAAAGGAATAGGTATTGTGGTTTTGACCCGCATGGCTGAAGCGGAAATGACCCGCGAGAATACCTGTTACTTGAGCGCCTTATGCCGTGGCGATTTCGTATTCAGGCGTACGCAGGCCTATTGGCTGGATGGCAACGGGTCCGGGCGACCAGCTAGCGCACTTCACAAAGCTTGATCTAGGTCAACCAGGGCGAGGGCGATCCAGCCCACACTGGCGCCATGCGTTCAACCGCCGCGCTGCCCCCTGCCGTGCCTGCTTCATGCCCCGCTTCCAACGGGTCTGTGGGCATGGTCGCGCCGCCACTGCCGTCGCAGGCGACAGGCCACGCATCGGACGCGTTGGTTCTGTTGGACGACCCGCAAGAATGGAGCGCCTTCAGCCGCCCCAGCACCCTTGATGGCCCAGCCTGCTGGGAATCCAATGTGGTGATCGAGGGCATGCACTGCGCAGCCTGTTCGCTGACCGTGGAGCAAGCCTTGCGGCAGGTTCCCGGTGTGCTGCGGGCCGAGGTGGGTGCAGCCAGCCGCAGGGCCAAGGTGGTGTGGTCGGCCCAGCAGGTGCTGCCCTCGCAGTGGATGCAGGCCGTGCAGGCCAGTGGCTACCGTGCCGTGCCGGCCAATGACGTATTCGCCGGTGAGCGCCGCAAGCGCGAGACGCGCCAGGCCCTTTGGCGCTGGCTGGTGGCGGGCCTGTGCATGATGCAGATCATGATGTATGCCTACCCGGCCTATGTTGCGCTGCCGGGTGACCTGAGTGCCGAGATGGAGCAGTTGCTGCGCTGGGCCTCCTGGGTGCTGGCCTTGCCGGTAATGCTGTTCTCATGCGGTCCGTTCTTTCGCAGCGCGCTGCGCGATCTGGCCCACGTCCGCATCAGCATGGACCTGCCCGTTGCCCTGGGCATAGGCATCACCTTTGCGGTCAGCACGGCGGGCACGTTTGCGCCGCAAGGCCTGTTTGGCCGTGAGGTGTATTTCGACTCGCTGAGCATGTTCGTGTTCTTTCTGCTGACCGGGCGCTGGCTGGAGCTGCGTTTGCGCGACCGCACGGCCGGCGCGCTGGAAGCGCTGATGAACCGCCTGCCCGATAGCGTGGAGCGCAAGGGTGCGGACGGCCAGTTTGCACGGGTGGCCGCTCGGCGCGTGTGCGTGGGCGATGTGCTGCGCGTGCATCCGGGCGAGACCTTTTGTGCCGATGGCCTGTTGACCGATGGATACACGCGCGTGGACGAGGCGCTGCTGACCGGTGAATCCCGCCCGCTGCCGCGCCGCGTAGGCGATGCAGTCTGGTCGGGCAGTCACAACCTGACGTCCACAGTGCAGATGCACGTGCAGCGCGTGGGTACCGCCACCCGCTTTGCGCACATTGTGGCCTTGATGGAAAGCGCCGCGGCCACCAAGCCGCAGGGTGTGGTGCTGGCGGATCGCCTGGCAAAGCCCTTTTTGCTGGCAGTCTTGCTGGCTGCTGCCGGGGCGTGTGCCTGGTGGTGGGGGCGTGACCCCAGCCACGCGCTGATGGTGGCTGTGGCGGTACTGGTGGTGACCTGCCCCTGTGCCCTGTCCCTGGCCACACCGGCCGCCATGCTGGCCGCTGCTGGCAACCTGGCGCGCCGCGGCGTGCTGGTGCGCCGGCTGCAGGCCTTGGAGGCCCTGGCGCGCATCGACACAGTGGTGTTCGATAAGACCGGCACCTTGACCCGCGATGCCATGGCCTTGGCCGCGGTGGAAACCCGCTCTGGCGTTTCGGTGGACCAGGCTTTGGCCATGGCCGCCGCGTTGGCCCGGCATTCGCTGCACCCGGTATCGCGCGCGCTGGTCACGGCATTCCAAACCGCATCTGCTCCGTCGCTTGCCTGGATGTGCGAAGCAGTGACCGAGAGCGCAGGCGAGGGTGTCGCAGGCTGGGCCCTTGCTCCTCAGAGCGAGGCTCAGCCAGTGGCCCTGCGCCTGGGTTCGGCCGGGTTCTGTGGTGTGCCGGCGCGCTGTGTATCTGGCTTGCAGGTCCATTTGGCCGATGGCGCAGGCTGGCTTGCCAGCTTTGTGCTGCAAGAGGATGTACGTGCCGATGCGGCAGGCGTGGTGCATGCGCTGCAGGATATGGGCATTGCCGTGCACATGCTCTCGGGCGACGGTGCCGCATCGGTGGCCCGCGTAGCCGAACAGGTAGGCATCGCGCGGGCCCAGGGCGCCTGCACACCGCAGGACAAACTGAGCGCTTTGCAGCAGTTGCATGCGCAAGGCCATCGCGTGGCCATGGTGGGGGATGGTCTGAACGACGGACCGGTGTTGGCTGGGGCGGATGTCTCGTTTGCCTTCGGCCAAGCGGCTGCTCCGCTGGCGCAGGCCAAGGCGGACTTTGTCGTACTGGGTGAGCGCTTGGCGGATGTGGTGCACAGCGTGCGGTTGGCGCGGCGCACCATGGCCGTTGTGCGGCAAAACCTGTGGTGGGCGCTGCTCTACAACGCGGCCTGCGTACCGTTGGCGGTGCTGGGCCTGTTGCCGGCCTGGCTGGCAGGGCTGGGCATGGCGGGCAGTTCGCTGCTGGTGGTGTTCAATGCGCTGCGGCTGGCGCCCGCGTCACAACCCGCTTCTCGCATCTCTATTACGAACACACCCGAGGCCACGTGATGGACATCCTGTACTTGTTGATTCCCTTGTCTGTGGCACTGGTCTTCTTCATTCTGGGGGGGCTGTGGTGGGCGATTGACCGCGGCCAGTTTGAAGACATCGAGGCAGAGGGCGAGCGGATTCTGCGGGACTAGTTTCTTCGGTTTTTTTCTGGGCACGCAGTGGGACTGGGCCGGGCTGTTTTGCTCCGTGTCCCCCGCCCGCTGCGCGGGCTCCTCCTTTACCTGCGCAAAACAGCCCGGCCCAGCCCCACAGCTACGTTGTGATGCATTGGGTATTCCCGCAAGTGCGATGAAGCGCCTCGCAGGATCAGGTGGGGTATCGGCTTTGCGCAGGTAAAGGAGGAGGCCGAAGGCCGGGGGACACGGAGCAAAACCGATACCCCACCTGATCACACCACAAAAAGGCGGCCAGCAAACGCACAGCATTTGACCTGCATCAATACATCAAACCCCATAGACGCCGAGACTCAGTCCCAGTATCAAAAGAGGTATTTATGGCATTTTCCAATCAACAAGCGACGGTTTACAACGACACGGTTGTACGCCAGTTCGCCATCATGACCGTGGTCTGGGGTGTGGTGGGCATGCTGGTCGGCGTCATCATCGCCGCGCAGCTGACCTGGCCCGAACTCAACTTTGGCATACCCTGGCTCAGCTACGGCCGCCTGCGGCCGCTGCACACCAATGCGGTGATCTTTGCGTTTGGCGGCTGCGGTTTGTTTGCGTCGGCCTACTACGTGGCGCAGCGTACCTGCCAGGTGCGGCTCTTTGGCGACAAGCTGGCTGCCTTTACCTTCTGGGGCTGGCAGCTCGTCATCGTGGCGGCGGCGATCTCACTACCGCTGGGCTATACCCAGGGCAAGGAATACGCTGAATTGGAGTGGCCCATCGACATCCTGATCACGCTGGTCTGGGTGTCGTTTGCTATTGTGTTCTTCGGCACCATTGGCACCCGCCGGGTCAAGCACATCTACGTAGCCAACTGGTTCTTTGGCGCCTTCATCCTGGCCGTGGCGATCCTGCATCTGGTCAACAGCGCGGCCATCCCCGCAGGCTGGATGAAGAGCTACTCGGCCTACGCCGGCGTGCAGGACGCGATGGTGCAATGGTGGTACGGCCACAATGCCGTGGGCTTCTTCCTCACCGCGGGCTTCCTGGGCATGATGTACTACTTCATCCCCAAGCAGGTGGAGCGGCCCGTCTACAGCTACCGCCTGTCCATCGTCCACTTCTGGGCGCTGATCTTCACCTATATGTGGGCCGGCCCCCACCACCTGCACTACACCGCTTTGCCGGAGTGGACGCAGTCGGTGGGCATGGTGTTCTCGCTGATCCTGCTGGCGCCCAGCTGGGGCGGCATGATCAACGGCATCATGACCTTGAGCGGCGCATGGCACAAGCTGCGTGACGACCCCATCCTGCGTTTCCTGATCGTGTCGCTGTCCTTCTATGGCATGAGCACCTTTGAAGGCCCGATGATGTCCATCAAGACGGTCAACGCGCTGTCCCACTACACCGACTGGACCGTAGGCCATGTGCACTCCGGCGCCCTGGGTTGGGTGGGCTTGGTGACCATGGGTTCCATGTACTACCTGATACCGCGCCTGTTCGGCCGCAAGCAGATGTTCAGTGTGCGCGCCATCGAACTGCACTTCTGGGTCGCCACGGTGGGCATCGTGGTCTACATCGCCGCCATGTGGATCGCCGGCGTCATGCAGGGTCTGATGTGGCGCGCGGTCAATGCCGATGGCACGCTGACCTATACCTTTGTCGAATCGGTCAAGGCTACCTACCCCTTCTATGTGCTGCGCCTGCTGGGCGGTGTGCTGTACCTGTCGGGCATGGTGGTCATGCTGTGGAACACCTGGAAGACAGCGACCGTGGGCAGCGCCAACAGCGTCAAGGTCCCCACTGTTTTAGCGCACGCCTGAGAAAGACACGTTGCCATGGCTTACGACAACACAAACTCCCCCTTCTCGCACGAGAAGATCGAGACCAACAACTTCTTGATGATCGCACTGATCCTGCTGGTGCTGCTGGTGGGTGGCATGGTGGAGATCGTTCCGCTGTTCTTCCAGAAGTCCACGACCGAGCCCATTGCCGGCATACAGCCCTACACGGCCTTGCAACTGGCCGGCCGCGACATCTATGTGCGCGAGGGCTGCTACAACTGCCACTCGCAGATGATCCGTCCCTTCCGCGCCGAGACACTGCGCTATGGCCATTACTCGGTGGCGGGGGAGTCGGTCTATGACCACCCCTTCCAATGGGGCAGCAAGCGCACCGGGCCTGACCTGGCACGCGTGGGCGGCAAGTACAGCGATGACTGGCACCGCACCCACCTGATCAACCCGCGTGATGTGGTGCCCGAGTCCAACATGCCGGCCTATCCCTGGCTGGAGAAGACCCCCGTGGACGCCGACAGCATGCCCGCCCACATGAAGGCCCTGCGCACGGTAGGCGTGCCCTACACCGATGCGCAGATCGCCACGGCCACGCAAGACATCAAGGGCAAAACCGAGCTGGACGCCACCATCGCCTACCTGCAGGTGCTGGGTCTCGCGCTGAAATAGACACCAGGAGTGATTGACTATGGACTTCGATATCAATGCCCTGCGGTCTCTCGCCACGGTGGTCAGCTTCGCGACCTTTGTCGGCATCGTGTGGTGGGCCTGGTCCAAGCGGCGCACCGATGACTTCTCTCAGGCCGCCAAGCTGCCGTTCGAGCAGGACTGAGCACAGGCACAAGGAATAAAAAAATGAGCGACTTTACAAGCGACTTCTGGTCCGTCTACATTGCCGGCGTTACGGTGGTCAGCATCCTGGCCTGCCTGCTGTTGCTGTGGTTCAGCGGCAAGGCCCGTGCGATGACGGCGGACGACAACACCACGGGCCACGTGTGGGACGGCGACCTGCGCGAGATGAACAACCCGCTGCCCCGCTGGTGGGCTTGGCTGTTTGTCATCACCATTGTGTTTGCGCTGGGCTACCTGGTGCTGTACCCCGGCCTGGGCAGCTATGCCGGCACGCTGGGGTGGACGCAGAACGGTGAACTCAAAGCCGAGGTGGAAGCGGGTGAGCGCGAAATCGCGCCGCTGTATGCCAAGTTCGCCACGATGACACCGGAAGCCATTGCGCAGGATCCGCAGGCCCAGGCTATTGGCGAACGCCTGTTCATGAACAACTGCTCGCAGTGCCATGGCTCGGACGCCCGCGGTGCCAAGGGCATCCCCAATCTGACCGATGGCGATTGGCTGCACGGTGGCACGCCAGAGAAGATCAAGGAAACCATCACGCAAGGGCGCGTGGGCACCATGCCGCCCATGGCCGCTGCTGTGGGGAATGCCGAAGATGTGAAGAACCTGGCCAACTATGTGCTGAGCCTCTCCAAGAGCCCGCATGACTCGGTGCGTGCGGCCTTGGGCAAGGAAAAGTTCGGCGTCTGCGCCGCCTGCCACGGCATGGACGGCAAAGGCAACCAGGCCCTGGGATCCCCCAATCTGACCGACAACATCTGGCTGCACGGCTTCGGTGAAAACGCCATCGTGGCCATGGTCAACAACGGCAAGCAAAACCAGATGCCGGCCCAGGCCGAGCGTCTCAGTCCCGCCCAGATCCAGGTCTTGGCGTCCTATGTTTGGGGCCTCTCCAACAGCAGTGGCAAGGACAAGACCCAATAGGCGTAAACCCCCAGAGAGACAAGCTTGGCTGACACTGATACACCGCCGCGCCGGGTCATACCCATCGTCGCGTCCTCCGACACCAGTCCCATCGCCCCGCCCGCGGACGCCGATGCGGAAACGGTGTGGCTGTACGCGGCGCACCAGAAGCTGTACCCGCGCAGCGTCTCCGGCGTGTTCACCAACTGGCGCTGGGTCATGGTGGGCCTGACCCAGTTGGTGTTCTACGGATTGCCGTGGCTGGAGTGGGGCCAACGCCAGGCCGTGTTGTTCGACCTGGGCGCGCGGCGCTTCTACATCTTCGGCCTGGTGCTGTACCCGCAGGACTTCATTTATCTCACGGGCATTCTGGTCATCTCGGCGCTGTCGCTATTCTTGTTCACGGCGGTGGCGGGGCGTCTGTGGTGCGGCTATGCCTGCCCCCAGACCGTCTATACCGAAATCTTTCTGTGGCTGGAGAAGAAGACTGAAGGTGATCGCACGGCCCGCATGCGCCGCGACGCAGGCCCGCGCAATGCAGACTGGCTGCTGCGCAAATCCGTCAAGCACTTGCTGTGGCTGGCCTTGGCAGGCTGGACTGGCCTGACCTTTGTGGGCTACTTCACGCCCATACACGAACTGGCGGCCGAATTCGTGCAACTCAACATGGGCTCGTGGGAGGTCTTCTGGGCGCTGTTCTACGGCTTTGCCACCTATGGCAATGCCGGCTTCATGCGCGAGCAGGTCTGCCTGCACATGTGCCCCTATGCGCGCTTCCAAAGCGCCATGTTCGATGCTGACACCCTGGTTGTCACCTACGACCAGGAGCGCGGCGAGCCCCGTGGCGCGCGCTCGCGCAAGGCAGACCTGCTGACGCTGGACCTGGGCGCTTGCGTGAACTGCAGCCTGTGCGTGCAGGTCTGCCCCACGGGCATCGACATCCGCGAAGGCCTGCAGTACGAATGCATTGGTTGCGGCGCCTGCGCCGATGTGTGCGATGGTGTCATGGACAAGATGGGCTATCCCCGTGGGCTGATCAAATACTCCACGCAAAATGCCATCCAGCAGCACTGGACCAAGGGTCAGATTGTGCGCCGCGTGCTGCGCCCGCGGGTCATGGTGTACACCGCCATCCTGGGCGCCGTGGTGGTGGCCATGGTGGTCAGCCTGGCATTGCGCACGCCGTTCAAAGTGGATGTGGTGCGCGACCGCGGCGTGTTGGCCCGCATGGTGGAGGGTGGCCGTATCGAGAACGTCTACCGCCTGCAGATCATGAACGCGACCGAGGCCGCGCAGCCATTTGCCATCGCGGTGGAAGGCCTGCCGGGGCTGGCCGTGGTGTCGGATGCGCAGGTGAACGTGGCGTCCACCCAGGCCCGCTGGGTTGCCGTGCGGGTGCAGGCCCCGCCCGATGCAGCCAGCCCAGGTTCGCATGCCATCCGTTTTGTGGTGACCGCTCCGGCATCGGTGGGCCGGGTGGTCGAGAAGTCCGTTTTCATCGTTCCCCGTTGATGTTTACCCGCCCACAACTACGCCGTAGAGGAGGCTTTATGCAACACATTGATCTGACAGCGACACCTGACGATGAACGCCTGCGCGCCTGGTGGCGGTACCCCCACGTGTGGATGGTCATTTCCGGACCGGCCCTGGTGGTGGTGGCTTCGTTTGTGACCTTTTACATCGCGGTCGCGGGCCAAGACCCGGTGGTGGAGGAAGACTACTACCGCAAGGGCGTGGAGATCAATAAGAGGCTGCGAGGCCCTAGCGCCGCCAGCCTGGCGCCCGCCACCCAGGCCCGTAATCACGCAGCCACCGGCGTGCAGACAGCGCGGTAGGCCGACATGCTGCGCCAACGCCTGATGTGGATTGTGTGGCCGGCCTTTTTGATGGCTGGCGTGCTGGAGGTGCTGGTCTTCGCGATGGTGGACCCGCAAGATGTGCATTGGTTCGGCGCGCCAGTGGAATGGTCGCGCCAGGCCATCTACACCGCCGCCTTCTTTGTGTTCTGGGGCATCACCACGCTGTCGGGCGGTTTGACCACGCTGCTGGCCATGTCACCGTTTGAGGTGAACCGTTGCCCCTTGCCACCACACGGCCGGCCCGACGGCTGCCCCAAGCAGGGCCGCTGCTGACTGCGCGCGTTTGGCTCAGCAGTCCCTGGAGTTGACCAGGGCGCGGAGGGCCTCGCTGTTGAGCACGCGGATGTGGCGCTGCTTGACTTCGATCAGGCCGTCTTCGACAAACTTGGAAAAAGTGCGGCTCACGGTCTCCAGCTTCAGGCCCATATAGCTGCCGATCTCTTCGCGGGTCATGCGCAGCACCAGTTCGGATTGCGAAAAACCCCGCGCATGCAGGCGCTGCATCAGGTTCAGCAAAAAGGCGGCGAGCCGCTCTTCGGCCCGCATGCTGCCCAAGAGCAGCATGACGCCGTTTTCGCGCACGATCTCACGGCTCATGATCTTGTGCACATGGTGCTGCAGCGCATTGACCTCGCGCGAGAGCTCTTCTATGCGGTCAAAGGGCATGACGCAGACCTCGGCGTCTTCCAGCGCAATCGCGTCGCAGGTGTGCACGTCGTGGACGATTCCGTCCAGGCCCATGACCTCACCGGCCATCTGGAACCCCGTCACCTGGTCTCGGCCGTCCTCGGTGGCGACGCAGGTCTTGAAAAAGCCGGTGCGGATGGCGTAGAGGCTGCCAAATTTCTCGCCATTGCGAAACAGGTAGCCGCCGCGCTTGACCTTGCGCCGGCTGGCCACCACTTCGTCGATGCGGTCCAGCTCAGACGCTGTCAGCCCCATGGGCATGCACAGCTCGCGCAGGTTGCAATTGGAGCAGGCCACTTTGATGGACTGGGCGGCGATGCTGGTGGGTGGGGTAGGGGGGCGGCTTTCTAGCATGGCTGGCAAGGGGGCAGCAAAGGGGACAAGTTGGTGCCCAGTTTACCCCCGACTTTCTTACCCCCGACTTTCACAAGCCTTGATGCACATCAAGCCGCCCTGGCGTAATTTGCCGCACAGTCCTGTGTAACCGTTCAGGAGTTTGCTTGTATGACGACGTTTGCCCCCGAGACCGCATCCGCTGGGACCGTATCCACCGAGATGCTCAAAAGGTATGACGTGCCCGGCCCGCGCTACACGTCATTCCCCACCGCCGACCGTTTTGTGGAGGCCTTCACGGCTGACGACTATGCCCGCGCGCTGGACCAGCGGCGCGATGGCTTGGCGGCGCGGCCCCTGCCACTGTCGGTCTATGTGCACATTCCGTTTTGCGAATCGCTGTGCTACTACTGCGCTTGCAACAAGATCATCACCAAACACCACGACCGTGCAGGCCCCTACCTGCGCTACCTGAGCCGCGAGGTGGACCTGCACACCCAGCGCCTGGGCGTGGGCCAGGTCATCAGCCAGCTGCACCTGGGCGGCGGTAGCCCTACCTTTCTGAACGATGCCGAACTGCGTGAGCTGATGGCCATGCTGCGGCGCAACTTCACGTTGGCGCCGGGCGGCGAATATTCGATCGAGGTGGACCCACGCACCGTGGATGCGGCGCGGCTGGATACCCTGGCCAAGCTGGGCTTCAACCGGCTGAGTTTTGGCGTGCAGGACTTTGACCCCGCCGTGCAACAGGCCGTGCACCGCGTGCAACCGGCGGACCAGGTGTTTGCGCTGGTGGAGGCCGCGCGTGCGCGGGGCTTTGAGTCCATCAATGTGGACCTGATCTATGGCCTGCCGCGCCAAAGCCCGGAATCGTTTGACCGCACGCTGGCCCAGGTCAACGCGCTGCGCCCGGACCGCATCGCCCTGTATGCCTATGCCCATCTGCCGGAGCGCTTCAAGCCACAACGGCGTATTGCCGTGGTAGAGCTGCCCAGCGGCGGGGCCAAGCTGTCCATGTTGTCGCGCTCGCTGGATGCCTTTCGGCAAGCGGGCTATGTCTATGTGGGCATGGACCACTTTGCGCTGCCCGACGACGCGCTGGCCGTGGCCAAGCGCCAGGGGCGGCTGCACCGCAATTTCCAGGGCTACAGCACCCAGCCCGATTGCGACCTGATTGGCCTGGGCGTGTCGGCCATCGGCCGCATCGGCGCGACCTACAGCCAGAACGCCAAGACCATGGAGGAGTATTGCGACTTCCTGGACCAAGGCCGCTTTCCGGTGGTGCGGGGCCTTGCCCTGACGCGCGACGACCTGGTGCGCCGCGCCGTCATCATGGCCCTGATGTGCCAGGGCGAGCTGGACTTTGAAGCCGTGGAGGCCGCCCACCTGCTGGACTTCGGCAGCTACTTTGCCAAGGAGCTGCAGGACTTGCAGCTTTTGGTGGAGCAGGGCATGGTGGAGATCAGTGCCACGGGCATCACCGTCACCTCTCAGGGCTGGTTCTTTGTGCGGGCCGTGGCCATGGTGTTTGACCGCTATCTGCAGGCCGACCGCACACGGGCCCGCTTTTCCAAGATCATCTGAGACGAGGCAGGCACCATCGCATGCAGACTTCTCTGGCACTGACGGCATTGTTGATGGGCGTGGTGGGCGGGCCCCATTGCGTGGCCATGTGCGGTGCGGCCTGCGCCGGCATAGGCCAGGTGGCCGGCGCCCGTAAGCGGTCTGCGCTGTTGCTGTTTCAGGCCGGGCGGGTGGCGGGTTACTCGGCTCTGGGCGGTTTGGCCGCGGCATCCCTGCAGGGGCTGGGGTGGTTGACGGTGCAGTCCGCCGCACTGCGCCCGGTGTGGTCGCTGTTCCATGTGGCGGCCCTGGTGCTGGGCATGGTGCTGGTGGTGCGGGCACGCCAGCCGGTGTGGCTGGAGCAGGCGGCGCGCGGCGTATGGGCCCGCGCCCGCAGCGTCGCCGGTGGGCGCGGGCAGGGCGCACCGCTGGTGCTGGGCGGCTTGTGGGCGCTGATGCCCTGCGGCCTGTTGTATTCGGCGCTGATGGTGGCCGCGCTGGCGGGCGGCGTGCTGGCCGGCGCCGCCGTCATGGCCTTGTTTGCACTGGGCACCAGCGTGGCGCTGGTTGCAGGCCCCTGGTTGTGGCTGCGTTTGCGCGGCGCACCGGCCGCACCGGCCGCGCCGGGTAGTGGCCAATGGGGCGTGCGCCTGGCGGGCCTGGCGTTGGCCGCCAGTTCGGCCTGGGCGCTGTGGATGGCGCTGGCGCATAACGCGGCGCCGTGGTGCGTGGCTACCGGTTAAGGTTCAAAAAGGCTGTCAAAAGCCCCCCATTTGGTTTTTTGGGGAGTCTGCTGGGTGGCTTTTGGAGAATCGGGCGCTAGCCCTCGCAAAATATGGCTATGTAGCTATTGAATAGATAGCGTTTCAATCGCTCGGGCGGCCAAGGCTCCATCCCCAGTCGCCACGCTCGCCTCAAATATGCGCATCCCGCACCGAGGCTTCCAGCTCGGCAAAGGCCTCTTCCACATACACCCCCAGCCGCTCCAGGTTGGGCAGCTCGTCCGTCGCAATCAGGCCGAAGAACAGGTCACCGGCATAGCTGAACAGCGTGATATTCAGCAGATTGCTGGGCGGCAGCGTGCTGATGGGGTGCATCTCTTCCATGCGCGCGCCCTTGATGTACAGGTGCTCCTTGGGGCCGGGCACGTTGGACACCAGCGTGTTGCCCATGGGGGGCATCTTGTTGCTGAGCTTCAGGGTTTCGGCAATCTGCGCCACCAGGCCGGTGATGATGGTGTAGGACTCGATGGCCTCAGGCGCCACGCTGTCGACCATGGTGCGCACATTGCGCAGGCTGTAGCCGATGTTGCGCAGGCGCACATAGGGGTCGTCCGTGGGCGGCGACAGCTCCACCTGGATGATGCCGATCTTGTTGCCCGCCGTCTTCTCGCCCTCTTTGCGCAGGTTGACCGGCATCTGGATGGTGATGGGGCGGCGCAGTTCCACGCCCTGGTCCTGCAGGTAGCGGCGCAGTGCGCCGTCCAGGCAGGTCAGAGCAATGTGGTTCAGTGTGGAGCGGGTACGGGTGCGGATGGCGTTGACGCGTTCCATGGAGACGCCCGCAGTTGCAAACTGGCGGCCGGATGTGACCTGACCGGTCAGCGGCGTCTTGGCGCTAGAGACAAAGGGCAGGGCGATGGCGTTCTTGGTCAGGTTGACGCTTTCCAGCAGCAGCATGGCGGCCAGGCGCCCAATGCCCAGGAAGCGGCGGGTGTTGCCGGTAACCTCTTTCCACGTCAGCTGCAGCAGCTCTTGCTTGGCCTTGGTACCCCGGCCACCACCATGGCCACCGTGCTTCTGGGTCCACACCGGGACCTGGTCCATGTCGGTGGGCGATGTGGAATAGCACTCGGCCGTCCAGCGCGCCATGGTCACGCCATCGGCATAGGCATGGTGCATCTTCTGGTACAGCGCAAACTTGCCGTCGGGCAGGCCGTCGATGACATGCACCTCCCACAGCGGGCGGCTGCGGTCCAGCATGGGGGTGTGCAACTGCGACACAAAGGCGTACAGGGCGGTGCGGTCGTTGGCGCCCTTGGGCAGCGTGTGGAAGAACACGTGCTGCGACATGTCCAGCTTGTCTACCGGCTGCCAGTAGGGCCACGAGCCCATTGCGAACTGGATGACCCGGTTGAACGGGGGCTTGACATCGCTGGCGGCCAGGTATTCCTTGTACAGGTTCTTGGCAAAGGCTGGGGTGGACTTGGGTGGGCGTTTGAAGATCAGCAATCCGGCTACGTGTTTGGGGCTGGCCTCGGTCTCTGCGATGAAAAAACCAAGGTCGAGTAGGGACAGTTTGCTCATGTTTCGTATGCTTTGATAAGGTCGTGGCGAAACGCCTGTGCGCACTGTAGGCGATGCGCAGGAATCGGTCAATTTGGAGAGGTGATATTAGTGAGAGCTCCTTCGGCAACCATGGCGTCGACCCGGTCCAGCCAGGTCTTCAATTCTTCGGGGTAAACGCCAGCCGGGCCGGCGCGCCAGCGCCTGCGGGTTTGGCGTGCCATGGTGCGGAGCTGCCAGGCAGCTTCCTGCGCCAACAAGGAGAGTTCGATCTTCAAGGCTTCATCCTGGCTTGCCGGCCCGAGCTGCGCCAACTGGTCATGGGCAATGCCAACGGTTGCCATGGTGCGTTGCAGTTGCTCCGCCTGTGCCGCCAGAGCGTTGAGTCCGTCGAGTCGCGCTTTGGACAGATCGGGCAATTTGAGCAATCCAATCGGCCATTTGGAAATGGCATCTTCAATATCGGACAAGCGCGCGATGGGGTCTTCCAGCACCACGCTCGGTGCATTGGAGGTATCCCCTTCCGGGCGCAGCAGTTTCATCACTTTTGCTACCAGCGCCGGGTCATATCGGTGTTTGTTCATGCGTAGCAACACGGATAGCCGCATTTCAGGTGCTTGGCGCTCCTGCGTGAACATCGCGGCTACCACTTCGGCCAGCGCGAGTATGCGTCCCAACGGACTGATGTCGTCTCCCACCAAGTTGCTTGGATATCCCGAGCCGTTCAAGCTTTCGTGGTGCTCGGCCACCGCGCGCACCATTTCTTTGGTGTATTCCGGGTGTCGTTTGAGCAGTACCGTGGAAACCAAGGGGTGCGAATACAACTGCCGGCGCTGGCCACTCGTCAGCCCCAGTTTGGATTGCAGCAGCACCGGGTCAAGGTGCAGCATGCCGATGTCATGCAACAGGCCGGCGGCGGCAGCCATATCGACGTCGAAGCGCAACGCTGTGGGAGACTTGGCCAACCAGGCGGCGATGAGCGCCACCTGCACCGAGTGCAGGAATACCTCATGGCGGACTTCGCAGGCCAGCGTCAGTTGGAACGCCATGGGATAAGGCAGAGGTATTTTGTGTATTACGTCCAGCAATAGCGCACGCAGTTTGGGGTCCTCTGTCATCCGTGCGAAAAATGGTTCTTCCCGCAGCATCTTGTCTGCCGTGTCCCGCAAAAATTCACCGTTCACCGTGGGTAGGCTGGACACCGAGTTTTCTATGGGCTCGGACAGCTTGTGCTGCATCAGTCGCTCATACATGTCGGTGTTGATAGCCACGCCTTTTTCGACGATCTTCACACCCTTGTCATTGAAGATTGCGCAAGTGGTCAGCACTGGGCGCACCTCGCCGAGTTCGGTTACTGCTCTGGTGAAGTGCTGAGGGTCGGGGACCGCTTCAATCATGTCGCTCATGGAGTTGTTATACCTGCGTATGCTGAAACGGAATTTGACCGGAGTCAAATGGAAGACCGGTCTGATGGTCTTCTGTAGGCATCAATGGAGAGTGGGTTCCACCGCCGGCACAAAGAACTCCCACCCAACTACACCCCGTGCGAAGAGATAGTTCACTCTTGCTGTTTCACTCAATGCATTGAGATCAACCTGTCCCTTTGCATCACATGGAAAGACATAGCCATGCCCGGTATGGAATATGGACCGAAAGCAAAGCTCGTACTGGGTGTTTTGTTGGGCTGTTGCGGTTAAAACATTCATGTCGTTCTCCTGAAGTGAATGACGCAAAGGAACATACATTCAAGATAGGTGTGACAAGAAAACGGCACCCCAACCGCCTGCATCAGCCCGCAACAGCCTGTAAATGGACTGTATCAAAACAGAGCCTCTGCTAGACTCCATCTGCACTCAACACCATGTCAAAGGATTGAGCACATTGATGGCTATTTCGCCTATACCTTCTGCTGGCCACATTGCGGTACTCGACGACGAGGCCGACATCACGCTGCTGCTGGCCAACTATCTGAAATCCCACGGGTATCGCGTTACGCAGTTGCACAATGGAGGCGCGCTGATGGACTTGATGCGAACGGATCCCCCAGCGCTGGTGCTGCTGGACCTGGGTCTGCCTGGCGAGGACGGTTTTTCCATCGCGCGCCAGTTGCGCGAACATTGGCGCTGTGGACTAGTCATCGTTACCGGCCGCGGTGATTCCGTTGACAAGGTTGTGGGCCTTGAGGTCGGCGCTGACGATTACGTGACCAAGCCCTTTGATTTGCGCGAGCTGCTGGCGCGTATCAAGGCCGTGCTGCGACGCATGGCGCCTGCCGACCAATCGGAACACCCTGGTGCCGCCAGTTCTGCGCTGCGCTTCGCGGGATGGGAGTTGGAAACAGCGGCACGCCGCCTGCTCAATCCGCAGCGACAAGAAGTGTCGTTGACCACCGGTGAATTTGATTTGCTGTGTGCCTTTGCCAAGAGTCCGGGGCGCGTGCTGTCGCGCGACTTCCTGTTAGAGCAAACGCGTGGCCGAGAAGCCGCCCCGTTTGACCGCACCATTGACGTACAGATCGGGCGGCTGCGCAAGAAGCTGGAGGCCGATCCGGAAGACCCGCAAATCCTCAAATCGGTGCGTGGGGCTGGCTATATCTTCGTTCCGCCGGTTAGCCATGGCTGAAGGTGTACCCTCAGGAGGCGGCAATGCAATACCGGGCACATTCATTTCTGGCGCAGAAGAAAGCAGCGTCTTTCGTTCTCTGTTTCAAGCCTATCCCGACGCGCTCCTGCTGGTAGACCGCTCCGGGTCCATCGCCTTGGCCAATCCTTCAGCGGCCAATCTGCTGGGCTATGAAGTGCACGAGTTGCAGGGCATGGCCGTAGATGCCCTGGTGCCGGACAGCATTCGCCCGCGGCACGCCGCTTACAGGGAAGCTTATGGCAATGCGCCGCGGCAAAGGCCCATGGGCACGCAGATGGACTTGGTGGCGCGGCGCAAAGATGGCAGCGAAGTCATGGTTGAGATAGCACTGAGCCCGCTACAAAGCCATGGACTACCTTTCGTGGTTGCGGCGATTCGCGATATCGGCGCCTATCCACGCGTCAAGCAGGCTTTGCAGCGGGCGCGCTACAGCGAACACCTCGCCCAATTGGGTCGCCTCGCAGTGGACACGCGCGACCCGCAGGTATTGCTTGAGCAAGTTCCTGCCATTGCTACGGCTGCCTTGCAGATGGAAGTTGCCATGGTTTTCTTGCTGGAGGCCAACGGATTGGAATTTCGCGTAGCCAGTGGCATTGGCATGCTGACAGGTGAAGTCGTCGGCAGCCATGTTGCCAATCGGCCCGATACGCCCCCCGGCTTCGTGCTGTCCCAGGGCCAGACCATTGTGGTACCGGACTATCGTACCGAACAACGGTTTACGGTGCCGCCCACCTATCTGGATGTAGGCTTAGTCAGCGCACTGGCGGTGCCGATGTCGGACCGGGGTCGCATCATCGGCGTGTTGGCGGTGCGCTCGCGTGAGCACAAACGCTTTGACAGTGATGAAATGCATTTTTTGGAGTCACTGTCCAACTTGCTAGCCAGTAGTTTGCAGCGCGCCGAATCCGAGGAGGCACTCAATCATTCCCAGCGGTTGGAAAGTGTCGGCCAATTGACAGGTGGCATTGCGCATGATTTCAACAACCTACTCACAGTGATCCAGGGTAATCTCCAGGTGCTTGAGGAACTGCCCGCCTTGGCCGGCGATACCTATGGCCACCAACTGGTGGCCGCGGCTACCCGCGCCAGCAAGCGGGGCGCGGAGCTGACAGCCAAGCTGTTGGCATTCTCCCGTCGTCAGGTCCTACAGCCCAGTGCCGTTGATGTCGGCACGCTGCTGGGGTCATTGGCTGGCATGCTGCGTAGGACCTTGGATCAGCGCATTCGCATCGACGTGGATGTGGCGCCAAATTGTCCTTCCGTGCAGGCAGATCCCGGCCAGCTTGAAGCGGCTCTGCTCAATATTGCGATCAACGCGCGCGATGCCATGCCCGAGGGGGGCGTATTGTGCTTCTCGGCACAAGCCTGCGAGACGCTTCCCATCGCGATACGGGGTGAACTGGAAGGTAGCGAGAGCCGTAACTTCGTTGTCATCGCCATTGCGGATACCGGCTGCGGCATGTCCGATGCAGTGCGTGATCGCGCCTTTGAGCCCTTCTTCACGACCAAGGAAGCGGGCCGCGGTACAGGTCTGGGCCTGAGTACGGTGTATGGCTTCGCTAAGCAATCACATGGCGCCGTGACAATGGATAGTGCGACTGGCGCCGGCACCACGGTTACCCTGTATTTGCCTGCACCCCAGGGCCTGTCCAGTCCGATCGGCGTCGCCGATCAGATGGAGGTGGATATTCCTAAAGGGCTGCGTGTGCTTTTGGTGGAAGACGACCACGAAGTGCGCGAAGTGGTGCGTGCATTTCTCGTGGCCTTGGGCTGTACTGTGACCGAGGCGGCCAACGGCGAGCAGGCCCTGCTGGTGCTAGGTTCTGAAGCGGGTCATGATCTGCTGCTCAGTGATATCGCGCTAGGAACCGGCATGCGCGGAACCGAGCTCGCGCTGCAGGCGCAAAAACGCTTTCCGAATCTGGCTGTGCTGCTGATGTCGGGTTTTTCATCCGAGTTGCTGGATGCCGACCGCGACTCGCCCCAGGAGTGGGAACTGCTGCGCAAGCCCTATGGCCGCGAGGAGTTGGCGGGCGCAATGACCCGCGTGTTGGCCAATCGCCGGGCGGATTAAGCGATAGAAGGCCACTGCTGCCTCAGTGCAACACTGCCTCGGCGGGCGGCGTCACGCAGTTTTGTACAAACTCGGTCAGCGCATCGATCTCGGGTATATGGATGTCGCGTCGGCCTTTTTCCGCAAAATGGATCAACTTGCCGCGTGCCAGTCGGGTCAGCGAGCGGCTCACCGTCTCAATGGTCATGCCCAGGTAGTTGCCGATGTCTGCGCGTGTCAGGCGCAAGGTGAATTGATCGGTACGCATGCCGCTACGCCCTAGGCAGTGAGCCCAGTAGCGCAGAAAGTCTGCGACGCGGGCGTCGGCCGGTAGGGTGCAGACTGACATCAGCGAGTCGCGGTCGCGGGCGATTTCGCGGCTCATTGCTTCATGCAGCACGGGCAGCAATGTGCTGTGTCGGGCGCATGCGGCCAGCAACGCGTCGTAGCGAATCACCCAGACTTCGCCGGTGTCCAGCGCAATGGCATCGCAGATAAAGCGGCCATTGGCAATGCCATCAAACCCCATCCAGTCACCGCGGAACTTGAGCCCGACCACCTGCTCGCGCCCGTCCGCTGTCTGGTTGACGATCTTGCAAAACCCGGAATTGAGTATGTAGAGATTGCTAAAACCATCTCCTGCCTTGTAAAGGGCTTCCCCGGCCCGCACGATGCGCCGTTGTGGCGCCAATTGTTCTCGCAGCAGGTTCAGGACCTCGGCGATGTGCTGACTGGTGTGTCCGTCAAAGTCCATGGTGGCCTTGGGGGGAGGGGTGCCCACGGCGGTAGCCGAACGGGTTGCGATGGGGGCGGGCGAGCAGTTCAGCATGGTGATCATCTCCAGGTCTGCAAACGGGGGGTGGCAATGGACGTGATGTTGAACGGTAGGCGCAAACACAAAAACAACACCGCGCATCGGTAGGTAACACTGTGTGAACAATGTGTGTCAGGCGGGTATCAGTCTGCAGTTGCGTCAAAGCCTTTGACCTAGGTCAATAGCGTCCTCCGTGGTTTGGCTACTCTCACCCTTACGCCAATTCGCACGACCTGGAAGCCGAGCCATCATGTTTTTTCTGCCAACGCTTTGCACACCTGCTGCTGGAGAGTCCATGTCGCCCGAGGAACTGAACGGCGTCCTGGCCAACGGGCGAATTGTTGGCGAGGCTGTGCAGAATGGAACGATTGCGCATATGCTGAAAGGGCGCAAACTCGCATTGCTCACTAACTTCGGCGATATGGATCATGCCGATGCGCTCGAAGATGGGCCGCTGTTCATGCGTGCCGCCACCGAAATGGGTGCTCAGGTAGCAGGCTTGCGCCCAGGTTTGTCGAGTACAAGTTCAGTGCAGGAAGTTCAAACCACCTCACGCATGCTCGGCCGGCTCTACGATGCGTTGGAGTGCCAAGGCATGGATGCGGGCCTGGTGCAGCAGATTGCGCTGTATGCGGGGGTGCCGGTTTTCCACGGCCTTGCATCGCTGGGACACCGTACGGCGAGAGCGGCCGAATCGTTGGCCGTGCAACTCAGCATTGGGGTTAAGGAGGAAGAGGCGCTGCGTCGCGTGGTGCAGGCCGTTTTGCTAGGGACCTTGGCGTGAAGCTAGCGGCGTTCGGGAAGCACCAGTGCCTTTGCCAGCAAGCTGCCACCGTTAGCCCCACACTGCACACATTGGTCGAGTAAGGGATCACGCCGCTTCAGCGACCTCTTGCCATGGCGCCTCAGCATGCCAGCTTGTCATCCAAGCCTTGAAATCTGTCGCGGGCATGGGCTTGGCGATGCCGTAGCCCTGAGCATGGCGGCAGCCAATGGACAGGAGGGCGGCGCCATGCGCCTTGGTTTCCACGCCCTCTGCAATCACTTGGCGCTTGAAGGCTTGGGCCAGTTGCACCACGGCCTGTACGATGCCGCGATCATCCTCATCGGTCAGCATATCCCGCACGAAGCTTTGGTCTATCTTCAGTTCGTCCACCGGCAAGCGGCGAAGGTATGCCAAAGAGGAGTAGCCTGTGCCGAAATCGTCTAACGAAAAGTGCACACCGAGCTGCTTGCAGCATGCCACCAAGGCAACTGCCTGCTCTATGTCGCTCAACGCAGCAGTCTCCAGCACCTCCAGCTCAAAGTTGGCAGGGGGCAGATGCGGGTGGCGCTGCAACGCGAGTTGTAGTTGTTCGCAAAATTCCGGGTGAAGCAGATGGTGTGCGCTGATATTGACACTGATCCGCAGGTCCATACCTTGGACATACCATGCCTCGGCCTGCGCCATTGCAGTCTCAATGACCCACTGGCCAAGCGGTTGTTCCAGACTGCTGCCGCCAACATGGTCCATGAAAGCTGCCGGCGACAACACGCCCTGTTCTGGGGGAAGCCACCGGATGAGTGCTTCGGCGCCCAAGACTTGACCAGTCAGCAAGTCAACCTTCGGCTGGTAGTACAGCGCGAACTCGCGCAATTGGAGGGCTTTGTGCAGAACTTGCAGCATCTTGCTGTGTTGCTGGGCACGGCGGTCGCTGTCGGAATCGAACAGGTGGTAGCGGTTGCGCCCCGAGTCCTTGGCCACGTACATGGCTTGGTCCGCATGGCGCAGCAGAGTGTCGGCGTCTGCATCATCTTGCGGATACAGCGTCACGCCAAGGCTGGCTGTGACGCTGACACTGACACCCGCCTGCTCCAGTTGCACTGGCTGGGCCACCGCCAGCAGAATGCGGTCCAGCGCCTGACTGCAGGCTTCCGGGGACTCGATGTCGGCCAGCAACAGCACGAACTCATCGCCCCCTAGCCGGGCCAGGATATCTTCGCTACCCAGTTCATCCAGCAGATGCTGTGTTACGCCTACCAGCAAAGCGTCTCCTGCGGCATGGCCATGTTCGTCGTTGATACCCTTGAACCCATCCAAGTCAAGAAAGCACACTGCCAGCATGCGCTTGCTGTGCGCGCAGCTGCGCAGGGCTTGTTCCAATCTATCAGCCAGAAGACGTCGATTGGGCAGGGCTGTGAGCGGGTCGTAGTGGGCGATGCGGTTCAGCTCCTCTTCGTGCTCCTTGTACTTGCTGATGTCCGTGAAAGAGCCCACATAGTGCTGCACGGACCCGGCGGAGTCGCGGACCACGGAGATGGACAACAGTTCAGAGAACAGCTCCCCGTTTTTGCGGCGGTTGCAGATTTCCCCACGCCAGGAGCCATGTATGTTGATCGCTGCCCACATATTGCGGAAAAAGGCCGCATCGTGTTGTCCGGACGACAGCATGCGCGGCTGTTGGCCCAACACCTCCTCGGCTGAGTAGCCGGTGATTCGGCAAAAAGCGGGGTTGACTTTGACAATGCGCTTTTGTGGGTTGGTTACCAGGATGCCCTCTTGGCTGCTATCAAAGACGGTTGCGGCCTCGAGAAGCGCCACCTCGGCCTTCTTGCGCTCCGTGATGTCGCGCGAAATTCCGAACAGTCCCGTGACCTGCCCCTGCTTGTCCAGGATGGGGCCTTTGGTTGTCAGGAAGACATGTTCTTTGCCATCCGGAAGCGGCAAAGACTCTTCAAGGGTCTGCGTCACCGCACGCTGCATGATGGCGCTGTCACCTGCCATCAGTTGCTGGGCGGCGGCCGGCGGGAGGAGTTGGGTGTCATCCCTGCCCACAATGTCACTCGGTGCTTTGCGCACCATATGGGCACCGGCATCGTTGACTAGCAGGTAGCGGCCCTCCAAATCTTTGACGAACACCGCGTCGGAAGTGCCCGACACCACGGCATCCAGGAGTTCCTGATTGTTGTGCGCTCTCGCTTGGGACTGGCGACGCAGCTCACTCAGGACACTGACAACAATGCCGTTGAGGACCAGCAACGATAGGGCCAATGTGTCGCGCCCGTCCATGACCCATGCACCACGTGGCAGCGGCTCCATGGTAGCAGCGCCAATGGCCGCAGTTGCCGTGGCCAGCAAGCCGGGCAACAGTCCACCCAGCAGCGCGCTGAGCACGATAGGAAGAACCAGCAAGATGATCAGCGGATGATCTGGGGTAGCTATGTACCGGCGCATCAATAGCATGCTCAGTGGCAATGCGACTGCGAGCAGATAGCTTGATGCATCTGGACGATGGGCCTGCCCATCGTAGTGCGCAATGGAGGTGAGGGTGGCCCCTCCGTTGGCGTTGGGCAGTGTGGATACAACACGTAGCGCAATACGCAACATTGCGGTGGTGGCCAGCACAAAGAAAGTCCCTTTGACGGTGGACAGCCACACCATGGATTGCACATCGATAAGGTTCGACAACAGTTTGTCGGACAGAAATATCCATGCTAAGGCCACCACAAAATATCCCAGTGTGCTGCACAGAATGAAACGCCCGCGAGGGCTGTCTGGCAGCAGTTTGTTCAAGGTTTTCATGTTGCACTCCCATCATCTATTTGTTCTTATCTTGCGTGGGCCAAGCGCAGGCGAGCGGGGGCATTGGTTACTGGCTTGGGCGCTTGCTGGTTCAGAGCCTTGCCAGTGCGACGCAACTCAACTGCATCCACCTGTGCTACCGTGCGGTCGCTTGACTTCAGGCGGAACAGACGCATCGAATTGGTTACACCCAGAACCTGTTCGTTCAGGGCGCTGGCGGTGGCGGCCAACTGTTCCACCATTGCGGCATTCTGTTGGGTGATGCTGTCCATCTGGGTGACGGCCTCGTTGATCTGAGATATGCCCAATGTCTGCTCGCGCGAGGTATGGCTGATTTCGTCCAGCACTGCCGTGACCTTGTCTACCGCCTTTTGCGCAGAGTGCATGCGTGCCTGGGCCTCTTTCACCTGCTGGCCGCCATTGGCCACGCAGGCAGTGGATTCGCCAATCAGTGTCTTGATCTCGCCAGCTGCCGCCGTGGTGCGCTGGGCCAGTGAACGCACTTCGCCGGCCACCACGGCGAAGCCGCGCCCGGCATCACCGGCCCTGGCTGCTTCCACCGCAGCATTGAGTGCCAGGATGTTGGTTTGGAAGGCAATGCCCTCGATCAGGTGAATGATTTCGGTGATACGGCCCGATGACGCGGCAATGGCTTCCATGGTCAAAGCCACCGTCTGAACCGAATCGTTGGAGCGCAGCGCGATCTCGCTGGTCTCGCAGGCCATTTGCGAACCCCGTTGGGCGGCATGTGCACTCTGCTGCACGGTGCCGTGGATTTGCTCCATGGACGCTGCGGTCTGTTCCAGGCTGCTGGCTTGTGCCTCCGTGCGGGCCGACAGATCTTGGTTACCTTCGGCAATCTCCCGCACCGCGACGCTGAACTGGTCCAACTGCTGGCGCACATCGCTGACTACCGTGCGCAGATTCAAGGACATCTGCGTCATTGCTTGCTGGAGTTGCCCCGCTATGCCGGAGCCACCGGTTCGAACCGTGTGTGACAGATCGCCAGCGGCCAACTGGTTGGCGTCCAGTAACACGGAAGACAACGGGTGTATGGTCAGTTTATGGATGGCCGCCAGCGTCGTTGCGCCAGCACAGACGGTCAGCATAAGCACCAACGGCCACGGCAAGTCCAGTGCCAGGCCTCCCCACAGCACCAATGGCATCAGAGACAGCAGTAGCATCAACTGTGTCACTGCCCCCGGTTTCAGCAGCCGTTGCAATCTGCCAATCCAGTCGCTACGCAGTAGCTTGCCCTGACGCAGCACATGGGTCAGGCGGTTGGATTCCGCCTCGGCGCGCATGCGCGTATACAACTGCTCCGCCGCGGCTACCTCATTGCGCGCCGGGGCCGTGCGCACGGACAAATAGCCGGTCAGCTCATTGCCATCCATCATGGGTGTGGCATTGGCACGCACCCAATAGAACTCTCCAGTTTTGCGCCGGTTCTTTACCAGGCCGGTCCAAGGCTGCTTGGCCTGTACGGTGGCCCACATGTCGCGAAACGCTTCGGCCGGCATATCCGGATGGCGAATGATGTTGTGGGGCTGGCCCAAGAGCTCAGCGGAATCGTATCCACTGACCTCTACGAAGGCATCGTTGCAGTAGGTGATGCGACCTTTCAGGTCTGTCACGGAGACCAGGGTTTTGCCTGGTGGTAGTGCAAATTCCTGTTGGTACACCGGTAAATTCATTCGCATGATCGAGTTCCTTGGATGATGAATAGTCCGCAGTATGGGTAGCGACTATCCACCGCAGCTTGATCCCGATCAATTCGCGATAACTTTTGCCGCCGAAAGTGGACTGGCGTGAAGCGGGGGCATCCGCTTCAACGGAGCACTTCCGTTAGGAGATCAGAAGGGAATGCAGTGGCCGCCGCGTAGACCGCGCAACGGCGGCTGGTCCGGAGCCTATGCGCGCCATGAAGACGGCCCCGCGGCTGGCTTCCTCGCCGAGCAGGGTGCAAAGCTTTTCGTCCAGCACGTGTGCACGCGCCACCTGGTCTGCGTCGGCCGAAAACTGCACGCCGTTGCGGGCATAGCGGGCAAATATCAGCGGCGTCATCTCGGGCTGCAACTGCAAACCCAACTGGGTGGCGGTTAGCCAGAAGCGTTGCATCGCCCGCCCAGCGGCGAGGTAGTCGTCCAGGGTCTGGGCAGGGCGCCGGGCGACCAGTGCGCAGTGGGCGGCGCATGCAAGGCTGGGCACGAAATCCATCTGGATGCGCGGTGCCCAGGTTCCCGCCAGAAAGCGGTTGAAGAACACCACACGCTGCCAGCTGCGCATCACCCAGCGCATCAGCAGCAAAGTGAGCCGGTCGGCGCCCAGGGCCTGGTCGGGAATGCGGTCATCGCTGAAGCGGGCGTTCCATTGGATGATGTCGCGGTGCACGGGGTAGGCCTCGGGCAAGGTTAGCCTGAGTTTGGCATTGGCGAACATCAGCAAGGCTGCTTGTAGTTTGCGCCCAAAGCCTTCCAGCCACACGATGCGGTAGTCAGCCCCTACCGCGGCTTCCAGTGCCGCCTTTTCGGCAGGTGTCAGCGGACGCGTGCCCATGGGGCGGCGCTGCACGCAACGGCTGGTGATGTGGGCGCCCAGCGGGTCGGTGTCTTGCGTCGTATCGGGAACCAGTGTGATATCGAAGACCGGCGCTGTCTCCGGGCAGTCCGGGCGGGGTGTGCACGTTGCGCGCAGACCATGCCCGCTGGCCGCGATGCGGATGTTCTCCAGCAGCGCGCCCAGCGACATTTGGCTGGGGCGGCCGTCCAGGTCATAGACGCAGTGGTCGCGTGTATCGAAGCCGTGGACTTCCACCTGGTGGGTGCCGGTGATCTTGAAGCGCCAGGGCTGGGTGTTGTCTCCGCTGGGGGCCCAGCGGGCCCGGTCCAGGATCTGCTCGATGGTGGTGAGGGTCAGGGCCGTATCCCCAGGCGCTGCTTCAATACCCACAGGGTGAGGCGCTGCAGAGGGTTCTTGTAGCCACCCGGGCGCCAGGTGCGCACCAGCTTGTTGCGGTAGGCATCGAACTGCATGCCATGCGGAGCCGCCAATACGGGGCCACGCCGCAGCAGTATCTTGAGTGCCTCTGTAGCGGCCAAGCCCGCGCACAACTGGCACCCCATGATGGTGGACGGGCCGCGCCGTTCTTTCAGGTTGACGGCGGACGGGTCGGCCAGGTAGGTGCCATGCAGGCCCCTGGGGGCCAGGCCCAACAGGAAGCGCAGCGCCTTCTCTTCGTCCGGCAGGTTGCCCCAGCCAAAGTAGTCTTCAAAGCTCATCTGGCCGGGTAAAAAATTCAGCACCGCGCTGCCCATGCCCAGCGGGGCTGCGGTGATGGCGGGGATGCCGCGCTGGTGGCACGCGGCAAAGGTCTGCTGGCGTGCCGCAAAAGCAAAGAAGTCCAGGCTGTCTACGTACAGGTCCACGCCATCCAGAAACGCCTGCAGGTTCTCCGGGGTCACCCCTTGGGGAAAGACGCGGATGTCCAGATCGGGGTTGATGTCCCGGGCCATGTTGGTGAGCACATCGACTTTGGGTTGACCCAGCGTGGACACCATGGCGCCGGCCTGCCGGTTGAAATTGGCCACATCAAACTGGTCAAAGTCTGCCAGATGAAAGGCGCCAACACCCAGCCGCGCCAGGGTCAGCAGGTGCACGCCGCCCACGCCGCCCATGCCGGCAATGGCAATGCGCTTGCCACGCAGGGTCTGTTGCTCCGCCTGCGTGACCCAGCCGATGTTGCGGGAAAAAGCCTCTGAATACTCAAACGCTTGCACCATCAATCAGGCCCGTCCACTGGCCAGGCGCTTGGCAATGCCGGTTTCGTCCTGCGGAGAGAAGAAGTAGGGGTAAAAGGACTTCTCCGAGCCCCCACGCTCCATATGCCCACCAAAGCGGCGGATTTTTTCCTCCATGTACTGGCACTCCAATTGCAGTAGCACGGCAGGCGCGTTGACACGGGAGCAGGTGCGTTCGCCCGCCAGCGTGCGAAAGCCCAGCATCTTGCGGTAGAACAATACGTGCCGAGGGTTGACCTCAATCACCATGTCGGTGGCGCCATGCAGCCGGTGGCCGCAAATGTAGGCAATATGCATCATGGATGCAAACACCCGCTTGGGAACATCGCCCCCAATAGCCAATCGGGATGGCTCCACCAGCTTGGCCCCGCCTGCGCGCAGGCCATCCAGTTCGGCACAGAAGTTTTGGTCCGCTGGCAGGCCCACCTGGCTGTCAAAGCACAGCGTGATGGTGGCGACGGTGTCGCCCCCGCAATCGGCTGCCACCGTGACCATGGTTGGCCCCTCACCCGGCGCACCCTCCACGGAGTAGCCGCGCCAGGCGTAGCGCTCCTGTACCAGCAGGTTGGCGGCCTTGCGCCGGCCCTGCGAACTCACCATGCGAAACTTGTACTTCTGCTCGCTGGAAATCTGCCCGGTCGCCTCAACCAGTGCGGGCGGGTGTGCGCATAACTCCCGCAGCGGGAAGTTTGGCTCATAGGAGAAAATCGTGTCTTCAGTCAGTTCCATCGCGCGGCCCAATCGACGTGTTCTTGGCAGTGTGTGCTGCCCGGTATAAGAACTGTAGGCCGCAGGCCCGCTGCTGAAAATCACCTAAGACAAGGTAATTGCATCACTCGAAAAGTGATGGCAATCCGCCCGGTTCTCGGTCACCATAGTCGGTTCTCTTAGATTGCCACCGCATGCCGCCCATTGACTCCCGCTCCATCCTGCTGCTGGCGGACTTTGCAGCCATCTTTTGCCTGCTGATCCTTATCATCCTGCGCCACAGCTTTCCCAAGACCATTCGGGGTCTGGCGCAATGGTCCTGGGCCTGCGGGGTGACGGTCATCGCGACCACGCTGTTGTCCGCGCGAGACTTCATCCCTCGATTTCTGTCCGTGGTGCTGGGCAATGCACTGGTTGCCGTGTTCATCCTGCTGATGTATGACAGCCTCAGGCGCTTCAATGGACGAGCCACCAGTATTCGAAGCATGGCTCTGGTGGTGCTCGTCGTGGCGTCACTGTGGTCCTGGGTGGCGTTCAGCCCCAACTACCCGCGATGGGGGATTTTGCTGGGCAGCTTCGCCAATATGTGTTTGTTTGGCGCCTGTGCCATGGCCACAGCCCAGATTGCGCAGCAGTCCGTTGCCAAGCGCTTTACCTTTGCGGCTTTTGGTCTGGCCACGGGGGTGCTTGGCTTGCGCTTTGTCACGGTGCTGGCCTATATCGACACACCAACCCACTTGTATGACGTTTCGTTGATGCAAAAGGTCTATCTGGCGGCGTATCCATTGACCTTTCTGGCGACGACCTTTGGTTTCATGCTGCTGGCCAACGAAAAGTTGCGCAGCATTTTGCTGGACAACAACCGGGTGCTGGAGGAGGCGGTCGTCAAGCGCACGGCCGACTTGCAACTGGAAATCCGGCGCGCCAAAGAGCTGGAGCGCATCAACGAAAGCATTGCAGAGAACGAGCGCCGCCGCATTGGGAGGGAGCTGCACGACGACCTGGGCCAGAAAATGACCGGCATCAGCTTGTCCGCCGAAGCCCTGGCCCTAGCCTTGCACGATGTGGCGCCCAGCCTGTCGGTGCAGGCCGATGGCATCGAGCGCGCCGCCAGTGCTGCCATTGCCAAAGTGCGGGACATCTCGCATGGTCTGATGCCGGTGGAGTCGGGCGCGCAGGGTCTCAGCGATGCGCTGGCGGAGTTGGCCGCCAGTGTGTCCACGCTGTCGAGCGTGGCCTGCAGCTTTGACTACCATGACCCGGTGGATGTGGAGGACGAGAGCGTGGCGACGAACCTTTTCCGTATCTCGCAAGAGTCCCTCAGCAACGCGATACGCCATGCGCGGGCCACGCAGGTGCTGCTGCAGCTGGACTATGTGGATGGCAAGGTTTCACTCAGCATTGCCGACAATGGCATTGGCTTTGATGCCACCGAATTTGCTGCCAAACACATCGGCCATGAGCGTGGTGCAGGCCTCAGTATCATGCGCTACCGTGCTTCGGTCATCCACTACACGCTGGCAATTGAATCCCGTTTAGGGCAGGGTACAACTGTCCGCGTTACCGAGTGCTGAGTTCAACCATGCCGACTGATATGGACATTTTGCTGATTGACGACCATCCCATCGTGCGGCTTGGTTTTGTTGCCTTGCTGAGCCGGCTCTCCCAGCCCATTCGCGTGCACGAGGCGGGGAACGCCACCGAAGCTGTTGCTGCGGCAACCGAACACCAACCCACGGTGGCACTGCTGGATTTGTCATTGGCTGGCATGCTGGGCTTGGATTTGATTGGGCAGTTGCACGCCGTGGCGCCCAGCATGGCGGTACTGGTGGTCTCCATGCACGATGAACGCATCTACGCCGAGCGGGCAGTGCGCGCCGGTGCGCTGGGCTATGTGATGAAGCAGACGGCGGCAAAATCCATCATCCAGGCCATACAGACGGTTTGCGAGGGACGTATCTGGCTGTCGGAAGAGCTGCGCAACGGCATGGTCAAGCGCCTGCTGGACAAGCCGGATTCGGGGGATTTGACGCGCCTGAATACGCTGTCCAACCGCGAGCTGGAGGTCTTCAGAATGGTAGGCCTGGGTTTGAAGAAGGCCGAGATGGCCACGCGCCTGAACCTGTCACCCAACACCATAGAAACCTACCGCCTGCACATCAAGCAGAAGCTGGGTTTGTCGTCCAGCGCCGAATTGCACCGCACGGCTTTTCTGCACTTTCAAAACGAGAACTCGTACCGGTAGGAAGCCGCAAGCAGGCGCAGGCCAAAGCCTTGCCTTGGCCCCTTGCGGTGGTTGAACAACGATGAGAGAAACAGGAGGCCCCACCGTGACGGAGCCTCCCGCTGCGGCTTAGCGAAGACGGCTAGCTGTTCTTGTGGCCTTGTTGTCCGGATTTCCCATGTTGATCCTGGGAGCTACCACGTGTGCTGCCGGGCGCATGGCCGCTGCCGGAGGAGCTTTGGTCTTGCTGGCTTTCCTTGCGTGTGGAAGAGCGTCCTCCGTCCTTGTGGGATGCGTCGTCGCGTCCGCCTTGCTGCTGTTGTTTGTCGCCGGATTGGGAACCAAAGGGGTTGCTGCTCTTGGTCATGTAAATTCTCCATAAGTTGAAAAGAAGGGCCGCTTCGTGAAGCGACAGGAATTGCGGCCTGGCGTGTGCCGGACCGCAATGGGGGCGCAG
Organism: Rhodoferax sp. GW821-FHT07G04; assembly: GCF_059418585.1. Taxonomy (NCBI): domain Bacteria; kingdom Pseudomonadati; phylum Pseudomonadota; class Betaproteobacteria; order Burkholderiales; family Comamonadaceae; genus Rhodoferax; species Rhodoferax sp. GW821-FHT07G04. The sequence goes on from NZ_JBWKQD010000005.1 coordinate 119,720, forward strand.
TCGCCGTCGGACTGCCAAATACTGCGGGGGAGGGGCGTCGTCGTACAGATCGCCGCAGAGCGAGCTGCTGCTGAAACGGGGGTGGCTGCGTCTATGAGCCACCACGCCAACGCGTTACACCGGAATGACCTCAGTTGAACCATTGAGGCGGACTCTAGGCAAACGCCCGCCGCATCACTGTGCGCGAACGCACAGTGGCCCCAAACGGATCAACAGCGTTTCAGATCAGCCAGGTAAGAAAGCCGGCGGGTGTCTTGAGGATGGCGACCGAGGCGATGTAGCCAAAGGTCGTGAGAGCACCCAGCCAGGCAACTGCTCGCACCCGCCACGCAAGGCCAGCGCGCAGCGCGACCATGCCCAGGACGATATACACCAGCAGGGCGACGAGTTTTGCCAGCAGCCATGGCGTAGTGGCGGGGTTGGCTTGCAATTGCCAAGCCAGCGCGACCGCCGACAACAGCAACACGGAGTCGACGAGATGGGGCAATGTCTTGGCCAGGCGGTTGCGCACCCAGGCCGCGCCCGCCAGGCTTGCCATGCCACGCGCGGCAAAGCCGGCAAATGACAGGGCTACGGCGGCTTGGTGGATGGATTTGAGGGTGGGGTAGTCCATGGGCGGGGGTGTTGTGCTGCCCGGTCGGAATCGCAGGCCGCCACTGTGCTGCAAGTGCCCAACATGGTAGTTGCAACTGGCGGCTGGTGTCGTTGATGTAGATCACAAAGGCGCACCATTCATGCAGCGGGCGGTGATCTGCGAAAATCGCCTAACTATTTGATTTCAAAGAAGATGTCTGAAGCTAACCCCTGGCGCATGTCCGTCGCCCCCATGTTGGACTGGACCGACAAGCATTGCCGCTATTTCCACCGCCTGCTGAGCAAGAACGCGCTGCTGTACACCGAGATGGTGACCACCGGTGCGCTGATCCATGGCGATGTGGCGCGGCACCTGCGCTTCAATGACCAAGAACACCCGGTAGCCCTGCAACTGGGCGGCAGCGAGCCGGCCGATCTGGCGCATTGCGCCAAGCTGGGTGAGGACTGGGGTTACGACGAGATCAACCTCAACTGCGGCTGCCCCAGCGAACGCGTGCAGCGCGGATCGTTTGGCGCCTGCCTGATGGCCGAGCCGCAGTTGGTGGCCGACTGTGTGAAGGCCATGGTGGATGTGGTGGATGTGCCGGTCACGGTCAAGCACCGTATCGGCATCGACAAGACTGAGAGCTATGACTTTGTGCGCGATTTTGTCGGCACGGTCAGCGAGGCGGGTTGCAAGGTCTTCATCGTGCATGCCCGCAATGCCTGGCTCAAGGGCTTGAGCCCCAAGGCCAACCGCGAGGTGCCGCCGCTGCGCTATGCGCTGGTGCACCAACTGAAAGAAGAGTTCCCGCACCTGACCATTGCCATCAATGGCGGTATTCTGGACAACCAGCAAGCCGCCGAACAACTGCAGCGCGTGGACGGCGTCATGATAGGACGCGAGGCCTACCACAACCCCTGGATCCTGAGCGAGTGGGACGCTGCCTTCTATGGCGCAGCGCCGTCCGAAGACTTGTTGACCCGTGAATGGGTGGAGCAGCAGATGGTGGACTACATGGCGCGCGAGGCCGCCGAGCACGGCACGCCGTGGAGCCATATCGCACGCCACATGCTGGGCCTGCGCCACGGCATGCCCGGCGCGCGGCTGTGGCGCCAGGTGTGGAGCGACCACCACCTGAAGACCACGCCGCCGCATGAGGTGATGGCGATAGCCCACAGGAACAACACCTTTGTCGCAGCCTGACGCGACTGCACACCATCACCAGCAGCGGCTGGAACGCCTGGCGCGTCTTGCCCTGTGGCTGGTGCCGGCGCTGTGGGCCGTCAACTACATCGTGGCTCGGCGCGCCCCCGGTGTCATTGAACCTTATGCACTGGCCCTGGGCCGCTGGGCGCTGGCGGGCATTTTGCTGGCCGTGGTGGCGCGCCAGGAGCTGTGGACCCAGCGCCGCGCCATTGCCACCGTCTGGTACCAGTATGTGGTGCTGGGCTTTTGCGGCATGCTGGTCTGCGGCGCCTGGGTCTATCTGGGCGCCAAGACGACGGCGGCGATGAATATTGCGCTGATTTACTCTGCCAGCCCCGTGCTGATTGCCTTGGGCGCCGTGCTCTTCCTCGGTGAGCGCTTTCGCTGGCTGCAGGCGTTGGGCGTGGCGGTGGCGCTGACCGGCGTGGTGCACGTCATCGTCAAGGGGCAGTGGGCGGCGCTGGGTACTGTGCAATGGGTGGCGGGCGACGCGTGGATCGTGGCGGCCATGATTTCCTGGGCGGCGTATGCGCTGCTGCAAAAGCTGTGGCCCAGCCCACTGGGATCGACTGCCCGGTTGGCGGCCATCTGCGCGGGCGGCGTGGCCGTGTTGCTGCCTTGTGCGGTGTGGGAGATGTTGCAGCCCGGTAGCCCGGCGTGGACTTGGACTGCCACCGGCCTGGTCGTGACAGCGGCGCTGGCGCCGGGGTTGGCGGCGTACTGGATCTACGGCTGGGCGCAAAAGATTCTGGGTGCCAGCCGCGTGGCGGTCACGCTGTACCTGGGGCCGCTCTACGCGGCGGTAGCTGCCTGGGGTGTGCTGGGTGAGCCACTGGGCTGGCACCACGTAGCGGGCGCGGCGCTGATCTTGCCGGGGGTTTACCTGGTGAGCAGGCGGTAGCTACATAATCTGTAGCGGTAGACCTATATTCCACGAGGGCTACAGGCGATTTTTCCTCTGAATCGCTATTGTGGGCTTGAAATAAACCCAAAACGGGTAAGTTCAGACCCCAAAAGCCTCACGCCGCAGCCTGCAGCCCGTTGGTGAAGTGCTCGCGCATGCGCTGCACGGTCGCCTCAGCATCGCGCGCCAGCAATGCCTGCAGAATCGCCCGGTGCTCGGCCAGCGATTCGCCAATGCGCCCGGTCTTTAGCAGCGAGTTGTGGCGGTTGAGCTTCATGACCTTGCGCAGGTCGGCCACCATCTGGTCGCGCCAGCGGTTGTTGGCGATCTCCAGCAGGCGCATGTGGAAGCGCTCGTTGACCGCAAAGAAGGCGTCCGTGTTGGCCGTGCCAGGCAGGGCTGCAGCTTCCAGTTCGGCGTGCAGGGCTTGCAGCTCGGCCAGTTCGGCATCGGTAGCCCGGGTGGCGACCACACCCGCGGCGTCGCTCTCCAGCAGGCTCAGCAGGTGGTACACGTCGGCCAGGTCGCTGGCGGATACCTCGGTCACATAGGCGCCGCGGCGCACCTTCATCGTCACCAGGCCCTCGGCGGCCAGCACCTTCAGCGCCTCGCGCAGGGGGGTGCGGCTGATGCCGTATTCCTCGGCAATGCGCAGCTCGTCGATCCAGCTACCGGGCTCCAGCTCGCGTTTGAAGATGCGCTGGCGCAGCAGTTCGGCCACCTCTACATACAGGGCTTTGGGCGAAAGCGAGGGGCTGGATGGGCTGGCAGAGGTTTGTGCTGGCATGGCGCGCGGTGTTGGAAAAGGGTGTTTTGTCAGCTGGATGGAATATTCTGAATCAATAATTATGAATAATGTAAACTAAAAGGCAAGCCAAAACTCGCCCAACCTAGACCGTTGTGCCGAAAACGATCACCATTGCGGCAACAGGACCACGATATGACTGACCAGAACAAGAACCCCGAATTCAAAGCCGCCACGCTGGAGGCCTGGGCCAAGTCCGCTGCCAAGTCCGCCCCCGGCGGCAATGTGGACGCCCTGAACTGGATCACGCCCGACGGCATCGCCGTCAAACCCCTGTACACCGCCGAAGACACCGCCAACCTGGCCCACACCAATACGTTGCCCGGTTTTGAGCCCTACCTGCGTGGCCCGCAGGCGACGATGTACGCGGTGCGCCCCTGGACGATTCGCCAATATGCAGGTTTTTCGACGGCCGAGGAGAGCAATGCCTTCTACAGAAAGGCACTGGCGGCAGGTGGTCAGGGCGTGAGCGTAGCTTTCGACCTGGCCACCCACCGTGGCTATGACTCCGACCACCCCCGTGTGACGGGCGATGTGGGCAAGGCCGGCGTGGCAATCGATTCGGTGGAGGACATGAAGATCCTGTTCGACCAGATCCCGCTGGACAAGGTCTCCGTCTCCATGACCATGAACGGCGCCGTGCTGCCGGTGCTGGCCGGCTACGTGGTGGCCGCCGAAGAGCAGGGCGTGGCGCAGGATCTGCTCAGCGGCACGATCCAGAACGACATCCTCAAAGAGTTCATGGTGCGCAACACCTACATCTACCCGCCGCAGCCGTCCATGCGCATCATCGGCGACATCATCGAGTACACGGCGCAGCACATGCCCAAGTTCAACTCGATCTCCATCAGCGGCTACCACATGCAAGAGGCCGGCGCCAACCAGGCGCTGGAACTGGCCTTTACGCTGGCGGACGGCAAGGAGTATGTGAAGACTGCTATCGCCAAGGGCATGGATGTGGACGCCTTTGCCGGGCGCCTGTCGTTCTTCTGGGCCATTGGCATGAACTTCTACCTGGAGGTAGCCAAGATGCGCGCCGCGCGCCTGCTGTGGTGCCGCATCATGAAGGGCTTTGACGCCAAGAACCCCAAATCGCTGATGCTGCGCACCCATTGCCAGACCAGCGGCTGGTCGCTCACCGAGCAGGACCCGTACAACAACGTGGTGCGCACCACCATCGAGGCCATGGCCGCAGTGTTTGGCGGAACGCAGTCGCTGCACACCAATTCGTTTGACGAGGCCATCGCGCTACCCACCGAGTTCAGCGCCCGCATCGCCCGCAACACCCAGCTCATCATCCAGGAAGAGACCCACATCACCAACGTGATCGACCCCTGGGCTGGCAGCTACATGATGGAAAAGCTGACGCAGGATATGGCGGACGCCGCCTGGGCCATCATCGAAGAGGTGGAAGCCATGGGCGGCATGACCAAGGCCGTGGACAGCGGCTGGGCCAAGCTGAAGATCGAAGCCGCGGCGGCTGATAAGCAGGCCCGTATCGACAGCGGACAGGACGTCATCGTTGGCGTCAACAAGTACAAGTTGAAGACCGAAGACACCATCGAAGCGCGTGACATCGACAACGTGGCGGTGCGCGATTCGCAGATCGCCCGGCTCAAGAGCATCAAGCAAAAACGCGATGTGGCCCTCGTGGATGCTGCGTTGGCTGCTATCACTTCTGCAGCAGAGAGTGGCACAGGCAATCTGCTGGACCTGTCCATCAAGGCGATCCGCCTGCGCGCCACGGTGGGCGAGGTCAGCGACGCCATGGAAAAAGCCTTTGGCCGCCACCGCGCCGACACCAACAAGGTCAGCGGCGTGTATGCCGCCGCCTACGACTCCGCCACGGGCGACACGATGGAATACTGGGAACAGCTCAAGAAGGACATCGCCGCCTTCGCCGAAGCCCAGGGCCGCCGCCCCCGCGTGATGATAGGCAAGCTGGGCCAGGACGGCCACGACCGCGGCGCCAAGGTGGTGGCTACCGCCTTTGCTGATCTGGGTTTTGACGTGGACATGGGGCCGCTGTTCCAGACCCCCGAAGAATGCGCCCGCCAGGCGATCGAGAACGACGTGCATGCCGTGGGCCTGTCCACGCTGGCGGCAGGGCACAAGACTCTGGTGCCCGCCATCGTGGCCGAGCTCAAGAAGCAGGGCGCGGACGACATCGTCGTGTTTGTCGGCGGCGTGATCCCGCGGCAGGACTATGACTTCTTGTACCAGTCTGGCGTCAAGGGCATCTACGGGCCTGGCACGCCGATCCCGGTCAGCGCACGGGATGTGCTGGACCAGATCACCAAGGCCATCGCCTGAAGGAAACCGGGGTCAGATCCCCATTCAGGACAACGATGCCAACGGCGACCAATAACGCGCAACGAAATGGGGCTCTGACCCCCGTTTCCGCCGCCACGATCACAGGCAGTGCAGGCCCGCAGCAACGCCGCGCCATCGCCAAGGCCATCACGCTGCTGGAGAGCACCCGCGCCGACCACCGCACGCAGGCCGATGCGCTGCTTACAGCGTTGTTGCCCCACACCGGCAAGTCGTTCCGCTTAGGGATAAGCGGTGTGCCCGGCGTGGGCAAGTCCACCTTCATCGAAGCTCTGGGCCTGTACCTGATAGCCAAGGGCCACCGCGTGGCGGTGCTGACCATCGACCCGTCCAGCACCGTGTCGGGCGGCTCTATCCTGGGTGACAAGACCCGCATGGAGCAGTTGTCGATGCGCGACGAGGCCTATATCCGACCCAGCCCCAGCAGCGGCACGCTGGGCGGCGTGGCCGAGAAGACGCGCGAGGCCATGCTGGTCTGCGAGGCCGCGGGCTACGACATTGTCATCGTCGAAACCGTGGGCGTGGGCCAGAGCGAGACGGCGGTGCAGGGCATGACGGACATGTTTGTGCTGATGCAGCTGCCCAACGCCGGCGACGACCTGCAGGCCATCAAAAAAGGCGTCATGGAGCTGGCGGACCTGGTGGTCATCAACAAGGCCGATCTGGACCCGGACGCCGCCACGCGCGCACGGGCACAGATCAGCTCGGGCCTGCGCCTGCTGGGCGCGCACGGCAGTCCGGACCACGATCCGCACATCAGGACCAATTGGCACCCCAAAGTGGTCCAGCTCAGCGCCTTGAAAGGCACAGGCGTCGATACCTTCTGGGAGTCGGTCACCGAATTCCAGACCCTGAACCAGGCCAATGGCAAGCTGGCCCAGCGCCGCCAAAACCAGGCCCTGGCCTGGATGTGGGAGCGTATCGACGCCGGGCTCAAGCAGGCCTTCCGCCAGAACCCCGCCGTGCAGGCCAGCCTGCCGGAGATGACACGCGCCGTGGCCGCAGGGCAACTGGCGGCCTCGACCGCTGCGCGAAACTTGCTTGCAGCCCTCGCCACTACTGCGTAGGCCACTACTGAATTTATAGCAACCTCAAACAACCCCTTTTCCCAGATCGAAAAAAGAAGGACACCATCCATGCACGACATCCTCGAACAGTTGGAAGCCAAACGCGAACTTGCCCGTCTGGGCGGTGGCCAAAAACGCATCGATGCCCAGCACAAGAAAGGCAAACTGACGGCCCGCGAGCGGCTGGAGCTGCTGCTGGACGAGGGCACGTTTGAAGAGTGGGACATGTTTGTCGAACACCGCTGTGTGGACTTTGGCATGCAGGACCAGAAAATTCCGGGCGACGGCGTGGTCACCGGCTACGGCATGATCAATGGCCGCCTGGTGTTTGTGTTCTCGCAAGACTTCACGGTGTTTGGCGGCGCGTTGTCTGAGGCCCATGCCGAGAAAATCTGCAAGGTCATGGACCAGGCGATGAAGGTGGGCGCACCGGTCATTGGCCTCAACGATTCGGGCGGCGCGCGCATCCAGGAAGGTGTGGCGTCATTGGGTGGCTATGCCGACGTGTTCCAGCGCAACGTGATGGCCAGCGGCGTGATTCCGCAGATCAGCCTCATCATGGGGCCCTCAGCCGGCGGTGCCGTGTATTCGCCCGCCATGACGGACTTCATCTTCATGGTCAAGGATTCGTCCTACATGTTCGTCACCGGCCCCGAAGTGGTCAAGACCGTGACGCATGAAGAGGTCACTGCCGAAGAGCTGGGCGGCGCCATCACCCATACCACCAAGAGCGGTGTGGCCGATCTGGCGTTTGAGAACGATGTGGAGGCGCTGTTGATGCTGCGCCGCCTGTACAACTATCTGCCTTTGAGTAACCGCGAGAAGGCGCCGGTGCGCAAGAGCGGTGACCCGATTGACCGCATGGAAAAAAGCCTGGACACGCTGGTGCCGGACAACCCCAACAAGGCCTATGACATGAAGGAGCTGATCGTCAAGACGGTCGACGATGGCGACTTTTTCGAGATCCAGCCCGAGTACGCCAAGAACATCATCATCGGTTTTGCGCGCATGGACGGGCAGACGATTGGCATTGTGGCCAATCAGCCGCTGGTGCTGGCGGGGTGTCTGGACATCAAGAGTTCGATCAAGGCCGCACGGTTTGTGCGCTTCTGCGACGCGTTCAACATCCCGGTCATTACCTTTGTGGATGTGCCCGGTTTCATGCCCGGCACCAGCCAAGAGTACGGGGGCATCATCAAGCACGGCGCCAAGCTGCTGTACGCGTATGCCGAGTGCACCGTGCCCAAGATCACGGTCATCACGCGCAAGGCTTACGGTGGCGCGTATGACGTGATGGCGTCCAAGCACCTGCGCGGCGACGTGAACCTGGCCTGGCCCAATGCCGAGATCGCGGTGATGGGCGCCAAGGGCGCGGTGGAGATCATTTTCCGCGAGGACAAGGGTGATCCAGCCAAGCTGGCGGCTAAAGAGGCGGAGTACAAGGCGCGGTTTGCGAACCCGTTTGTGGCGGGGGCGCGGGGCTTTATTGACGATGTGATCTTGCCTAGCGAGACCCGCAAGCGCATCTGCCGCTCGCTGGTGATGTTGAAAGACAAGAAGCTGGAGAACCCCTGGCGCAAGCATGGGAATATTCCACTTTAAGAATGCACTTCATGCGTTCCATCTTCCAGCGCGTGCGAGCGGCCTGCCCACGGACTTTGCTCCGTGTCCCCCGGCCTTCGGCCTCCTCCTTTACCTGCGCAAAGCCCGCAGGCAGACCGCTCTTGGAGGGCTGGTATGCCTAAGGCTGCGCATGCTTCTGAGGCGCGGGTGTTGACGGACATTCCGAATATTGGGAAGTCCATTGCTGGGGACTTGCGGGGGCTTGGCGTTTCTACACCTGCGGATGTTGCGGCCATGGACCCGATTGCGATGTATGACGCGCTGCGCACACCCATGGGGCAGCGCCACGATCCCTGTGTGCTCGATACCTTTCTGGCCGCCAAAGATTTCATGAATGGCGGCCCTGCTTTGCCGTGGTGGCATTTCACACCGATACGCAAAGCCAACAAATTGATTCCCGAATAGGAGACTTTCCCATGTTCACAAAAATTCTCATTGCCAACCGCGGCGAGATCGCCTGCCGTGTCATCGCCACCGCCCGCAAGATGGGCATCAAGACCGTGGCCGTGTACTCGGATGCGGACAAGGAGGCGCGCCATGTGGAGCTGGCCGACGAGGCCGTCAACATCGGCCCGGCGCCCAGCCGCGAGAGTTATTTGCTGGCCGACAAGATCATTGCCGCCTGCAAACAGACCGGCGCGCAAGCCGTGCACCCGGGCTACGGCTTCCTGAGCGAAAACGCCGAGTTCTCCAAGCGCGTGGAAGAAGAGGGCATTGTCTTCATCGGCCCCAAGCACTATTCGATTGGTGCCATGGGCGACAAGATTGAGTCCAAAAAATTGGCGGGCCAAGCCGGTGTGAACTGCATTCCCGGTGTCAATGACGCGATTGAAACCGCCGAGAAGGCGGTGGAGATTGCCAAGGGCATTGGTTATCCCGTCATGATTAAGGCATCGGCCGGTGGTGGTGGCAAGGGCTTGCGCGTGGCCTTCAATGACAAGGAGGCGTTTGAAGGCTTCACGTCTTGCCGCAACGAGGCGCGCAACAGCTTTGGTGATGACCGTGTGTTCATCGAAAAGTTTGTCGAAGAACCCCGCCATATCGAGATCCAGTTGATCGGTGATTCGCATGGCAATGTGCTGTACCTGAACGAGCGGGAGTGCTCCATCCAGCGCCGTCACCAGAAGGTGATTGAGGAGGCGCCATCGCCCTTCATCAGCGACGCCACGCGCAAGGCCATGGGGGAGCAGGCCGTGGCGCTGGCCAAGGCGGTCAAATACCAGAGCGCGGGCACGGTGGAGTTTGTGGTTGGTAAGGACCAGAGCTTCTATTTCCTGGAAATGAACACCCGTCTGCAGGTGGAGCACCCGGTTACTGAGTGCATCACCGGGCTGGACCTGGTGGAATTGATGATTCGCGTGGCGGCCGGTGAGAAGCTTCCGTTGACGCAGGCCGATGTCAAACGCAATGGCTGGGCGATTGAGTGCCGTATCAATGCCGAAGACCCGTTCCGCAACTTCCTGCCCAGCACCGGTCGCCTGGTGCGCTTTGCGCCACCCGCGCAGACCATGTGGCAGGGCAACACCGACGCGCTGATGGGTGTGCGGGTGGACACCGGCGTGCAGGACGGTGGCGAGATACCCATGTTTTATGACTCCATGATCGCCAAGCTGATCGTGCACGGCACGGACCGCAACGATGCAATTGCCAAGATGCGCGAGGCGCTGAACGGGTTTGTGATCCGCGGCATCAGCAGCAATATTCCGTTTCAGGCGGCTTTGCTGGCGCACCCCAAGTTTGTGGCGGGTGACTTCAACACCGGCTTTATTGCCGAGAACTATGGCAAGGGCTTTGCGGCGGAAGATGTGCCGCACCCCGATCCATCCTTCCTGGTCGCGCTGGCTGCCTTTGTGCGCCGCAAATCGCGCGAGCGTGCGGCCGGTATCAGCGGGCAGTTGCCAGGCTATGGTGTGAAGGTCGGCAAGGATTACGTAGTGGTCACGCTGGCGCAGGATGGCAAACACACCTACACGCCCGTGCATGTGGACGAGTTTGTTGGCGAGACCGGCTCGGCCCGTGTGCGGGTGGGTGCCAACGGCTATGACATCCGCAGCGGCTCGCGCATCAATGACATCGCCATCAACGGTACTGTCAATGGTGTGCCATTCACGGCCCAAGTGGAGCGCGGAACACCCAAGAACCCGCTGGCGCTGCGGCTCCAGCACAACGGCACGCGCATCGACGCACTGATCATCTCGCCGCGCATGGCCCAGTTGCATGCGCTGATGCCGCACAAGGCGGCGCCCGATATGAGCCGCTATGTGCTGTCGCCCATGCCCGGCCTGCTGGTGGACGTGGCGGTGGTGCCAGGGCAGAAGGTGCAGGCGGGCGAGCGCGTGGCCGTGATCGAAGCCATGAAGATGGAAAACGTGCTCTTTGCCGCTGCCGATGGCGTGGTGGGCAAGGTGCTGGCGGCCAAGGGTGAGTCGCTGACGGTGGACCAGCCGATTGTGGAGTTCGCATAAACGCGAAGGTGGGGTTCGCGTAAACGCGCAGTTCCATTTCGCAAAACTATGCGACAGTAAAGCTTGTCTAAAGGGGAGGTTCTAGACATGTTGCGTCCTTTTCATGTGCTGGGCATCCAGCAAATCGCCATTGGCGCCAGTGACAAAAAACGCCTGCACAAGCTGTGGGTGGACATGCTGGGCCTGGAGGTCACCGGCACCTACCGCAGTGAGTCCGAGAACGTGGACGAGGACATCTGTGCCATAGGCGCAGGTGCCTTCAAGGTCGAGGTCGACCTGATGCAGCCGCTGGACCCGGAGAAAAAGCCTGCGGTACAGAACACGCCGCTCAACCATGTGGGCCTGTGGATCGACGACCTGCCCACCGCCGTGGAGTGGCTCACGGCCCAGGGTGTGCGCTTTGCACCGGGCGGTATCCGCAAAGGGGCTTCCGGCTTTGATGTGTGCTTTTTGCACCCCAAGAGCAATGATGAATTCCCGATTGCCGGGGAGGGCGTTTTGATCGAGCTGGTGCAGGCACCGCCCGATGTGGTCAAGGCTTTTTCGCAAATGGCGCACCCTGGGCAGAGCCGGTAGAGCTTTAGTCTGCACACGATGAGCGTTTTGGAGATGGCGCTGGCCCGCCAGCAGGAGTTGTGGCTGGCGCTACTGGCGGTTGCCATCGTCTCTGCCGTATTCCGTGCAGTGCGCCCCGGTGAGTATCGGGCCGTGCGGGTGACCTGGGGCTTGTGGGGGCTGTCACTGTTGGCACTGCTCGCAGTCACAGGCCTGCGGGGCTACCCATTGCTGGCCAGCACAGCATTCGAATTGTCCCTGGTATTGGCCGGTTTGTCGGCCATCCATCTGCTGGCCACGATTGCCTTTCGCGCGGTACTGCCGCGCCTGGGGCTCAGCGTGCCCCGCATCGCCCATGACTTGACCTTTACCGGCCTCTCTCTGGCCTGGGGCCTGTTGTGCTTGCGCCTGTCGGGGGTGGACCCTACCCAACTTTTTGCCACTTCGGCCGTCATCACGGCCGTGCTGGCCTTCTCCATGCAGGACACCTTGGGCAATGTGCTGGGTGGCGTGACGCTGCAGTTGGACAACTCGCTACGGGTGGGCGACTGGGTCAAGGTGGACGATGTCAGCGGGCGTGTGACCGATGTGCACTGGCGCTTCACCGCTATCGAGACACGCAACCGCGAACTGGTCATATTGCCCAATAGCTGGTTGATGAAGAACCGCTTTACGGTGCTGCGGGCGGCAGAAGGCGCGCCGTTTGCGTGGCGCCGGGCGGTGCACTTCAATGTCGCGGCCGGGGCCAACCCGGAGACGGTGTTGCGCGCCCTGGAGCGCTCGGTGCTGGATGCGGAGGTGCCCTATGTGCTGACCGATCCGCCGCCCAGTGCCATCCTCAGTGAAGTGGATTCGGGGTATTGCCGCTATACGCTGCGCTACTGGTTGGGGCACCCGCAATTTGACGATCCCAGCGACTCCGCGGTGCGCGTGCATGCGCTGGCGGCATTGGCGCGTGCCGGTGTGCAATTGGGTGTGCCACAGGAAGAACGGCTCATCGTCAAGGAAAGTGATAGCTGGCGCGCCGCGGCGAGCCAGCGAGAGGCTGACAAACGGCTGGATGCCATTCGGCGCACCGAATTGTTTGCCCAATTGCCGGAGTCTGAACAGCAGATGCTGGCCGGGCATCTGGTGCACGCACCGTTTGCGGCAGGGGATGTGCTGACCCGCCAGGGCGCGGTTGCACATTGGCTCTACCTCATCATCCATGGCGAGGCGCGGGTGATGGTCGATGGTCCCAAGGGGCGGCTGGAGGTGGCGACCTTGCGCGACGGTGCCATTTTTGGCGAGATGGGTATGCTGACCGGCGAGGCCCGCAGCGCTTCGGTGGTGGCGGTTACGGCGGTAGATTGCTACCGCCTGGACAAGGCCGGCTTTGCCAAGGTCTTGGAGCAGCGCCCCGAGATTGCCACGGAAGTGACCGCCATCGTGCAGGCCCGCAATGCCCAGCGCAATACCATGCTGGCCAAGGCCGGTGGTCAGACCGCGGTGAGCAATGGTGATGACCTGCTGGGTCGCATCCGCCGGTTTTTTGCATAGCACGCCGTCACAAAAAAATACACACGCAACCGTCCACCCGAGGGCTTTCACTAAGCCGCAAGCCTGCCGGTCGCCGTAGACTGCACCAACCCTGTGCGACTGTCCTCCCAGGACATGCGTGGGGCAAGGAGGCAGATTTGCAACCCGTCAATATCTCCAACCCGGCGTACTTCCACAAAGTCGTCGATTGCCAATGGGCCTGCCCGGCCCACACCCCCGTTCCCGAATACATACGCCTGATCGGCCAGGGGCGCTACACCGATGCCTATATGGTCAATTGGGTGTCCAACGTGTTCCCCGGCATTCTGGGCCGCACCTGCGACCGGCCCTGCGAGCCCGCTTGCAGGCGGGGCCGGGTTGAAGAAAACAATGGCGACAAGCCCGAGCCGGTGGCCATCTGCCGGCTCAAGCGTGTGGCGGCCGACCACAAGGACGATAGCGTGCGTGCCCGCATGCCCACGGTGGCGCCGCGCAATGGCAAGCGCATCGCCTGTGTGGGGGCGGGCCCGGCCTCGCTGACCGTGGCGCGGGACCTGGCGCCGCTTGGCTACGAGGTCACGGTGTTTGACAGTGAGGCCAAGGCCGGCGGCTTCATCCGCTCGCAGATTCCACGGTTTCGCCTGCCCGAGTCGGTCATTGACGAAGAAACGGGCTACGTGCTGGACCTGGGCGTCAACTTCGTCAGCGGCCAGCGGGTCGATTCCATGAAAGGCCTGTTGGCGCAAGGCTATGACGCCGTGTTTGTGGGCTGTGGCGCACCGCGCGGCCGTGAGATCGACATCCCAGGCCGCAAGGAGGCGGCCAAACACATCCACATCGGCATCGACTGGCTGGCATCGGTTTCCTTCGGCCATGTCACCAGTGTGGCGCCACGCGTCATCGTGCTGGGTGGTGGCAACACCGCCATGGACTGCTGCCGCTCGGCCCGCCGCCTGGGCGGCACGGACGTGAAGGTCATCGTGCGCAGCGGCTTTGACGAAATGAAGGCCTCACCCTGGGAGAAAGAGGACGCCCAGCACGAGGGCATTCCCATCATCAACTACCACGTGCCCAAGAGCTTTGTGCATGACAACGGCAAGCTGACCGGCATGAGCTTCGAGGTGGTGCGTGCCGTCTACGACGACAAAGGCGCACGCAGCCTGGTACCCACTGGCGAGGCGGATGTGTTCTTCGCCTGCGACACGGTGCTGCTGGCCGTGGGGCAGGAGAACGCCTTCCCGTGGATTGAGCGGGATTGCGGCATAGACTTTGACCGCTGGGGCCTGCCGGTGCTGGGCAAGGACACCTTCCAGACCTCGCTGCCCAAGGTGTTCTTTGGTGGAGACGCGGCCTTTGGCCCCAAGAACATCATCAGCGCCGTGGCCCACGGGCACGAGGCGGCGGTGTCCATAGACCGTTTTCTGCACAACGAGGCCGTGGCGCAGCGCCCCGCGCCTATGACCAATCTGATGTCGCAGAAGATGGGCATCCACGAGTGGAGCTATGCCAATGACATCTCCAACGACAACCGCTTCAAAGTACCCTGGGCCGAGGCGCAGAAGGCCCTGGCCAATATCCGCGTGGAGGTGGAGCTGGGCTTTGACGCTGCCACTGCGTTCAAGGAGGCCAGCCGCTGCCTGAACTGCGATGTGCAGACGGTATTCAACCGCGACACCTGCATCGAATGCGACGCCTGCGTGGACATCTGCCCGATGGATTGCATCACGTTCACCACGAACGGCGAAGAGTCCGATCTACGGGGCCGTCTGCAGGCCCCTGCCAGCAATCTGACGCAGGATCTGTATGTGTCGCAGGAGCTCAAGACCGGCCACATCATGGTCAAGGACGAGGATGTGTGCCTGCACTGCGGCCTGTGTGCCGAGCGTTGCCCTACCGGGGCCTGGGATATGCAGAAGTTTTTGCTCAATACGACGCAGGCCGGGCCTGCCTGCAGAGACAAAAGCATGGGGGTACACGCATGACCAAGCGCATTGAAGCCATCAACGACTTCGTCATCAAGTTCGCCAATGTGAACGGATCCGGCTCGGCATCGGCCAACGAGCTGTTTGCCAAGGCCATTGTGCGCATGGGTGTGCCAGTGAGCCCGCGCAACATCTTCCCCAGCAACATCCAGGGCCTGCCCACCTGGTACGAGGCCCGTGTCTGCGAAAAGGGCTACTCCGGCCGGCGCGGCGGTGTGGACATGATGGTGGCCATGAACCCCCAGACCTGGGATGCCGATGTGGCCGAGATTGAGAGTGGTGGCTATCTGTTTTACGACAGCACCCGGCCTCTGCCGCCCGACAAATTCCGCGAAGACGTCAATACCATTGCTGTGCCATTGACCGAAATTGCCAACGCTGCCTATACCGACCCGCGGCAGCGCCAGTTGTTCAAGAACATCATCTACGTGGGCGCGCTGTCGGTGCTGCTGGACATGGATGCCAGCGTGTTCGAGACCCTGTTTGCCGAGCAGTACAAGGGCAAGGAGCGTTTGCTGGATTCCAATATCCGCGCACTGCATTTGGGGCGCGACTATGTCAAGCAGCACCTGGCACCGCTGGGCCTGCGCGTGCGCAAGTCTGACCAAGTGGGCGACCAGATACTGACCGACGGCAATACGGCTGCCGCTCTGGGCTGCCTCTATGGCGGTGCTACCGTGGCGGCCTGGTACCCGATCACGCCATCATCCTCGGTGCCCGAGGCCTTCCAGAAATACTGCGACAAGTTCCGTGTGGACCCGGCCACCGGGCAGCACTACTACGCCATCGTGCAGGCCGAAGACGAGCTGGCCTCCATCGGCATGGTGGTGGGGGCGGGTTGGAATGGGGCGCGGGCCTTTACCGCCACCTCGGGGCCTGGTGTGTCCCTGATGCAGGAGTTTATTGGCCTGGCCTATTTCGCCGAGATACCGGTCACCATCATCAATGTGCAGCGCGGCGGGCCATCCACCGGCATGCCCACCCGTACCCAACAGGCCGATCTGCTGGCCTGCGCCTATGCCTCGCATGGCGATACCAAGCATGTGCTGCTGTTCCCCGAAGACCCGCACGAATGCTTTGTGCATTGCGCGGCGGCGCTCGATCTGGCGGACCGCTTGCAAACGCCCATCTTTGTGATGACCGACCTGGATATCGGCATGAACCAGCGCCTGTCCAAGCCCTTTGTGTGGGACGACGCCAGGGCCTACGACCGCGGCAAGGTCATGACGGCGGCCGAGCTGGAGGCCGGCAAGGACTTTGGCCGTTACAAGGACGTGGATGGCGACGGCATTCCCTGGCGCACGCTGCCCGGCACCCACCCCAGCAAGGGCAGTTTCTTCACCCGTGGCACCACGCGCAACCCCTATGCCCAGTATTCCGAGCGCGGCCCGGACTACACCTACAACATGGAACGCCTGGTGCGCAAGTTCAAGACGGCAGCCGGCATGGTGCCCCAGCCGGTGGTGCGCAAGGCCCAGCAGAAAACCCCCTGGGGCGTGCTGTATTTCGGCTCCACCAGCCCTGCGCTACGCGAGGCGCTGGACGCGCTGGAGGAAGAAGGCATCCATGTGGATGCGATGCGGCTCTTGGCCTTTCCGTTTCCAGATGCTGTCAGTCGCTTTGTGGCCGAGCATGACAAGGTGTTTGTCGTGGAGCAGAATCGTGATGCGCAGATGCGCTCACTGTTGGTCAACGAACTGGACATCGACCCCGCGCGGCTGCTGCGGGTGCTGCACTATGACGGCACACCGATCACGGCGCGCTTCATTGCCCACGCCATCCGCATCCAGGTGCAGGCAACGGTCGCCACCGCACCGGTGAAGGAGATAGCATGACCTACATCGCCAAACCCAAGCTGCACCACCCCACGCTGACCAAGAACAAGGTGGGTTTCACGCGGCGCGACTACGAGGGCCGCATCAGCACACTGTGCGCCGGCTGTGGGCACGATTCCATTTCGGCTGCGCTGATACAGGCCTGCTGGGAGCTGGATATCGAGCCCCACCGCGTCGCCAAACTCTCGGGCATAGGCTGCAGCTCCAAGACGCCAGACTACTTTCTGGGAGCTTCCCACGGTTTCAACACCGTGCACGGCCGCATGCCCTCGGTGCTGACCGGTGCCAATCTGGCGAATCGCGAGTTGTTGTACCTGGGCATCTCAGGTGATGGGGATTCGGCGTCTATCGGCCTGGGGCAGTTTGCCAATGCGATGCGCCGTGGCGTCAATATGGCCTATATTGTCGAGAACAACGGCGTCTATGGCCTGACCAAGGGCCAGTTCTCCGCCACTGCCGACCGCGGTTCCAAGAGCAAGAAGGGCGTCGTCAACAGTGACAGCCCGGTAGACCTGGTGGCCTTGGCCCTGCAACTGGGCGCCACGTATGTGGCGCGCAGTTTCTCGGGTGACAAGGCGCAACTGGTGCCCCTGATCAAGGGCGCGATTGCCCACGGTGGCGCGGCCTTCATCGATGTCATCAGCCCCTGTGTGACCTTCAACAACCATGGCGGCAGCACCAAGAGCTATGACTACGTGCGTCAGCACAACGAGGCGGTGAGCCGTATCGACTTCATCACGCCGCGCAGCGAGATCACGACCGAATACGCCGCGGGCGATGTGGTGGAAGTACAGCAGCACGATGGCTCGCTCTTGCACCTGCGCAAGCTGCACCCCGATTACGACCCCACCGATCTCAATGCCGCTCAGCGCTATATGCAAGAGCACCAGGCGCGTGGCGAGGTCGTGACCGGGCTGTTGTATGTGGACCCCTTGGCCACCGATTTGCACATTGCGCTCAATACCTCGCACCGGCCTTTGCACGCGCTGGGGCCTGAGCATCTGTGTCCTGGTGCCAAGGCGCTGGAAAAAATCAATGCGTCCATGCGTTGACGCAAAGGGGGAAACATGCCGGAACGCACCGTCTTCCACTCCATGTCCCATCGCCATGTGGTCAGTCTGGGGCCCCATGCCAGTGTCTGGGACGCTGCTTGCGTCATGACCCGCGCCAACTGCGGCAGCGTGTTGATCGTGGACACGCCGGGCAACCTGCTGGGTATTGTGACCGAGCGCGACCTGATGACACGCGTACTGGCCAAGGCCCTGAATCCGCAGACCACGCTGGTAACCGACGTGATGACGCGCCACCCCATCTGTGTAGCGCCCGAGACTCTGGTGGCCGACGCCGTGTTGATCATGATCGAGCGGGGGTTTCGCCACCTGCCCATTGTGGGCGAGGGGACCAAGATCTTGGGCGTCTTCTCGGTGCGCGATGCGCTGCCGCGTGAGATTGGCAGTGCGGTCAGCATGGCCGAATTCAATGAACAGGTCAACGATGCGCTGGGCTGAGGCGGCGTAGGGCTGTAGGGCCGCCGTCAGTTTTCGGGGTTAGCGTGCCGGATGGCCTGGATGGTCCAGGCCTATGGGTTGGGTTGCTAAAGCGGAGTGTTCGATATGGGTTTTTCCAAGTTGTGGGGTCCCGGGCTCAGTCTGATGCGCCACCTGCCGTTTGCCGGCAAGTTCGCTCTGGTTGCGCTGCTGTCGGCCTTGCCATTGCTGCTTGTGCTGGTGCAGCTTCTGCTGGGCGATGGTTCCAGGCCAGGCACCTACACCTTGCTATTCCTTGCCATTCTGGCGGCTCTGCTGGTTTATTGCTTGATCGCCCTGTACCAAAGCATGACTGCGGATTTAGGCGTCGTCGTGTCCGCCATAGACAGCATGGTCGCGGGCGACTTGCGCCAGACCCTGCGGCCGCGCGGGCAAGACGAGTTGGGTCGTTTGATCGGCACCGTGGGCCAGTTGAGCCAGACGGTCTCTGCCATGGTGGCCAATGTGCGTAGCAATGCCGCCTTTGTGAACCACGCCGGCAAGAGCCTGGCCAGGGGCAGCAGCGATTTGTCGGACCGCACCGAGCAGCAGGCAGCCAACCTGGAGCAGACGGCCGCCAGCGTAGAGGAGCTGTCGTCCACCGTGCAAGAAAACGCCAACACGGCCAGCCAGGCCAACGGCAAGGCAGGAGAGGTGCGTGATGTGGCCGACCGTGGTGCCGCCTTGATGGCCCAGGCTGTTGAGTCGGTCGAGGTGATTCAGGCCGGTGCCAAGCGCATGGACGAGATCGTGGGTGTCATCGATGGCCTGGCTTTCCAGACCAATATCCTGGCGCTGAATGCGGCGGTGGAGGCCGCGCGGGCTGGCGAGTCGGGCCGAGGCTTTGCGGTGGTTGCCAGCGAAGTGCGTTCACTGGCCCAGCGTTCGGCCGAATCGGCCAAGGAAATCCGCCAACTGATTGGCAACTCGTCGGGCCAGGTGGCCACCAGTGTGGAAAAGATACGGGCTGCCGGCACCACCATCAACCAGGTGGTCGGCGGCATCCGCGATGTGGCGGCCAGCATGTCGCAAATCTCCACATCCAGCGCCGAGCAGAGTTCTGGCCTGAGCGAGATTACCCAGGCTGTGCGCCAGTTGGACGAGATCACGCAGCGCAATGCCCAGATGGTGGAACAGGCTGTGGGCCAGGCTATGGCCATGGAGGGGCGGGCCAGCACGCTGGTGGAGTCGGTGGCACGGTTCAAGCTGCAGCAGGGAACGGCCGAAGAGGCCATGGCCCTGGTGCAGCGTGCGGCGGCCTACCGCCAGCATACGTCCAAGGACGCTTACCTGCGAGACCTGACTGACGCCACCAAGGGCTTTTTGGACCGCGACATGTATGTGTTTGTGCTGGACGCCAATGGCCGCTATGTCGCCTTTGGCGGCAACCCGGCCAAGGTCGGCACGCGGGTGCAGGACATTGCCGGTATCGATGGCCAGGGCCTGCTCGATTCCATCATCGGCCAGGCCGACTATGAGCCAGGCTGGGTGGAATACGACATTGCCAACCCGACCACGGGCAAGGTGCAGTCCAAGATGTCCTTCGTGCAGAAGGTGGACGGGCTCTATGTGGGCTGCGGGGTCTACAAAAACCTGGTTCAGTAGGCCCCCACGCTCCACCGCTGCGCGGGTCGCTGCCCCCCGAGGGGGCTAAATCCGCTTGGGGCGGCCCGGCGCGGATTTGCCCTTAATCTTTGGAGGGTTCGCCAGTGCGTTTGGCCCGGGCGCGGGCCATGGCCGCCTCGATGATGGCGCGCTTCTTGTCCAGCACGGCGGTATCGGTGATGCGTGAATGGGCAGACAGGTCCGCCAGTTTGGCCGTTACTTTTGCCTGTTGCTGCTGTGCATGCTCGGCCTTGGACCGGGCCACGCGTTCGGTCTTGGCCGCATAGCGGCCGCGGGCCAGGTCGGCCTGGGGTTGGGGCCAGGCAGCCCAGCCGGTGGAGTCGCCACTGGCGTTCTCCAGCTTGATGCAATCCACGGGGCAGACCGGCAGGCACAGCTCACAGCCGGTGCAATAGGCCTCGATGACGGTGTGCATGCGCTTGTTGCTGCCCATGATGGCGTCGGTGGGGCAGGCGTCCAGGCACAGCGTGCAGCCTATGCACCAGTCTTCGTCGATGAAGACCAGTTGACGTGGCGCTTCGAGGCCAAACTCAGGATTGAGAAGCGGCGCCGGACGGTTGGTGATCTGCGCCAAGCGGACAACGCCCTCTTGCCCGCCCGGGGGGCACTGGTTGATATCGGCTTTACCAGCGGCGATTGCCTGGGCATAGCCGGCGCAATCCGGGTAGCCGCAGCGCGTGCACTGGGTCTGCGGCAGCGCATCCAATATGCGGGCCGCCAGGGGCCCGGGTGTCTGCGCCGTGGTGTTCACTTCTTGGGGGTGGTGCGCTTGGTTGCTACTTTTTTGGTAGCTACTTGCGCAGGTTTGGCGAGGGCTGGAGCCGATTTCTTCGCAGGTGCCTTGGCCGCAATGGTGGTCTTGGCCTTGGGGGCTGGCGCCGGTTTGGCAACAACCACAGGGGCGACGGTATGGTGGGCCAGGATGAAGGACTTGACCTGGGGGTAGACCATCTCGCGCCAGCGGCGGCCGGAGAAGATGCCATAGTGGCCCGCGCCCTTGGCCTCGTAGTGCCTTTGCATGCTGCGCGGCACGCCGGTGCAAATGTCGTGCACAGCTTGGGTCTGGCCAGAGCCGGAGATGTCGTCCAACTCGCCTTCCACCGACAGCAGGGCTGTGGTCTTGATGTCGCCCGGGCGCACGCGCTCGATCTTGCCCTGCGCATTTTTCACATCCCAGGTGCCGTTGACCAGGCAGAAGTCCTGGAACACAACCTTGATGGTGTCCAGGTAGTAGTTGGCATCCATGTCCAGCACGGCGTTGTACTCGTCGTAGAACTTGCGGTGGGCCTCGGTGCTGGCATCGTCGCCCTTGATCAGGTCCTTGAAATAGTCGTAATGGCTGTTGGCGTGGTTGCTGGGGTTCATGGCCACAAAGCCGGTGTACTGCAAGAAGCCGGGGTAGACGCGGCGGCCGGCGCCGGGGAAGTTGGACGGTACGCGGAAGATGACGTTGTTCTCGAACCAGCTGTAGCTCTTGTTCATCGCCAGATTGTTGACAGCGGTGGGCGACTTGCGTGCGTCGATGGGGCCGCCCATCATGGTCATGCTCAACGGTGTGGTCTCGCCACGGCTGGCCATCAGTGCCACCGCAGCGAGCACCGGCACGGTGGGCTGGCAGACGCTCATCACATGGCAGTTGCCGTATTTGCCCTGCACGTAGCGGATGAATTCCTGAACGTAGTTGACATAGTCGTTCAGGTGGAATTCGCCTTCGCTCATGGGCACCAGGCGCGCATTCTTCCAGTCGGTGATGTAGACCTTATGGTCCTTGAGCATGGCCTTGACGGTGTCGCGCAAGAGTGTGGCGTAGTGGCCAGATAGCGGGGCCACGATCAGCACCGCGGGTTGGCCCTTGATCTTGCTCAGCGTCGCCTCGTCGTCGCAAAAGCGCTTGAAGCGGCGCAGTTCGCAAAACGGCTTATTGATCTCCACGCGCTCGTGGATGGCAACTTCCACGCCATCGACGTCCACGGTGCGCAAACCGAACTCAGGCTTCTCGTAGTCCTTGCCCAGGCGGTGCAGCAGGTCGTAGCCCGCGGAGATGCGCTGCGCAAACGGGTTTTGCCCGGCCAGGGTCAGGGGATTGGCGAATACCTTGGCGGCGGTCTGGGCCAAGTCTGCGAAAGGCTCCATCAAAGACCGCTGGGTTTCGTAGAACTGGTACAGCATGGGGGACTCGCTTTCGGGGGAACGTTTCAGGAGTGAAAATGTTGCAATGCAATATACCAGTTTTGCGCGATCCAGGGGTTGGCTTTTGGCCCTAGGATAGCCCGTAGTTTTGCGGGTTTTGTCAGCTTGTTGAAAGCTTGCGCCGGGTAGCTGCAGGCCACCTCGGTATCCCGGTGGTGTGGTGCATATGTGCATAGGCCGCTATGCATTCCATAGCGGCCTATGCAGTGTGCACGAGGGCTATCGCCCCAAATCGCTTAGACCACCTTGGCGATGGCGGCGCAGACGTAGTCAATGTTCTTGCTGTTCAGCGCGGCCACGCACATGCGACCGGTGTCGGTGCCGTAGACGCCGAACTCTGAGCGCAAGCGCACCATCTGGTCCTTGGTCAGGCCGGAGTAGCTGAACATGCCGATCTGGCTGGTGATGAATGACATGTCCTGCTTGACGCCGGCGGCTTTCAGGCCGTCCACCAGCTTCTGGCGCATGGCCTTGATGCGCACGCGCATTTCGCCCAGCTCTTTTTCCCACAGGGCACGCAGCTCGGGGTTGTTCAGCACGGCAGCCACGACAGCGCCACCGTGGGTGGGCGGGTTGGAGTAGTTGGTGCGGATGACGATTTTCAATTGCGACAGCACGCGACCGGCTTCTTCCTTGTCCTTGCACAGCACGGACAGGCCGCCTACGCGCTCGCCGTACAGGCTAAAGCTCTTGGAGAAGGAGGTGGAAACAAAGAAGTTCAGGCCAGCGGCGACAAACTTGTTGATCACGGCGCCGTCTTCGGCAATGCCATAGCCAAAGCCCTGGTAGGCCATGTCCAGGAAGGGTGTCAGGCCCTTGGCCTTGACCACCGCAATCACTTGGTCCCAGTCGGCGGGGCTGATGTCGTAGCCGGTCGGGTTGTGGCAGCAGGCGTGCAGCACGACGATGGTGCCGGGCGCGGCCGCGTTCAGGCTGGCCAGGAAACCTTCCACATTGACGCCGCGCTTGGCTGCGTCGTAGTAGGCGTAGGTGTCGACCTCGAAACCGGCGTTGTTGAACAGCGCGCGGTGGTTTTCCCAGCTGGGGTCGGAGATCAGCACCTTGGCGTTGGGGTTGAGCTTCTTCAAAAAGTCAGCGCCAATCTTCAGGCCGCCGGTGCCGCCAATGGCCTGCACGGTGGCCACACGGCCGGAGGTGACGGGTTCGCTGTCAGCGCCAAAGACCAGGCCCTTGACGGCGTTGTCATACGCCACGATGCCGTCGATAGGCAGGTAGCCGCGGGCGGTGGGCTTGTCCATCATGGTCTTCTCGGCGGCTTGCACGCACTGCAGCAGGGGCAGCTTGCCGTTGTCATCGAAATACACGCCCACGCCCAGGTTCACTTTATTGGGGTTGGTGTCGGCGTTGAATTGCTCGTTCAGACCCAGGATAGGGTCGCGGGGGGCCATTTCGACGGAAGAGAAGAGAGACATAGCGGGTCCTGTGGGAAAGATTCGGGAGGGGTGCGAAGCAGCAGCACTGGGCTGGTGTCGGCCCCCATTCTACCGGGGTGGGTTTACCCGAGGCCGCGCAGGTGATGCGGATACTGCATGGTTTCTGCAGCCCGCCACATCACCGGGGTTTTCAGCCCTGGAGCGCCTGTTGCAGTTCGGGCGGTATGCGTGCGGGTTTGGACGTCTGGCCATGGATCCAGCCGACGCGCACGGAGCCTGTGCACAGCACCACCGGTTCTGCATCTGGGGATACCAGTCGCACCTCTTGCTGGATGGTGAAGGACGAGCGGCCCAGTTCGCTCAAGTGCGCCGTCACCAGCAATTGGTCGTCCAGCCGGGCAGAGCGCAGGTATTTGATTTGCACGTCGCTCACCACAAAGATGCAGCCCAGGTCTTGTTGCAACTGACGCTGCTCGACACCCTTTGCGCGCAGCCACTCGGTGCGGGCGCGTTCGAAAAACTTCAGGTAGTTGGCGTAGAAAACGATGCCGCCTGCGTCGGTGTCTTCCCAGTACACACGGACGGGCCAGGTGAAGACGTTTTCGGCAGAGGGGAGGGTGGTTACAGTCATGTGCAACATTGTTGCAGACGGTGGTGGTGCGCATGAGGCATCGCTCCGTGCCACCCTGGGGCGCTGGTCGCTGGCGCGACTCCCCTGCGCTGCTCGGCACCGCCCAAGGGTGGCACGGAGCGATGCCTCATGCTTGTGGGTGATGTTTTGGAGCGCCGTTTAGCACAAAGCGAGCGATCATCAACGACCATTTGTTTCGAGCTCGCTGAACTCAGCAGTGGCGGTGTTATAGACAATGCCCCAGAAACTCACCCCTCCATCGCACATGACGGCCGCTCGCCCATTGCGGAAGAATGTATCGATGTCTTCCGGCGCATATGAGGCATAGATGAACTTAACACCACCGCGGACAAACCCAACGTGCTGCCCCCGATATCGACGGCCTCCTTTGCCAATCCACGCAGTGCCAGAACTGGGGGCGCTGATATGCTTTTCGAGCTGAACTTCCATAGCGTTCACCTCGGCGGAAGTGGGTGTCCAAAGTGGGCCTTCGGGATTTGGTGCCGCCCGCGAGCATTGTTTGAATAGCCTAGGTGCTTCCTCATCATTTAGCGTCATTGGGCCTTTTGCGGAGAGAATCCCACCCGTTTCAGCGGCAAGGGCCGCGACGGAAAAAATTAGGGTAGAGGCGAAAAGTGCGAGCGAACGGCTCGTGGAAGGCCTGCGTGATGTAGGCCTCACAATTTTGCGGAAGACTCTCGAAAGATACCCAATGAAGTGGCTCCCTAGCCATCGCCAAATATACATAGTCTGCTCCCATAAAGATAGCGCCAACCTAGCCGCTGCGAAATTGGGCTGTTGACTCTTGGCCGCTGTAACCAACTCCCCAAGCCGGGCCAGCGATGCGGGCGGGGCGATCCCTTGTGCGTGGCTGAGGAGCGCTGGGGCGGGCGGATCAGGGCTGGCGTTGTTTGAGCCTGCAGGGCGAGTTTAGCCAGACCCCGCCCGGCCCGAGCACCGCAAGGCAGCCCGCAGGGCCCACGCACCAGGGGCGATCGGCCCGCACCGCTGGCCCGGCGTGCGCGCACCACAACAATCCGAACAACAATGCCCCCCAGCAACGAAAACCCACGGCATGGTCTACAGTCCCATCTTTGCCCATTAGCCGAACCATCACATGTCTGCCCCGACCCCTATCGCCGACCTAGATGCCGCGCCAGCACCCGCAGGCCAATTCATTCGCTACCCCGGCTCACCGTTTGAGCTGCACCAGCCCTATCCGCCGGCAGGCGACCAGCCCGAGGCCATTGACCTGCTGGTGGAAGGTGTATCCGATGGCGAGGTGTTCCAGACCCTGCTCGGCGTGACCGGCTCGGGCAAGACTTACACCATGGCCAACGTGATCGCCCGCCTGGGCCGCCCAGCCATTGTGTTTGCGCACAACAAGACGCTGGCAGCCCAGCTGTACAGCGAGTTCCGCGAGTTTTTCCCCAACAATGCGGTGGAGTATTTCGTCAGCTACTACGATTACTACCAGCCCGAGGCTTATGTGCCGCAGCGCGACCTGTTCATTGAAAAAGACAGCGCCATCAACGAGCACATCGAGCAGATGCGCCTGTCGTGCACCAAGTCGATCTTGGAGCGGCGCGATGTGGTGATCGTCGCCACCGTGTCCGCCATCTACGGTATCGGCCAGCCTGAGGCGTATCACAAGATGGTCATGACGTTGCGCACCGGTGACAAGCTGAACCAGCGCGATGCCATTGCCCAACTGGTGCGCATGCAGTACCAGCGCAACGACATGGACTTTGGGCGCGGTACCTTCCGCGTGCGGGGCGACACCATCGACATCTTTCCGGCCGAGCACTCCGAGATGGCGTTGCGCCTGGAAATGTTTGACGATGAGATCGAATCGCTGCAGCTTTTTGACCCGCTGACTGGCCGCATCCGCCAGAAGATTCCGCGCTTTACGGTTTATCCCGGAAGCCACTACGTCACCCCAAGGGACCAGGTGCTGATGGCGGTGGAGACTATCAAGACCGAACTGGCCGAGCGGCTGCAGTTCTTTGTGGCCGAAGGCAAGCTGGTGGAGGCCCAGCGCCTGGAGCAGCGCACGCGCTTTGACCTGGAAATGCTGAGTGAAGTCGGCCACTGCAAGGGGATTGAGAACTACAGCCGCCATCTGGCGGGCAGCGCACCGGGCGACCCGCCTTCCACGCTGGTGGATTACCTGCCCAAGGACGCGGTGATGTTTGTGGACGAAAGCCACGTCACCATCGGGCAGTTTGGGGCCATGTACCTGGGCGACCGCTCGCGCAAGACCACGTTGGTGGAATACGGCTTCCGCCTGCCCAGCGCGCTGGACAACCGGCCGCTGAAGTTTGCCGAATTCGAGTCGCGCATGCGGCAGGCGATTTTTGTGTCGGCCACGCCGTCCACCTACGAGCAGGAACATGCGGGCCAGGTCGTGGAGCAGGTGGTGCGCCCCACGGGCCTGGTGGATCCTGAGGTGGAGGTGCGCCCCGCCACCCACCAGGTGGACGACGTGCTGCAGGAAATCCGCACGCGGGTCGAGCAGAATGAGCGCGTGCTGATCACCACGCTGACCAAGCGCATGGCCGAGCAGCTGACCGACTACCTGACGGATAACGGCGTCAAGGTGCGCTACCTGCACAGCGATGTGGACACCGTGGAGCGGGTGGAGATCCTGCGCGACCTGCGCCTGGGCGCCTTTGACGTGCTGGTGGGTATCAACCTGCTGCGCGAGGGGCTGGACATTCCTGAGGTGTCGCTGGTGGCGATTCTGGATGCTGACAAGGAAGGCTTCTTGCGCTCCGAGCGCTCACTGATACAGACCATTGGCCGGGCGGCCCGTAACCTGAATGGCCGCGCCATCCTGTATGCCGACAAGATTACCGACTCCATGCAGCGCGCCATCGGCGAGACCGAGCGGCGTCGCAAGAAGCAGATTGCCCACAACCTGGAGCGTGGCATCACGCCCAAGGCCATCGTCAAAAAGGTGCGCGACCTCATCGACGGCGTCTACAGCGAAAAGGCCGGCAAGGAGGCCGAACGCCTGGAGCGGGACGCCCTGCAGCGCGCCCAGGTCGAGGATATGAGCGAGAAGGACATTTCCCGCGAAATCAAGCGCTTGGAGAAGCTGATGATGGAGCACGCCCGCAACTTGGAGTTCGAAAAAGCGGCCCAGGTGCGGGACCAATTGCACATCCTGAAAGAACAGGCCTTTGGTGCGCCAGGCAGCGACAACGTCGTGAGCCTTTCTGGCGCCGGCAAGTAGGGGTGTTTGGCGCTTAATTTGAATACCTGAGGAAAACCCTAGGTTTTTTGGTATACTTGAGTGGAATAGTCAACCAAGTAGGACTGAAGGAGTTTTCCATGCGTCTCACTACCAAAGGCCGGTTTGCGGTCACCGCGATGATTGATCTCGGCTTGCGACAAAGCAGCGGGCCGGTGACTTTGGCTGCTATCAGCCAGCGCCAGCAGATTTCGCTGTCGTATTTGGAGCAGTTGTTTGGCAAGCTGCGCCGCCACGAACTGGTGGAGTCCACCCGTGGCCCGGGCGGCGGCTATACCTTGGCACGCAAGGCTTCCGATATCACCGTTGCCGACATTATCGTCTCCGTGGACGAGCCCATTGACGCCACCCATTGCGGCGGCAAGGAAAACTGCCAGGGCGAGGGCACGCGCTGCATGACCCACGACCTGTGGACCGCGCTGAATGTGCGCATGGTGGAGTTTCTGGATTCCGTCACGCTGCAAAAGCTGGTGGATGACCAGGTTGCCAAAGGCCTGCTGGTGGAAGACAAGCCAAGCGTCAAGCGCGCCATTTCGGCCATGCCCATTACCAAGCCCATCCGCATCAACGCCCCCAATTCCGTGTTTGCCCTGGGCAACGCGTTTTCGAAGTCGTGAAACTTTGCGGGACAGACCGCAGCCTGCGCAGCGGGCCAGCTCTGTCCTCAACTAATTAAGAGCCAGATATGGATTCCACACCCCACTTCCCCATCTACATGGACTACAGCGCCACCAATCCCTGCGACGAGCGGGTGGTGGACGCCATGGTGCCCTGGCTGCGCTCCCACTTTGGCAATCCGGCCTCGCGCAGCCACGCCTGGGGCTGGGAGGCCGAAGCGGCCGTGGAGAAGGCCCGCGGACAAGTTGCGGCCCTTATTGGCGCCGATCCGCGCGAGATTGTGTGGACGTCCGGCGCAACCGAATCCAATAACCTGGCCTTGAAGGGTGCGGCGCACTTCTACCAGTCCAAGGGCAAGCACCTGATCACCGTCAAGACCGAGCACAAGGCCGTGCTGGACACCTGCCGCGAACTGGAGCGCCAGGGCTTTGAAGTCACCTACCTGGACGTGCAGGAAGACGGTCTGGTCAATCTGGATGTGTTCAAGGCAGCCATCCGCCCCGACACCATCCTGGCCAGCGTCATGTTCGTCAACAACGAGATCGGCGTCATCCAGGACATCGCCGCCATTGGTGCTATCTGCCGTGAAAAGGGCGTGATCTTCCATGTGGACGCTGCGCAGGCCACCGGCCGTGTGGAGTTTGACCTGTCCAAGATGCCGGTCGACCTGATGAGCCTGACCTCGCACAAGACCTATGGCCCCAAGGGCATTGGTGCGCTGTTTGTGCGCCGCAAGCCCCGCATCCGCCTGGAAGCGCAGATGCACGGTGGTGGACACGAGCGCGGCATGCGTAGCGGCACGCTGCCCACGCACCAGATCGTCGGCATGGGCGAGGCCTACCGCATTGCCAAGGAAGAGATGCATGCCGAAAACATCCGCATCCAGGCCCTGCACGACCGCATGTTGGCGGGCTTGGAAGGCATTGAGCAGGTCTTCATCAACGGCCACAAAGACAAGCGCGTGCCGCACAACCTGAACATGAGCTTCAACTATGTGGAAGGCGAATCGCTGATCATGGGCATCAAGGGCTTGGCGGTG
Organism: Rhodoferax sp. GW821-FHT07G04; assembly: GCF_059418585.1. Classification (NCBI taxonomy): domain Bacteria; kingdom Pseudomonadati; phylum Pseudomonadota; class Betaproteobacteria; order Burkholderiales; family Comamonadaceae; genus Rhodoferax; species Rhodoferax sp. GW821-FHT07G04. The sequence continues at coordinate 148,868 of NZ_JBWKQD010000005.1, forward strand.
TCGTCCGGCTCCGCGTGCACCTCTGCCTCGCTGGAGCCCAGCTATGTGTTGCGCGCCCTGGGCCGCAGTGACGAACTGGCCCACAGCAGCCTGCGCATGACGATCGGCCGCTGGACCACCGAGGCCGACATTGACTACGCCGTAGACACCATCAAGAAGAACGTGGCCAAGCTACGTGACCTGAGCCCGCTGTGGGAGATGTACCAGGACGGTATCGATATTTCCACGATCCAGTGGGCTGCGCATTAAGGAGAAATCAAAATGGCATATTCAGAAAAAGTCGTTGACCACTATGAAAACCCCCGCAATGTCGGCAGCTTTGAAAAGGGCGACGACAGTGTAGGTACCGGCATGGTGGGTGCCCCCGCCTGCGGCGATGTAATGAAGCTGCAGATCAAGGTCAATGCCCAAACCGGCGTCATCGAAGACGCACGTTTCAAGACCTATGGCTGCGGTTCGGCCATCGCGTCCAGCTCGCTGGTGACCGAATGGGTCAAGGGCAAGACGCTGGACGAAGCGGCGGCGCTGAAGAACAGCCAGATCGCCGAAGAACTGGCACTGCCCCCCGTCAAGATTCACTGCTCCATCCTGGCCGAAGACGCCATCAAGGCGGCCGTGGATGACTACAAGAAAAAGCATTTGAACTGAAATGGCCGTCACACTGACTGAAGCCGCCGCTCGCCACGTTACGCGTTACCTGACCAAGCGCGGCAAGGGCTTGGGCGTGCGCCTGGGTGTCAAGACCACCGGTTGCTCCGGTCTAGCCTACCAGCTGGAGTATGTGGACGAGTTGGCACCCGAGGATCTGGTTTTTGAAGGCCATGGCGTCAAGGTGCTGGTTGACCCCAAGAGCCTGGCCTACCTGGACGGGACCGAGCTGGATTTTGTGCGCGAAGGATTGAACGAAGGCTTTCGCTTCAACAATCCGCGGGAGCGCGACAAATGCGGCTGCGGTGAGTCCTTCCGCGTGTGAACCTGCAATCCAACGACTTTGAACTGTTCGGCGTAAAGCAGCAGTTCGCCCAGGACCGCGCGGCGCTGGACGCGCGCTGGAAAGACCTGCAGCGCGAGGCCCACCCCGACAAGTTCACGGCCCAGGGCGAGGCCGCTCAGCGTGTCGCCATGCAGTGGTCAGTACGCATCAATGAGGCCTACCAACGCCTCAAAGACCCCCTCAAGCGCGCCGCCTACCTGTGTGAGTTGGCCGGTGCCCCCATCAACGCGCACAGCAACACGGCCATGCCGGCCGCGTTTCTGGTGCAGCAAATGCAGTGGCGTGAGGAGCTGGATGAAGCCCATGACGACGAAACGCTCAATGCCTTGCGCGACAATGTAGAGGCTGCGCAGCGTGCCCTCATTGGCGAGTGCGCGCAGTATCTGGACGTTGCGCACGACTACCCGGCTGCTGTGCAGTCGGTGCGTGCGCTGATGTTCATTGCAAAGTTTGCGCACGATCTCGATCTGGCGTTTGACAAGTTGGAAACCTGAAACCTGGGGTAGGGGACGCAGCCGCGCGATAGGCTTGCTGCGCTGCCCCGAATGGATACAAACAAAAATGGCGCTTCTACAAATTTCCGAGCCAGGCCAGGCGCCGAATCCGCATGAACGTCGCATCGCGGTCGGCATAGACTTGGGCACCACCCATTCCCTAGTGGCAGCCGTGCGCAATGGTGTAGCCGAATGCTTGCCCGACGACGCGGGGCGCGTCATCTTGCCATCCGTTGTGCGCTACCTGGAGGGGGGCAAACGCGAGATTGGCCATGCGGCACAGGCAGCTTTGGCCAGCGACCCGGAAAACACGATTGCATCAGCCAAGCGTTTCATGGGCCGAAGCCTGGCGGACGTAGCCGGGGCGGAGAAGTTGCCCTACCAATTTGCCGACCACACCGGCATGCTGGGTGTGCTGACCGTGGCTGGAGAAAAATCTCCGGTCGAGGTCAGCGCCGACATCCTGGCCACGCTGCGCTACCGCGCCGAAGACACCTTCAACGACGACCTGTATGGCGCCGTCATCACTGTGCCCGCCTACTTTGACGAAGCCCAGCGCCAAGCCACCAAGGACGCCGCGCAATTGGCCGGCATCAAGGTCTTGCGCCTGATCAACGAGCCTACCGCGGCAGCCATTGCCTACGGCCTGGACAATGCCAGCGAAGGCGTCTACGCGATCTACGACCTGGGTGGCGGCACCTTTGACATTTCCATCCTGCGGCTGACCCAGGGCGTATTCGAAGTGGTCGCCACCGGCGGTGACTCGGCCTTGGGCGGCGACGACTACGACCATGCGTTGGCCGACTGGGTGCTGTCCCAAACCGGCGCTCAAGCCGCCAATGCTGCGGACAAAGCCACCTTGAAAGTTGCGGCCCGTGCCTGCAAGGAAGCACTATCTACTACAAAAATAGTAGCATTCCATGCCGATTTGACGAGGGCTAGCGTGCATTTTGACGTAAGCCAATCCCAGTTCGAGGCGGCAACCGCCCATTTGACGGCCCGTACCATTGCCGCCGCCCGCAAGGCACTGCGCGATGCCCGCCTGTCGGTGCAGGACGTGCAAGGCGTCGTCATGGTGGGTGGCTCCACCCGCATGCCCCAGGTGCAAACCGCCGTCGCCCAGTTCTTTGGCCGCGCGCCCCTGAACAACCTGAATCCCGATGAGGTGGTGGCACTGGGTGCCTCCATCCAGGCCAATCAGCTGGCGGGCAACGACACGGCGGGCGATTTGTTGCTGTTGGACGTGATTCCCTTGTCGCTGGGCGTCGAAACCATGGGCGGCCTGGTGGAGCGCATCGTGCCGCGCAACCAGACCATTCCCACTGCCATGGCGCAGGATTTCACAACCTACAAGGACGGGCAGACCGCCCTGGCCTTGCACGTGGTGCAGGGTGAGCGCGACCTGGTCAGCGACTGCCGCAGCTTGGCGCGGTTTGAACTGCGTGGCATCCCGCCCATGGCTGCCGGTGCAGCGCGCATTCGCGTGACCTTTACCGTCGATGCCGACGGCTTGCTCAACGTGTCCGCACACGAGCAGGTGAGTGGGGTCCAGGCCGACATCAACGTCAAGCCATCGTATGGTTTGAGCGATTCGCAGATTGCGCAAATGCTGCAGGACAGTTTTTCGACGGCCGAGCAGGACATCCGCACCCGTGCTGTTGTCGAGGCGCAGGTCGATGCCGACCGCTTGCTGCTGGCCATCCAGAGTGCGCTGGAGGCCGACGCCGACCTGCTGAACACCCAAGAGCGTGCCGACATCGATACGGCAATGGCTGCGCTGGCGCAGGGCCGCACGGGGGCTGATGCGGCCGGTATCGAAGCCCTGAGCAAGGCCCTCGCCCTGGCCACTGAAAATTTCGCCGCCCTGCGCATGAACAAGGGCATTGCCCAGGCGCTCGAAGGCAAGAATATTGAATCCATCTGACTTATGCCCACCATCCGAATCCTGCCGCACCCCGAGTACTGCCCGCAAGGCGCCGAAGTGAGCGCCCCAGCCGGCACCTCCATCTGCGAAGCTTTGCTGGAAAACCACATCAACATCGAACATGCCTGCGACATGAGCTGCGCCTGTACGACCTGCCACGTCATCGTGCGCGAGGGTTTTGCATCGCTCAATGAGCTGGATGAGTCTGAGGAAGACCTGCTGGACCGTGCGTGGGGGCTGGCGCCGACCTCCCGGCTGAGTTGCCAGGCCTTTTTGGCGCAGCAGGACGTCGTGGTGGAGATACCCAAGTACTCCATCAACCACGCCAAAGAGAACCACTGATGCGCCAAATCATTCTGGACACGGAAACCACCGGTTTCAACGCCAACCTGGAGCACAACCCAGACCGCATGGTCGAAATCGGCTGCGTAGAGCTGGTCAACCGCAAGCTCACCGGCAACAACCTGCATTTCTACCTGAACCCCGAGCGGGACAGCGACGAGGGCGCTTTGCGCGTGCACGGCTTGACCACCGAGTTTTTGAGCGACAAGCCCAAGTTCCATGCCATCGCCCAGGAATTGCTGGACTATGTGGCCGGTGCCGAAGTCATCATCCACAATGCGCCGTTCGACATCAGCTTCTTGGATGCTGAACTGGTGCGCGCCGGCTACCCGCCCTTCAAGAAACACATAGGCTCGGTCATCGACACCTTGGTCATGGCCAAGGAGATGTTCCCCGGTAAACGCAATAGTCTGGACGCCCTGTGCGACCGCCTGGAGGTGGACAACTCCGGGCGTACCTTGCACGGCGCTTTGCTCGACGCCGAATTGCTGGCCGATGTGTACATCAATATGACGCGGGGCCAGGACGCGCTATTGATGGAAGTGGGCTCACCCAGCGAAACAGGGGCCAAAGTGATACAGATCGACCTGCGCGGATTTGAGCTGCCGGTACTCGCCGCCAACGCCCAAGAGTTGACAGCGCACGATGAGGTACTGACACAAATTGACAAATCCAGCGGCGGCAAAACTGTCTGGAAAAAGTTGGCCTGAAAGTTGTTGTATAATTTAAGGCTATTCTGATGAATAATCAGGGCGGTTAGCTCAGGGGTAGAGCACTGCATTCACACTGCAGGGGTCACAAGTTCGAAACTTGTACTGCCCACCAATGAATACGAGGGTTTCCAGCTACAAAAGCAATAGCAAATCGGAAGCCTGTGTAAACGGATGGTGTAATTTAAGCCCGTAGCGTCTTTTGGCCGCTACGGGCTTTTTTCATTGGTGGCATCACCAGGTCACCCAGCTTGCCAAGGGCTGCGCGCTGACGGTCAATCTGCAGGTGCGCATACCGCTTCGTGGTCTGCACGTTGCTGTGACCAAGAATCTCCCCGATGGTGTACAGGTCCACGCCTAGCCCGAGCATGATGCTGGCGCAGCTGTGGCGCAGGTCATGGAAGTTGACATGCTCGAGGCCCGCTTCAACACGCGCACGCTGCCAAGCCGATTTCACGCCTTCAAACGTGATTTCGAGGGGAAAGTGTTTGAGCCAGGGCCGCAGCGCCGGCACGATGGGAATCACGCGCGTCTTCAGCGTCTTGGTGTGGCTGCTGGGTAGGGTGATAGTGTCGCGGCCGATGTGCTCACGACGGATCTGCAGAATCTCGCCACGCCGTGCTCCAGTCAGCAGGGCAGCCCAGATGGCCGCTTGGACCTGCTCTGTGCAATGCTGTGCAATTTGCTGGACCTGCGGCACCTCCAGAAACACCTCGCGCTTGTTGTTGACGGCCACGCCTTTGATGCGCAGACCGTAGTTCTCTGGCGTCAGGTTCTTTTCCCACGCCAGGGCCAGACCCTTCTTCGCAGTGGCCAGGCTGCGATTGATGGTTGCCGGCGCGTACGCCGGTTTCATTTCGCCGGTCTTCTCGTCCTTGACCTTCTTGCTCATGTCCTTGATGACGTGGGCGGCGAACTGTCGGGCTTCGCTGGCCTTGTACTTCTCGGCCCAGCGGCCCAAGCGCAGGGCGTGGTATTCGGACGTGTCGGAGCTGCGTAGGCCCTTGGCGTGCTCAATGTAGAGCGCGAGCACTCCCGTCATGGGAGGGTCGCCTGGGATGTTCACTTCCTTGGGCGACTTGATCATCGCCCCGCGCAACTCGGCGTCTATGCGCTTGGCATCACTCGCAGTTGTACCTTCCGGCAGGATTCGGTGAACCCTTTGCCCGCCGACCATAATGCCGACGTGTTTACGGCCGTTTTTGTCTTCCCAGATTGACATTGATTTACCTTGAGCCACGCTTTGCACTCGGCCAGGTCGTAGCGCTTGGACCTGACCCCCACTGGCGTAAATGGTAGACCATCGGCCTCCAGGCGCCGGATTGTTGATTCGCTGACGTTCAGCGCTGCACAGAGTTGCTGGCGGTTCAACTCGCTCACGCGCGCACCTCAATACTGTTTCGATTCATTACGTTCTCGCGCCTTGGAAATACCGGCAGGTTGGTGTGCAGGCCTGCGAGCCACTAGGCTAAATAGTTGCTTCATGGCAGCAAGTAGTTCCAGAAGTTGACCCATAGCGCCAGCAGCTTCACAACCGGTACGACGGCAAATACGATAGCCACGCCGCCTATGGCACGCTGGATCAAGGGTGGGATGGAGTTCCAAAGCTTTTTCATCGCGTTCAGATTTGATGGCTCTGCTTGTGCACGATCTGGCCGATGATCATGATGTCGTCGGTCAGGCGCTGCAGTTGGTGGTGGATGCTGTTGGTATTGTCAGCACTGATCCACCAAGTGCCATTGTTGCGATGCACGCGGCGGATGAATGCGTCCGAGCCGCGGCTGAACAAAAAGCAACACCCATCAAGTGGCATCGTCGATTCAGTGTTGACGATCAGCGTATCGCCTTCATTGATGCGGGGTGACATCTCCTGGTCGTGGGCGCGCATGGCGAACAGCTTGGATGGATTGAGGCCATGCTCCGCGTACCACGAGGCGTGAAATACCAAGTCCAGGTCTTCGTCATCGCTTTCGATGCGATAGCCGACGCTTCGTGGGCGCGCATTGGTGACCTGACCCATTTGGTAGGGTGAGGCGAATTGGGTCTGGTCCCCGACAAAGAAGCGGGGATCAACAATCATTCCTGCTGTGGGTGCGACTGCATGATGGTTCGTTTGCATATGGCGTCCTTCGTGTGCGTTGAGGGGAGGGCGGAGGCTATATACCCCAGCCGCCATATTGTAGCCATAGGCTACTTAAAGTCAAGCTAAAGGCTAAATTGAAGCTACAATAGTTCGACGCATCCCATCCCGGGAGCAAAAAGCCGCTCCGGGGCGGTTGAAAGGGATATTGTGGATAAGACAGTGCAGCAACCCACTGAAGCCCAGGAGCGCGATGTGGATCATGGAGCGGTTCTGCTGCTGGCCGTGGCTGACGCGGCCAAGGCTTGGCGTCGGCATGGGCCCAGGAGCGCGAAGCACTCCAAGGCGGTGCAGCGGTTGAAAGATGCTGTGGACCGTTGGATCGCGGTGGGTGGGTAAGGGCGCCATTCGGGCGTAAAAAAACCGCCTCGGGGGCGGTTTAAGTAGTGCAGCGGTTAGGCTGTCTCAATTGGCTGCGGCCGCCGGCGCTTTAGCGCCTTCAGGCGGAGGAGCTGTTGGCAGAACTGACAGTCCGAACAAGACTCGGCCAAATGGCTGGCGTGCAGTGATCCAAGCTACCGCCTCTCGAATCGCACCAAACAGTACCGAGTTTGCTGTAATCGTAGCTCCACGCAGTGCCTCTTCTGGCGTAAGGCTGTCATCAGCCCTAAGTACGCAAATGCATTCCATATCGATGTGGTAGGGCAGATTTACGTCAGATTCTTGATTGACGACACTTCGGAAAGACGCGTTGTACCAGCCCGGACGCCCCTCCACTGGTGCTACACCCAAGTCGTTTGTTGGGTTGAGCGTGATGGTTTTGTCTTTAGGCTCATGGCCAGGAATTGCAATCACGACGCTGCGGATAAAGACTAGTTCGTGCAGCGTGATGGGGTGTTGCATGGGAGCCGTCATGCCACTTCCAAGATATCAAACTTTGAGCTATTGGCCGAATTGTGCGCAGACACAGTGACAGGAGCTTGCGGGGTGGCTCCAATGACTTTCATTCCGACCAATTTATCGAGGTCCCAATTGTGAGACGTGACCCGCGCGTCAACAATCTGGATGTCGAGCTGACCCCCAGTCGCACGCGCGAGTTTGACCATAGATTCGATGGTCACGTTTGTGTCGCCTCTGAAGATCTTTGAAACATAGGCGAGACTGGTACCGAGCTTTTGGGATAGCGCAGTGAGGGTCATGCGCGCCGCACTGCGCTGCTTTTCCAGGGCGAACGCGAAGTTCATCTTCGCCTGTTCAACCCAATAGGCGTCGTCATTTTTTCCCTCGTCAACAAAAGCCTGTAGTGCTTTATTGAGTGCCATCGTCTTCTACCTCCAGAGTTTGATTCTTTACCGCATTGAAGTACTGATCCTTCATTCGAGCGGCTTTGGCTACCGATTTTTGGTCGACCTTCTGGGTCTTCTTCATACCGCCACAGACGCAAACTGCGATCTGACCGTTGATTCCCTTGAAATAAAACAAGCGGAGATCCCCTTTGATGAACTCATAAATGCCATCCTTCTTGTCGACCTCATGTGATAGCGAGTGCGGTAGTCCTTGCAGCCCTTCTTTGGCGACCTTGTCGAGCAATTCAGCAAGTGCACGCCTAGAAGCTGCAGTCGTCTTTTGCCCATTGATCAAAAACGACTGGGCCGGACATTCATCCCCTTCCATCGTTGCAACGACCGAATGGACGCCGCTTGCAAGTACTCTTACCTTCACAATATTAACCTATGAGTTAACATTTTCAAGAGCATCACCGGAATATCCCCTCTTTTTGAGGCTTTGCAGGGCGGCACGATTTTGCCTCCAGCCTGGTCTTCTCTTTGTGTTCTTGGATGGTCAACCACTGTAAGTTGTCTATCGCATCCGGCCCATGGCACTTCAGCGGTATCTTGTGGTCGATCTGCCAGCCTGGGCAGGGCAGTCGGTGGCGGCCAGTGGAGGGGCACGCTTGCTGTTTGACGAAGGCGTGTAGCACCGCGTGGCTACGGTGAATTCTTGCGCTAGCCCCAGTACAAACTAGGCTTGCAGCTATGAATATGAGAGCAATCTTCATACAGTGGGGCAGCAAAGCCTTCATAGGCCCGGTGCGCACGGAGGTCTGGCACTCAATGAACCTTCTCCGTTTGCAGGTACACCACCTCGCCAATGATTTTGGTGTGCTCTTCGTTGAAGACCTTCTTCGGAAAGCGGTTCTGATCCGCATTGTCACTCGTGAGCCACCAGGTAGGAGCATCACGCACCATTCGCTTAAAGACGAATTCCCCTTCGTAGGCCACCAGATAAATCCTCGCGTCCTTGGGCGTTGTCTGTTCGGTGTTCACAAGCACCAGGTCACCATCTTGCATCTTTGGCGCCATGCTGTCGCCGTGCACGGTAACGGCCATGAGCGCTCCTGGTACGAGACCGCGGGCTTGGTACCAACTGGTGTCAAACAACGGTAGACCTGCACCGCCAGCTTGCCCTGTAAATGTTCCTGAGTGTGAAAAGACTAGGGTTCTGATTGAGGGATAAGACTGGTTGCCGGGCGCAATTTGCACACCAGTGTCCACCCCGCCAATGGAGCTGTCGTGAGCTGCATCCATCCACCCAGTCGGCTTCCCCACGCACGTTTCGATGTACCGAGCTGTGTCGCTACGCATACCCCTGGGCTTGCCGGTACCCGAGTTCAAGGCGCCCTGCATCCACTGGCTAACTTGGGACTCATCCCGCTCCAGTTTTGCCGCCAAGGCCCGCAGGCTTCCGAATTGGGTGCGAAGCAGCGCTAGGTTGTCTCGTCTGATCTGGTCAATAGATTTCATAGGGTTCGGTATGTTCAAGCAAAAAGCTAAAAAAATAAAGTAGCCAAAAGCTTGAATAAGATTAAGCTTTAGGCTAAAGTGACGGCTATGGAACTTGCGAAATATCTAAAGCAGGAGGGGCATGGAGCGGTGACTCGCCTTGCTAAGGCGATCGGTGCTCACGGCCCTGACGTATCTGACTGGGCAAACAAAAACCGCCCTGTGCCAGTGAGGGCTGCGGTTGCCATCGAGGAATTGACCAACGGTGCCGTTTCCCGCCAGGAGTTGCGCCCAGATGACTTTTGGCTCATCTGGCCCGATTTGAAGCACCTGGCGCCTGAGCAAAACCACGCTCTAGCCTCCGCAAACATTGCGCAAGCAGCTACAAATACCGTAGCAGGCGGGGCTTGAGCCATGGCCATCGAACCCATCGTCCTGCGCGACACCATCCGCGACCTGGCCCGCGCCGCAGTCAATAGCGGCCAGCACGTCCACATCGCCAATCCATACCCAGCCGGGACAGCGGCGCACATGCACTTCGAGCATGACTTCTGGGAGTGCATTCGCGAGCGTGAGGCGGTTGAGGTCTGACATGCATCAACTGTCCGTTTTTTTTGCTCACAGGGGGTAGTCAAGTGCCGTCAAACAAATTGAGCCGGGATGACAACCAGGGCGAACTCGCCTTGGTCAGCCGTGCTGCCCCCAATGACGTGCCGATAGAAATGATTCACCGCCAACGCACGGCCGCCGCCGCCTTTGCGCTGGCGGTTCAGTCATCAGGCCTCGAAGACAAAGAGGTCTATCTCTCACTGGGGCTGGATGCGGGCTACTTCAGCCGCATCAAAGCTGGCAGCGCCACTCTGCAGGCGGACCTCCTTGCCCAGTTCTGCCAAGTTGTTGGCAACACCATCTATCTGGAATGGATGGCCTATCAAGTGGGTTGCACGCTGGTGCAGATCAAAACCGAGGCCGAGCGCAGGGCAGAGGCTGCCGAGCGCCGTGCCGCAGAAGCCGAGATGAAGGTCAAGGTCCTCATGGAGACCTTTCATGTGAGGGCCGCGGCATGAATTGCGAACCAGGAGACTTGGCCATTGTCGTCCGCAGTTGGGCCGGCAACGAAGGGAAGATCGTTACATGCGTTCGGCTGCGTCCGGCCGGGCACAACAACACTTTGGAATCTCTTGGGCCAGTGTGGGAGATCGACCGTCCCCTTCGCGCTGTTTCTCTCTTGGGCGAGATCTTTTTTGTCTCGACGATCCCTGACATGTGCCTGCGTCCGTTGCGTGGCGCGGCCGGCCAGGACGAAACGCTGCGGTGGGCAGCACCACCAACTGAGGAGGCCGCATGCCTATAACTCTCGATTCACCTACGCCACCAACCACAGGTAAGAGCTCACCCGAAAGGCCCGGAAGTCCCGACGTGCGTACGATCGAACGGCTGCGTGCGGCCGCGCTAGAGCACGGAGAGGTGGCAGACCTGTTGGACACATTGGCCAGCAGCTTCCCATTCCTGAAAGACGGTGACACCAGCTTTCATGGCTACCCCATGGATCTCGAGCACTTGAAGGCGGCAGTGCTGGCAGCCGCATTCGCGCAGTACGACCGCGACATCAAGAAGGGGACCATCTGATGGCCAGTAGCGCTTGTTCAGCCATTTTGGGTGGAGGCGATGCTGAGTGAGCTTCGAAGCCATTCGCTGGGCGCTGGCGCAGTCCGTCCAAAAATCGTCGGCCAAGTTTGTCTTGGTCGCGATGGCGGACTGTGTGAATGCGGATGGGAGCGCTGAGATGCAGTGTTGGCCCTCCTATCGTCATTTGACCGACCGCACTGGCCAAGACGTCAAAACCGTGGAAGCAGGCCTGCGCCGGTTGCGAGAGGGTGGATTCATTGTCGACACCGGTGAGCGAAAAGGTGGCACAGGCCAAGTCATCGTGTATCGGCTCAACACCCCCAATTTTGGGGCTGTTGCACCCTACCCAAGAATTGAAGTCCAGGAGCCAAATCCCCCCGTTTTCGGGGATATTGATGGCGCGGCCAAGACCCCCGAATTTCCCGGAAACACCCCCAAATTTGGGGCGGTTGAAACTGACGGAAAGACCCCCGTTTTTCCAGTAAAGACCCCCGTTTTTCCGGTCAAAGACCCCCAAATTTCCCGCAAAAGACCCCCAAAAACGGGGGGCGGAACCAGTAATGGAACCAGTAATGGAACCAAGAAGGAACCAGTAAGTGTTACGCACATTGACGGCGTTTCGGAATCCTTGCTGAACGACTTCATGGCGGTCCGAAAGGCCAAACGAGCGGGGCCCCTGACAGCTACGGCTATTTCTGGCCTTCAACGTGAAGGGGCCAAAGTCGGGCTCTCCATCGTAGAGGTCATCACTTTTTGTTGCGAAGCCGGATGGCAAGGATTCAACGCTGGTTGGTACGCCAATCGGACTGGGCAGGGCGCCGGCAAGCAACAAGTCAAATCCAGTGGCAAACACACCGGCTTTGCCCAAAAGAACTACCACGAAGGAGTGACTGAAGATGGAACCATCACCTGAAAAATCATCCGCTTTGTTGCCAGTGCTCGAAAGCCGTACGGACTGCTGCGAAAGGCACGGCACGTTTGAAGCGCGCCAGCTGTTCGGCCGCCACTACACTCGCTGCCCAGCTTGCGAACAGGAACTGGAGGACCAGCGCGAAGCGGCCAAGGCTGAGCTCAAGCGCAGAGAGGAAGAAGCCCAGGCCAAGCAAATGCTGGAATACAACTTGCGCAATAGCGGCCTGGTCGGGAGAAACCTGCGCGCAACCTTTGACAACTTCGTGGTCACCAGTGCCAAGCAGCGCAATGTTCTGGAGGCGGTGAAGCAGTTCGCTGCGACATTCACCAGAACTTCCGGGGGCGGCCTGTGGCTACTGGGGCCAACTGGTACCGGGAAAACCCATCTGGGCGCCGCCCTGGTCTCGCACGTCATTCGAGAACGCGGCATGTCCGCATGCATGCTCAGCTTCAACGAAATTCAAACGGCGTTGCGTGCGCGCTGGGCCAGCAACAAGGAGCCGCTTGATTTTTGGGCACAGAGCGATGGACTGGCCACCACGGATCAATTCCTGGAGCACCTGGGCACGCGGTACCTTTTGGTGATTGATGAAATTGGGGTCAGCCGCGGTACCGACAACGATATGGAGACACTGTTCCAGATCGTTGATCGCCGCTATCAGTTGGAGCGGCCCACGGTAGTACTGTCAAACCTCACGACTTCAGAGCTCAAGGCCGCCATGGGTGACCGCAGCTATGACAGGCTGCGCGAGGGCACGCGCCTGTTGACATGCGATTGGGACAGCCATCGCGGTACCGTGCGACGTGAAGCGATCGCGCCACATTCCTCTGTGGTTGGTAAAGCTTGAAGCGGGAACGCACGCTCCATGACCCAACAAATTGATTTCAACCAGGTGGAGCCGCACCAACGCGAAATTGACCGGCGCCTCCTCAACTGGGGTAGGTGGTGCAACGGCAGCAGCGCACCATCGGTATCGCCAATGTTCAGGCTATGCCCACCGCCGCCGCGGGTGCGTGGCGATGCCAAGCCAAGCTCGTTGGACTCTGCCGACGCCTGTAAGATTGCCAAAGGGGTGTCCGCACTGCCGGCGCCCCACCGCGCGGCGGTCAACTGGGCGTACGTCAAGCCGGTGAGTCCAAACAAAGCCTGCAAGCAACTGGGGACCACCATGGGCGGCTTGGCCCAGCTCCTTCGTGACGGCCGCCAGATGCTGATCAATCGGGATGTATAGGTAGACATCATGAGAACTTTGCACTGCCCAATTTGTGCCGGAGCAATTGAGGAGCGAGGAGGGCGATTTAGCTGCACCGCCGCGACGGCCGGCGGCGGATACTCGCCAGGGCTTGGATACTCAATCCGCCGGGCGGTCTATGGCGTTGATGCTCCCACTTCACCGCCGCGTAATCCTGAAATGGCTCCGTACCTTTGGTGCCCCAACTGTACGGCCGAACTGGAAGACTACGACGGGAAGGAGCGCAGCTTGAAATGCGTGACATGCGGGCTGCAGTTGCCTGCTACTGACCAAATCGAATTGAACCAAATCCGACAAGATCATGGCGACTTCGAGCAATCAAAATGGTAGAACTCAAGTTGCCCGGCCGCTTGCACTTTCCCAAAACTTCTGGTATCGTGCCACCTAACGACTGAGCAATGGCATAGGAGTCGCCCATCCATGTTGGAGGCGGCGGTGCCGGTAGCTTAGACGTAAAGCCCTCCAATACGAGGGCTTTTTTGTTTGGTGGATATGCAGAGCGCCGAGAACGTTGACGTTCTTATCAAGACGGCGCAGACGTTGGTGCTTCAGCGTCTGCATGGGTTTCGGAGTACTCGTTAGGGCCTGGCAGGTCAGGGGAGAACTGTTCAAGGCTCTTGGCAAGCAATTCCATATTGTTTGCTCGATTAAGAATCTGGGCGCGAATGAGATTCTTGCTCATGTCGTTCATGTGGTCTGTCAACTGGATTTTGTAGTAATCGATAAGTGAAGCGCTGGCGGTCATTTGCAACTGTGCGACGGTCGCTTTGAACATGGCGTTCTGGGCACGGGTTTGGTTTTCCAGTTCTCCGCGAGAGGCCTTCATTTCATCTCGCTGCAGCTTTAGCTCGTCACGCTGGAGTGCTAGCTCTTCCCGTTGCATTGCTATTTGCGACTGCTGAAGAACAATCGCGTACGTCAGTCCGACAAAAGCGAGTCCGCTGAAGAGCGCGTTGACCGAGCCAAAGAGATCTCCGAACTGACCGCGCTCTGGCCAGCCTGGTATGAGTTGGGTGATTAGGAATGATGACCCCGCCCAGACTATGAGAACGCCTAGTAGCGTTAGGACCAGAATCTTCTTGTGGCTCATTGTGGTAGTCCCCCTGACGAATAGTGGAAATTTAGGTTAGCACATGGGATCACTGCATTCATTGCAGGTTCGTCCCAAAAGTTAGGTGATTCAGTGGACTTTTGCAGTGTCACGTGATAAATAATGGCTGCGCCACCGATGTCTATCTTTGGATATACGGCAAGTCTAGGACTGAAAATCTGAACACTGCCAGCCTCGGTTCTGGCCGGTGGCGCACCTAATCTGAACTCCCTGATCAGTTCCCTATCTGATCTTCGCCCGCACTGGCAGCAGTGGCGGGCTTTTTTACATCTGGACAATCCGCAAGGAACCCAAACCATGACAACCCCGACCGCAAAAGTGGCGAAAAGTGGCCGTAAACCACCTGAGAAGCGCGGCAACCGCAAGGGCGTGCCGAACAAGAACACAGCGGCCCTGAAGGACATGATCCTGGGCGCACTGGACAAGTCGGGGGGTGTTGATTACTTAGTGGAGCGAGCCAACGATCCGAAAACGGCTGCTGCATTCCTGGCGTTGGTCGGCAAAGTCCTGCCAATGACGGTGCAAGGTCCAGGCGAAGGCGGGGCCTTCGTGTTCACGGCTATCGAGCGACGAATTGTCCGTCCTCGCAATTGATGTTGCCGAGGTATTCGTCCCCCTGTTGAACAAAGGGGCCCGGTACCTCGGTGCCCATGGGGGCCGCGGCAGTGCGAAGTCCAACTTCTTCGCGGACCTGTGGCTTGATGAAAGCGTGAGCGGCAAGCACGACTTCGTGTGTCTGCGCGAGACCCTGAAGAGCCTGGAGTTCTCGGTCAAGAAGCTGCTGGAGTCGAAGATCGAGCGCTTCAATGCCGGCGCCTACTTTGATGTGCAAGACCGGCGCATCCTTTCCCGGCTCGGCGGCACAACGATTTTTGAAGGGATGCAGAACCACACGGCGGACAGCATCAAGTCGCTGGAGGGGTTCGATAGGGCGTGGTTTGAGGAAGCGCAGACGGCCAGCGAGAAGAGTCTGACGATGTTGCGGCCGACGATCCGCAAGCCGAACAGTCAGCTGTGGTTTTCATGGAACCCGGCGCTGGACACGGATCCTGTGGACCAGTTGTTGCGTGGGGCTGATCCGCCGCCAGACTCTGTTGTGGTGCAGGCCAACTACATGGACAACCCATGGTTGCCCGAGGTGTTGCGAGTCGAAATGGAATACGACCGCCGGCGCGATCCTGACAAGTATGCGCACGTTTGGTTGGGAGAGTACCAGCGAAACAGCGAGGCCCGTGTATTTCGCAATTGGGAAGTGCGCGAGTTTGAAGCGCCCACTGATGCGCTCCATCGGCTTGGCGCTGACTGGGGGTTCAGCGTCGACCCCAGTGTGCTGGTGCGCTGCCACATCGTTGGCAACAAGCTGTTTGTCGACTATGAAGCCTACCGGGTTGGCTGCGAGATTGTGGACCTGCCGGCGCTGTTCATGACGGTGCCGGAGGCTGAGAAGTGGGCTATGACGGCCGACAGCGCCAGGCCCGAGACGATCAGCCACATGCGCAAGAACGGCTTCCCCAAGATTTACCCGGCGGTGAAGGGTGCCAGGAGTCTTGAGGAGGGCGTGGAATTCTTGCGCAGCTTTGACATCGTGGTGCATCCACGGTGCAAACACACCATCGACGAACTGACCCTGTACAGCTACAAGCTGGACCCGCTGACAAGCAGAGTGCTGCCGGTGCTGCAGGACAAAAACAACCACGTGATCGACGCGCTGCGATACGCCTGTGAGGGCGCGCGGCGTGCCGGAGTGAACAAACCCCGCCCAGCAGTTGTGGCGGCCAAATCTTGGATGGGCTGATGGCTACAGAAAAAGACCTTTTGGAGGAAGCGCAGGAGGAGTTCAAAGCCTGCGTTGACGCCGAGAGGGAGCAGCGCGAGGAATCCCAGGACGATCTGGAGTTCTCCCGCCTGGGCAAGCAGTGGCCCGATGATGTGAAAACGCAGCGCCAGAATGAAGGCCGCCCATGCCTGACCATTAACCGGCTGCCGGCGTTCATCAAACAGGTGACCAACGATGCGCGTCAGTCGCGGCCGTCCATCATCACCAAGCCAGTTGGTAGCGGCGCAGATGTCCAGACATCCAAGATTCTGAACGACATCATCCGAAACATTGAGACCGTGAGCAGTGCGGATATTGCCTACGATACGGGGCTGGACTTTGCGGTCACGATGGGATTCGGCTACTGGGTGGTGCGCACGGACTATGCGCACGACGATGCTTTTGACCAGGACATTCTGCTGGAGCGCGTGGCAAACCCGTTCAGCGTGTATCGCTGCTACGAGTCCACCAGCGCCACCAGTGACGACTGGAAGCGGTCGTTCATCACGGACATGTACACCGAGGAGGCGTTCAAACTCAAGTGGCCGGACGCAGAACCCATCAGCTTTGACGCATACCAGAGCAGCGAGCTGGAGGCTCTGTGGTTCGCCGACAAGCAACTGCGCGTGGCCGAATGGTGGACACGCAAAGAGGTCCCAGTAAAACTGCTGCGCCTGTCTGACGACAGCGTTATGCAGGAAGCTGAATACCTCAAGATCAAGGATTTGTGCGACGTGGAGGGAATCGTGGTCGCAGGCGACCGGATGAGTCGCACATGGAAGGTGACGCAGCGCATCATCAACGGCAAGCAGGTTCTCGAAACCAATGACTGGCAGGGCAAGTACATCCCAATCGTGCCGGTCTATGGCGATGAGATCAATGTCAACGGCAAGCGCTATTTTCAGTCGCTGGTGCGCTTCGCCAAAGACCCGCAGCGCATGTTCAACTACTGGCGCACGGCGACGACCGAACTGGTTGCACTGGCTCCGAAGGCTCCGTTTATTGGCGCTACTGGCGCGTTCACGACTGATGCGCAGAAATGGCAAAGCGCGAACACCACCAGCCATGCGTTCATGGAGTACGACCCTGTTCCAGGCGAGGCTCCACCACAGCGCCAGGCCTTTGCCGGTGTTCCAGCGGGCGCGATGCAAGAAGCGTTGACAGCCAGCGACGACATGAAAAACATCATGGGCCTGCACGATGCAAGCCTTGGTGCACGCAGTAACGAGACGAGCGGTGTTGCTATTCATGCCCGCCAGCGCGAGGGTGATGTCAGCACGTTCAACTTCATTGACAACCGCAATCGGGCAATCGCACACACCGGCCGCATCATTGTCGACCTGATCCCGAAGGTCTACAACGTGCCTCGCATTCTGCGTTGCCTCAAGGAAGATGGCAGCAGCTACGAGGTTCCTGTGAATCAGCCGGTGATGCCGCCGGGCGCTCAGCAGGGTACTCCTGCGCAGCCTGGTGCGGGGTTTGTTGATCAGGATGGCGACGGAGACGATGACCGATACGAACCGGCAGAGCAACACCTCGAAGGCATCACCAAGGTGTTTGACCTGACCACTGGTAAGTATGACGTGACCGTCAGCAGTGGCCCAGGTTACACCACCAAGCGCGAAGAGGCCGCGGCGCAGATGATGGATTTCATCCACTCATTCCCGCAGTCTGCACCATTGATTGGTGATCTGTTGGCCAAGAATTTGGATTGGCCCGGGGCGGAAGAAGTTGCATCGAGGCTGAAAGCCATGCTTCCACCCCAGATCCAAAACAAGGGCGCACCGCCCCCGGCCGTACAGCAGTTGCAGGGGCAACTGCAGCACCAGGACCAGATGGCAAAGCAGGCCGTGGGCACGTTGCAGCAGCAATTAGGCCAGATGAACCAGCAAATGCAAGCGCTGCAGCAGCAGCTTTCGGACAAGCAGGCTGAGCTGGCATTGAAAGACAAGGAATTGCAGATCAAGTCGGCACAAGCGGAGACGGATCGCATCAAGACCATTGGTGAACTGAATAACCACCACCTGGACCGACAAGCCAAGGTGGTGAGCGAGGCCAATCAAGCGCAGGCGACCATCATGGCCGGCCAGGCGCATGGAGCCTCACCTGTATTTGACGTGGAGCAGCCCCCCACGCAATAGCCGAAAGGCCTTTATTGGGGCAGGCATCCGTCGCGAGACGCTGCCAGGAGCAAGTGAATGGAACAACCCGTAGTGGATTCCGTGGTGGAGATGGATGCGCCGGTCTCTGGATCAGGCGAACAGTCTGAAATGGTGTCGGCATTTGATGCCCCTGACTCTGATGGCGATTCAAACGCGGACCTGCACCAAGATGGGCAGACAACCGAAGATGAGGAAGCCGAAGACGAGGTAGATGGCGTCAAGCTGCGCGGCAAAAAAGAGGTTGTCGAAAGACTCAAAGCCGAGCGGCTGATGCAGGCCGACTACACGCGCAAAACGCAGGAGTTGGCTGAACAGCGCAAGACTTTTGAGGCGACTTCAGCCCAACACGCCCAAACCATGCAGAACCACCTGCGTGAAATGGCGCAGATCGTGGCCGCTGATGAGCGGCTTGAACAGTTCTCGAAAGTGGACTGGCAAGCCTTCAACCAAGAGGCCCCGGTCAAGGCACAGAGTGCCTGGTTTGAGTACCAGCAATTGCAACAGGCCAGGAGCCAGCTGGTGAGCTCACTCACTCAGAAACAAGAGCAGGCGGCTTTGCAGGCGCAGCACGAAAGTGCCAAGCAACTGCAAGAGGCTCAAGCGGTTGTTGCGAGAGAGATCAAGGGTTGGGGACCACAGAAGCAACAGGAACTCCACAAGTTTGCAATGAGTATGGGTTACCCCGCTGAAGTTCTCAGCGGAATCCGGCGACCTGAATTCATCAAGCTGTTGGATATGGCGCACAAGTACTCCCAACTGCAAGTCAAGCGTACACAAAACCAGCCCACAGCCGCACCGGCACCGGTGACGCGTGTGACTGGAGGTGCCGCGCAGACCGCCAAAAGGTTGAGCCAGATGTCTGATGCGGAATACGCGAAGGCTCGGCGCGACTACATCGCAAAACACCGTTAACCGCCCAAAGGGGCATCTATCCGTCGAGAGACGCTGGAGTGAAACATGGCAAATACCAACAAGGTCATCGACATGGTGGCCAAGGAGGCCTTGCGCATCGCGCACGAAAAGGCCACCTTCATCGCAACTATCAACCGCGACTATGACGACTCGTTCGCCAAGAACGGGGCGAAGATCGGTTCCAACCTGCGCGTGCGGGATCCGAACCAATACACGCGCCGCCAGGGCTCGCGGGTCATGGACGTTCAGGACCAGAACGAAACCACGCAGACCATCACGGTCGCTACGCAGGACGGTGTGGACATGCGCTTCAACAGCGCGGAACTGACACTGGAAGTGGACAACCCCAGCGCTGTGGATGCGTTCAGCAAGCGCTACATCGAGCCCGCCATGTCCGTGATGATTTCCGGCATCGACGGCGACTGCTTGACCCAGGCCACCAAGGACACCTACAACTTTGTCGGTACGGCCGGCACGGTGGTTGGCTCATCGTCCAGCGACATCACCGCGCTGTTCAACGCACGTGCCAAGCTAAATCAAGGCCTGGCGCCCAAGGACATGAATCGCGCGCTGCAGCTCGATTCCGTCACCATGGCGTCGATTGTGAATGCCAACAAGGCTCTGTTTGCCCCCGACAACCAGATCAAAAAGGCTTTCACTGAAGGCTACTACGGTCGTAGCGCGATGGCGGACTTCTACGAGAACGAGCGCACCTGGGCGGTGACCAATGGTGCTGACGTGACTGGTACGACCGACGCCGCGGCCTTGGTGACAGATGGCGGTAATACCGTGGACATGCACACCACAGTTGCTGTGGCAGATCAGCGTGTTGGCCAGACATTCACCATCGCTGGTGTCTATGCCTGCCACCCTGAGACCAAACAGTCTTACGGCGTGCTGCAGCAGTTCGTTATCACAGCCATTGGTGCCAGCACCACCACAGTGTCTCCGACGATCTACCTGACAGGGCCGAAGAAGAACGTCGTCTCCAGCACCAGTTCCACGTTGCTGACCACCGACTTCAACAGCCAGACGCTGACCTTCTACGGTGCCGCCAGCACCAGCTACCGGTCCAACCTGATGTATCACCAGGATGCGTTCACCTTCGTGTCGGCTGACTTGCCGCTCATGGACGACGCAGCCAAGTGCGTGCGCAAGACGATGGACGGCCTGAGCGTGCGCGTATGGATGGCATCCGACATCCGCAACGACGAGTTGCTGATGCGTATCGACATGCTGTACGGCTTCAAGACCCTGCGTCCTGCATGGGCCTGCCGCATCCAGAACTGACTTAAGGGGCTTCGGCCCCTTTTTCACGTCCTCAATTTTTCAAGGAAAACATCATGAGTTCCACAACAGCACAAAACTACGAGCAAGTCACCTACGGTGCCGGGCTCTCTCAGCAACGTGGCGCCGCGCGCCAGATCATTGGTGATGCAGTTGCAACGCGCACGTTGCTGGCCAAGGAGTCTGGTGCGCTCTGCCTGTTTGACCGAGCCGCGGGCACTACTTACACGCTGCCGACACCGGTCATCGGGATGCAATTCGAATTCATCGCGACGATCGCCTGGTCGTCCGGCGTATTCAAGTTCATCACCTCTGCGGCCACCGAGTTCCTGGTTGGCTCCGTCAGCTCGCTGAATTCCGCAGCAACTACTGCCGAAGCCTTCTTGGCCAATGGCACTACACACCGATCCGTTTCCATGGCCGGAACGACCACAGGCGGGTTCACCGGTGACCGTTTCAAGGTCACAGCCATCAGCTCCACGCAGTGGGTACTGGAGGGTGTGTACAGCAACACCGGCACGGCGGCCACGCCGATCGCCACTTCCTAAACCAAACAGCAGGCCCGCCAGCGGTAGCTGGTTGGCCGCACAAGGAGAACAGCATGGAAGTGCGCATGACACATGCCCAGCATGGGGCGACCGTGGTCCATTCCACCGGTGAAATCGATCGACTCAAGCCGCTTGGGTGGGCCGTTGAAGAGCCACCAGCGCCCGAAACCGAGCCCGCGGCGCCAAAAGCCCGCAAGAAGGGCAGCAAGGCGCAGGAGCCACCAGCGCCCGAAACCGGCGGCGGTGAAGCATCTTCTTCCGGGGATGCTGCGTGAGCATTGGCACCTACGCGGAACTGAAAACCGCGCTGGTAACTTGGTCAAATCGATCTGACTTGACCGCAATGCTCGGGGATTTCATCGCCTTGGCAGAGGCGCGTCTGAATGACGCGCTCATCCTCAAGACGATGGAGACCGAAACCACCCTGGCAGCCACATCAGGGGTTGCCACCATCGCGCTTCCGTCTGGTTTCGTCAGCCCAATCGCGCTCTGGCTCATCATTTCGAACGGAATACGTACGCCTGTCGATCCCGCGCTGCCCGATGAATTGCAGTACAGCGTTTATTCGTCCATCCCGCGCTACTGGGCTATCGATGGCAGCAATGTCCGATTTGACTGCCCGTGCAACGCGGCCTATCAGGTGCCGTTTCGCTATGTCAAACGCTCAAATCTCTCGGACACCAACACCACCAACCAGCTTTTGACCACGCGACCTGACGTGTACCTGGCCGCCGGCATGGTGGAGATTGCTCGCTACACACGCGATCCTGACCTGTTCGCAAGCTGGGAGGGTAAATACCAGTCCGCCCTGGCGGGCGCCAAGGCCGCAGACAACCGCAGTCGTTCAATCGTCCCGCTGCGCGTAGACGCCATGGGGCGTGGCCGCAGCACGCGCTCGCGCATCTTTACCGGGTGAAGGCCAATGACTGTAGAAACCGCAACCAACATCGCGCAGCTTGACCCCACGCTGCCACTTGCCTCCGACAAGAAGAGCGAGGGCGACAATCATTTGCGCTTGCTCAAGGCTGTGCTGCAAGCCAGCTTCCCAGGTGTCACTGGCAGCACAACAGACGCCACCAGCGCCTCGCAATTGCTGCTGGCCACCATGTACGCGGTCCAGCAGGCCATCCTCAATTCGAGCGGCATCACCGCCGTGCTGCCGGGTCAGTCGAGCAACGGCGGCAAGATCCTGGGAACCAACGGATCCGCTGCGTCCTGGGTGGCATTGCACAGCAAGCCGTGGACCACGGTCAGCACTTCGACGCAAGCCATGACGGCCGGCGTGCCATACCTGGTGACATACGCCGGTGTTTGCACGCTTCAGGCCCCCGCCTCGCCGGCCGCAAACGACATCCTGGCAATCAAGATCGCCAACGGCCGCGCAGATGCGGTGCTGGATCTGAACGGCAAGACCTTTGAGGACGACAGCATCGGAACGCTGATCTTGGACAGCAAGCGGACCTGCCTCTACATCCAATACCTGAACAATTCGTGGAGGCTCGTATGAGCGGGAACCTGAGTACTTATGCCGGCGGTGGTGGACGTTGGATTGCTGACCCGCGGCAACTGCCAGTGTTTCAGGTTGCAGAGGCAAGTCTGTATCTCAAGACCGCTGTTGCGGCAAGCACAAATTGTTCCGCAGTAAATGCTGCGGCGTTCTTTACCGCTATGGCGTTGCGCGGTGCGCAGGCGCCAATGGTGACTGCTGATACCTATGTCACCTTAGCTACGTTGAGTGGCCGCGGTCGGTTGTATTGCGTTGTTCCACCGACGAATACTGGGGCTGTTTATACGCCGACTGTTCGGCTCACAATCGACGGCACGGTCTACACAATTGCTCCAACCACCACATTGGCGGCAACGAATCGAATGGTTATCGGTGCGGTTACGCAACTTCCTTCGTTGAATGCGGGGGCTGCTGTTGGCGGCGACATATTGCTACCCAATGGTGGTATCGACATCGGCTTTAACTCAGCCATGGTAGGAGGGTTCTACACAACCGGGTCCACTTTGGGCGTACCAACTCCAGAGATGGTAGAGAGCTACAACCTGCCATTTTTGCAGTTCGATTCTTCGTGCGTCATCGAGTTCAAAACCTCATTGCTGGCTTCTGCCGCAGGCGACAAGATCGGCGGTGCTATCTACAGGATGCTGCCATGATCACGGAAAATTTGACGAACCCTGGCGTATACCCGGTCGATGGCGACTTGATCCGTGTCACCCATGAGAACGGAGCGACCGAAGAAAAGCAGTACTGGACACCAGTCGCTCCGCCGCCACCAGCGCCGACACGCACCCTCACCAAGCTGCAGTACCTTCAGCGCTTCACTCAAGCCGAGCGCATTGCCATCCGGGCCGCCGGCGCCGTTAACGCCCTGGTGAACGATTACATCGAGTTGCTGAACGCTGTCACAGATGTTGTGCACCTGGACGCTGCCGACACCATTGCAGGCCTGCGAGCATTGACGGATGCTGGCATTTTGGCGCCTGGGCGTCTGGCAGAGATTCTGGCCTGAGCGAGTCAAGATGCTGGTCACTGTAGAAAACTGCGGTATCGGGGTAGACGCCGATCTGTCGCCGGAGGAACTCGGTAACGGCGTCTGGTCCGGCGACACGCTGAACATGCGGTTCAACAACGGCTACGCCGAGCGCTTCAAGGGCACGTCGGCTGTGTTCGCCGTGCCTGCGGTCACGCCATACTTCATCACGCCATATGCCACGACCGCGAACCGCTACTGGGTGCATGCGGGAATCGCCGCGGTTTATGTTGACGACGGCACAACCAGGACAAACATCACAGGGGCCGCGCCTACCGGCGCCATTGATGATCGGTGGACAGGTGGCTCCATCAACGGCGTGCTGATCCTGAACAACGGAATTGATGCTCCTATGTTTTGGGCTGGCACTGGGACGCTGGCCACCATCGGCGGCTGGGATGCAACCTGGCGCGCCATGACGCTGCGCCCGTTCAAGAACTACATCGTGGCCCTAAATGTCACAAAAGGAGCGAACAAGTATCCGCACATGGTGAAGTGGTGCACAACCCTGAACCCGGGCGCCATATCCGGCGCTGGAGATTGGGATGCCACGGACCCGGCCAAGGACGCCGGCGAGCAGGACTTGGCCGAAACGCCAGACCTGCTGGTGGACTGCCTTCCGCTCGGCGACGTAAATATTATTTACAAAGAGCGGTCCATGTACGCCATGACACTGGTGGGCGCGCCGTACATCTTCCGTTTCCAGCGCCTGCCGTGCGAGGTTGGCATGTTGGCACGCGGCTGCGCGGTCAATACCCCCCTGGGCCATGTGGTGCTGGCGGCTGGCGATGTAGTGTTGAACAACGGCAGCAGTGTTCCATCCATCGCCAATGGCTTGGTGCGAAACTACATTTTCAACAACATCAGCAGCACCTATTACGCCCGTGCGTTCGTCACGGCGAACCCGCAAAAGAGCGAGGTGTGGATTTGCTTCCCGTATGGCGAGGTGACGTCTTGCAACCGCGCATGCGTCTGGAACTGGATCGACAAGACCTGGGCCATCAAGGAGCTGTCGAACGTGACCTATGGCGCATTCGGGCAGATCAACTACGCCGGGACGAACTCTACCTGGGCCGATGATGACGTCTGGGAGACCGACGCCACCAGCTGGAATGAAAACGAATACTCGCCAGCCGAGGCTCGCATGCTGACAACGCACACGACGCCCCTGGTCAGCCTGGTCGACACGGGAACAACCGACTTTGGCAGCCTGATTTCGGCCAAGCTGGAACGCACCGGTTTGACGCTCGGCGATCCGTACTCGGTCAAGACCGTGCGCGCCATCCGCCCGCGCATTGACAGCATTGCAGGAGCGCAGATCACAGTCCAGGTGGGCGCGTCCATGTACCCAGACACGGCGCCCATGTGGGGCGCTGCGCAGACTTTCACAGTGGGGTCATCTATCAAGGTTGACACCTTCGTGTCTGGTCGCTTCATTTCGGTGCGGTTCTCGAACTCCGACTACCCAGCCTGGCGTATGAAGTCCTTTGACATCGACTATGTGAAGGCAGGGGCCTTCTGATGGGCCGCTACACACCTGGAACCGTGCCCGAGCAGGTCACGGCGGAATTCGTGCGCCAGGAGCTGGCCAAGGTGGCGCAGGCCATCGAAACAGCGCACCAATTCATCATTTTGGACACGCTCTATGCGGCCCCGAAAAAGATCAACGACGGAATGATCGTCAAGGCAGATGGCACGACCTGGAATCCTGGTTCTGGGGCCGGTGCATACATGTATCGCGGCGGCGCGTGGCGATTTTTAGGATAGGAGAGCAGCATGCCCATCAACATCGGCGGCAAAAGTTACACAGGGGACGACTACCGGAACTTCATGGCCGGTGGTGGCAATGAGCGTCAATTTCTTGAGCAAAACGGCGTAACAGATCCATGGCAACAGCACGACCTGATTACGCAGATCCGCGGCGAGTCTGGCTATGCGCCAACCATGCAGCAGAACTTCCAGCAGTACCAACAAGCCAACCCGAACGGCGCGTGGGCGAACAACTACAGCGGCTGGCTCAATGACATGAAGAACGGCAGCCCGGGCGCCTACAGCGCCATGCAGGCCGGCACCTACACCGGTGCACCCAATGCCGCCACAGACTGGGCGCCCGGCGGTGTGTACGAGGGCGTGCAGTTTGGCTACGGCCAGTCCGGCAAAGGTCTGCACGGTGTGGGCGACGGCTGGGGTGGTGGCGATCTCGCCGCCGGCGGCAACGGCAGTAGCAATCTGGGCTTCGGTGGCGGTAACAGCTATGGCGGCATGCAGAGCAGCACACAGCCTGGTAGCAGCGGACAAAACCCGTACCTGCAGGACATGGGCAAGGTCATGATCGACCAGATGCAGGAGAACTACTCCCGCAACCAGGCGCCCCTGGTGCGCTCCGGGGCGATGGCCGCCGGCGGGTTCGGCGGCTCGCGACAGGGTGTTGTGGAGGCGAATGGCCTGAACGACCTGAACCGCAGCATGGGCCAAAGCCTGACCAACCTCTACGGCACCGACTGGACCAACCAGCAGAACCGCAACCTGCAGCAGCAGTCCATCAACAACAGCTACGACCTGGGCCTGCGCTCGAGTGACCTTGGGTTTGCTGGCCTTGATGCAAATATTGCGAATAGCAATTTCAACAACCAGCTCGCATCGGCCAATTTCGGACTGAACGCCACCAACGTCATGAACGGGCAAACCGGCGCCGGCATTCAGGCGGGCACGACCGTTCAAAACACGCCCATGACCTACCAGCAGTACTTTGCCAACCAGGCGAATGCCGCGGGCGGCCAGGGCGGCACATCGACCGGAACACAATCCAATGCCAGCAATCCCTACGCGGCGGCCATTGGCGGCGGGCTGATGGGATACGACATGTACCGACAGTGGCAGGCCAATCAGCCACAGGCAGGGAATGCTGATCGCGCAGCACTCTATAGCAACTACGGATACGGCACATGAACGTGGCCTATGGCAAGGGCTTTGAAGTCGTCGCGGATCCTGCGCTGACGCCATTTGAGAAAGTAGACGCCCTGGAGGCTGCAATAAGAGAGGCTGGCACGGTTGAATTGCCCGTCAAAAATCACTTTTCCAAAGGTGTGTACGCCCGAGAGTTGTTTATCCCAAAGGGTACGACTCTCACTGGAAAGATACACAAGTACGAGAACCTCAACATCATGTCCAAGGGCGACATGTCCGTGATGCTGGAAGACGGCACCGTCAAGCGTGTGCAGGCTCCTTTCACGATCGTCTCTCCGCCAGGCACCCGCCGGGCTGCATATGCGCACGAAGACACCGTGTGGACCACCATCCATGGCACCGACAGCACGGACCTAGACGAGATAGAGCAAACATTCGTTGCGCAAACACCGGCTGAGTACGCCCTGTTTTGCGAGAACCTCTTGAAGATTGGAGACTGATATGTCTTGGGCAGCAGTAGCATCAGTTGGCGGCGCGGTAATCGGCAAAGCCATCAATGGGAGTGGTGGCCAGCAAGCCTCGTCAACGCAAAGCCATGACCCGTGGGCGGCGGCCCAGCCCTACATGCTGGACAACCTGAAAAAGGGCGCTGACCTGCAGCGGTACTACGAGCGGACACCGTTCAACCCGCAGCAGATCGAGGGCTACTCCAATCTGTTCAACGACACGCAGAATTTCCGCAACAACACCATGCCGGGTTTGCTGGACTTTGCGAACCGCGGCATGACCAGCACCTACCAGCGGCAGACGGGCGGCGCGCCCGGATCCGTTGGTGGATATGGCGGTGCAGTGCGCCCTGGCGGCATGATGCAGAGCGGCAGAGGGGCGTTTGCTGCGCCTGTTGTGAATAACGGCCAGGTCGGCCATCCCAACGGGTTGCTGGACCTGAATGGAGCACAAAACCCCTTCGCCGCTGGGAACATGCCGGCCGCTCCAGTACAGCTGGCCGCCGACCCATTTGCCGGGATTGACGCCGAAACACTGGCCTATATCAAAGAGCTGATGGCTCAAAAGAAACTCAACGACCAAATGAACTACCGCGGCGGTGGCCTCGGTCCGGGCGATGCCGGCAACAGCGGTAACGACGGCACCGGCGGCGCCTTTGGTGGCGGCGGAATGGGGGAATAACCATGGGTCTACTCGACAGCGCAATGGAAAGCCCGACCTTTCGAATCGGGCTAGGTCTTCTGGGCGGTAGCGGACAGTCTGCAAACTTCGGCCAGATCCTTCAGGGGGCGATGCAGGGTAGCGACGACTGGAAGGCCAAGCAACAGGCATTGGCGCTGCAGAAGATGCAGATGGACAACTACGCCTCGGAGATTGAGAACCGCAAGCTAGCGACCATCAAGGACGCCCGCATGCAGACCATGATCGAGCAAATGATGGGCGGTGGCGGCCAAGGTGCGAATCCAAGCGCCGGAGCCGAGGCCATGCAAGGTAATCCGTTGTCTGGAGCGCTGCCATCTGCTGGAGGCGGGATCGGCGGTAGCGCCACCAACGCCAGCGCCGGTGGCGGGATCATTGGCCTTGCAAAGCAGTTTGGCCTTCCACCCGAGGCGATCCAGTCAGACATGATCTTCAACGGCGGCAAGAAAATCAGCGAGATGCTGGCCAGCCGGTCGGAGCCGAAGTGGCAGAACGTCAACGGCAACCTGGTCAATACCAATGCGCAAGGCTTCAGTGGCGGGCTGCAAGCTGGCATGAATGCCTCTGCCAATGGTCAGGTAACGGCGTGGCAACCTGATGGCAGGGGCGGTCTTGTGGTCGGTGCGCCGACTGGCGCTCTGGATACTGCGCGGGCCTATGGCCAAGTTGCAGCAGACCAAAAGCCGATGAAGGTATTCGACCCACAAACCCAGCGGGAGGTGTTCACTACCGAGGGCCGGGTCATCAACGGACAAGCGCAACCGGGCGTTATGGGGGCTGGTTACAACGGCGGAAGCCGAGACGGCGCTAATGCTGAATCCATCCAGATCATGCAGGCCGAACTGCGCAACCCGAATTTGTCGCCGCAAGATAAATCGGCCGTCATGCGCGAGATTCAACGCTTGCAAGCCCAGTCCGGTACTGGCGGCGCTTTTGCAGCTGGGCCGTCTGCCGCAGAACTCGCCCAAAACGAGGCAAACAAAACCAAGGCAATCAAGCAAGTTGAAGCCGATGTCAAGCCGACAGATGCGCGCCAAAATGCCATCGCCTCAGCGAATTACCTGTCACGCAAAATTGACCAAGTACTGGAGCACCCAGGCCTTGGATCGAGCACCGGCCTTGGCGCATGGAACCCAGTGAAATTTGTTCCTGGAACGGACTCCAAGAATTTCTCAGTCCTAATGGACCAAATCAAGGGCGATGCATTCATGCAGGCCTTCGAGGGGCTCAAGGGCGGCGGCCAAATCACGGAGGTGGAGGGAAAGAAGGCAACCGACGCCATCGCCCGGTTGGATACAGCTCAAAGCACGAAAGAATTTCAGCAGGCTTTGCACGACTTCCGTGACGTGGTGCAAAGCGGTCTGTCGCGCATGCGTGCATCCGCTGACCGTGCTGGTACGCCTGTTGATCCCGGCAATACTGGCGGCGCATCGCCCGCGCAGTCGCAAAAGACCATCAAGGACTACGGCTACAACAACGCCTCCGAGGTGATCAAAGATGCGCAAAACACCATTTTTCGCAATCCTGCTGCCAAGCCTGAGGTAGAGCGCCGCTTGAAAGCAATGGGCCTCAGCCTTCCGGGTGGCCCAGGTGCAACTGGGAGCTGGTAATGGGTGCATTCGACGATCTGAACAACCCACCGAACCCAAACAGCGCTGGTTCCGGTATGTTCGCAGACCTTGCTCGACAACCAGCGGCAGCGCCAATCTCACGCACGGAAAAGGTTCTGCGCGGCATGAGGGACCCGCTGGACGGCGCAGCGCAGCTCTTTGAGCACGCCATGCCACAGGGTTTCAACGACGCCAATCACGCGGTGAACAACTGGCTTGCCGAACGACTGCCCAGCGTTTTTGCCAAGGTCCCCGAGCGCAACTTGACAAATCTGGTGTTGGGTCAAAAGACCGGCCTTGACGGTCTGCTCAAGCAGCAGGAAGACGAGTATCAGGCTCGGCGTGCTGCATCTGGGGAATCTGGCTTTGACGGCTATCGCACGATCGGCAATATCGCGAGTCCAATGAATCTCGCAGTGGCCTCGAAACTGCCAGCGGCTGCCACCCTGGCCGGACGGGTTGGGGTTGGTGTGGCCGGCGGCGGTCTGAGTGGTCTGCTGAACCCCGTTACCCAGGGCGACGACTACGCCACAGAAAAAGCCAAGCAGGTTGCGCTGGGCGCAGCGTTCGGCGGCGCGGTGCCAGCCATAACCGGCGGCATGGCGCGCGTCATCAGCCCCAATGCTTCCAAGAACGCGAATGTCGAGTTGTTGGCCTCGGAGGGTGTTAAGCCTACCATCGGCCAGACTTTGGGCGGTTGGGCCAATAAGATGGAAGAGAAAGCCCAGAGCGTGCCGATTCTTGGCGATGCAATTGCCGCAGCTCGCAACCGAGCTGGTGAAGACTTGAACCGAGCAGCTTTCAACCGTGCACTTGAACCTGTTGGCGAAAAGCTGCCCATGACCGTCAAGCTTGGCGGCGATGCGGTTGAGTACACAAGAAATACGCTTGGCAAGGCATACGACAACCTTCTGCCAAAACTGACGACCCAGGCGGATGAGACCTTTGTAAATGGTGTCAACAGCCTTAAGGCCATGGTGGCCGAGAGTGCGTTAGACCCTAAATACGCAGCCAAGTTTGAGCAAATTTTGGGCGACCGTGTTCTGAACAAGTTTCAAGGCCAATCGTCCATGACGGGCGAAACCTTGAAGGCAACCCAAGAACACCTGGGCAAGGAAATCAAACGGTTTGGTCAG
This sequence comes from Rhodoferax sp. GW821-FHT07G04, assembly GCF_059418585.1. Taxonomy (NCBI): domain Bacteria; kingdom Pseudomonadati; phylum Pseudomonadota; class Betaproteobacteria; order Burkholderiales; family Comamonadaceae; genus Rhodoferax; species Rhodoferax sp. GW821-FHT07G04. The sequence goes on from NZ_JBWKQD010000005.1 coordinate 179,221, forward strand.
TCTCAGGATCCAGACGCTCGATTGCTGGGTGACGCGTTGAAAGAAGTCGGGAGCCAATTGAATGCGCTGGTGACACGTGCAAATCCAAAATACGCCGAAGAACTGAAGGCGATCAATACCGGGTACGCAAACTTCAAACGCGTGCAAAAGGCCGCTGGGTATCTGGGCGCAGACGAAGGTGTATTCACACCAGCGCAACTTCAAAGCGCGGTAAAGGCTGCAGACTTTTCGAAGGACAAGGCCCGGTTTGCCGAAGGCAACGCATTCATGCAAGACCTGAGCGGGGCTGGCAAATCTATGTTGTCCAACAAAGTGCCCGATAGCGGAACTGCTGGGCGGCTATGGCTGGGCGGTGGGGCGTTGGCCAGCGGCATGTTGAACCCGGCTATTCCGGCCGGATTGATCGGCGGGGCTGCACTCTATTCGCCGTCAGTTCAGTCTTTGCTTCGTGGCCTTGTAAGCGCGCGCCCACAGGCGGCCCAGTCGGCGGCCGACGCGCTCCGCAAGACCTCGCCCTTCCTGATCCCGGCGGGCGCTCAAGTGGGCCTTGGTCTTTTGGATTAGCCAAGCCCATACAGGGATGGCCATGCCAGTAATGGCGCCGCGGAGCACTTGGTCTTCGGTCATCCCCCGATTCTAAAAACAGTTCCAGCAAAACACCAGTGAGGGCAATGCATGTCCGGAATCTCGCACGTCCGTGCGCGCTGGAGCTGGGCAGCGATTTAACTTTTGTCAGAAACCCGGAGAGCAAATGAACAACATTCCAGACGACAACACCATAGCTGCGCCAGTCCTCAAGATCATTTCGACCTGGGCGATTGCGCTCGGCGTCAAGTCCTGGGGCGATGTGGCCTCTGCGTTCGCCGCTCTCTACACACTGATCCTGATTGGCGAGTGGATCTACAAGAAGATCAAAGGGCGGCGCAAATGAAATGGCTGGCCCGTTGGTGGGACTGGATCGACAGCCGCGACATCGACAAGCATGTCGTCACGATCTACATCCTGTGGGGCACCAAGGTTCTGACCGATTGGGCCATGGTCTATGCCGTGACAAACGCTGCGCGTTCTGGCGTCGAGGTGGCCGCCATCATCGCCGCAGTGACTGGCCCCTACATGGCGCTGCAAGCCGCAGCAATCAAGTTCTATTTTGATTCGAGGCCAAAACCATGAACATGACCTATGGACCCAATGGCCTAGCCCTGACCAAGTCCTTTGAACAATGCCGCCTGATGCCCTACAAGGACGGCGGCGGCGTCTGGACCGATGGCTGGGGCAATACCCACCGCGTGGTGCCTGGCGTGCTGATCACCCAGGACAAGGCCGACAAGGATCTAGTCATGAACGTGGCCGACGCCGTGGACACGGTGAACGACCATGTGACGGTGCCGCTGACGCAGAACCAGTTCGATGCTTTGGTGGATTTCACATTCAACTGCGGCCCGAGCGCCTTTCGCACCAGCACGTTGCTGAAGAAGTTGAACACTGGAGACTATGCCGGCGCGTGTGCCGAACTTGCGCGCTGGAACAAGGACAACGGCCAGGTCGTGGCCGGCCTAACCCGGCGCCGCAAAGCCGAGCAGGCGCTATTCAACCAGGTGGACGAATGATCCCGCTGCCCTACAAGCTGCTGGGCGGCCTGCTGACGTGCCTCGCCATTGCAGCCGCAGTGCTGGGTTTGTTGGACCGCCAGTACACCAAAGGCTGGGACGCAGCCATGACAAAGGCAAACGCCACGATTGCCCAGCAAAAGATCGATGCCGCCGCAGTCCTGGCCAAGGAAACAGCGCGCGCCAATGCCGCCGAGCAGAAGCTGAACGAATTCACCCGCAACCAGGAGCTAAAAGATGCCGACCACCAAAAAACTGTTTCTGATCTGGCTGGCCAGCTTCGCCGTGCTGCTGGCCCTACAAACCGGCTGCGCGACCCAAACGCAACTCCAGGATGTGGGGGCAGTAGTGGTGGCGCCGCGGCCCAAAGTTCCGCCGCCCCCAGTGCTGGTGCAGACGACCGAACCGAAGCCGGTGGGCTATTTTCAGAGCCAGCTACTGAACTATTCACAAGGCTCACCCGCGAAGCCGACGAGGTCAACAACGCCTACCAATCCTGCCGAGCCTACGCCATCAAAGTAAGTGAAGCAAGCGAATAGGAAACGTCCTGCACTGTTTGTTGGCCCCGACTACCTAGAACTGTCAATGATGCAAAACAAAGTGGTGCTGGACCTGCTGTAAGCCGATCGCGAGGCGGCGTCTGACTGCTGTTTCCCCCTAGTGCCGGCTTCGACACGGCACAGAAACTAGCTACCTGGGCCTCAGCCGCGAAGGCGGGCCAGGAAAAATCGTTTGGTGCGCTCGGGGGGAATCGAACCCCCATGAACAAGTCACACGCTTGGCAAGCATCCTCATGTTCGAACGAAGGTGCTTGCCGAGGCGTGCGTGTCTACCAATTTCACCACGAGCGCATAGCCTATTTTACTTTGGGGTGTGAAGGCTTGCAAATAACTTTTGACTTCGTTTGCGTAGGGAGGCCTGAGAACTCTCAATGGGCAGATTCCCGGGGCCGGAATCGAACCGGCACGCCTAGAGGTGTCGAATCTTGAGGCCCTAGCCCTGAGCTTTCGTTTCGACCTGGTGTCGCGATTGAAAGTAACGCTCCACCGCTTCCTGATCCCACCGCGGCTTCCTCTTGCCAATTGCCGGCGTCGGGAAGTCTGGCCGTTTTACGATCACATTGAGCGTGTACGTCCGACTCATCTTGATCATCTCGCAGATGTCGTCAATCGTCAGAAGATTCAATCTGCACCTCGGCCATTCTGGCCAAACCCGCAATTGACGGGCGGCAACAGATCTGCAATCGGTCGGCTATCGAGCCATTCGTCTACTTCCCTGGTTAGCCAGCCGACTCGTCGATCCGACAGCTGGCGCGGTGGTGGGAACTCAGTTTCGCGAACCAACTTTTGAATAGTCGACTCGCTCAACGTTGTGTACGCGCGCAGTGTTGGTAGATCCATCACCGCTGGCTTCAATACTTGGTTTGCCTTGCCAGCCACCTTCACGTTCATCAAACATTGCTTTCTACAGTGGCCATCCACTAGTGGGGCAATGTTAGCGGCATTGGACTACTCCCAGCACTGCGCGGCGATGATCTTTTCGCTTCTGTCTAGCTGGGTGTCAATTGCGTGCAGCAGGCTGTATACCTTGCCGGTCTTCTCGATCACGCTATCCTTGTCGTGCGAATCAATTCCGTCCAACAAGTCGTAGGCCAGCTCTACGTATGCGCGTGCGTGGACCAGATCGCATTCAATCTGAAGAAAGGATGTCCTCGCGGCTTCTGGGGATTGTCGAGCGGCGATTACGGCGGCATCAGGCAGTGGAGCTTCAGCGGTCGTCATGGCAACACCTCAAGGAAGGCGTGCAGGTCGCGGGCGTTGACGGTCTGTTTCCTGCCGTCACCGATCTGGCGCTCTGCCACTTGGATGAGTTCGTTCATGGCTCACTACTCCTCGGTTTCGGCTTCGAGGGCTCTCTTGGCCGCGATCTCGGCGTAGTAGGCATTGATCTTGTCCACGTCGGCGAACACGTCGATACTCTGCGCGGTGGCGTAGATCAGGCGTTCCAGGTGCGAGAAGAAGCCAACCCAGTAACCCTTTGCGCCGGACTCGTCCTTGAAGTCGATGTCCGCCACGATGACGCCCAGCATGTTCGAGTCAACCCAGAACTGGTTGTCTTTCAGGAACTGGACGAAGTGTGCGGCGTATTCCCGGCCAATCTCGCACGCCCGACCATAGTCATCAGTCGGCGGAACGCGCCAGTTGCTGGCGTTCTTGAAGCCGCGCTTGGGGCGGTAAACGAAGGGGAGCGCGGAGAGAGAAGTGGCTTTGACTTCGGGCTTTGTAGCTGTAGCGGTCGTCATTGCAGCACCTCTGTAGACTGCGATTGGTGAATCACCGTGGTTACGGCGGATGTGCTTTGCGGCTTCTTTTCCCCGCGGGTCATCAATTCCCCGTTCAGCTCGGCTATGCGCAACAGCAACGCCTTCACAACAAACTCCAAGCCGTTGCAGTCCCAACCTTCGAGTTCGACAGCTGCCTTGATACCGGCAGTACACAGTGCTTCAATTTCCCAATTGAGTTTGAGCGGGTGCTCCGAAGGGGTGGAGTTGGCACGTACCCCGGTCTCTTGTGTGGCAGTTTCATGTGCCATAGAATTCAGCATGTTGACTCCGATCATTTGCGTGGTGGGTTTCGATACAGATGCCCCAGTGGGTCCAATCACTGGGGCATCGCCTTTTGTGGGGTTCAACTCGCACCCCCGAGGAGGTCGGAGTGCCTGGCTGCAAAGCGACGCAGGAACTCAATGCCCAGGCCTGTCACCCGAGCTGTATGCGAAAGTTGGGTGCCTTTTGTGTTCGTCTCGAAAGTGTGAGTGGCTTCCTTGAAGTAGCCCTTCGCGACATACACAGCGGCCGGAGCGTTGTTTGGCAAGATGACGCCTTTGACTCGCAAGGCCTTTTCCAGCTTGCGCACGCCGACACCAATCGTTTTGGCGACATCGCGTACCAGGGTGGTGCCGTCCGCGTTCAGCATCGTGTTGGCGAATTCCACCTTGGGAGCGGCCAGGGCCAACTGACGTTCAGTCTCGGCCTTCTGTTCAGCCAGGTCGGCCGCCAAGCGCAAAGCTTCTGGGAAGGTCTGTGGCACTGGCAAGTTGTTGCCCTTCTGGCGCATTTCCCAGAATTCCTTGACCAGGCGTTTCTTGAACGCACGCACGATGTCGCTGTTGCGCATGTAGGTCAGGATCAGCGTGGACTGCTGCTCATTGAGCAGAGCGACCTCGCGTTTCTGGGTGCCGCCAGCGGTTTCAAAGGGTAGCGTTTCAAACGCGACCCCTCCGAATTCCTCCAGATCGGCCCGGTAGGTGCGCACCAGCTCGAGGACATTCTTGTGCTGGGTGTCGGTACCAGAGGCAATTGCCATGGTCGTCGTGATGGCCTGGTCGCCCGCCAACGTGACGAGGGCGCTCACTGGGCGGCTCCTTGAGGCTTGCTGAGTTGTTGCGCTTGGCTTTGCTCCAGCCGCACCAGGACTTCGCCGTTGAGGCTACGACGGTTGTCAACCGCTTGGTGCTGTAGCCACTTCTTCAGGTCATCTGGGAGCCGCAGCATAAACCCCGCTGTTGTTCTTGCATCTTTCAATTTGCACTCCTGTTTTCTGGATCACCGTGATCCATCAATTTAAATGTAAACCACCGTGATCCACATTGCAAGAGATTTCATGAAATTTTTTAGATCACAGTGATCTATCATGTCGGGATGGCACGCGAAGACCCACAGATGAAGATCCGATTCCCGGTTGATTTGAAAGACCGGATAGAGCAGTCTGCAAAACGCAATGCTAGGACCATGAACTCCGAGATCGTGGCCCGCCTGCAAGGCAGCTTTGAGACAGCCGACGAACTCGCGATGCTGTCAGCCGCCCACGCCTACGACCAATCCGTGAATACATCCCTGATGCGCGAAAAGGGCGAGTTGCAGGGGCAGTTGGCCGCAAAGGATGCTGAGATTCGAATATTGAAGCAGCGGCTTTTCCTTGACTCCGTGGACATGACCGAGGTGACGCCGGGAGACCGAGACGTGCAGGCAAAAAGTGCAGGCGATGTGCTGTACATTCTGCTCGACTCGCATGGTTACCCAATTTCCTGGAGTGAAATTCAGGTGTATCTGGCAGCCCTTAAAGATGAATCTGGCCTACAGCCCGAAAACCTGGAAATCAGCATCATCACACCAGATATGGAGGCCAATTCCAACCGCACCAAGCAGGTGATGGTTCTCGCGAAGAGCTTAAGGGGCACTGGAATTTCCCAAGCGATCAGCCGAGCCACCAGGAAGCAGATCTTGAATGATCAGAGTCACGGCATTGAAGACGCAGAGATCACCGCCACTAGAGTGCCAGCCACCGTTCGCGGCAAACAGACTGAGATCGTGGTTCCTCATGCCGACTTGGTAATGCACGATGAAAAAGGGAAGATCGTCAGTGCGGTGGAGGTTAAGAAGCCAAACAAGTTGATCCTGGTGGGAAACCTCGGCCGCGACCCAGACATCAGCTACTTGCCGCCGGCGCCGACCCTGCCGCAACCACGCATCTCAGCGAAGCCATCGCGGCAGCCAAAGACCCCGAAGCCACCCAAGACCCTTGGCCCCCAAAAAAAATAGGGCTCCTTACATTATTTAATGCAGCATGCATTGGCGCCCTTAACATCGGATTGAACGATTGACGGAGAGGTTGAAATGTCAGGCGGAAAGAAGCTACTCCAACTCGGACAAATTGTTGTATCAGGAAACGCGCAGGCAATGCAGGACGGACGGTGGGCCGCCAAGTGCTGTGTCACCGAGCATTTAGACGGCCGCACCTTGGAGCACCTCCTTGACGGCGGTGGCTTGTACTTTGAGACCCGAGGTGAAGCAGTAACCGCGGGCATGCATTTGGGCATAGCCTGGACCAACGAAAACTACCCCATTGAAAATTGAGCCGGGGTCACTTTTGCAGCAAAAGAGTGCGTTATTTGTGCCCGCGCAAAATATGCATGGTTCCTACCGCTTCGAGAGCAAATGGACCAATGTTTCTGGGGTCGTATTGCGCTCTAACTGATGAGTCAAGACTGCAGAGGAGTACTTCAATGTATTCCTCGCGTTGCTCAGGCGAGGCATCCTTGAGCGCGGCCTGAACATCCTTCTCCAAAGTGATCGCGACGTGGGTGCCTATGTGACAGGGATCTGGATGCCCTTCAATGGGACCTCGAAAGCACAGCATCCCAGCGAGTGATTCAAATGGCTTCACGTCTGCAGCAAAGCACCCGCTAAGAGCATCAGCCATTCGCTGATTGAAGGCATCAAGGCTTTCAGTGAATTTCATGGTTAGCAACTCCTTGGATGGCCGGCCGAATGCCCGGTTACGAGCATTGGCCGGCGGGCAAAGTAATCCAAGAATCTACTTCAACTTTGAGAAGTCTGGTACCAGCACTCCGGCGGCCCCATGGGTCGCCACTTGATAGCCAATGGCCAGCAGTAGCAGCACGCCAACCACAATGAAAATTTTTTTGCTCATAAGAAGCTCCAGTGAGTTGTTGAGAGCTTGAGAATAGCTGGCACTAGGGCGCTTTCTGAACGTAAAACCCCCCCAAAACGTAGCTGAAACTGAAGTTTTTTTTGGTGCCGGAATTGCGGCATGCCCCCGCTGTGGTCAAAAGCGACGGACGAAACAATGAGACCTAAGTCTGCGACGATGGGTTGCGCCCGCGGAACGAGGCAGCAACAAGATACGTCAGCAGCTTTGCCGCTACTAGGTATCCGAAGCTCGCTGACAAGGCATGCCCTGAAAACTCAGGCGGCCTTGTCGGGATGTGCCGAAGAGTATGTATCTAACTACTCTGGTGACCGGTCACCCAGAAGTTCATGCACGCCCCACACGGCATCGTTTGAACCAGCTATTTACGCGGGCAGCGTGCCCTCGCAGCACTCCATGCCTTGTCGCAGGCTTCGGACGCCGAATAGGACTGACCTGCGCGCGATATGCATGCGTGGTATTCCTTGTCGGCCTCTGCCAAGCATTTGGGATCTCGAGGCTTCTCCATAGTCGCTGCGGCAAGCATTGAGGAATATCCCAGTGCGAGGGCTGCAGCTAGGCCGAGGATCGGTCGAATCATGGCTGTCTCCTGACAATAGTGGGTTGCGCATGCACTTGAAATTCTCATCGCGGTACGGCAGCGTGTCTATCCCATAAATTGGGGAGTATTGGTGCGATCTCATACGGTCAACTGCCTCAAATTGAGGAAGTGGCCATCACACCCCCAGAAATGGCGAAGCCCTGTCGAGAGGACAGGGCTTCTGAATATCTTACGGGAGTCGAACCCGTAACCGTCGGTTTTGGAGACCGCCGCTCTCCCGTTGAGCTAAAGACCCATAGAAGCCTTACTTTGAGGCATCTCGAGCATTTTCAAGGGCCCATTTCCAATTGATCAGTCCCAAAGGCCCAGAGCAATCTCTGGCGCCTCGACCCATGATACGCAGCCATGCTCCGGGTTTGGATTGATATTGGGATCGCGCCATGTGCGGCAAACAATCATGTCGTTTCCATCCCAGCCGACGCAGTTAGCGCAGGTCTCGCACCTCACCGGCGTGCGTTCCCTGATCCATGGCTTGGTAACGTCCATCCAATGGCAGCACCCGAATTGAGGCTGCGCGTTGGTAGGGGGGCTCCCAAAGTGGTTGCAGAGACTTAGCTTGTAGGTGCCTGGCCCATGAGTGTAAGTCTTCGTCAGAAGGCCGCCATAGAACCTGCACGTGCAGCATGGCTGGTCTAAACGGCGGATCAACATAAGGCGTCACTTAAAAATACTGTTTAAGCATACAGTAGTTGTGGCGATAATATGGACGGATGTGCTATTCCGCCCAAGTCCTGAATGCCTACGACGAGTACTGCGACATGTTTGGCGCGGACATCGACATAGAGACCTTCGCCGACCTGTATGGCATGAAGCTCTACGACAACCGGATCAAGACCCCTTCGGCATTGGATATAGCTATTGAGCGAGACACGCGCGCTGAAATGAAGGGGATTCGCGAGGTTGTCTTGCAGCACAAGGCCCAGCTGGTGGCCAAGCTGGGGCAGGAAATCGTTGAGCAGCGCGACCGCCTGGCCACGGCGGAGCTGGCCCTGCAGAAGCGGATCACCAAAAAGGCGACCGAAGATCAGCGAATCGCCACCAGCAAGATTGCCCGAGCGCAAGAGAAGCTGGCCGAACTTCAGAGGACCGACATTTGGGCGGGCGACTCGCGGATGTACCCTGGGTACTTCGTCCCGATCCTGATCGTGGAGAACGGCCGCAAGATCGTGAGGCCCATGCGTTACCAGTGCCGGATCGCTGGTGCCCCGGAGGACATCGACACCAAGTTTCCGGGGACTTACAACGCACGGATGGACAATTTGGACGGCTTCTGGCGAAAGCAGTTCGGCTACACCCACGGCGTCGCCATCGTTACGGCCTTCTTTGAGCACGTGGTGACCCCCAGCGGGAAACGGGTAGTTTTGGAGTTCACCCCCAGCACTGGTGAGAGCCTGTATGTGGCCTGCTTATGGTCACACTGGACATCACCGGGGAAGCAAGACCTCTATTCCTTCGCCTTCATCACCGATGATCCCCCTGCGGAGGTATTGGCGGCCGGTCACGACCGCTGCATCGTTCCAATCAAGCGGGGGAACCTAGAATTTTGGCTTGACCCTGACCCAAACGACCTCGACTCGCAATGGGACATCCTGAACGACCGGGTGCGTCCGTACTACAAGCACCGCTTAGCCATCTAGCACTTTCAAACTACCAAATGTATATCGACCCAAACTACGAGCCCAAGGGCCTGCAGCTGCACCTGGAGGTGGACGGCGCGACCCCCGATGACATCAAACGCGGCCTTGACGCTGCAAAGGCGTACCTGGGCCAAACAGGTACAAACCCCTTTGCTGCCTACACCGCCTGTGATGCACGAGATCATTCCGAAGACGATGACGAGCTGAGCTCAGAAGCCCATTTTTTGGCTGACTTCTGGGCCATCGCCGGCAAAGTTGCGTTGGACGCTGCATGCGCCAATATGCCCTACGGTCCCAAGTCGTATGTTCTTGCCTACTCGTGGGATGACAACCCTTGGCAGGCCAATGCGAGCAGGCTGCGTTCTGAGATTGACGCTGGTTACAGGGCCAAGAAGAAGTTGAAGCCGGGTTAGCGCTGGGCCTGTGTAATTTTTGGTGTAATTTGGTGCAATTCAGGGGCGTTTCGTGGCGGCCCTGATCGCTTTTCCCCTCTGAAGCTCAGCCAGCACTTGGCGTTCACCAGCATTCACACTGCAGGGGTCACAAGTTCGAAACTTGTACTGCCCACCAAATTCCGGTGTTGAGAGAAAGGACTTGCGAGAAATTGCAAGTCCTTTTTTATTTTGTGCTGCAGCGCTATGTATTTTTTCTGCGTAATCACGCAGGACTGGCGCGGGTCGCGAAAGTTAGCGCGCTCCATTTCGGCGCTGCCTCGCACACGGAGCCATGCTGGCTCGGCCCCATCCACGCTAGCGGTCAGCGGGCCTTCGCATGCCGTCTCCACATTTCCTCCACATTTGCTAACCAAAATGACGCGGATTGGCAAAAAGCCAAGAGCGCATTCAGACGGTACGCCGCCTGTACCAATCCATTAGTCGCAACACTTAAAAAACTTAGCAATGAGACCACTTTGTTCAGAAGTCCCAGTCTTGAGAAACACCAATATCTCTGTCGCCTGGTTTGCCAAGCGTGAATGCATGCCGCCATTGGACGATGGCTATGGCGCCGGATGGCGCGCACTCAAATCCTGGGGGCTTGCTGCAGTCGTTGCATTCTCTGGCGTAGCGGTCCATGCTGGCTCCTGCAGTGTTACCACCCCGGGTGCTGCGACCTGCGCGATTCCCGCGGGCGTGACGTCGGTCACCGTTGTGGCCACGGGCGGCGGCGGCGGTGGCGGTAGTTCAGTGGCAGCCGGTGGCAATGGCGGGGTCGTTACGCAAACCCTAACCGGAGTAGGTGGCACGACGCTAAGCTTGTATGTTGGTGGCGGTGGCACTGGCAGTACCAGCGGCGCGGGAGGCGGGGCTAGCACGGTCAACGCTGGAACTGCCTCGCAGATCATTGCGGGCGGTGGCGGTGGCTCGTCGATCGTAGCGGGTACCTTTGGTGGCGACGGCAACGGCAGTCCGGGCGGATACGGCGGCCTTGGTTTGCCAGGCTCGGGCGGAGCCGGCGGCGTCGGCGGAGCCGGCGGCGGTGGTGCAGGCGTAGCAGGCGGTAGTGGCAACGGCGGGAGTGGTGGCAACGGGAGCGGTGGCAGTGTCGGCGGCGTCGGATCAGGTAGCGGCGGCGGCGGTAGTAGCGTCAGCGGTGGTGGTGGGGGCGGTGGCTACGGCGGCGGCGGTGGGGGCAATGGCGGTGCCGGTGGTGGCGGTGGGGGCAGCACCGGCGGAACGATCACGGTGTCAACGAATGGCGGTGCTGCTGGACGAGGCACCGGTGGTAACGGCTCCATCGTCGTCACCTGGTCCGATCCGGTTGTAGCGCCAATCCCCACACTGGTCAGCATGCCCTCTGCGGCTGGCTTCGGCACCCAACCCGCGGTGCTGGATCTCAGTGCGAGCCAAGGCCCGAGCATGACCAGTTGCTTGTTGGCTGCGGTGCAGAGCCAGTTTGGCGGCGACGTGCAGTATGCGGGACAAAACGCGAACGGCGTAGCCAAATTCTCTCAGGGCGGGCGCACGATTGCTTTCTACCCACTGCAAGCCAGCACCTCGACCGCGCTTGGCACTGGCATCGTGTTGACAACTTCCAATGTGCTGACCGTAGGCACCAGCTGCGGCACCTTTTCCATCGCGCCGGCCTTGTCAAATCTCGCGGAGTTTGGTTCTCTCTTGAGCAGCATGGGCCTGCAAGCCAACATCAGTGCCCAGGGCGTCATCACGGTGACGGCTGGCAGCACCGTATTTGTATTTCGCCCCGACTATCTGGCGACCAGTGGCATGTCCGGCAAAGCCAGCCTGACGCAGGGCTCCGATGGCCTGTACCGCTTTACTGATAGCTCTGGCAATATACAAATCCTGCGCCCAGCCTTTGTGGACACGGAAGACCTTGGCACATTGGTGCCACTGGCCCTGTCGCAAAAGGGGCCCATAAGCATACAAACGGATGGAACGGCGCTGTTTACGCCCATTGGCGGTGTGCAGAGTTATGTGCTCACGCCGGACCTGACTTTGACCGCTGCGACTGGGGAAAATGTTAGCAAGCTCACTTGGCAGGATGTGGTCAACCGGTACTTGGTTCGCAGTAGTTTGTTGACATTGGCGCAGGGGTTTGCTGTGCGGCAGCAATAGCTCCTTGCCGACCGCGTCCGGTTTCTTTCTACTTCTTTTGCTCCAGCTTGCGCAGCATATCCACGGCATTGGTGTTGGAGCTGTCCAGTTCCACCGCACGGCGGTAGTTGAGTGTGGCGCGTGCCGTGTCACCTTGCGCTACGTAGGCTTCGCCCAAGCTGTCGTAGCCGTTGCCGTCGGCGGGGAAGAGGGCCACATTGAGCTTGAACACTTCCACCGCCTCTGGCAAGCGGCCTTTCAGCAGATAGTGGTAGCCCAGGAGGTTTAGTTCGTTGGGACCTTCGACCGCCGGAAAGGCCTTGGGTTGCTGCTGGTAGTGCTTCAGCGCAGTGCCAACGCCCTGTGCAGCAATCGCCTGCGCGAGTGAGTCCGCCAGGCTGCGCTGGGGTGCAGTCACTGGCAAGCCATACAAGGCATTCGTAATGGCTGTGGACATGTTGTAGATGGCAGGGGTGATCGTGCCGCCACCGTCGTTGAGCAGGATGACAATGAGCCGCTGGTCATCGACAAACCGCGTGATCAGGCTGCGAAAGCCATTCGTGTTGCCGCCGTGCTCGTGCACCGTGATGTCACGCCCACCAATCTTGCGGGTGCCTACCAGCCAACCGTAGCCAAAGCCCAGGTCGCGGCGCACGTCGTCCTTGGCGTAAGGGGTAAACATGCGCTGCTTGGCCGATGCGGACAACAACGTGGTGCCGTACAGTGCCCGGTCCCACAGCAGCAGGTCCCCTGCGGTGCTGTACATGCCTCCGGCCGAGTAGCCATTGGCCGTGTGCACCGGTGCGGCGCTTTCGTATCCGCCGTCGGGCGTTTTGACGTAGCCCGTGGCCTTGCGGTCCACCACGCGATCAGGAGATTCGTAGCCAGAGCGCGCCATGTGAAGCGGCTGCAGGATCATGTCGTCCAGTGCTTGCTGATAGGACTTGCCCGTGACCTTTTCAATCACATAGCCCAGCAGGTAATAACCCGAACTGTTGTACTTGCCCGTGGAGCCGGGCACGAACTCCAGATCACGGTTCATGATCTCCATGTATTCCGCACGGGACACTTTGGCACCCAGGCGGTTCTCCCAAAAGCCAGGGAAATTGGCATAGTCGACGATGCCTGATGTGTGGTTCAGCAGTTGGTGGATGGTCACCGTGTTGCCAATTTCTGGCCGCAGGTCCGGCACATACATGCCAATGGTGTCCTCCAGCTTGAGTTTGCCTTGTTCCACCAGTTGCATCACCAGTGTGGCGGTGAATTGCTTGGTCAGTGACGCGATGCGGAAAGCCGTGTCTGTACTGTTCGGAACCTTCCATTCGCGGTTGGCCAATCCGAACGCACCCTGGTAGACGACCTTGCCATGGTCGGCGACCAGCACCACGCCGTTCAGTTGCCCGATGGCTTGGTATTGCGCCAGCAGTATGCGCAGTTGGCGCGATGGGGTGTTATTGAGTTTGGCAGCAGGTGTTTGTGCGTAAGCAGTCGTGGCCACGGCCAAGGCGCCGAGCCAACAGCTCGCGCGGACCAGCCATTGGCTCGGGCGGATGGTGAAATGCATGGTGGGGAGCTCCGGGTAGGGTGATGCAGTTTGCGCAAAAGAAGCAAGCTGCGCACTGTAGAGAACCTTAGGTCCGGAAGCAGCCCGCACGTGACGGACTGCATTTTGGGTGGCATGACCTGCATCAGACCCGCTCAATCACCACTGCAATCCCCTGGCCCACGCCAATGCACATGGTGCACAGCGCGTAGCGCCCCCCGGTCCTATGCAACTGGTTGACAGCTGTTGTGACCAGGCGCGCGCCAGACGCACCCAGCGGATGGCCTAGCGCAATGGCGCCACCGTTGGGGTTGACGCGCGGGTCGTCGTCCTGGAGACCGAGCAGGCGCAGCACGGCCAGCCCCTGGGCGGCAAACGCCTCGTTGAGTTCGATGACGTCCATTTGCGCCAAGCTCAGGCCGGTGAGCGCCAGTACCTTTTGCGTGGCGGGGGCCGGGCCTATGCCCATGATGCGCGGCGGCACGCCTGCGGTGGCCATGCCCACAATGCGTGCGCGTGGCGTCAGACCGTTCTGCCGGGCGGCGACTTCGTTGGCCAATAGCAACGCGCAGGCGCCATCGTTGATGCCGCTGGCATTGCCCGCCGTAACACTGCCATCTGGCCGAACGGCGCCCTTGAGTTTGGCCAGTGCTTCCAACGAGGTTTCGCGGGGGTGCTCGTCCTTGCTCACCACCACGGCGTCATCCTTCTTCTGCGCGATGCGCACTGGCGTAAGCTCCGCATCAAAGAAGCCGGATTTCTGCGCCGCCACGGCCTTGAGCTGGCTGGCCAGCGCCATCTTGTCCTGGTCTTCACGGCTGATCTTGAATTCGGTTGCCACGTTCTCGGCGGTTTCGGGCATGGCGTCTATGCCGTAGCGGTCCTTCATCACGGGGTTGACAAAGCGCCAGCCTATCGTGGTGTCGTACATCTGGGCGGAACGGCTGAACGCAGTCTCGGCCTTGCCCATGACGAACGGCGAGCGGCTCATGCTCTCCACTCCGCCTGCTATCATAAATGTAGCTTCTCCCGATTTGATGGCGCGGGCTGCCGTGCCAACAGCATCCATGCCCGAGCCACAGAGGCGGTTGATGGTGGTGCCAGGCAGCTCCAGCGGCAGCCCTGCCAGCAAGCTGGCCATGTGGGCCACATTGCGGTTGTCTTCACCGGCCTGGTTGACGCAGCCATAGATGACATCGGTTACAGATTGCCAGTCCACACCGGGGTTGCGTGCCATCAAGGCGGTAAGCGGCACGGCCGCCAGATCGTCGGTGCGTACACCGCTCAGGGCGCCGCCGTAGCGGCCAAAGGGGGTGCGCACGGCGTCGCAGATAAATGCCTGGTTCATGAAGTGGATCTTTCGGCGTCTATGGGGGGCGGATATCAGGTTTGCAGCGCGGCCTCTATGTCTACGGCATCTATTTGTTCGGACCGCATGTATTTGTGCGCGTACTCCAGGTAGATACCGGACCGCAAAAACAGCGCGAACAAGTCGGGGTCTATGTGGGCTTCACGCCGCATTTTCGCCATGATGGCAATAGCCTCCGACAGCGTCTTGCCTTTTTTGTAGGGGCGGTCCACGGCGGTCAGGGCCTCAAAGATGTCCGCGATTGCCATCATGCGGGCCACGGGGCTCATGTCTTCGCGCTTGAGTCGCTTGGGGTAGCCGCTGCCATCCATTTTCTCGTGGTGGCCTCCGGCGATTTCCGGCACCTGGCGCAAGTGCTTGGGGAAAGGCAGTTGCGACAGCATGATCAGCGTCTGCACAATGTGTTCGTTGATTTTGTAGCGCTCCTCGGTACTCAAGGTTCCACGCGCCACGCACAGGTTGTGCAGTTCGCCGCGGTTGTACAGCAGCTCGGGCACAGCCATACGAAAGCCCCAGCGGTTGTCCTCCGGAATCATGTCTTGGGCCCGCCGCGGAAAGAGATGCTCGGGCTTGTCGGCCAGCAACAACTCGCGTACCGGAAGGGTTTGCGCCGGTGTCTGCGCCTTGCGCTGCGCTTCTTCGTGGGAGACGCCCAGGCGATCATCCAGCGTGCGCAGCCAGGTTTGTTGGCCTATGTGTCGCAAGCGCTCAATTTTTTGCGCATCCATGAATTCACCGCCCACATTGCTGGCGGCCACCAGTGCGAAGTCGTCGTCCAATGCTTGCAGCTTATCTTGCAGCACTTGGTGTGCGGTGGCGGCATCCGCACCGCTTGCCACATCTTTCAACATGGCGATTTCAGCATCGCGCTTGAGCACTTCGAAGCGCATGCGGATTTCGTGGATGCGGTCGTACAACGTCTCTAGCTTGGTGGCCTTGTCGACTACGAAATCGGGCGTAGTGATCTTGCCGCAGTCATGCAGCCATGCGGCAATGTGGACGGTTTCCCACTCCTGGGTGTTCAGCGAGAAGTCCGCGTACGGACCTTCAGTGCTGTCGCAGGCGGCCCGTGCCAGCAACTTGGTCAACTCCGGCACGCGCGCGCAGTGGCCGCCCGTGTACGGGCTCTTGGCATCAATGGCGCTGGCGATGAGTTGGATGAAGGCCTCGAACAAATCCTTTTGGGCTTGGATCAGCTCCTTGTTTTCCAACGAAATGGCAGCCGGCACGGACAGCGCTTGCGCGAAGCTGATCAGGGCTTCATCTTGTATGGGATCGCGCACCAGCAGCATGGCGCCCACCAATTGGTGCTGTCGATTCAACAGGGGTACGGCGATACCATGGGCTTGGCGCCCTGTATGGGTTGCCAACGCGGCCTGCAGTTTGAGCAGAGCCACCTCCGATTCAGAGAAACTGCCCGCGCGGGCCTGACCGGCGGCAATGGCCTGGCCCAGTAGTGTGCCCGGAGCAGCCTCTGCAATGCGTGCGAAGTCGGCAGCCAGATCTGTGCCATCGGCCTTGCGGGCTACGACCGGTGCCAACTGGCCGGCATCGCACAGATACAACACGCCGACGCTGGCCTCTACCGCCGATACCATTTCATCGAGCAGGCGCGGCAGCAGGTGTTCGAAGCTCTCTTCACGGGCCACCGCGAGACTGATGTCCAGAAAGCGGCGTATGGTGCGCTTCATGCTGTGCATGGTCGTCGCCAAATCGTCGACCTCCACAATCAGCGAGGATACCGTGACGGGCTTGGTGAATTCAAAGTGGCGGATGGACTCCGCCTCGCTCACCAGGGCGCGCAGCGAATGCGAAATCCCGCGCGCCATGTACCAGGTAATGGGAATGGCCAGCACAATAATGACCGCGGTCAGCACAATCGACTGCCGAATCAACGTGAGCGCAACTGCCAGCAGTTCGCGCTCGGGGATGGCCGTTACCAGGTAGAGCGGTGCCGCACCTTCCAGCAGAATCGGCGTGACCGATGTGCGCCACTGCGCATCGTCAACGGTCAGCCTTGCGTGCTGCGGCTGCGTGCCCTGCAGGTTGTACACGCTGGGCAACAGGGCTGCCAGCACGGGCGCGCCCAGCCCGTCCATGCGAACCAGGGATGGCTTGTCACCGGGGGCCTGGGCTGCATGCACCAGCTTTCCAAAATCCTCGTAGGCCAGCGCAAATCCCTTGGCGTCGGCCAGCACAACCTGCATGCCGGGCGTGATCTTTTGCTGTGCCATGGTTTCGCTCAGCGTCTCCAGCAGGATGTCGGCACCGACCACGCCACCACCCTGTTCCGCGCGTTTGGCCAGGGTTGTTCCAATCTTCTGGTTGGAGAAAAACAGATAGGGCGTGGTCTTGATCTGTGCGGAAGACTGCAGCGCGTCTTTGAACCAGCCGCGTGTACGGGGGTCGAAACCCATGCCGTAGTCGGGCTTTGTGTCCAACCGCAACAACTTGAGATCGGCGTCCAGGTATTGGTACTCTCCGCGCATGCCCTGGGCATCGCGCTCTATGCTTTGCACAATGAATTGGGTGGAGGGCGGTGCATTGAAGCTTGTGAGTTCGCTCGCGCTGCGGATTTTGCGCAGAAAGAAGAAATCGCCATTGGGGTAACCCACATACAACGAGGACAGCGCACTGGACCCGGCGTGGGCCTGGCGCAAAAAGCCCAGGCTTTGCATGCGCTCTTCCAGCGTGGTGGCCAGGGTCAGCCGGTGCACGCTCAGCATGTTGGTGGCCATTTCGGCCGGTGCCAGCAGGGCCTTGAGGTTGTTGGCCGTCTCGCGGCTGATGCGGGTGGTCAGCTCGGTGGCCGATGTCTCCAATATCTCGCGGCTGTGTTGGTAGCCCAAACCTCCAATCAGGCCGCCGACCAAGACGATCAGGGCCAGGAACAGTGTAGAGATGTGGATGTGAAGCGGGTAGCGGCGCTTCATGGGGGCTTGGTCACGGTGTAGGCAGGGTGTGTGGGGTAGGGCCTAGAAATGCTACCACCGGTATCCCCACCAGGCGTCACCAATTTGACTCTGCAACCAGCCCACAAAGCCGCTGACCTTGGCGGGGACCAAGAGGGGTGAGGGATAGACCGCATGGATCTCTTGCGAGGGCAGATTCCAGTCGGCCAGGATTTCGGTCAATGCACCGCTGTCCAACGATTCTTGCGCTACGTAGCGGGGCAGGGCTGCGATGCCCATGCCATTGCGCGTAGCCATCAGCAGCGCCGACAGATTGTTGGAGCGCAGCGGACCATGCACTGGCACCGTGACTGGCTTGCCATGTTGCCCCGCCAAGTGCCAACGCGCATCGCCCTGGACCGTGCTGTACACCAGGGCATCGTGCTGCAGCAGGTCTGTGGGTTGTGCAGGAACCCCGCGTCGGTCGAGATAGGCCTGCGATGCGACTATCACCCAGGGGTTGACGCCCAGATAGCGCGCGCCCAGCGTGGAGTCCACCAGCGGCCCCATGCGTACGGCCACGTCGATTCCCTGCTCGACCAGGTTGACCACGCGGTCTTCAAAATTGAGCTCGATCTGCAGTTTGGGGTGCATCTGCATGAAGCGCATCACCAGGGGCACCAGCACGCGCCGACCAAATGCCACCGAGGTGCTGATGCGCAGGCCGCCCTGCACCTGCGATTGCAACAGGGTGGCCACTGAGTCGGCTTCCTCCAGATGGTGGGCAATCAGTTTGCATTTGTCGTAATACAGCGCGCCAATCTCCGTGGGTGTCACGCCACGGGTTGTGCGGTGCAGCAGGCGCGAACCCAGCTGCTTTTCCAGCGAGGCCACCATCTTGGTTGCAGACGGCTGGCCAATACCCAGATCCGCTGCGGCCTTGCTGAACGAGCCCAGATCCACGACGCGAACAAAGAGTTGCAGAGCTTGAATACGGTCCATATGGGTGAGTAAACCACAGCCTTACCACTGTGCTATTCCAATTTGGAATAAACATAATGCGCCGGCAATGGCTTCCGCCAAAAGCCGCCAGCACCGAACATGCGTGTCAGTCGCAAGCAATACAGGAGCACGTAATGGCAAAGATGAAGGCCGCATTGGCCGCGGTGTTGGTCATGGAAAAGGAAGGGGTCACGCAGGCCTTTGGTGTGCCGGGCGCGGCCATCAACCCGCTGTACGCGGCGCTGCGCGAGCGCCAGTCCATTGCCCACATCCTGGCGCGCCACGTCGAGGGCGCATCCCACATGGCTGAGGGTTATACGCGGGCCAAGGCCGGCAACATCGGAGTCTGCATTGGCACCAGTGGCCCGGCTGGCACGGACATGATCACCGGCCTGTATTCGGCCATCGCCGACAGCATTCCCATCCTGTGCATAACCGGCCAGGCGCCGCGCGCCCGCTTGTACAAGGAGGACTTTCAGGCGGTGGATATTGAATCGATCTCCAAGCCGGTCACCAAATGGAGTGTGACCGTGCGCGAGCCTGGACAGGTGCCGCGGGCCTTTCAGCAGGCTTTCTACCTGATGCGTTCAGGCCGGCCAGGCCCCGTGCTGATCGACTTGCCGTTCGACGTGCAAATGGCCGAGATCGAGTTTGACATTGATTCGTATGAACCAATGGTAGTTAGCAAACCGGCGGCTACGCGTCAACAGGCCGTCAAAGCAATCACCATGCTGCAGGCCGCCGAGCGGCCACTGATCGTGGCGGGTGGCGGCATCATCAATGCCGACGCTTCGGATCTGCTGGTGGAGTTTGCCGAATTGGTGGGGGTGCCAGTGATACCCACACTGATGGGCTGGGGCGGCATCCCCGATGACCATCCGCTGATGGCCGGTATGTGCGGCCTGCAAACCAGCCACCGCTACGGCAATGCGACGATGCTGGCCAGTGACTTCGTATTGGGCATAGGCAACCGTTGGGCCAACCGCCATACGGGCTCGCCCGAGGTGTATTGCAAGGGCCGCTGCTTTGTGCATGTGGACATCGAACCCACACAGATCGGGCGCGTCTTCAACCCAGACCTGGGTATCGTCAGCGATGCCAAGGCGGCCTTGCAGCAATTCATTGCGGTTGCGAAAGAGCTGCAGGCCAATGGTCAGCTCAGGGATCGCAGCGCCTGGGCGCAAGAGTGCCGCGAGCGCAAGCGCACGATGCTGCGCAAGACCAACTACGAGTCCATGCCCATGAAGCCGCAGCGCGTCTACCAGTGCATGAACAACCACTTTCCGCGCGACACCACCTATGTCAGCACCATCGGCCTGTCGCAAATTGCCGGAGCCCAGTTCCTGCATGTGTTTGGCCCGCGTCGGTGGATCAACTGTGGCCAGGCCGGCCCCTTGGGCTGGACCATACCGGCGGCCCTTGGCGTGCGCGCCGCCGACCCCAGCCGCACCATTGTGGCCTTGTCAGGCGACTACGACTTCCAGTTCATGATTGAGGAGCTGGCCGTGGGCGCCCAATTCAAGCTGCCCTACGTGCACATGGTGGTCAACAACAGCTACCTGGGACTGATCCGCCAGGCGCAGCGCGGCTTCAGCATGGACTACTGCGTGCAACTGGGCTTTGACAACATCAATGCCCCGCAGATGGAGGGCTATGGTGTGGACCACAAGGCCGTGGTCGAAGGGCTGGGCTGCAAGTTTGTGCGGGTGTACCGGCAGGAAGAGATAGGCCCCGCAATCCGCCAAGCCAACAACTGGATGGCGGAGTTCCAGGTGCCTGTGGTGGTTGAAGTCATGCTGGAGCGGGTGACTAATATCGCAATGGGTGTTGAAATCGACGCCATCAATGAATTCGAAGAACTGGCCTTGACCGCCGCAGATGCGCCCACTGCCATCGGCTTGTTCGACTGAAGCCCTCACGCACAAATAACTGGACACCGGAGAAACCTATGCCACGCTTTGCCGCCAACCTCTCGATGCTATTCAACGAGGTGCCTTTTCTTGACCGTTTTGAGCTGGCCGCCCGGGCCGGCTTCCAGGCGGTGGAGTTCATGTTCCCGTATGCCTTTGCAGCGGAAGACATTCGCCAGCGGCTGGACGCCAATGGCCTGACCTTGGTCCTGCACAACCTGCCGGCCGGCGATTGGGATGCCGGTGAACGCGGCATTGCCTGCCACCCTGACCGCATCGAAGAGTTTCGCACGGGCGTTGCCACCGGCATTCGCTATGCCAAGGTGCTGGGGGTGGGGCAGCTCAATTGCCTGGCGGGCAAGGCGCCGGCAGGCGTGTACGGCGATGTGCTGCGCCAAACGCTGGTTGCCAATCTGAAGTTCGCCGCGCAGGCCTTCCAGGAGGCGGGCCTGCGGCTGCTGGTGGAGCCCATCAACACGTTTGATATTCCGGGCTTTTACGTGAGCCGCACAGCGCAGGCCTTGTCCCTGCTGGACGAGGTGGGTGCGGACAACGCCTTCGTGCAATACGACATCTACCATGCCCAGCGGATGGAGGGCGAGCTGGCGGCCACCATCACCCAGCACCTGCCGCGCATCGGCCATATCCAACTGGCCGACAACCCGGGCCGGCATGAGCCGGGCACCGGTGAGATCAACTATCCGTTTCTCTTCCAGCATCTGGACCGCGTGGGCTACACCGGCTGGATCGGTTGCGAATACAAGCCCGCGACCACAACCGCGGCCGGCCTGGGCTGGGCCAAGCACTTCCTCCAATAAACCTGCATTGCAAATCCACTGTTATGACATTCAAACCTCTCAATATCGGCTTCGTAGGCCTGGGCATCATGGGCGCGCCCATGGCCGGCCACTTGATCAACGCCGGGCACCAACTCTTTGTGTCCACCCACGGCAAGATGCCGGAAGCTATTGCCAACAGCAACGCAACACAGTGCGTGACTTCGCGTGGCGTGGCCGAACGGGCAGACATCATCTTCATCATGGTGCCGGATACACCCGACGTGGAGGCAGCGCTGTTTGCCGAGAACTGCATTGCCGCGGGCCTGAAAAATTCCGCCGCCGGCCCCGATGGGCGCGTGGGCAAGGTCGTGGTTGATATGAGCTCTATCTCACCGATCGCCACCAAGACCTTTGCGCAAAAGATCAACGCCTTGGGCTGCGACTACCTGGACGCGCCGGTGTCCGGCGGCGAAGTCGGCGCCAAGAACGCCACGTTGTCCATCATGGTCGGTGGGCCCGAAGCCGTGTTCGAGCGGATCAAACCCTTGTTCCAATTGATGGGCAAGAACATCACTTTGGTGGGCGGCAATGGTGACGGCCAAACCGCCAAAGTGGCCAACCAAATCATTGTGGCATTGAATATCGAAGCCGTGGCCGAAGCGCTGTTGTTTGCGTCCCGCGCCGGGGCCGATCCCGCGCGCGTGCGCCAGGCGTTGATGGGGGGCTTTGCGTCCTCCAAGATTCTGGAAGTGCATGGAGAGCGCATGGTCAAGCGCACGTTTGATCCGGGCTTTCGCATTGAGCTGCACCAGAAGGATTTGAACCTGGCCTTGAGCAGTGCACGGGCACTGGGCGTGTCATTGCCCAACACGGCCACGGCACAGGAATTGTTCAACTCCTGCGTTGCGCATGGCGGCAAGGCCTGGGACCATTCGGCCATGGTGCGGGCTTTGGAGAAGATGGCAAACTTCGAGGTAGGCCAAGCCGTGGCCTGAAGCCGTTCAAACCAACCGAAACCTTCACGCATGCCCGCTGACTCTTCCCAAACTGGATCACCCGCGCGGGAGCTGCTGCGCCGCATGTTTGACGCCGCCATCGCCAGTGCCCAGCCGGCCCTGTGTGTGCCGCCCCATTTGCCATCACCCGAATCCCTGGGTACTGGCCGTCTGATTGTCATTGGTGCCGGCAAGGCCTCAGCTGCGATGGCGCGTGCGGTGGAGGACCATTGGACTGGGCCGCTTTCGGGTCTGGTGGTCACTCGTTATGGATATAGCGTACCGTGCCAACGCATTGAGATTGTGGAGGCCGCGCATCCGGTTCCGGATGCGGCGGGCTTGGCTGCTGCCCAACGTATCTTGGGTGTGGTGAAAGGCCTCAAAGCGGACGATGTGGTCCTGTGTTTGATCTCGGGCGGTGGATCTTCCTTGTTGCCCTTGCCGCTGCCCGGGCTGACGCTGGAGTACAAGCAGGCCGTCAACCGCGCTCTGCTGAAATCCGGCGCCACCATAAGCGAGATGAACTGTGTGCGACGGCATCTCTCGGGTATCAAGGGTGGCCGTCTGGCAGCGGCTTGCCATCCGGCCCGCGTCATCACGCTGCTGATATCCGATGTGCCGGGCGACGACCCGATCAACATCGCCTCCGGCCCCACCGTCGCCGATCCCACCCATTGCGCGGATGCGCTCGCCATTGTCAAACGCTACGGCATTGAACTGCCGGCCGAAGTGCGGGCTGTGTTGGAGTCGAGCCGCGGCGAGTCCATCAAGCCTGGCGACCCACGGCTGGCACGCAACGAAGTCCACATGGTGGCTGCCCCGCAAATGGCCTTGGAAGCCGCCGCCAAAGTTGCGCGCGATGCGGGCTATAGCGCCTACATCCTGGGTGATGCTCTGGAAGGCGAGGCGCGCGATGTCGGCAAGGTGCTGGCCGGCATTGCGCTGCAGGTGGCTGCGCGCGGCCAGCCGGTGCAAGCGCCTTGCGTGCTGTTGTCGGGCGGCGAGACCACAGTCACACTGCGCGGCCAGGGCAGTGGTGGCCGCAATGTCGAGTGCCTGCTGTCCATGGGCATCGCATTGGGCGGGCATCCCCGCATTCATGCGCTGGCGGGCGATACCGATGGTGTCGATGGGGTAGCCGAAATCGCCGGCGCCTGCATCAGCCCCGACACCCTGACGCGTGCCCGCGCCCTGGGTCTCAAACCCAACGACAGCCTCAATGACAACGACGGCCATGGCTTCTTTGGCAAGCTGGGTGATGCCGTGGTCACAGGACCCACATTGACCAATGTCAACGACTTCCGGGCCATTGTGATCGACGCGCCGTAACGGCCAAAGACCACAGTCTCAGCGCTAGGCGCTTTCGTTCCATGTGTACTCCATCTGCCGTGCAGTCTGCACGGCCAGTTCTCGGCTCACTAGGCTCTCCACCAAGTGCAGTGACATATCGATGCCGGCCGATATGCCACCGGATGTGACCGTATTGCCATCTCGCACCCAGCGGCGCTGGGGTTGAACCTGAACCTGCGGAAACATGGCATTGAGATCCCCCATGTCTTCCCAATGCGTGGTGGCGCGCTTGTCCGTTAATAGGCCAGCCTGCGCCAGCAGAAAGGCTCCAGTGCAAACGGATGCCGTTAGCTCGCAGTGTGCGGCCGTCTGGGCAATCCAGGCAATGACGGCGGGTTTGGCCAGCTCCGCAGTGACCACGCCGCCGGGGACGATCAGCACATCCAAAGCGGGATGGTTGGCGAAGTCTGTGTCTGGCAGCAAGCCCAGCCTGGCGCGCGCGCGCATAGGCGCCATCGATTGGCCGATCGTCACAACCTTGAATGGCGTCGGTGTGCCGGGATGCATGCGAGCGCTGACGCGGGATGCGCAGGTAAAGACCTCGTAAGGACCTGCCAGGTCCAGCAGTTCGACGTCGTCAAAACCAAAAATACCAATCGTGCGGGTTGTAGTCATGCAGACTCCTTAAAAAAAAGCAAAAAGTGGCTGTAGAAGTCACCATGATGTATTCAGTGCAATTGACAGTTATGACATTCATGGTTGAATATCTGCCAATATGCTCCAACACAAGCCCATCAACATCTGGGTATTGGTCTACCCCGACTTCCTGTTACTGGATGCCACCGGCCCCGTGCAGGTTTTTTCGACCGCCAACGACGATGCGCGCGACGCGGGCTTGCCCGAGCCTTACCGCATTGCACTGATTTCCAGGGGCGGAGGGGCGGTCCGGTCCTGCTCTGGCGTGAGCGTGCTGACCCAAAGACTGCCGCGTGGCGCCATGCCCGGTGCCACACTGCTGGTTGCAGGGGGGCGCGGTTGTGAGCAAGTGCTACTGGATGCGCAGAGCATCCGCTGGGTGGACAAGGCCTACCAAAGCCTTGCCCGTTGCTGCGCTGTGTGTACCGGAGCCTTCGTGCTGGCCCAAGCGGGTTTGCTGGAGCACAGACGTGCAGTGACGCACTGGCAGGATGCCGAGCTGCTTCAGCAACGTTACCCTACCGTGCAGGTGCAGGACGACGCTATCTATGTCAAAGACGGCAGCGTCTACACCTCGGCTGGTATCACGGCTGGGATCGATCTGTCATTGAGTCTCATCGAGGAAGACCTGGGCCGCCAAGCCGCGCAGCGGGTAGCGAAGCGCCTGGTCGTGTTCCTGAAGCGCCCCGGTGGACAGCGCCAGTTCAGTTCGGAACTGCTGGCGCAAGCGCCGGAGCAAGGCATTGCCGCCGAGTTAACCCAGTGGCTCAAACCCCGCCTGAAGCAAAGTTTGGGTGTGGAGCAAATGGCCGACGGTATGGCCCTGTCGGTGCGTACGCTGCACCGCAAACTACTGGAGGAAACTGGCACGACTCCCGCTCAGTTTTTGACCCGCATGCGCCTGGACACGGCTTGCGCCTTGCTGGAGCGCGCCGACCTGTCTATCAAGCAGGTGGTGCGGCAAACTGGCTTCGGGTCCGAGTACAACCTGCGCCGTGCCTTTGCCAGCAAATTGGGCGTGGTGCCTACCGAGTACCGCGCCCGCTTCGGCTAGGGCTGCTGCTTCAGGCTGCCTGCACCCGCAGGTCTTCGTTGGCGGCGCCTTGTGTAGTCGCCTTGATGTGTGCGGCGGCCAGCGTCAGGGCTTCGGCCTTCTTGGCCTCGCCCATGGCTACACCCTCTGCGCGCACAAAGCGCACATCGGTGATACCGAGGAAGCCAAACACGGTTTGCAGATAGCTCTCTTGGTGTTCCATGGCTCGGCCACCTTCGCTGGTGGAATACACACCACCGCGGGTGGACGCCACGATGACCGTTTTGCCACCGGCCAGGCCCTTGGGACCGTTGGCCGTGTAAGTGAAGGTGCGACCGGCTTGCGCCACACGGTCGATCCACGACTTCAGCTGGCTGGGCACGCTGAAGTTGTACAGCGGGGCACCTATGACGACCACATCTGCCGCCAGAAACTGCGATACCAGAGCTTCCGATACGGCGTTCTCACGGCGCTGGCCTTCGGTCAAATCGGCGCTGGTTGCGGGCAGGCGAAAGCCCAGGGACTCTGCCGATAGGTGGTTGGGCGTGTTTTCAACCAGGTCCAGGTACTCCACGGTGGTGTTGGGGTGGCCGGTCGTCCAGGTGTTCACGATATCGCGCGTCAATTGGCGGGATACGGATTGGGCGCCGGTGATGCTGGAGTCAATGTGCAAGAGTTTCATGGTCTGTCCTTAAAGGGTTGTGCTGTGGGGATAATTGTCATATTTGCGCCAGTGTTTGATAAGTCGGCATAAATGCATTAAATTGTTCTATCAATAGAACAATTGAGCCAATATGCAAGACCTGAACGACATGCTGTACTTCGCCGAAGTGGTGGATTGCGGGGGCTTCGCCGCCGCCGCACGCCGCCTTGGTTTGCCCAAATCCAAGCTCTCGCGCCGTGTGGCCCAGCTCGAAAGCCGCCTGGGGGTGCGGCTGCTGCAGCGCACCACGCGCAAGTTGTCGGTGACCGAGGTGGGCAATCTGTACCTGCGCCATTGCAGCGCCATGCGCGACGAAGCGCAGGCGGCGCAAGAGGCAGTGGACTACGTGCAGACCGAGCCGCGCGGCACCATCCGCGTGGCCTGTCCGCTGACGTTGGCGTTGGGCACCATAGGGCCCTTGATTGCCCCATTCATGGCACGCTACCCCCAGGTGCGCATCGACATGCGCGTCAGCAACCGTGTGGTGGATCTGGTCGAAGAGGGCTTCGACGTGGCGCTGCGCGTGCGCACCAGTTTGGAAGACAGCGCTAGCCTGGTTATCAAGAATTTTGGCCGAAGCCGCACACTGCTGGTCGCCAGCCCCCTGCAACTGCAACGCCAATGGCGGCCAACCAACCCGGAGCAACTGGCTGGCCTGGACACCGTGGCCATGTCGGCCGTAGACGGCAAAGCCACGATGGTGCTGCGAGGTCCCGCAGGCCAGACCCACACCCTGGTGCACCAGCCGCGCTACTGCGCAGACGATCTGGCCACATTGCACTTTGCCGTCGCAGGGGGCGTCGGTATGTGCTTCATGCCCGAATACATGTGCGAGGAAGACCTGCGAACGGGCCGCATGGTGGAAGTCTTGCCCGGTTGGAGCCCCACACCCGGCATCTTCCATGCGGTGTATCCCACGCGGCGCGGTATGGTGCCGGCGGTGCGAGCCTTTCTGGACTTCTTGGGGGAGTCCATCACGGCGGAAGGCTTGCCCCGCAAGATGTAACAGCCGACGGAGTGGGTGGGGCGGGGGCTATCTCTGTGCTGCCAATTGGCGCATACTGCGGCCGGAAACGTAGGTAATTTGTCCTTGTGCGGGAGGCGTTCAATTGGACCTATTTACTCCACGGCTTGCGCGCATTGCTTGCCGGGCCATTGCGATCCTGGGTTTGGTGCTTGCCGGCTTGGGTAGTCCCGTCGCCTATGCGCTGGACTCTATCAATCTGCAACTGAAGTACCTGCACCAGTTCCAATTTGCAGGCTACTACGCTGCGCTGGAAAAGGGCTACTACCGTGATGCGGGTCTGGCCGTCAGCATTGCCGAAGGCCATACTGGAGATGAGCCGCTGGACAACGTGCTCTCCGGCGCCAGCCAGTTTGGGGTAGGCAGTAGCGGCCTGTTACTGGCCCGCCAAGCCGGCAAGCCGGTGGTGGTTTTGGGCGTTATCTTCCAGCATTCTCCTTACGTGTTGCTGGCCCCGCAAACCGGTCCTACCCAGGGCATACACGACATCAAGGGCAAGCGCGTGATGCTCGCCGCACAGTCCGAAGACTTGGTGGCCTACCTGAAGAAAGAAGGCATCTCGGTTAGCGATTTCACCAAGGTCGAACACAGCTTCAACCCCGATGACCTGATCAACGGCAAGGTTTACGGCTTTTCGGCCTATGCAACCAATGAGACGGATTACCTGGACAAGAAAGGTTTTGCCTACCAGGCCTACACACCGCGTTCGGCCGGCATTGACTTTTATGGCGACAACCTGTTCACCAGCGAACGGGAGATCGCTGCCCACCCCGAGCGCGTCAAGGCCTTCCGGCAGGCCAGTCTGCGCGGCTGGCAGTATGCGATGTCGCACCAGGAGGAGATTGTCGACCTGATCCTCTCCAAGTATTCCAAGCGCAACACCCGTGAGCACTTGTTGTACGAGGCGCGGCAGATGAATGCGCTGGTGCAGCCGGTGCTGGTGGAGATCGGCTACATGAACCCCGGTCGCTGGCAGCATATTGGCAGCGTCTACTCGGATCTGGGCATGCTGCCCAAGAATGTCTCCTTGCAGGGATTCATATACGACCCCGATCCGCGGCCCGATCTGCGCTGGCTGTACTGGGGGTTGGCGGCGGTTGCGGTCTTGGTTGCAGCGGCGTGGTGGGTGCACTTGCAGCGCCTGGCCAGGGAGCGCGGGTTGGCGCAGGCCCGCATACAGGCGAGCGAAGAACGACTGAAGTTCGCACTGGAGGGCGCGGGATACGGCGTCTGGGACTGGGACATTCCCAGCGGCACCGTGTTGTACTCCGAGCGTTGGCGGGCCATGCACGGCTTCAGCCGTGAAGACGTGCCGGACCGAGTGGATGGCTGGGAGCAGCGCGTGCACCCCGACGATGTGCCCTTGGTCAAGGCGCAACTATTAGATTACTTCGCGGGCAAGACTGACGTTTTCACCACGGAACACCGGGCCCTGTGTAAAGACGGTAGCTGGATGTGGGTGGTGGACCGCGGCCGCGTGGTCAGCCGTGACGCTACCGGCAAACCGGTGCGCATGGTCTGCACGCACGCCGACATCACGGCAAGGCGCGAACAGGAAGAACAATTGCGCCAGATGAACGAAACCTTGGAAACCCGCGTGACCGAGCGCACCGCGGAACTGGTGGCCACGATAGACCGCCTCAAGCAAACCCAGGCCAGCCTAGTGCAGGCGGACAAGCTGGCATCGCTAGGCGCCTTGGTGGCTGGTGTGGCCCACGAGCTCAACACACCGATTGGCAATAGCCTGACCGTGGCCAGCACGATGGAAAACTATGTGAAAGGGTTTGAGACCGATGTCGCCAAGGGCCTGACACGCAGCGCACTGGAGACCTTTGTCACCAGCGCACGCGAGGGTACCGACATCCTGATGCGCAGCCTGCGCCGCGCCGCAGAGTTGGTGACCAGCTTCAAGCAGGTGGCGGTGGACCAGACCAGCACCAACCGCCGCCGGTTTGACCTGCGCCATACCGTGGACGAAATCATGCTGACGGTAGGTCCGAGCATCCGCAAGACCACGCACCGGGTGCTGACCGACATACCCGATGGCCTCATGATGGAAAGCTATCCCGGGCCCCTGGGCCAGGTGTTGACCAATATGATCAACAACGCCCTGTTCCATGGCTTTGAGGGCCGCGAAAACGGCACCGTGACCATCACCGCCCAGCGCCTGGATAAAGACCGCGTGCAAATGACGGTGGCCGACGATGGTGTTGGCATTCCACCGGCCCACCTGGGGCGGGTATTCGACCCGTTCTTCACCACCAAGCTGGGCCAGGGCGGTAGTGGCCTGGGGCTCAACATTACCTACAACCTGGTGCATGACCGCCTGGGCGGCAACGTGCAGGTGATGAGCACCCAGGGGAAGGGTACCTGCTTCACGCTGCTGCTGCCCGTGACGGCACCCTTGGCCCCCGATATACAGCCCGCAGCAGTGTCTACACAGGTGTGATGCGGTAGACGCAGCGGCGTGCGCCGGCCAGCGCGTGCTCCACACGCTCCACCTGGCTGCCAGCCCCCAGCGTGCGGCGAAACACATCCAGCTCTGAGCGGCAAAAGCCCTGGCAGGTCGTGGCGGCAGCGCAAATCGGGCAATGGTTTTCAATCAATAGAAAACTCCCGTCGGTTCGTCTTTCCATTTCCGCCATATAGCCCTCGGCATCCCGTGCAGCCACCAGCTTGGCGACCTTTTGCGACAGGGTTTTGCTGTCGGCCATGCGGGCCTGGTAACTGGCTTCGCTTTGCTGTTCGCGCGCGGTGATCAGCTTGTCCAGGCCGGCCTCACCGAACAGCATGCGTACCTGATCGATGAGTTGGACGGTAAGTTCGCTGTGC
Organism: Rhodoferax sp. GW821-FHT07G04; assembly: GCF_059418585.1. Taxonomy (NCBI): domain Bacteria; kingdom Pseudomonadati; phylum Pseudomonadota; class Betaproteobacteria; order Burkholderiales; family Comamonadaceae; genus Rhodoferax; species Rhodoferax sp. GW821-FHT07G04. The sequence continues at coordinate 209,195 of NZ_JBWKQD010000005.1, forward strand.
CGATCTGGAAAGCGGGCGTGGCCTGCATCGCTGAGCAGCCAATAGCGAGCCGGGCGGCCCACCTTGTCGGCGCGGTCTTCGGTGAGCAGCAGGCCCTTCTCCTGACCTTGTTCCAGATGGCGGCGCACACCCATGGAAGTCAGCTCCAATTGCTCGGCCAGTTGCTGCGCCGTGCTGGGGCCGCGGGTCTTCAGCAGGAAGAGAATGTGGTCACCGGTGTTCATGGACGCGCACCCTCGGCTGCTGGTGGGGCCAAGTCCGGTGCCTGGCTCCACTGGCTGATGCGCCATGCGGCCCAAGCTGTCAGGCCCGCACCCAACAGCAGAATCAGCCGTGTGTCGATCAGTGTCAGCACCGATCCCAGCACGGCCATCAGGATATTGGCCAGGCAGAAGATAGTTGACAGCAGGCCCATGACGGCGCCCTGGCCCAGGTGGCCATAACGCTCGGCGCACCAGGCCGGCATCACCGCGTTGTAATAGGCATTGGGCACGCCAAATACCACAATGGCCAGCAGACCCAGCGTGGGGCCGCCCAGGCCCACGGCCGCAATACACAGCGCAATCATCAGCGCGAAGCGGCTGGCCTGTTGTAGCGGCTGGCTGCGTACTACGCGGCCGGCAAAGATGGACGCAGTCGTCATCGTCGCGCACAGCGCGGCCGTGGCCCAGGCAATGCCCTGCGCATCGAAGTGGGTCACCTCCACCAGCCATAGGGGGTAGAACTCGTAGAAGGCCGTCACGCCACAGGTCAGTGCCAGTTGCACGGCCAACAGAGTGCGCAGCTCGGTATGCTTCAGCAGCTTCAGCGCATGCTCATGCTGCACCACCTGCCACCAGCTGGTGCTGGCGTTGCTGGTGTGCTTGCGTGGTATGGCCACCCAACTGACGGCAGCCGTTACCACCAAGGCCACCACCGCCACCCAAAAAGGCACGGTCACGCCCCAGTGCAATGTCAAACCAGCCAGCAGGGGGCCGGCGAGCCAACCCATATAGAGCGCGCCATTGAGCCACGAAAAGGCCCGCACCCGCAGCGGGCCTTCTAGCTCATCGGCCAGCAGCGCGCGAGCCACGCTGGCATTGCCCTCCATCAGCCCGGTGGCAAACCGGGCCACGATGAACAGCGGGTATGACTGGTTCAGCAGGCTGATGGCCGTGACAGCATGGCCTGCAGCGGCACCCAGCGCGGTGATCAGCAGCATGGGCCGCCGGCCATAGCGGTCAGACAGCGGCCCTAGCAGTGAAGACCCAATCAGCAGGCCCACCGGGTTGATGGCCAGCGCTATGCCAAACAGTAGCTTGGGAGGCAGCCCCAGAAAATGGTTCAGGCTGTTGGCGGCGTCCGCGGCAAACAGCGGCGGCAAGATGGGGTAGGGTAGGGCGGCGCCCACTGTGGAGAGGAAGGCCACCAGGCAGGCGGCGGCTATGAGCAGGGCGGATTGCATGGACTATTTTGTAAACTTTTATGCTTACAAATATATCGCTTTGGCGCCCGATATGTCAATAAAAACATTTACATATCAACGCTGGCTCCGGGGCCTTTGTGGCCCGGACGCGGTTGCCCGCGCTAGCCGCGCCAAGCCCGCGGATACCGGTCCATCCCCAAACCATCCAGCGGGATCTGCGGAGTGCGCCCCGATACCAAATCGTCAATGACCCGGGCCGTACCGGCCGCCATCGTCCAGCCCAGCGTGCCATGGCCAGTGGCCAGCAGCATGTTGGCGTAGGGCGTGCGGCCGACGATGGGTGTGCCATCCGGCGTCATGGGGCGCAGGCCGCACCAGAAGGTGGCCTTGGACAAATCGCCGCCCTTGGGGAACAGATCGGTCAGCACATGGTTCAGCGTGTCGCGGCGCGATTCGCGCAGCGTCATGTCAAAGCCGGCCAGCTCGGCCGTGCCACCCACGCGGATGCGGTCACCCAGGCGGGTGACGGCCACCTTGTGCGTCTCATCCATGATGGTGGATTCGGGCGCGCAATTGGCATCGGTGATGGGTACGGTGATGGAGTAGCCCTTGACCGGGTAGACCGGGATGTGGATGCCCAGTGGTTTCACCAGCTTGGGCGTGTAGCTGCCCAGCGCGGTGACATAGTGGTCGGCCGTCAGTGTGCCAGCACTGGTGCGCACACCGGTGATCTTGCCGCCGGCCGCCTCAATGCCATCGATGCTGGTGTTGTAGTGGAACTTGACGCCCAAGGCCTGAGCCATCTCGGCCAGTCGGTTGGTGAACTTGAAGCAGTCGCCGGTCTCGTCACCGGGCAGGCGCAGCGCGCCAACAAACTTGTCTTGTGTGAGCTTGAGTGCAGGCTCCACTTTGACAAAGCCTTCGCGATCCAGCACCTCGAACGGCACCTTGTAGTCCTTGAGCACTTCCACGTCCTTGGCGATGCCGTCCAGTTGCGCCTGGGTGCGGAACAACTGCAGCGTGCCCTGCGCGCGGTCGTCGTAGGCGATGCCGGTCTCGGCGCGCAGCTCCTTGAGGCAATCGCGGCTGTACTCGGCAATAGGCACCATGCGGCTCTTGTTGATGGCGTAGGCCTTCTCGGTGCAGTTGGCCAGCATGGACAGGCCCCAGCGCCACATGTTCGGATCCAGCACCGGCCAGATCACCAGCGGGCTGTGGCGCATCAGCAGCCACTTGATGGCCTTGACCGGCACACCGGGTCCGGCCCAGGGGGAAGAGTAGCCGGGCGACACTTCGCCCGCATTGGCAAAACTGGTCTCCAGCGCAGGGCCGGCCTGGCGGTCAATCACCTCGACCTGGTGCCCGGATTTGGCCAGGTAATAGGCCACGGACGTACCGATCACACCACTGCCCAAGACGATGACTTTCATGCCCACAACCCTTCCAAAACACGTGTAGTTTGAAATGTAACCCTTTGTTCGCCATTGGCGGTACTGCATAAGCTACAACGCAGGAAGTCAGCGATGTCATAAGCTGCGATACTGCAAGCCAACGTCGTTTTCACTCTCAAAACCATGCTCCAGACACCTGCTGAATTCGTCTTGCTGATGACCGCGCAAGCGCATCCCGATCCATTGGCGTTTGTCTTCCAGAACGGCCGGCTGCTGGTCCGTGAAGACGACCTGACGCTGCCCGACGCGCGCCTGGGTTTGCCGCTGCATGGCCTGCAGGCCGAGCAATTCCACCCTATTGGCCTGTGGCAAGACCGCTACTGCTGCACCACCTGGGTGGATGCCAGCACAGAGGCCCAACCGGGCTTTGCCTTCATGCCGCTGCGCTCGCTGTTTGGCAGCATGGACGAGCCGCTCTTGGGCCTGGCCAGCCGCGCCGCGCAATTGGCCGAATGGGCCCGCACGCACCGCTTCTGCGGCCACTGCGCCAGCCCTATGCAGTTGGCCACGGGAGAGCGGGCCTTCAAGTGCCCGGCCTGCGGCATGATTGCCTACCCCCGCATCTCACCGGCCATGATGGTGCTGATCAAGAAGGGCGAAGAGATTTTGCTGGCCCGCCACGTGCAGTCGCCCACCGGCCGCTTCAGCGCGCTGGCGGGCTTTCTGGAGGCTGGCGAGTCCATTGAAGAGGCAATTCACCGCGAAGTCATGGAAGAGGTGGGCCTGAAGGTGAAGAACCTGCAGTACTTCGGCAGCCAGTCCTGGCCCTTCCCGCATTCGCTGATGATTGCCTTCACCGCCGAATATGCTGGTGGCGAGATTGTGGCCGACCCAAGCGAGATTGCCGAGGCCCGCTGGTTCGGCCCGCAGGACGTGCAGCCCGAGGCCCCGCCCAATGTGTCCATATCCCACCACCTGCTGACCGCCCACTGGCCGGGTACCCGAAAAGCCTCCAAATAACCCAAATAGGGTTTATTGAAGCCAATCTCCCTTGTCTGCAGGTGAAAGTAGGCTGTAGCCCTCGTCAAATAATAGTATGTAGCTATTGAAAATATAGCAAATGTGGCCTGATCAAGCCATGACCGCCCATCGCAACTTGGCCGAGGTGGAACGTGGGTTGGCCCGGCGTTCGTCAAACGAGGCGCGAATCGGGTCGCTGGCCACGCTGGCGTACACACCGCTGCGTTCGCCGGTCTGGAACGCCTTCTTGACCCGCCTGTCTTCGCCCGAGTGGAAGCTCAGGATCGCCACCCGGCCGCCGGGGTTCATGCAGGCTGGCAGTAGCGCCAGGAACCGGTCCAGCACGCCAAACTCGTCGTTGACCTCGATGCGCAGCGCCTGGAAGGTGCGTTGCAGCGCCTTCTTGGTCTCGGCCAGGCGTTCTTCCTCGGGCATGCTGCGCTTGAAGGCCACTGCCAGCGTCAGGCGCACCAGGTCGGCTAGCTGCGTCGTGGTCTCCAGGTATTGGCCTTGCAAGGCGGCGGCCAGCGGGATGGCAAAGGGCTCGTCGGAGTTTTCGATCAGCAGGTCGCGCAGGCGTTGGCGCGTCACGGACTGCAAGAGTTCGGACGCCGACTGGCCACTGCTGGGGTCCAGCCGCAGGTCCAGTGGGCCGTCGGCCTTGAAGCTGAAGCCCCGTGCCGGGTTGTCGATCTGCATGGACGACACACCCAGGTCGGCCAGCACCACATCAAAGCCGCCACCGGCTTCGGGCAACAGCGTGGCCAGCTCAGAGAAGTTGATGCGGCGTATGACCAGCTCGGCGGGCGTGAAGCCCAGCTTGCGCAAGCGGGCCTCGGTGCGGGGCAGTTCGATGGGGTCCACGTCCACACTGAACAGGCGGCCGCCGGGCAGCAGCATGGGCATGATCTCCTGCGTGTGGCCGCCAAAGCCCAGCGTGGCATCCAGGCCTGTCTCGCCGGGCTGGGGTTTCAGAATGTCCAGGATTTCATTGACGCAGATCGAACGGTGCATGCCCGCTGGCGTTTGGCCCCGATCCAGCACCTTCTGAATCGCGTCGGCGTTACGGGTGGGGTCCAGCTCTTTGTATTTTTCTTCGAAGCGTTTGGGGTGGGTGCCCGCATAGCGCACCCGTCGTTGGTGGGGGGTGGCGTCATCGGTCATGCCCCCATTGTGGCTTATGCGGCCAATGTGGCTTCCACGGTCGCTCACCACCCTCCGAGGGGCCGTGCTCCCCTTAGGTTCCGGCGGTGGTGATCAGTCGAAGGTCAAATACCCGCTCTACCAACCACAACCCGGCCACCAGCATGGTCAGCAGCGAGCCCCCAATAAACACGCCCCGGCGATAAAACACCGTGTGGCGCAGCAAAAAAGCCGCTGGCAAGAAGCCGGCCACGATGGCCAATTGGCCGGTCTCCACGCCCAGGTTGAAGCCCAACAGCGACAGCGCCAAGGCGTCCGCTGGCAGACCCAGTTCGGCCAGCACACTGGCGAAGCCAAAGCCGTGGATCAGGCCGAAGCAGAACGCCACCACCCAGCGCTTGTGCGCCACCATGGGCCATACATTGTTGGCGGCGGCCAGCACCACGGACAGCGCTATGGCGGATTCCACCAGGCGCGAGGGCAGGGACACCAGGCCCAGCGCAGCCAGCGACAGCGTGATGGAGTGGGCCACCGTGAACGACGTCACCACCCAAAGCACTTCTTTCCACGCTTGGCCAAACCGCTCGGCGCCGCGCCAGGTTTTTCCGTCGAGCACCAGAACGGCCGGCAATAGCAGGGACAGCAGAAACAGGATGTGGTCGAACCCAATCCAGATATGCCAGATGCCCTCCACCAGATATTGCTTGAACTGCTGCAGGCGCGACACGGCCTCAGCACCAAACTGCATTTCGCCGCTGGTGGGCGATAGCACGGTGGTGTGTGTGGTGCCGTCTACGGACGCGCGCAGCAAGCCGCGGTGCAGGCTGTCCAAGTCAAACAGCAGCCTGTAGCGCAGACCCAAGGCGCCGGTGCTTTCGGGGCAGGTGGCGTTGAGTTTCAGCACGGCGTAGGCACCATCGGTGTGTTCATCGACCTGCAGGGCGTCCAGTTGCAACGGGCACAGGCCGCCGCGTTTGATCTCCAGGCGGCTCAGCGCCCAGGCCGCAATGTCGGCTTGGCGCGTGCGCAACTCACCCCAGGTGATGTCACCATTGCCATCGTTGTCCAGTCCAAGGGCGAAATCGATGTCCCGCACGGCAATGTCCCACTGCGCGGTGATGGCAGTGCCCTGGGCGGTGACGACCAGGTAGCTGTCACTGGCTTTGTGGGCCCACGCGCTCAGGTGCATGCACAGCAGCAGGGGCAAGAGCAGCAGATAGCGCTGCATCATTTGGCACCTCCGGCGGCGGCGCCTGGCAAGGCCTGCACCTGTTGGGCGAGTGCGCGCAGGGGCTGGCCTTCAAATCCGCTGCTGTGCAACCAGTCCAGCACCGGGCGCGCCGCGGTGGGGTCGCGGCTGGCCAGTGCCGATTCGAGCACGATGCGGGCATCCCGTGGCTCCTTTTGCACTAGGAAGTTTTCCGTGGCCAGGCGCAAGGCCTCTTTGGCATCATGGCGCAGATGCAGGTAGAAGCGCGCTTCCTCGGCCTGGTGGGTGGTGTCACCGCGCAGCCTGGCGGCCGCAAAGCGGTCGCCCAGCGTCAGCACATGGCCCTTGGCGGCCGGCAGTTTGAGCAGGGTTTCGGCCTCGGTCAGGCGCAGCAATAGGCCGTCGACCGCATCCCATTTGGCCAGTTGTTGCACTAACTGGTCGGCATGGCCCTGGTCCAGCAGAAAGTCGCTCCAGGCCGCCAGCAAGTAGCCGTCGTCTATACCAAGGTCCAGGGCGCGGCGGAAGTGCTGCTCGGCCATGGCTGGCTGGCCCTGCCAGGCAGCCACCTCTGCCAGCCGCGTGTTCAGCCACAGGCGTTGGTCGTCGTCGTGGGTCAGGGCCAGGGCCTGTTGCAGTGTCTTGTAGGCGGTGGCCAATTGGCCGGTGTAGGCCTGTGTCAGGCCGGCACAGCCGCCGCGCAGCACCGGGCGCTGCAGGCGCTGCAGGGCCTCGCACTCCTGGGCGGCCGCGGCATAGTTGGCTTGCACCAGGTAGATGGCGCCGCGCCAGGCGTGGGCACCGGCCAGATCGGGGTCTTGCTTCAGCGCGGCCGCGAAGTCACTGAGCGCATCGGTAAAGTCGTGGCGGTACTGGCGCACCATGCCCCGCATCACCAGCAGCGGGGCGGACATATGGTTTGCAAACTGGCCCACCAGGGCATCGGCATAGCCCACATAGCGCGGGTCGCCACGGGCAGCGGCCAGGTCGAAGTAGCGCTGTGCCAGTGCCAGGGCGAGTTCGGGGTTCGTGGGGGCCTTGGCTACAGTGGCGCGCAATGCCGATAGCTCGCGGGCCACGGTATCGCCCGGCCTGAAGGGCAGGCGTTCTATGACTTCGTTGTCGTTTGTCGGAGTATGGGGTGCGGCCTGCACGGCGGTGCCAAGCAAAGCGCTCACAAGCAGAAGCAGCGCCCCCCAGCGCCCCAGTGGGTGGGGGCAGTCGCCCAATTGTGGGAAATTCATATTTAAAGTACATTGTTCTTTGGCCCTTACCGCCAACCAGCCCTTTCATTAAACTCCAGGAGACAATTTATGAGCAAGTTACTTTCCGCCTTAGTTGCTGCAGTCTTTGCTACCGCTTCTGTGGGGGCATTTGCCGCTGCCCATGGTGGCGCCATGTCTGACAAAGAGAAAGCTGAAAAAATGGAGGCATGCAAGAAGATGGATGCAGCCAAAGCCGACGACAAGATGAAGGAAGAGTGCAAGAAGATGATGGAAGAAAAGAAGAAATAAGTCTTCGCACCACGTCATTAAAAAAAACGGGCCCTGAGCCCGTTTTTTTACGCCGGTTGCCCCAGCGGGAGGATGCTGTTTGCTCTAGCCTTTTGGAGTCTTGCGCAATATCTCGCCCGTCTCATTTCCTTCTTGCTTGCCGTCCGGCGTGCGGCGTATGTAGTCAAAGATTTCGTCTTGCTGGATGGTGACCATCTGCCCCGCCTTCAGCGACGGCACGTCGCGTGGCTGGTTGTGCAGCATGCCGTTGATCTGCTTGCCGGACCACTGGGTCACTTCCACCCACATCCACTCTTTGCCGCCAGCGCTGGTGGCAAAGGGGGCTTTGAAAGAGATGGACTCGCCGGGCCGCAGGCCCGCTACGAAGGCGGCCTTCAGCACGGGCAGCTTGCTGCGCGCCCGCTCGCTGGCCGCGCGCAAGGCCGCATCGTGCTTGACGCGCACCACGTCGTCCGGCTGGGCACCAAACACCTCCGTGATAAAGGCCGTCTGGCGGCTGGTGGCATCGCTGCCACTGTCGGGGTTGAAGCGCAGCTCCAGTAGCGTGTTGTCCGCATCGCCGTCCTCCAGCTTGGACTCTATCAGCAGCACGCGACCAATTCTGTTGGTCTTGCCGACTACTGTGTTGTTGATACGTTGGCGCAGGGCCGGGTGCTGGATGGCGGTGATGTTCAGTGCATAGAGGCCGGCGTTGTTGGGGCGGTCGCCCTCTACCAGCCGCTGCGCCACTGCGCTCAGCGTGTTACCCAGCGATTCGTTCAGCGTCCAGACGGTGTCGTTGATGACCAGATCGGGCAGCGCAAACTTGCTCATGCCCAGCGTGATGGATCGCACCCGGCCCTTGTCGTTGTAGGCATGGATCGTAATATGGCGGCTGGCGTCGGGCAGCGTGCCATCCCATGTGGCAATACGGGCCTGCTTCCACGCATCGGGGGTGAATACCTCGCGGGTTTCCTCGTCCCACAGCAGAGCCTGCATCTCGGTGGCCAGGCGCAGGGCATAGGTGTTGGCCTTCAGCAAATTGGGCAGGGCGTCACGCGTGGGGTAGGCAAACACCATGGTCAGCACCTGGGGCGAGGTCTGCAGCGCCTGGGCCTGCGCCTGGCTCAAGCCCCGGCCGTAGTATTTCAGCGACTCCAGCGACGGCGGCTTGTAGGCCGTTTCCACATTGCCAATGATGGAGGTCAGTGTCAGCGTGCGCTTGTCCTTGGCCATCAGATCGGGCTTGTTGACAATCTGAAAGCCAAATTGCGGATCGGCCGCCAGCTTGCGCGCCAGCTTTTCGGGCGCATCACCGCGCTTGCTGTCGAAGTACAGCGCAAAGCTGTAGACGGTCACTGGCCGCAGCCAGGCGGCTGCGGTCAGCGCCCGGCCGGGCTCTGCGTGGGCCACCGAGGGCAGGTAGGGCTGCAATAGGAGGAGGGCGAAGACAAGAGCGATGCGGGCGTGCAAGGGCATGGGCGGCGGCGCGAACAAGGGAGTAAAAAAGCCTACGACGATTGGTAGGCCGAGATCCCATAGTTTACGTAGCCGGTGTTGCCGCTGTTGCTGTGATTGTTGTTTTGGGCCGCATTGAGTTTTTGCACCACGGCCAGCATGGAGGTCTGCTGGGCTTTCAGTGCGGTGGCGCGCTGGTTCAGGCTGGCCATGGAGCCGCTGACGCTGGCGTCGGTGGCCAGTTCCTGGTTAGCCACGGTATCTACGATGTGGCCTAGCTTGGCCAGCGTGGCGCGTGCCGTGGCGGGGTCGGTCTGCAGGGCTGCGTCCAACTTGGCACTGTCCCAGGTGAAGCTGCCGTCCGTTTGAGGCTTGATGCCCAGCTTCTTCAGCGCGTCCAGCATGGCTGTGTTGCCGGTGATGGCGCGGCTCAGGTCGCGGCTGGTGCGGTTGGCGCTACCTACCTCCGTCGGCGAGCTGCCGGGCACGGCTGCTGTCGTCTTGGCGGTTGTGATGGCGGTGTTCAACCCAGCCATGAAGCGGCTCAATGCGGTCTTGGTATCTGCCGCGCTGCTGGCCGTGGTGAGCCCACCCAGGGATTTGGCCGCAAGTTGTACGTCGGATAGCGACGATTTCAGCTTGCCGAAGGAGGACAGTTGGGCACTGGTCGTGTCCAACTGCGACTGCAGGCGTGCCACGGCTTGGCCCATGGCGCGCACCACCGGGTTGGCGCTGGACAGGGCCCGCGCAGATGCCGTGCTGGACGAATTGCTGCTGTTGTTGTTACCGGTTAGGCCGTTGGCGGATGCGCTGCCGTCGGTGATGGATCGGATGGCCATGGTCTGTACCTCTCCCCAATTGCTCTTTTCATTCGCAGCATAGCGAGAAGACCTGGGGCACAGTGCCCGCAAATGGCAGCCAAATGCGGTGCATCTTCACATCCGCAGGCGAATGGGCGACAGCTAGCCTGAGTTGGCTTTCAGCAAACGGTAGTCGCTGGGCGAAATGCCGACATGGCGGCGAAACGCACGCGAGAACGCGCTGTGGTCGGTGAAGCCGCTGTCCAGGCCAATCTGCGCCACGGTGCGGTCCGTGGCCAGTTGGCCCAGCGCAAACTCCAGCCGCAGAGACAGCAACCAGCGGCTGGGCGTGAGCTGCAGCAGGGCCAGCACATGGCGCTCCAGTTGCGCTACCGACAGCTTGGCATGCTGTGCCCAATCCGCCACGGTGATGGGGTCGGTGCAATGCTGGCGCGCCCAGGCCAGGCTGCTGGCCAGGCGCTGGTAGACCGGGTTCTGCGTGGACGGGCCCCGGAGGTCACGCGAGATGCCGACGATGCCGCGTACCTGGCCGTCCTCGCGGATCGCGTGTTTGACCGACAGGCACCAACCGGATTCACCGTTGGGAAACAGATGGCGCTCCAGCATGTCGCCCATGCTGACGCCACTGCGGATGACCTGCAGATCCTGTTGCCAGTAGTGCTCGCCCAGTTGTGCCGGAAACACCTCCGCTGCTGTCTTGCCCTTGAGCGCTTTCAAATCGGGCAGACCCAGGCGCTGCAGCAGCGTCTGGTTGGCATGGGTGTAGCGGCCTTCGGCGTCTTTGCTGAAGTAGACGACATCGGGCAAGCGGTCAAACAGGGCGTGGTGGGCGCTGAGGATATCCATGGCCGCATTGTGCCGAATTCTGCATGCCGGTGCCGGACTTTGATCTAGACCGGCGCGGTCCGGCTGGCAACAATCTGGGCATGGAAAAAATCATCTGCATCGATTCCCACACCGGGGGTGAACCCACCCGGGTCGTGGTATCCGGCTTTCCCGAACTGGCAGGGCTGCCGCTGCCCGAGGCCGTGGAGCGGCTGCGCAGCGAGCACGACGCCTACCGAAAAGCCACGGTCTGCGAGCCGCGCGGCAATGACGTGGTGGTGGGCGCGCTGCTATTGCCCGCCGTCAACGCAGGCTCCTTGGCCTCGGTCATCTTCTTCAACAACGTGGGCTACCTGGGTATGTGCGGCCACGGCACGATTGGTCTGCTGGCCACGTTGCAGCATATGGGCCGCGTTACACCGGGAACCTATGCTATCGACACGCCGGTGGGCACGGTGCAAGCCCATTTGCACGGCAAGGGTTGGGTGGAGGTGGACAACGTGCCGGCCCACCGGCATTTGGCCGGCGTGGTGCTGGATGTGCCCGGCTACGGTCAGGTGGTGGGCGACGTGGCCTGGGGCGGCAACTGGTTCTTCCTGACCGATGCGCGCGAACTGCCGCTGACCCTTGGTGGCGTGCAAGACCTGACCGCCTTTGCGCTGGCCGTGCGCCGCGCGCTACGCAAGCACCGCATCACCGGCAGCGGTGGTGCCGAGATTGACCACATCGAACTGATGGGCCCGGCCCTGACCCACGGCAACAGCGGCCGCAATTTCGTGCTGTGCCCGGGTGGCGCCTACGACCGCTCACCCTGCGGCACCGGCACCAGCGCCAAGATCGCCTGCCTGGCGGCCGACGGCAAGCTGGCTGAGGGCGACCGCTGGCTGCAAGAGAGTGTGGTGGGCAGCGTGTTTGAAGGCCGCTACCGCCTGGTGGGCGAGCAACTGCTGCCCAGCATCCGCGGCCAAGCCCACGTCGTCGCAGAGACCACCTTGCTGCTGGACCGCCGCGACCCCTTCTGCTGGGGCCTTGAATAGCTGCCAGCGCTTCCACGATTTCTTTACAACAACCCTAGGAGACACAACCATGAACACATTCTGGCAAGGCGTTTTGCCCGCCATCACCACCCCTTTCCTGCCCAATGGCGAGGTCGACCATGCCTTCCTGGCCCACCATGTGGACCTGATGATGCAAGCCGGCAGCACCGGCATCGTGCCCTTGGGCTCATTGGGCGAAACCGCTACGTTGAGCTTTGACGAAAAGCGTGCCATCCTGCGCACCGTGGTCAATGCCGTGGCCGGCCGCGGCGCCGTGGTGCCGGGCGTGGCGGCCCTGGCCACGGGCGATGCAGTGCGCTTTGCACAGATGGCGGCAGAGGAGCGTTGCAGTGGCCTGATGGTGCTGCCGCCCTATGTGTACTCCACCGACTGGCGCGAGATGAAGGCCCACGTGAGCGCCGTCATTGCCGCCACAGCATTGCCCTGCATGCTGTACAACAACCCCATCGCCTACCGCACCGACTTCAGCGCCACGCAGATGCAAGAGCTGGCCGCCGCCCACCCCAATCTGGAGGCGGTCAAGGAGTCCAGCGCCGATGTGCGCCGCATTGCGGCCATCAAGGCCGCGCTGGGCACGCGCCTGCATATCCTGGTGGGCGTGGACGATCTGATCGTCGAAGGCATTGCCGCAGGAGCCACTGGCTGGGTGGCGGGGTTGGTCAACGCCTTTCCCAAGGAATCGATCGCACTGTTCAAGCTGGCGCGCGCCGGCCGCTGGGCCGAGGCCGAGCCGCTGTACCACTGGTTCCTGCCGCTGCTGCGCATGGACGTGGTGCCCAAGTTCGTGCAACTGATCAAGCTGGTGCAGTCCCATGTGGAGATGGGCAGCCAGGCCGTGCGCGCACCGCGCCTGGTGCTGGAGGGCGAAGAGCTGGCCCAGGCCAATGCCGTCATCAAGCAGGCCCTGATCACCAAGCCCACGCTGCCCGCAGTCTGATATGTCCGTTGCCACGCGCACGCGCGATGCCCAGGTCATCGTCATCGGCGGCGGGGTCATAGGCTCGGCCTGCGCCTTTCGCCTGGCGCTGGCCGGGCAAGACGTATTGCTGCTGCACGCCGACGCGCCCGGTGCCCCCGAATCCGCGGCTAGCTACGGCAACGCCGGCCATATTGCCACCGAGCAGCTGTTCCCGCTGGCCAGCAAGGCGGTGCTGCGCGACGCATGGCGCTACCTGGTGGACGCCGAAAGCCCGCTGCGCCTGCGCGCCTGTTACCTGTTGCCGCTGATGCCCTGGCTGGCCCGCTTTGCGTGGGCCGCGCGCGACCATGCCTATGTGCGCGGCGTGGCCGCATTGGTGGCCCTGCAACACAGCGCGCTGGCCGATATGACAGATCTGCTGGCCGACGCTGGCGTGGGCCATCTGCTGCACCGCAATGGTCACCTGGAGGTGTTTGAGACCCAGGCCGCTGGGCAGACGGCGCAGGCCCACGCGCAGCGTTTGATGGCCTACGGTGTGGAGTCGGTGCCGCTATCGGTGGCCGAAGTACGGGCCCAGGTGCCGGGGCTCAATACCGGGGTGCAGGGTGGGGTGCAATACCTGGGTAGCGGCCATGTGGACGACCCCTGGGCCGTGTGCCTGGGGCTGCGCGAGGCCTTGCTGCGCAGCGGTGGCCAGATCCGCCACGGCAGGGCGCTGCGGCTGGAGGGCGGCTCAGAAGCGGGTGCATCCGTGGTGTTGGAGGATGGACGCACGCTGCACGCCGACCAGGTGCTGGTGTGCGCCGGGGCCTGGTCCAAGCCGCTGGCCGCCAGTATGGGCTACCGCGTGCCGCTGGATACTGAGCGGGGTTACCACATCGCCATCAGGGGTATGGCCGGCGGCGCACAGGCGGGGCCGCAGACGCTGCAGCGGCCTGTGGCATCGTGCGAGCGCAAGGTCATCATGACCTCCATGTCCACGGGCTTGCGCATGACCGGCACCGTGGAGTTGGGCGGCCTGCGCCTGCCGCCCGACCCGCGCCGCTTCGACTTGCTCAAGCGCCAATTGCAGGCCCTGCTACCGGGGGCGGACACTGCCGATATGCGCACCTGGATGGGCTTCAGGCCGTCTTTACCCGACCATTTGCCGGTGCTGGGCAGCGCACCCCGCCATAAGCATGTATTCTTCGCGTTTGGCCACCAGCACTTGGGGCTGACCTTGGCCGGTGTGACCGCCGCTGTGATGGCGGAGTTCATGCAGACCAACACCAGTCCCATTGACCTGAAGCCCTATGCGGTAGACCGCTTTCGCTTTGCGTGAGCGGCGTCCACCCGTGGGTAGCAACCTACCCGTTATGGGGTTTTCAGCGCTGTTTCGGCCAATGTGTTAGTAAAAAAGGCCACAAGCCCTCGTAAATACTCAACGTGTTGCTATAAAAATAGTAACAAGCACCAACCCGACCCGGGTTGCATGAAGGGAGATATGCGGATGAAGAGCGTATTTGGATTTGTACTGCTGGCGGCACATGCGCTGACCAGCTGGGCCGCTGGCGACGAGATACCGCTGCGCCTGCCCACCACCATCGCACCCACGGCCTACCGCCTGGCCCTGCAGGTGGACCCCAACCAGCCCAAGCACAGCGGTGAGGTCACCATCGCGGTCGACGTCAAACAGCCCGGCAAGCTCGTGCGCATGCATGCGGTCGACATTGCGGTGGCCTCTGCCGTGTTGACGGTCAATGGCAAAAACTACACCGCCAGTGCCAAACAGCGCACGACGGAGGTGCTGGACCTGAACTTTGCCAAGGCCTTCCCCAAGGGCAAGGGCCAGTTGCGCATCGCCTTCACCGGCCATATTGAAGACAAGGACAGCCAAGGCCTGTTCCGCCAGAAGGAGGGCGGCGAGTGGTATGCCTTCACCCAGTTCGAATCCATCAGCGCCCGCCAGGCCTTCCCCGCCTTTGACGAGCCGGGCTGGAAAGTGCCATGGACGCTGTCGCTGACCATCCCGCAAGCCATGACCGCGGTGGCCAGCTCGCCCATGGCGCGCGAAGTGCCGATGGAAGGCGGCCAGAAGCGCGTCGAGTTCCAGACCACCAAACCCCTGCCCAGCTACCTGCTGGCTTTTGGCGTGGGCCCATTCGACATCCTGGACGGCGGCATGGCCGGCAAGACGCCTGTGCGCTTCATCACGCCACGCGGTCGCGCCAAGGAGGCCACGTTTGCCGCCAGCGTCACGCCCCGCATCCTGGCCAAGCTGGAGGCCTACTTCGGCATGGCCTACCCCTATGAAAAGCTCGACGTCATGGTGCTGCCACTGACGCTGAACTTCGGCGCCATGGAGAACCCGGGCCTGGTCACGTTCAACTCGCTGCGCATGCTGTCCAAGCCGGGCGAAGAGACGGTGGACTTCAAACGCATGTTTGTCGAAACCCAGGCCCACGAACTGGCCCATATGTGGTTCGGCGACCTGGTCACCATGGCCTGGTGGGACGACCTCTGGCTCAACGAATCCTTTGCCTCGTGGATGGCCGAGAAGATCACCGTGCAAATGGGCCCCGAGTTGCACGGCGAGAACGCCACCCAAAGCGCACGCGCATGGGCCATGCAGACCGACCGTCTGTTGTCGACCTCGCAGATCTACCAACCCGTCACCAAGACCTTCTCGCAGAGCGACCCCTTGGGTGGTCAAAGCGCGGCCATTGTGTACGGCAAGGGCCAAGCCACTCTGGCCATGTTTGAAACCTGGATGGGGGAAGACAAATTCCAAGCCGGTGTGCGCCGCTACATGGCCAAGCACGCTTGGCGCAATGCCACCGGTGAAGACTTTGTGGCCGCCATGGCGCAGGGCGACAAGCAGTTGACGGCCGCATTCCGCACCTTCACCCACCAGCCCGGCATCCCACGCGTGGCGGTGGCCTTGAAGTGCGATGGCCAGCCCCGGCTGGAGCTGACCCAGTCGCGTTTCTTGCCCGCTGGTGTGAAGGCGCCCAAGGACTCGCAGTGGTGGGTGCCTGTGACGGTGCGCACCCCCGCTGGCACGGCGCAGATGCTGCTGAAGGACAAGGTTGGCGAGTTGAAGCTGGCCGACACCAGCTGCCCCGCCTGGGTGCAGGCCAATGCGCAGGGATCGGGTTACTACCGCGCCGTCTACGCCCCTGGCAAGATGAGCGAGCTGATGGCCAAGGGCGATTTGACGACGCCCGAATTGTTGGCCAATCTGAACGACGTGAAGGCCCTGGCCGAGTCCGGTGACCTGGCGATTGCCGAATCGCTGGCCATCGCCGCGCAGTACGCCGGTCATGCGCAGCATGAAGTTGCGGAATCCGCATTGAGCGTGATCAGCAGCGTGGAACTGGTGCTGGAGCCCTCGCAGCGTGAAGCCTATGCGCAGCTGTGGCAATCCGCCTTTGGCAAACGGGCCCGCCAATTGGGCTTGCTGGACCAAGTGCAAGACAGTGCTGATGACCGTGCGATGCGGGCTAAATGGGTGTCGCGCTATGTTGCCTTGAGTGCCGACCGTGAGCTGACCGTGCAGGCCAACACGCTGGCGCAGCAGTGGCTCAAAGACAAGACCAGTTTGCCGCCCACCAACCGTGCGCTGGTCTTGCGTGCTGCGGCCTACCATGGTGACCGCGCCTACTTCGATGCCCTGGTGGCGGCCGTGGTCGGCAACCCCGACCGCAGGGAGCGTGCCGACATCTACGCCGCGTTGGCCGCTTTCCGCGCGCCCGAACTGGCCCAGGCCGCGCGCGACCTGTGGCTGTCTCCCCAGCATGACATCCGCGAGCTGATGGCCGCCGCCCGTGTGCGCGGCCGCACCGAGGCGCTGCGCGAAGGTATGCTGAGCTTCGTGACCAGCCGCTTCGAGGCCATCACCGCCAAGTTGTCCAAAGATGCTGCGGCCCGCTTCCCGCAAATGTTTGACGGTGCCTGCAGTGCCAAAGAGGCAGACCAGGTGGAGGCCTTCTTTACGCCACTGACCAAGACCTACACCGGCATGACCAAGACCTTGGCGCAGTCTTTGGAGTCAATGCGCATCTGCGCGCACTACCGCGACGCACAACATGCCAGTTTGCAAGCCTATTTGAACCAGTTTCAAAACGCCATGTGAAACTTTGGCAGCGGTGCAACGCCGCTGCTAACACAACCCTGGTTCGCGTAAGGGCAGCGCGGCTTTGGGTTTGGCTCTACAGTAGTAGCCGGGTGCAGCCCTTCGCGCGTTGAGATGAAGGTGCGGGGCTCGGCTACTTGCAGGGCAAGCGCCTACCCCCACGGTTGTTGCAGTGCGGATAAATGCACGGTGCTTAGGCATCAAATTTGCTGGTGTTTTTTGCGTGGTAGTGCTCAAATGAAACTATCGAAGATGTGAACTAATAGCTTGTTGTCTGTACCTAACGTTCAAGCCCATGCTCCTTCCAGTTTGGGCTGACTGAAACAGGAGGCCCTATGGATGCAATTGGCAACTTCGTCGCCCGCTATGCGCGTAGCCGCGAGGAAGAACTCTCGATTGACGAATACCTGGCGGAGTGCAAACGCAATCCGCTGGCCTATGCCACAGCCTCCGAGCGCATGCTCACCGCCATCGGCGAGCCGGAGTTGGTGGATACACGCAACGACCCTCGGCTATCGCGCCTGTTTGCCAACAAGGTCATCAAGCGCTACCCCGCATTTGCCGAGTTCTATGGCATGGAAGACGCCATTGAACAGGTCGTCAGCTATTTCCGGCACGCCGCGCAGGGGCTGGAAGAGCGCAAGCAGATTCTGTACCTGCTGGGGCCAGTGGGCGGGGGCAAGAGTTCCATCGCCGAACGGCTCAAATACCTGATGCAGCAGGTTCCGTTTTATGCCATCAAGGGCTCGCCCGTCAACGAAACGCCTTTGGCTCTGTTCGATCCCATTGAAGACGGGCCTATTCTGCAAGAGAACTTCGGCATTCCGCGGCGCTACCTGCAGCGCATTCTGTCGCCCTGGGCCGTCAAGCGCCTAGACGAGTTTGGCGGCGATATCCGCCAATTCAAGGTGGTCAAACGCTACCCCAGCATCCTGAAGCAGATCGGCCTGGCCAAGACTGAGCCGGGTGACGAAAACAACCAGGACATCAGCTCACTCGTCGGCAAGGTCGATATCCGCAAGCTCGAGAGCTATGCGCAGGACGACCCCGATGCCTACAGCTACTCGGGTGGCCTGTGCCTGGCCAACCAGGGGATGCTGGAGTTTGTGGAAATGTTCAAGGCGCCTATAAAGGTGCTGCACCCGCTGCTGACCGCTACCCAAGAAGGCAACTTCAAAGGCACGGAAGGTTTTGGCGCCATACCGTTTGACGGCATTGTGTTGGCACACAGCAACGAGAGCGAGTGGAAGACATTTCGTAACAACAAAAACAACGAGGCCTTCCTGGACCGCATCTACATCGTCAAGGTGCCGTACTGCCTCAGCGTGCGCGAAGAAATCAAGATTTACGAAAAGCTGGTGCGCGACTCTTCGCTGGGAGATGCCAAGTGCGCACCCGGCACCTTCAAGATGATGGCGCAGTTCTCGATACTGACGCGCCTGAAGGAGCCCGAGAACTCCAGTCTGTACAGCAAGATGCAGGTCTATGACGGAGAGAGCCTGAAAGACACCGACCCGCGCGCCAAGAGCTACCAGGAGTACCGCGACTACGCCGGTGTGGACGAGGGCATGAACGGTGTGTCTACGCGGTTTGCATTCAAGATCCTGTCCAAGGTCTTCAACTTCGACAGCTCTGAGGTGGCGGCCAACCCCGTGCACCTGATGTATGTGCTGGAGCAGCAGATCGAGCGCGAGCAGTTCCCTGCCGATCTGGAAACCAAGTACACCGGCTTCATCAAGGAGCACCTGGCACCGCGCTATGCCGAATTCATCGGCAAGGAAATCCAGACCGCGTATCTGGAAAGCTATAGCGAATATGGCCAGAACATCTTTGACCGCTATGTGACCTATGCCGACTACTGGATACAGGACAACGAGTACCGCGACACCGACACCGGCGAGTCCTTCGACCGCTCTGCACTGAATGCTGAGTTGGAGAAGATAGAAAAGCCCGCCGGCATTGCCAACCCCAAAGACTTCCGCAACGAGATCGTCAACTTCGTGCTGCGGGCGCGTGCCAACAACCAGGGCAAGAACCCCAGTTGGACCAGCTACGAGAAGCTGCGCCTGGTCATCGAGAAGAAGATGTTCTCCAACACCGAAGAGCTGTTGCCCGTCATCAGCTTTAACGCCAAGGCCAGTGTGGACGAGGCCAAGAAGCACGAAGACTTTGTGACCCGCATGGTGGCCAAGGGCTACACGGCCAAGCAGGTGCGTCTGTTGTGCGAGTGGTACCTGCGCGTACGCAAGAGTTCCTGATTCGGCGGCAATCACCGCCACCACCCAGCAGCAATGACGGAGGATCATCGCAATGTCCCTTCAGATCATTGACCGCCGCCTGTCGGGCAAGAACAAGTCCATAGGCAACCGCGAACGCTTTCTGCGCCGCTACAAGGAGCAGATCAGCGACGCGGTGCGGCGCGCCGTGTCAGGCCGCGGCATACGGGACATGGAGCAGGCCGAGAACATCACCATTCCCAAGAAGGACATCAGCGAGCCGGTCTTCCACCACGGCCAAGGCGGCATACGCGACACCGTGCACCCCGGCAACAAGGACTATGTGCGTGGCGACCGCATCGCACGACCCAAGGGTGGCGGCGGTGGTGGCGGTAGCCAGGCCAGCGATTCGGGGGAGGGTGAGGATGACTTCACCTTCACACTGAGCAAAGAAGAGTTCATGCAAATCTTCTTTGAAGACCTGGCCCTGCCGCACCTGCTGCGTACCCAGATTGGCGACAGCCCCGAGTGGAAGAGCCACCGCGCCGGCTATTCGCACGACGGCACACCCAACAACCTGCACATTGTGCGTTCCATGCGCGGCGCGTTGGGCCGCCGCATTGCGCTGGGCACTTCGGCGCGGCGTGAGTTGCACGAAAAAGAAGCGCTTCTGGCCGAATTCAAACGCTTCCCCGCGGGCCGAGAGAGAGAAATTCTGGAACTGGAGCGCGATATTCTGGAACTGAAACGCCGCTTGCAGAACATCCCTTTTCTGGATCCCATCGACCTGTGCTTTCGCAACCGCGTGCGCGTGCCCGTGCCCACCAGCAAGGCCGTGATGTTCTGCCTGATGGACGTGTCGGGTTCCATGGACCAGGAGCGCAAGGATTTGTCCAAGCGCTTCTTCACCTTGCTCTATCTCTTCTTGACGCGGCACTACGACAAGATCGACATCGTCTTCATACGCCACCACACGCAGGCACAAGAAGTAGACGAAGACACCTTCTTCCACGCCACTGAGAGCGGTGGCACCGTGGTCAGCAGCGCGCTGGTGTTGATGCACCAGATCATTGCCGAGCGTTACCCCCATGGCGACTGGAACATCTATGGCGCACAGGCCAGCGATGGTGACAACTTTTCAGATGACAGCGAACGCTGCACCGAGTTGCTGACCGAAAAGCTGCTGCCCCTGTGCCGCTACTTCGCCTATGTACAGGTGGCTGACGAAGAGCAGAACCTGTGGCGCGAGTATGTGGCCCTACAAGCCATGCACAGCAACTTTGCGATGCGCAAGGCCACCGAGGCCTCGCAGATCTACCCGGTCTTCCGTGACCTGTTCAAAAAGGAAGGAACGCGCGCGTGACCGCCGAACTACACCCCGTGCTAGAACGGCGCAAGACCGAGAACCTGGGCCGCGTGCCAACCTCTGGCGACCGGCGCCCGCACACCATTCTGCAAGCGCCGTTGCCCGCGCCACCGCGTGCAGCCGCCCATCTGCCCGACCCCAGTGACTGGACCTTCGACCTGATCGAGCGTTACCACGAGGTTATTCGACAAACGGCCGAACGCTTCGGGCTGGACACTTACCCCAACCAACTGGAGATCATTACCGCCGAGCAGATGATGGATGCCTATGCCTCGGTCGGCATGCCCATCAACTACCGGCACTGGAGCTATGGCAAGGAGTTCATTGCGACGGAAAAGAAATACCGCCGCGGCCATATGGGCCTGGCCTATGAGATCGTCATCAACTCCAACCCTTGCATCAGCTACCTGATGGAAGAAAACACCACGGCCATGCAGGCCCTGGTGATTGCCCACGCCGCCTATGGGCATAACAGCTTCTTCAAGGGCAACTACCTGTTCCGCATGTGGACCGATGCCTCCAGCATCATCGACTACCTCGTCTATGCCCGCGCCTACGTCACAGAGTGCGAAGAGCGCTATGGCATGCAAGACATGGAGGACCTGCTGGACTCTTGCCACGCGCTGGCCAGCTTTGGCGTGGACCGCTACCGCCGGCCCAGCAAACGCACGCTGGCCCAAGAGATGCGCGAGCGCAAGGAACGCGAAGCCCACGCCCAGCAGCAAATCAATGCCCTGTGGCGCACCGTGCCGGTGAAAGAGGGCGCTGGCGACCAGCCGCAGAAGGTGGATCGCTTCCCGCCCGAGCCGCAGGAGAATCTGCTCTATTTCATCGAGAAAAACGCACCGCTGCTCAAGCCCTGGCAGCGCGAGGTGGTGCGCATCGTGCGCAAGATCTCGCAGTATTTCTACCCGCAGCGCCAGACCCAGGTCATGAACGAGGGCTGGGCCACGTTCTGGCACCACAAGCTGCTCAACACCCTGTATGACGACGGCCACCTGAGCGATGGCGTCATGCTGGAGTGGATGACTTCGCACACCAATGTCATCTTCCAGCCACCGGTGGACCACCGCGGCTACAGCGGCATCAACCCCTATGCGCTGGGCTTTGCGATGTACACCGATATCAAGCGCATTTGCGACAACCCCACCGACGAAGACCGTACCTGGTTCCCCGACATTGCCGGCAAGCCCTGGCTGCCTACGCTGCACCACGCCATGCGCAATTTCAAGGACGAGAGCTTCATTGGCCAATACCTGTCACCCAAGCTGATACGCGACATGCACCTGTTTGCCATCCACGACGACGAGAAGATCAACGACCTGGAGGTGTCTGCCATCCACGACGACGTGGGCTACCAGCGCATACGCCAGGCCTTGTCGCTGCAGTACGACCTGGGCACGCGCGAACCCAACATCCAGGTCTGGGACGTAGACCTGCGCGGCGACCGCACGCTGACCCTGCGCCACACCCAATACCAGGACCGGCCCTTGGGTGAAAGTACGCTGGAGGTCATGAAGCACGCCGCCCGCCTGTGGGGTTTTGGTGTGACGCTGGAGAGCGTCAACAGTGCGGGCGAGCGGGTCAAGGAGTGGAGTGTCTCCAGCCCGGCTTAAGGAGTTTTTTGAATGGTTGATAAAGCAGTGCGCGGCATGTATTGCCTGCGCTGTAGCAGCAAGCAAGTGGTGCGCGGCTCATTGGGAGAGTCGGCACGGTTCTACCCCTTGCGCGGTTTTTTCAAGGCCATGCTCGGCAAGCCGGTCTTCATCAAAGACGAACACTCCCATGCTTGCCTGGACTGTGGCCTGGTCTGGAACGAACTGGACACCGCCAGCCTCAAAAGGAACATCCGCACCTTTGGCCTTGCGCCGCATAGCACGGGTGTGATGCGGGTGGTGCAGGGGGAAGAGGGCGCGCGGAGGGGTTAAGGTCGGTACATCCACCTGCCAATGGCTGCACCAATAGGCCAATGGATTGCATCCACACACTTTCTTGAGAAACAGCTAGCGGCTCACCGCACTTTTCGCACTTCTCCAAAGAAGTTTGCTGGTTTTTTCCGCAAGAGGGGCAGAGCACGGGTGAGATTCCGAATGAATCCTAGGTTGATTGTTGCCTCATTCAGTAATGATGACTGTGCGTAGCGCGACTGCCGTTGCGGGGCGAAAGCAGACGCGCGCGCATATCAGCTTTGGGGAGGAAGCGGTCGCTCACCAAGCCGGCCCAATTGCCTGTTTTTAGCGCGTTGGCACCTAGAATCTGGCAATCTCAATCTGCGGGGTTTGTCGGAATTTTTATACCTGTATAAATTTCAGGTAAAACCGCTGCAAGCAAGGCCCCAAGCCACTCTTAGGAGAAATTCATGTCCAGATTATCCCGCAGCGCCCAGATTAATCCGCAGGTTCTGCGGTCTACATTACGTTAGGTGTGCGGTGAGGCGGACGCTGCAGGCCACCACGCCAAGGAACCGTACCAGTGATCGATCGGTTGCCAAAATGCCTCGCCTTCCCTCCCGGGTTGCCGAGTTCACTGAGGTCGCCTCGTCGCCGCGGCCAGCGTGTTTGTCAACCGGCCTTCTTCCGTGCAAAACTCGCCGTCGTCGCGCTTGGCCAGGCAGTCCTGTGCCTTCGTTCACCCACGGCGGTCAGTGTGGGCGTGCCCGCTCGTCGGTTCAGGCGCCACAACACTGTTGAAATGAAGCAAGTCGCAGCCCTGTTCACCTGCAGCTCTTGGCCTCGGCCTGAGCGCCTGGTGAGCTTCATTCAGCGTCGCCCCGGTTGGTGCCCATTCGTTGCACCTAACCTCTCCATCAACCGGACGTCTTGCGGCAAGCCGCAATCCGCCGGTTATGTCGAACGTTAGCCATGCACTACCGCGAGCCTGCACCCGAGTTTCTTGCTGCACTTCGCTGGCTGCAGCCGCAACTAATTCCTTGGCGGAAGCTGACGATTGCAGTGGACGGCGTGGACGGTGCCGGAAAGTCACCTTTTGCCCGCTTTCTCTCGTGGCAGACGGGCATGCCTTGCATCGAAATGGATGTCCTATTCGATCCGAATGCAAGCGAACCGATCCCGAACCCGGCACTTTTGAGTCGGCTCGTCGCCGCACGCCACGAACGCAACCGGCCAGTGATTGTGGAAGGGTTGTTCGTACTGAAGTCATTGGCAAGCGCCAATGTGGCTGCGGACATTCTTATTCGCGTGTCAGCCACGGGCCACCAGGGGAGTCACACGTGGGCAGGCCTTTTCGCGACGTATCGTCAGTCGCACCCTCGAAGTGTCTCGCCGGACTATGAGGTTGTGTGGGAGCCATAGTGACGGCTAACATGTCAATCAGCACGGACCCACAACTGCAGGACTGCGGCTTCGCCGCAACTGTTGTGGTCCGGTCATCTTCACGTTATACGGAATATCAATGATCTGTCCAAGTTGCAACGCAGAAAACGAATTAACTTGGCGAAGGTATTTTCTATCCCCATTTGGTAGACATACTTGCGAAAATTGCTCCGCCAAATTTCGACTGGCTCATACGTTCAAGTACTATTTAAGTATTCTCGGTTTGTGGCTCTTTCCGGGGGTATTGGCATTAACTTTTGCAAGCTTTCTTGGTGCAAGTTCTGCCTGGGCTTTTACGTTGTATTGGGTGCTTGGTTTAGTTGTCGTTCTGCCACTTGACAGAAGAATTGACAACACTTGGCGAGGTACAAAACTTCGTGGCTAGCCGAAAAATTCCGTATAACAGGTTCGTCGAACGGACCCACAACGGCGGCCAATGTGGTCGCCATTCTTCAATGCTGAGTGCGCCGTTGCGGCCCATTCACGGTCGACGTTAAACCCCAAATGCACAAGCTGTCGCATCAAGTTGTTGGAGAGTGGGTGCCCCATTCATACGCGCCGATGTTTTCAATAGTCGCGAAAGGCAACGCAAGCCCGAAAATCGTGGGCGGCATTCCTGGCGGTGATGCGGTCACATTTGAGCGGCTGATTGCGTGCATGCAGCCACCCTATTTCTTGCTTTATGTGCTTCACACGCCGAGAGGCGAAGCAGACCCGGGCCGATACCAAAGTCCACCAGTTTCGATCGAACAACTTCGTGGATTTTTGAAAGAATTTGGCGGTTTTCTGGCTTCAGATGCTCGGTTCGATATTTGGGCGCATTCTGCCGCTGATGGTGCCACGGTCGTATGGGACCGTCATAACCAGCTTTTCGCCTACGGCCTCATTGAGAAATTTTCGTCTGAGCTCAGAGCCATTGGCTTCTTGAATGGAGTGATAAACGTATCCGTCCCCCACCAGCACCACTACAGGCAAGAGTTCGATCAACAAGCGTCTGCTGTGCTTAACGCCTTCGAGTGGTCCTACTCACCATTGAGGGCGGAGGATGAACAATGACGTTGGGGGTTAACAGATTCGTTAAATGGACCCACAACGGCGGCGGTCGTGGTCGCCATTCTTCAATTCTGAGTGTGCCGTTGCGGCCCATTCACGGCCGACGTTAGCCGTCGCTGGCGCTCACCGAAACCGAATCAATATGAGACCTGACGACAAGTTCGATGAGGCATCGCAAGAAGCCTGGGTGGCCGATCAGCGACGAACTGTGGCGGACTACCTTGGACGCGAGGGAGTCAGGCATGGGGAGGTTGGCGAATGGCCTGCCTGGCATCTTCAGCCCTATCTCGCAATCCTAGCCATCGAGTCGTTTGCGGCTCCGGGTCGCATGGGATGGTGGACCATTAGTGGCGACTGTCCTACTGACTATCTCAGCTTTGCCGATGCCGAACATCCACGCGAGGCTATGCGCCACTTTGCGCAGCAGTGGGCAGAGGTCTCCTCTTCCATGCTTCGCGGAGAGCCACACCCGCACACCACAATTGGTAGGCCCGACCGATGGCCCGAGTTGGGTGACCTTCTCCGACGCCGCGCAGCGTTACTCCTACAATTCGCCAATGACGACTCGACCTGGAATGACTGCGACGGCTAACTGGTTGTTCGTCACGGACCCGCGTCTTCAGGACGCGGCTTCACCGCAGCTATTGCTGTCCGGCCATCTTCAAAGTTGTTCCTCAAGCTGAAATGACCGCGCGCGTCAAACTCTCGGAACTCATGGACGCCTTTGATTGGGTGAGCGCGACGGGGCCCTATGAAAATGCAGCGTATGTGAGTCGCGCATCAGGGCGAATCTGGCTGGTTACTGACTTCGATGACCAAGGTGAAGATCCGCCTGAAGATGTGGACGACGAGACTCTGTACCTTCCTGTTCCGAGTAAGAAGGAATTAGACTTGGGTCGAAACCTTGCGCTGGCGTTCGTGCAGCAATCGATTCCCGAGAGTCATGAACTGGTAAAGAGTTTCTTCGCAAGGGCAGGAGCATATGCACAGTTCAAGGACTTGCTTGAAGAGCGCGGTCGCCTGGAAGACTGGTATACCTATGAAGCTGCAGGAGTGCGTGATGCTTTACGCGTGTGGGCGGCCGAGAATGAAATTGAAATCGTGGATGGTGCCACTGAGGGATGACATTTCAATCGATATGGACCCACAACAGCAGAAAACGGCTTCGCCACGACGTGCTGTGGTCCGGTCATCTTCACGTTAAATTGCATGAGAGACTTTCTTCGTCACCCCGAGCGCAACGCCTTGGTCCTCGGCTTAATTCAGGGTGTTCCGCAGGGCCTGATGGTTCCAGATCAGATCCATCAATTCGCGCCGGCCGGGCGCGAGTTGGACTTCACTCTTGTGGTCTGCTTCGGCTTATTCGGCCCGCCATTCCTGGCGCTAGTCAGTCACTGCATGAACGGTAGAAAGAGCCCGTCTTGGTGGATTAAGGTGTCGGAGTACGTCAACCTACCAAATATGGTTTTCTGGGGTTGCCTTTCCTTAGGCTTGCTTGGCTGGTACTCACTCAGGGTGAACGCAATCGCTGTGGGGTACTCGTTCTGTGCCTTCTTCATCGCTGGAGCGGTTGGCTTCTTCGTCGCCGGCATTGTTGACAAGTGGTTGCTTGGAAAGGCTGGCGATGCAACTTAATAGGTCAGTCAGGGCGGAACCACTACAGCAGGCGTTCGCCTGCATCGGGTCCGCTTAACTCCAACGTGACGACTGCTTTTGAACAATGTTGAAGTCTGCTATGCGTCTGATATCGTCTCTGCATCGGGGCGGAAGCGGACGTCCAGGCCCGTGGCCCAATTTGATATACGCCGCCTTTCCATACTGAACTCGCGCAACGCGTGAAGCCTGTCACTTCCGTCGAGCGCCAAATTTCCAAATCCTTGGAGGGAACATGTCAAGCATAGGATGCCAATGTGGCGCGAGAATCACCGACAATTCTGACCGCCACCCAACCAAAGCACGCTTCATCCCTGACATGCAGTGGGAAGAGTATCTCGACACTCTTAGCGCCTGTGGAGTGCCGCCGAGGCGATTCCAAGGGGATGAGGATGAGATTTGGCACGCCATGGTTGCCTTAACAAGGCACTGCTTACGGGACATTCACCAATGTTCTGAATGTGGACGCATCTATGTCGCCGACTCAGCTGGTGCGTACCACTGCTTCAAGCCAGAGTTCGAACAAACATCTAAGTCTGTCCTTTCTGAAAAATTGTGGGTTGGCGATCAAGTGAAGGCGACCGTAAAAGCTAGTACAGAGGCCTACTGGAGTGAACGTGGTGATCACATGGACCGGCTCTCCAATTACCATGCTGCGCTTGAGCGAGGCGAGAAACCCGAGCCCCCGCCGGGGACCAGTGGAACGACGATCGAGTATTCCAAAGAACATCCTCAAGGCATAGATCGCACAGAGCAGATGAGGATGGAAATTCACGAATTGTGGATGAAGAAATTTGATCAAGTGACGGGTTCCTCGGCCGCTTCACTAAGTCTTCCACTCAATGAAACTTTACCACCGAAGCTCAAAACGTATCGGCCAGATGAGGAGGTTCATGTGGCTCCCGTGAGCATAGGTTCCCGTTTTGTTGCAGGCACTTTAGTGCACACGGATAAGGGCATGGTCCCAATCGAAAAGCTTTGTGTTGGTGATATGGTGCTTTCACGGCCAGCGACCAATGGTGAACTGGCATACAAGCGGCTGCTTCAGACCCTTGTGCACGAGGATCAACAGGTATGGCTGTTGCAATATTTTGTTAGCGGCGAAACTACCTTGCACCACTTGGTAGTCACTGGAAACAATCCAATTTTTGTTCAACGTGTAGGTTGGGCAAGCGTCGACACTTTGACATCAGATGGCTGTTCAATCGAATTGAAAAACGGGACCCTAGCGTGCTCATACAAGATGACCAGGTTGCTCACAACGGAAACCCCAAACGTTGGTTGGACGTATGACGGGCAAACGTGCGAAGGGCCCCATGTTGACTTGCGGGGTGGAAATATCCAAGTCACTGGGATTGAGGATTACAGCCCTAATAGCTTTGCGCTCGGTGAACAATCCGATTATTTCCGGCAACGCGTCTTTAGTATCGAGGTTGAAGACTTTCACACCTACTTTGTCGGAGAACCAGCAGTGTGGGTTCTTGACGCTAGCTTTGGCGCTGAACACGTTAGTCACGATTCAATGGTCAAGTTTTGAAACCTCTGGAAGGTTAGCCATTTCGTCGGAAGCGGCCTCTGGGTGCGCAGCCAATAGAACACGGCCCTGGTTCGCGCTGGTCATTCTGGTTGCGCGAGCTAGGCATCCTCCAACAGGTCTTTCGGCGCAGACGCACAAGTGCGTCTGCGCCACCCGGTCGCAACTGACCTGTGCGGCGGTAAAGGGTACGGTTAAACCCGTGTTTGAGCGCCCGCTTTGGAGCGAAGCCAAAGTCAGCTAAGCGTCTGAAGGCGACTTCGAAGCATTGACCTCACTAGCGACTTCTACTTCCGTTCCTGCTAAAGCCGGTCGCTCCCCATCAGGCTTAGCCACAAGCACTGTCCCAGCCGCCACCTGCTTCCGAACCTCTTGCCTCACAACCATCTCGGCAACGGGCTTTCGGCTGACAACGGGCTGGGGGTGAAGAAAATTGAACATATGTGCCCGACCAACTGTGGGCAGGCATCCGTTCTTCAAGTGCGCAAGAAAAAACGCGAAGTCAGTTCACCTTCCCAATCAGCACCGTCAGCCCCGCGAACACCGTGAACTGCGGCGTGTCCTTGTTCAACCCGCTGGCAAAGCCGGCGTCTACCACCAGGCGTTTGTTGACCGCGTAGCTGGCGGCGGCCAGGAATTGGGCGGTGGAGGGGGCGCCGTTCTGGTTGGTGCCGGACAGGTCGCCGGCCAAAGTCCAGGCCTCACCCACTTGGCGCGACAGGCAGGCGGCCCAGGTCCATTGGTACTGGCCTTGGTCGGGGCCTACGCTGCCCAGGCGGGTGGCCATGAGATTGGTGTCGATGTGGAAGCCGTTGGCCATGTCGAAACCATAAATGCCTTTAAGGCTATAGTCGCGCTCGCCGCTGCCCAGGCCGACGGCTGCAGTGGGGAATTTGATGGTCGTCTCCAGCCCCAGGCTCATGCCTTCCGGCATGGCGGCGGCCTTGTACTTGAGCGTCAGCGTGGTGTCGCCGCGCCCGCTGAGCAGGGCGGACTGGGCGGGTGTGGTCTCCACGTAGCTGTCACCACCGACCAGCAGCGCGAAACGATCGTTGAGCGAGTATTTCAGCAAATAGGGCCAGCTGTTGCGCGCATCGAAGCCGTTGCCGCCCTGGCGCTGGCCGCCAAACTCCAGCTCCAGCCAACCGG
Source organism: Rhodoferax sp. GW821-FHT07G04 (assembly GCF_059418585.1). Taxonomy (NCBI): domain Bacteria; kingdom Pseudomonadati; phylum Pseudomonadota; class Betaproteobacteria; order Burkholderiales; family Comamonadaceae; genus Rhodoferax; species Rhodoferax sp. GW821-FHT07G04. Next base: position 238,355 of record NZ_JBWKQD010000005.1, read on the forward strand.
GCGCCGAGATGCTGGCCCCGCTGGTGACGGTGGGGCGAAACGGGGTGGCGCTGGGAGCGTCGTCGCCATCTGCGGCATGGGCGGTCAGAGGCAGCGCCAGGGCGCAGGTGCACAGGCTGGCCGCCAGCAAGGTGGCGATAGGGGTGGGCCGGGGGGGTAGGGTGGTGTGGGTCGTCGTCATGCAGCCATGGTAAAGCCGTGGCCATAGGCGCGTCAACGCGGTGCTGTGCAGTGTGGACCTGTATTGTGGTCGTATGCGGTCGCAATAGGGCTTCATAAACCCCAATATAGGTATGTTGGAAGGGCGTTGAAGGGAAACTGGCCACTAGCCCTCGTGAAATAAGCCTATAGTGCTATCAATTGTGTAGTTATTGCCTTTCAAATGCCCGGCGACAGAGCCAGGGTACGATAGCCCATCCATGCGCCTGCGTACACATGCCGCTGCGCGCAGCGCCCCTACCGATAGCAAACTTCGATGACTACCCCACGTTTTCTCTCCGCAAACTGGCCCTCTGGGCGTCCACTTCCGCGCCACGCACGCTTGCGGCTGGCGTTGCTGCTGTGCGTATGCGCGCTCAACCCCTTGGCAGCCCATGCGCAGAGCCCGGTAGCGCCGCCCGATGCGGTAACGCCCGATGGAGGCCGTTACTACGGCCCGCTAGTGCAGGGCCTGCGCCAAGGCCATGGCAGGGTGGAATGGGACGGCGGCCTGCGGTACGAGGGCGACTTCGTCAACGGTCTCTTTGAAGGCAAAGGCAAGCTGACGGGGTTGACCGAGGCCTATGAGGGGGATTTCAAGGCTGGGCGATTTGCGGGGCGCGGTGCCATCCAGTATCCGGATGGCCGCAGGTATGCGGGCGACTTCGCGCAGGGGCAGTTTCAGGGCTATGGGGTCTTCACCGCGGCGGATGGCCAGACGTATGCCGGCAGTTTCGACAAGAACGAGTTCACCGGCACTGGCACCTACAAGCGCCCCGACGGCGTGCAGCACCAAGGCCTGTTCCTCAAATGGCGGCCCCATGGTGCAGGCAGCTATACCGATGCACACGGCAATGTCTATGTGGGCAGCTTCATAGACGGCGCGCTGAATGGCCCGGGCCGCATGCTAGGCAAGGACGGCATGCGTTTTGTCGGCGAATTCAAGAGCTGGGCCTACGAGGGCCAGGGCGTGTTGACGCTGGCCAATGGCGACGAATACAAGGGTGCGTTTTCGCAAGGGCTGTTCGACGGCGAGGGCACGCTGACCTATGCCAAGCCGCAGAAGGATGGTGCCACCCAAAAGACCGGCATCTGGCGCTATGGGCGTTTCCAGGACAAGGAGGCCGCGCAAAAGATGCTGGCCAATGTGGAGACGGCGCTGTACAGCCAGCGTGCGCTGCTGGATGGGGCGCTGGCAGCACTGGCGCCGCGTAACCCGGATGCCATCAACCTCTACCTGCTGGCTGTGGCGGGTGATGGCGGGCAAGAGGTGTTCCACCGCGAGGTCGAATTTGTCAAAACGCAGTTTGACCGCGACTTCCGCACCCGCGGGCATTCGCTGATCTTGGCCAATAGCCGCAATACGGTGTCGCAACTGCCCATGGCGACGCAGACCAGCATTCGCGAGAGCATCATGGGTATGGCGGGCCGCATGGACAAAGACAAGGACATCCTGTTTCTGTACCTCAGCAGCCATGGCTCGGCGGACCACCAGTTGACGCTGGACCAGGATGGCATGAACCTGCGCAACCTGGGCGCCCAAGATCTGGCCGCTGTGTTGAAGGAGTCCGGCATCCGCTGGAAGGTGATCGTGGTCTCGGCCTGCTACTCCGGTGGCTTCATTGCGCCGCTGCAGGACGATCACACGCTGGTGATCACGGCGTCGCGCCCGGACCGGCGCTCGTTTGGTTGTGCGGACGAGAACGACTTCACCTACTTCGGGCGGGCCTTCTTCAAGGAGTCCTTGCGCACCAGTGCGTCGTTTACCGATGCTTTCCACAGCGCCAAGTCACTGGTCCAGAAGTGGGAGGACAACGATTTCAAGCAGGTCAGCAATACTGAAGAGAACGACCATTCCGAACCGCAGATGGCCACGAACCCGGTGGTAGAGGCCTACCTGCAACGTTGGCGCGCGCAAGCCGGCAAGTAGGGCCCAGCCCAGCAGGTCTGGGCTAGGGGTTGGCGCGCCCTACGCCCACCAGATTGGCAGCCTGGCTGAAGTGGCTGGCCAGCAGGTCCAGCGCGTGGCGCACCTTGGCGGGCTGCTCGGTTCGGCGCTGGGTGATGGCGTAGAGCGGCATGTCCGCCATCTTCCAGCCTGGCAGCACGGCCGCCAGGCGGCCATCGGCCAGGGCCATGCGGTCCTCATCGCTGACACCCACGGTGATGCCCCAGCCCGCCACGCACAGGGCGTGCAGTGCACTGACCTGTGTGGCGCGCACACGGGCCTCCAGACGCACGACCTCGTGTTCGCCCGCAGGGCCGCGCAGCTCCAGCATGTCGCCGTTGGGGCTGCGGGAGCTGGTGGCCAGCCAGTCGTGCTGCAGCAGGTCGCGCGGGTGTGTGGGCCAGCCGCGTGCGGCCAGGTAGGCAGGGGCGGCGCAGAGCTGCAAGCCCAGGTCGCCCAGTTTGCGGGCTACCAGCGCAGAGTCTGTCAGCGTGCCCACGCGCAATGCGATATCCACACGGCCGTCGATCAGGTCCATCACCGAGTCATCCAGCAGCAGATTGAGCGACAGCTTGGGAAAGCGGCGCAGCGGTGCCAGCGCCTGGGCCAGCACGCCGCTGAAGCCTATGGGGGCGGTCAGGCGCAGCTCGCCTTCGGGCTCGTCGCGCAGCCGGGCCAAGGCCTGCTCGGCCGAGCGTGCGGCTGCCACCATGGCCGCGCAGCCCTCGTGGTAGCGCTCGCCGGCCTCGGTCAGTGTCAGGCGCCGGGTAGAGCGGTGTAGCAGGGCCAGGCCCAAGGTCTGTTCCAACTGGCGCAGGTGCTGGCTCACGGCCGAGGGCGTCATGTCCAACTGCTTGGCTGCTGCTGTCAGTGAGCCGGCCGCTACCACCTCGGCAAAGATGGCCATGCGCTTGAGTTGGTCCATGGTTTGGGCTCTATTGATTAGTTTTACTTCAAAGTAATAGCAAAAAATACTGTCTATTTAGTATTTTGTGAAGTAATGATACTAGAGACTTCTTTCTTCCACAGGAGCTTCGTATGAAAATTGCATTGATTGGCGCTACCGGTTTTGTGGGCGCATCCGTATTGAGCGAGTTGCTGGTGCGGGGCCACCAGGTGACAGCGTTGGCGCGCAATCCCGGCAAGATCGAAGCCCAACCCGGCTTGAGCGTCGTACAAGCCAATGTGTTGGACTCCCAGCAGGTTGCCCAGGCTGTGGCCGGGCACGACGCGGTCGTCAGCGCCTACAACCCAGGCTGGGGTGAGGCCAAAATCTACGAACTGTTTTTGCAAGGCAGCGAGGCGATTGAAGCCGGTGTGCAGACTTCGGGCGTGCGCCGCCTGCTGGTGGTGGGTGGTGCGGGCAGCCTGTACCTAGCGCCCGGCATGCAGTTGGTCGACACGCCGCAGTTCCCCGCCGCGTACAAGCAGGGCGCCCTGGCGGCACGGGCCGTGTTGCAAAAGATGGTGGCCGGTTCGGCCTTGGACTGGAGCTTTGTCTCGCCCCCCATCGCGCTGGCACCCGGCCCCCGCACCGGCAAGTACCGCCTGGGTGCGGACGATGTGATGCCAGGGCAGGGCGAGCACCCCGCTGGTATTTCGACGGCCGATCTTGCGGTGGCCATCGTCGACGAGATCGAAGCGCCACGCCATATCCGCAAGCGCTTCACGGTGGCGCACTAAGACCATGCAAACCCTGTTCAAAACCTTGCACCTGCTGGGTGTCTGCCTGTTCATCGGCAACATCATCGTCAGCGGCGTCTGGAAGGCGATGGCAGATCGATCCGACGAACTGGCGGTGGCGCGCTTCGCGACCCGGCTGGTCAATCTGACCGATGTGCTGTTCACCGCCGTGGGCGCTGCGCTGCTACTGATCGGTGGCCATGCCATGGCGGGCCGCCATGGTGGTGTGCTGGCCAACGACTGGATACGCTGGAGCTATGTGGCCTTCAGCCTTTCGGGTGCACTGTGGGTGGCGGTACTGGTGCCGATACAGATCCGCCAGGCGCGGCTACTGCGCACGGCCCGCAACGGCATTCCTGCCGAGTACCGGCGGCTGACCCGTATCTGGGGCGCTGTCGGAGTCGCCGCGACTGTGGTGGCCTTGCCACCCTTGTACTGGATGGTGGCCCGCAGCGTATAGGTTTGTAAAGCGCGGTGCAATAATGTCCGCATGACAGGACGATCCACCCGCACATGCCGCAAATAGACCCCCGCACGGTCGTCCTGTTGGCAGGTGTCATGAGCAGCTTCATGGCCCTGATCATGTTCTCGCTGAAGCGCAGCTACCCCCCCAGCATCAAGGGTCTGGGCGAATGGGGCGTGGCGCTGCTGCTGGTCACGGTGGGCAGCACCTTAGCCTTTGGCCTGGGCACCTTTCCCAACTTTGTGTCGATGACGCTGCCGCGCATTCTGTTCCCGACCGGGCTTTTCCTCGGCTACGTGGGCGCGCAACGCTTCTTTGGCCAGACGCCGCGTTACTGGCCCTGGGTGGCCTTGATTGTCCTGACCGCGGCGGTGCAGATGTGGTTCACGTTTGGTGCGCCCAATTACGCTGCGCGGCTGCGGGTGTCGGGTGCGTTGTCGGTGTGCCTGTTCGTGGCCTTCGTCAACCTGTTGCGCAAACAGGGGATGGATTCGTTCGCCAAACTGTTGACCATGGGCGTGCTGCTCTGCATGTGTGCCATCGTCAGCATGCGCCTGGTGACGGCGTTGATCCTGCCGGTGGGCATCGATATCTACGACAACTCGCCACACCACTTGGTGTATCTGAGTGCACTGTCGGTGTTCATCCTGCTGCTCTCGGTCAGCAACGTGTTGTTGGCAGCGGAGCGCATGCACACCGAAATGGCCTACCTGGCCAGCCATGATTCGCTGACCAATGCGTTGACACGCCGCCATATGAACGAGGTCTGCAGCATCGAGCTGGACCGCAGCCAGCGCCACGGCCACAGCATGGCTCTGATGATCATGGACCTGGATCACTTCAAGGTCGTCAACGACACGCACGGTCACCAGCATGGCGACCGCGTGCTGGTGGACTTTGTGCGCAAGGTGAATGTGTTGCTGCGCCGCCCCGATCAGTTGGGCCGCTTCGGTGGGGAAGAGTTTGTGGTGCTGCTGCCAGAGACATCGCTGTCTGAGGCGTTGGGTGTGGCTGAGCGCATACGCGCCGCGTGTGCCGCGCCGAATGCGGAACCCAACTGCACCGTCAGCATTGGTGTGGCGACCAACTCCCAGGGCAATGACACGGTAGACAGCCTGATCGCCCGTGCCGATGCCGCCGTCTACCGCGCCAAGACCAAGGGGCGCAACCGCGTCGAGACGGCAGAATAGATATGACCCCCACGCTCCACCGCTGCGCGGGTCGCTGCCCCCCGAGGGGGCTAAATCCGCTTGGGGGCGGCCCGGCGCGGATTTGTTGGCCCCCACGCTGCGTCCCTAGACGTGCGTAGGTGCCTGACTCCGCTGTGCGCGCAACTGATCCAGCGTCTTGGCCATCCACTCCAGCATGGCCGGGTTCTGGCTGGTGGCGACGTTCAGGCGCATCCAGGTGCTGGGTGTTTGCTGCGGTGAGAAGATCGCGCCAGGTGCCAGCAGATAACCGGCTTCCAGGCCTATGGCCGCCAGACTGGCGGTGTCCACCCCGGCATCAAACCAACCCAAAAAGCCTGCCAGTGGCCGGCAAAACGCCTTCAGCCCCATGGCCTCGTAGCGTTTGAAAGCGGGCTCACGCAGGCTCTCCAGTGCGGCATGCATGCGCTGGCAGTGCTTGCGGTAGCTGCCCTGCGTCAGCGTCTGGTAGACGATGCGCTCGTTGATCTCCGGTGTGGCAAATGACGTCAACAGCTTGAGCCCGGCCAAAGTCTCCACCAGTTCGGCACTGGCTGCCAGATAGCCCACCCGAATGCCCGGCACCAGGGTTTTGGAAAAGCTGCCCACATAGACCACGCGCTTGAGCTGGTCCAGGCTGGACAGCCGCGCATACTGCACGCCGTTGGGCAGGAAGTCGGCGTAGATATCGTCTTCCACCACCACCATGTCGTGGGCTTCGGCGATGCGCAGGATCTGGTACGCGGCGGCCACAGTCAGCAGCGTGCCGGTGGGGTTGTGCAGCGGGGTGTTGATCAGCAGCATCTTGGGTTTGTGTGCGGCCACCAGCTCGGCCAGCGCCTTCACATCCGGCCCGGCGGGCGTGTAGGGCATGCCCACCACGTTGACTCCTGCCATGGCCAGGGACGCCAGCTGGGCCGACCAGGCAGGGTCACCCACGATGACGGTGTCGCCAGCTTGCAAGAAGTGCCGCACCACCAGATCAATCGCCTGCGTGGAGCCAGAGGTGGTCAGGATCTGCGCCGCGGTGCTGGAGATTTCCATCTCCTCCAGCTTGCGGGTGATCTGCTCGCGCAACGGCGCATAACCCTGCGCCAGCGCCGTGTGCGAGAGCTGCAGCCCCATGGTGGTGGAGACCGAGCGCAGGCCGGCGCGCATCAGGTCGCCCCCGCATAGCTCGGGTGGCAGGTAGCCAAAGCCGGGCGACATGTCGGCCGCAATGCCGCTTTGCATATTGCGTATCAGCCAGCCCATGTCGATGGGGCGCGTCGGCGGGGTGGTGGCCTTGGCGCGACGCACCGGTTTGCTGGCGCGTTCGCGCACAAAGAAGCCCGAGCCCTGGCGTGCCTGCAGGTAGCCGCGCGCCACCAGCCGGTCATAGGCCTCCACCACGGTGAAGCGCGAAACCCCGCGGTCCACTGCCAATTGCCGCACCGAGGGCATGCGCATGCCGGGGCGAAACACCTGCTCCTGGATGCGGTGCGTGGCCCACTGCACGATCTGTTCGGCCAGCGTCGTTGTGGGGGCGAGGGCGGTTGATTCCGTAAGGGCCATGGGCATCTGTACCGGCGTGATCTGTATTGGTAAAAATACCTGGCCAGTTTGCTTAACTATCTAGCTAACTGTATAGGTACTGTATTGGTACAAATTTTACACTGACAGCGTCAATAGGCAAGTGCCCGTTGACATCCACTACTGACAGGAGTTCACCATGCCATACAGCCCAACACAACACTTCCATCTGCACAGCGCGCAGACCCTGGCGTTGAATCTGGTAGCGGGCGACATGGTGCAGGTGGGCCAGGGCTGCATCTGGCTGACGCTGGAAGGCCATAGCCGAGATGTGTGGCTCAAGGCCCATGACCGCTGGACAGTGCCGGTACATGCCAAGGCGTGGATCAGCGCAGACGCCGCAGCCACATTGACGGTCAGCAGCCATGCATCGCCGCCGGTGGCGCCTGCCAGACCCACGCCACTCAAGGGTCGTCTACCGGTGGCGGCTACCGCTTAGACCGAATGCAGGGGCTTGGCGTTCACGCGAGTCCCTGCTGGGTTTTGCGCACAAAGGCGGCAAACTCGGCGGCCGGCAGCGGGCGGCTGAACCAGTAGCCCTGGATCTCGTCGCAGCCCATCTGCTGCAGCTGGACCATCTGCTCCTCGGTTTCTACGCCCTCGGCGATCACCCGGTAGTTGAGGTTGTGCCCCAGGCCTATGATGGCGTTGACGATGGCCAGATCGTTGGCGTCGGTGTCGACATCGCGCACAAAGCTGCGGTCGATTTTCAGCACATTGGGTTCGAAGCGCTTGATGTAGGCCAGGCTGGAATAGCCGGTGCCGAAGTCGTCGATGGACAGGGCCACGCCCATGTCCTTGAGCCCGCACAGGGTCTGCATCGCCGAGTCGGTGTTCTCCATCAGCGCGCTTTCGGTCAGCTCCAGTTCCAGGCCGTGGGGGCTCAGCTGGCTGGCATCCAGCGCCGCCCGCACCGTGGCCACCAGGCCGGGCTTGCGGAACTGGATAGCCGACAGGTTGACCGCCACCGGGAAATCGATAAGGCCCTCGGTACGCCATGCGCTGGCCTGGCGGCAGGCTTCTTCCAGCACCCACTGGCCCAAAGGCACGATCAACCCCGACTTCTCGGTGGCGACGATGAACTCGCTGGGCGGCAGCAGGCCGCGCGTGGGGTGCTGCCAGCGCACCAGGGCCTCGCAACCGATGAAACGTTTCTTCTCGAGCGAGTACTGCGGCTGGTAGTGCAGCACAAACTGGCCTTCCGCCAGCGCCTGGCGCAACTCATTCTCCAGCGCCAGGTGGGCCATGGTGTCGGCGTTCATGCTGGCGTGGTAGAAGCAAAAATCGGCACGGCCAGCGGCCTTGGCGCGGTACAGCGCGGAGTCGGCATTGCGCAGCAGCATGGAGGCGCTGTCGCCATCGTCCGGGTAGATTGCCACGCCCAGACTGCCGGACAAATTCAGCGTCATGCCCTGGGCCACAAACGGTGCGCGCAGTGCTTTGAGCAGCGTGGTCGACAGGCGGGCCGCGTCATCGGGTGAATCGATGTCGTGCAGCAGTACCACGAACTCATCGCCGCCGTGGCGTATCACCGGGTCTGACGCGCGCACTGCCGCGCGCAGGCGCTGCGCCACTTCCTTCAGCACCAGGTCGCCCACCTCATGGCCCATGGAGTCGTTGATGTTCTTGAACATGTCCAGGTCCATGAACAGCACGCCGAGCTTGCGGCCGGTGCGGGCGGCAATGGCAATGCCCTGGCTGATCATCTGGTCGATGACCGCGCGGTTGAACAGCCCGGTCAATGTATCGTGGCTGGCCAGGTATTCGATTTGGCGCTGGTGCGCGTGCTGGCGTCGCGTGTGCTGGCGGTTGCTCAGGTAGTGCAGGCTCCCTGCTATCAGGCCTATCAACGTGCTGCCCAGCACCGAGGCGATCAGGAACAAGGCACGCCGCTCATGCATCTGCTCGGCCAAGGCGGGTACGGTCTGCAATACGGTGACGCTCAAGTCTTCGTTGGCTATGGCGCGGGTGCGCATCAGCAGGGGCGCGGGGTCGTCGTTGAGGCGGTACAAGTCCAGGCCCGCAGGGTAGGTTTCTGGCGAGATGGAGATCGAGGGTATCGTCTCGCTGCGGTAGCGCCCTTGGCGTTGTTTGGCGCTGAGTTGGGCGACCGCCGCGCCGGGCAGGGCGTGCATCTCCAGGCGCTTGTCCTGGGCCTGAATGATCACGCCATATTTGTCGGTGATGAAGGCATTGGCCTGGTTGACCCACGAGGCCAGGTGCGGCAAATCGATCTTGCCGCCCACGACGCCGATGACCTTGCCATTGACCAGCACCGGTGCTGAAAAAAACAAACCGGGAATGCCGGTGGCGCGTCCCACGGCGAACTGTTGGCCGGGCTGCCCCTGCATGGCGGTCAAAAAATACTCACGATCAGCGTAGTTGATGCCGACAAAACTTTCCGCAGCGTTGCTATTGCTGGCGGCAATGCAGTCCCCCGATGGATTCATGACCCAGATGACGCTGATGGCCCGAATGTCTTTGACGGTGTCGGCCAACAACGCGTTGAGCGGCGCCAATGTGGGCAGGCTGCTCCAATGCACACGCCGCTGGGCCAGCGGCAAGGGCGGCTGACCCGCATCGGGAGCGGGTAGGGCGAGCACCTGTTGTACGGCGGTGTCGCGGCTGAGGATGGCGGGCACACCATGGAAGATGACGAGGTTGTGCTCCAGCCCGGCAGCGATGTCGCTGATGTCTTTGCCGATCTTCTGGTTCCCCCGGGCCAGCGCGTCGTCTACCTGCCCCTGGACATAGTGCCCCGATAGCACCCAGGCCAGCACCCACCAAGCCAGGATGAGGAGTGCAGTGATCTGCAGCGGACGGGTTAGGGACGGCGCGTGGTCATCCCCCAGCGACAAAGCCCCGTGCTGAATCGGCTCTTTGAGGGGGCTTTTGCTGATCTGCATGGGATTGCGATGGCTTTCATTCCAGATGCCAAGCCAGTCTACACCAACTATCGGACAGGGTGTTGATATGCTATGAATATAGTAGCTATATGCGTATATTTTACGGGGGCTACAGGGTTAAACTGGGTTCGAGCCTGTGTCGGCGGTGTTGGCCTTAGCTCGCTGCCTGAAGTTGCTTGCTGATGCCTGCTTGGCTTGGTCGTATCGGCGGGGCTTCCTCCTGAACAACCGCATACTCCACCGCCAGCCGCAGCATGGTGGGCGAGACATAGTGCCGGTGGCCATAGTCGATGGCCGCCATGTAGAAGCGGCCGAACAGGTTCTTGCAATGCACGCGGGTCCCCAGCATCACGTCTATATGGTGGCGGTCGACAACGTGCACGCTCACGCCGGAGCGGAACGACAGATGTTTGTCGTCGGCACCCAGGATGACCTCGGCGTGGGTGTCTGCAGCATCCACACGCTGGTCCAGGACGGGGTAGCGGTGGGCAAACAAATTGCTCTTGTCTTGTGACAACAGGGATGACACCGGGCAGCCCAGCGGTGAGCGGCGCAAGCCCAGGGGCCGGACCAGCGTATTACGCACCGCCATCATCCTGGAGACGCTCTTGGGTGCATTGAGCAGAAATCCCTCCAGAACCGCCCCCAGCAGCTGCGTGGCGCTGGTGTTGGCAAAGTTGGCCCCGCTCAAGCGCAGGCAGAAGGCGTCGTCGTGGTGGATGCGCAGGGATGGCAATTGTTGGTGCAATAAGGCATCGGATGGCAAGGCGGCCAGCTCTCTGACTCTGCGCGCCGCTCCTGTGTAGGACAGGGAGCCCGAGGCGTCTTTCCACGCGCCCCACCACCCGCGCAGCATGCCTGCAGTGCCGCGCACGGTGTTGCAGACCACGCGGTGGAAGGTTCCGGCTGGGGCGTCCAAGGCCAGGGTCGTCGTCGGTACCACCTTGGGTTGGAACTCTTTGGTCTGCAGCAGTGCCTGTACGTCGGGCGGCAGCAGTTCGGTCAGTGCCGGAATGCTTGCGGCATTGGCCAATACGGTTTGCTTCAAGTCGTCGGACAGATTCCCGCCGAGCTCATTGGTGTGGCAAGACAGAGCAAAGAAAACGGGGTGCAGCGAATTGCGCGACAGTGGCGCAAACTGGTGCCAGGTTTCCCCGCCGAAACGAACCGTGAACAGGCAGTCGGGCGGTATGTTGACGAAGCGCAGTGCGCGGATGAAGTTGTGCGGGTCTTGCTGGATGTGTTGGTCCGACGCGCTGGAGAAACGCAGTTGGGCGCCGCCGCTACCCGAAACCGCGGTAAACACCCGGTGCCCCGCGTGCCGGTGGAAGGGGTGCCCTTGTGGACCCACGACAAACGAATACAGCGAGGTCGGGTCTCCCTTGGGGAAGTTGGTGCCACCCAGTTTGGCGGAGGGCTCCTCCAGCGCATCAATGAACGATGCGTGCTGCCGCTGCCGAGATGCAACGCTGGCGAACAGGTGATTGCCCGCGCCATGGCCCAGTTGGGCGATCAAAGAGACTTCTACCGCCAGCCCGCCTGACTCTGACGGGATTCGAACCGATGGGAAAGTTTCCACAACCTGGGTGAGATTCAACATACGTATTGCTCCTTCTCTTCATTCGGTTTTTGGCGTCTTGGGGACGACGCGCTCTCGCTTCAGCGGGCGGGCCACGGGGCACAACTCAAAGGCGTAGGAGGTGAGGGTGTTGGCCAAGCTGTCGGCGTTGAGCTTGTAGAGCACAAACTGCCCGCTGCGTTCGCTGGTTACCAGGCCGGCCGTTTCGAGGATGGACAGATGGCGGGACACAGCCGGAGCGCTCATTGCAAAGCGTTCGGCCAACTCTGTGGTGCTGAGCTCTTTTTCAGTCAGATAGGCCAGGATTTGTCGCCGGGGGCTGGAGGCCAGTGCTTCAAATATTTTGTCGAGAGAGGCTGTCATTTAACTATTAACTAATTCGTTAATAAGTTTATTGGAAAGGCCGCAGTGGTGTCAAATGGGCATGGGTGGGCAGGTTATTAACCCTTCTCTGTGGTGGGAAACTCAAACTGTTGATCCCTGCAATTCATGTAATTTCAGAAAATACTGAAAATTCAAGAAAATCAGCACAACACCCAGACCTAGCCATGAACCTGCCCCCCCTGACCCAATCCTTTGTGCTGCATTTCGGCGAAATGGGGAGCCGTTGGGGTATCAACCGCACCGTGGGGCAGATCTATGCGCTGCTATACGTGTCTGCCAAGCCCATCAATGCCGACGAGATTGCCGACACGCTGAACTTCTCGCGTTCCAATGTCAGTATGGGGCTCAAGGAGCTGCAGTCGTGGAACCTGGTTCGGCTGATCCACCTGCCCAATGATCGGCGCGAATACTTCCAGTCGCCGCAAGACGTGTGGCAGATCTTCCGCACGCTGGCCACCGAGCGGCGCAAGCGCGAGGTGGACCCCACGCTATCCATGCTGCGCGACGCGCTGATGGAGACGCCCGCCAGTGAGGACGAGCGCATCGCCCAGGAGCGCATGCGCCAGATGCACGCTTTCATCGAACTGATGACCGACTGGCTGGACGAGGTGCAGAAGATGGATTCGGCCACGCTGGCCAGCCTGATGAAGATGGGCGCCAAGGTGCAGAAGCTGCTGGAGATGAAGGACAAGGTCAAGCAGGTGTTTGGCATGTCGTCTGGCACGTCTGCCGATGCTGAAATGCCCGATCTGGCACCTGCAGCGGAACCCGAGGCTTCGGCGCCGTCTGCTACCCCGCCCGATATTCCCAAGAACGAGCATTGAACATCAAGCCATGGACCACCTCGATCCTTTCATCCTGGCGCGCATCCAGTTTGCCGCCAACGTCACCTTCCACATCCTGTTCCCCACCATCAGTATCTCCATGGGCTGGGTGCTGCTGTTCTTCAAACTGCGCTTCAGCCGCACGGGCCAGCAGCATTGGATGGACGCCTACCAGTTCTGGGTCAAGATTTTTGCACTGACCTTTGCGCTGGGCGTGGTCAGCGGCATTACGATGAGTTTCCAGTTCGGCACCAACTGGCCGGGCTTCATGAACACGGTGGGCAACGTGGCCGGGCCGCTGCTGGCGTATGAGGTGCTGACCGCCTTCTTTTTGGAAGCCACCATGCTGGGCATCATGCTGTTTGGCCGTGGCCGGGTCAGCGAACGGGTGCACACCACGGCCACACTGCTGGTGGCCGGCGGCACCACGCTGTCGGCCTTCTGGATCATCGCGCTCAACTCGTGGATGCACACGCCCGCCGGCTTCGAGCTGATTGGTGGCAAAGCCCATGTGACGAGCTGGCTGCAGGTCATCTTCAACCCATCCTTCCCGTACCGGCTGACCCACATGCTGCTGGCCTCGGGCCTGACGGTGTCCTTCCTGCTGGCAGGCATCAGTGCCTTCCGCTGGCTCAAGGGTGACAGGGGTGCCGAGGTGCGCGCCAGCTTGCGCACCGGGCTGGTGTTGGCCGCCGTACTGATCCCCTTGCAGATTGGCGTGGGCGACCAGCACGGCCTGAACACTTTGCATTACCAGCCGGCCAAAATCGCCGCCATGGAAGGCATCTGGAAGACGCAGACCGGCGCGCCCGCCGTGTTGTTCGCCTGGCCCGATGCGGCCACGCAGAGCAACCGCTATGAAGTGGGTATCCCCAAGCTGGCGTCGCTGTACCTGACCCATGGCTGGGACGGCGAGATCAAGGGCATAGACGCCTTTGGCACCCAGCACCCACCGGTGGCACCGCTGTTCTTTGCCTTCCGTGCGATGGTGGGCGTGGGGCTGCTGATGCTGGCCGTGAGCTGGTTTGGCACCTGGCAGACGCGGGCAGGGCGCACACCGCATGTGTGGCTGCTGCGTGTATTGGTCGCCATGACATTCGCAGGCTGGGTGGGTCTGGTGGCGGGCTGGTATGTGACCGAGATCGGCCGCCAGCCCTGGCTGGTGCAGGGCCTGCTGCTGGCGGCGGATGCCGCGTCCACCGTGCCATCGCCCCGTATCGCGACCACGCTGGCCATGTACCTGGTGCTGTATGCCTTCCTGCTGCTGGCCTATGTGTCGGTGGTGTTCTACCTGGCTACCAGCGCGGCCAAGAAAAACTTCGAACCCCTGGTTGCTCCTGAATCAGGAGCGGCATACGTAGATTCCACGAGGGCTGGAGGCCAAAATGCTTGAAGCGATTCCCGATCTGAGCCAACCCCAGGGCTGGCTGCCGCTGGTCTTTGCCACCGTGATGGCGCTGGCCATGCTGGCCTACGTCATCATGGACGGCTACGACCTGGGCGTGGGCGTTCTGCTGCGCCGCGCCGACGACCGCGCGCAGAAGGACGCGATGATCGCCAGCATAGGCCCGTTCTGGGACGCGAACGAGACCTGGCTGGTGCTGGGCGTGGGTGTGCTGCTGGTGGCGTTTCCGGCGGCGCACGGCGCCATCCTGGGTGCGCTCTACCTGCCGGTGGCGCTGATGCTCGTGGGCCTGACGCTACGCGGCGTGGCTTTTGACTTCCGCGTCAAGGCGCGCGACCACCACAAGCCGCTGTGGGATACGGCTTTCTGGGCCGGTTCGGTGCTGGCCAGTTGGGCCCAGGGCTTCATGCTGGGCGGGCTGATCACCGGCTTCCGCAGCGACGCGTGGACCTATGTGTTCTGCGCGCTGATCGGTCTGTGCCTGGTGGCTGCTTACTGCCTGCTGGGTGCGGGCTGGCTCATCATGAAGACGGAAGGGGTCCTGCAGCTGAAGGCGGTGCGCTGGGCGCAGGGTAGCCTGTGGCTGACTGCAGCCGGGGTGGCCGCCATATCCGTCGTCACGCCGCTGGTGAGCCAGCGCATCTTCGGCAAGTGGTTTGCGTTTCCCAACATCGTGCTGCTGTTCCCCATTCCTCTGGTCACGGTCGTGCTGCTGGGTGTGATTGCGCGCAGCGTCAAGCGCTTGCCCGTGCGCCTGGCCCAGGGCAATGAATATGGCATCGGCGTGCCTTTTGCAGCGACAGTGGGCGTGTTCCTGCTGGCCTTCTATGGCCTGGGCTACAGCCTGTTTCCGTGGCTGGTGGAAGACCGAATCACCATCTGGCAAGCCGCCAGTGCACCCGAGTCGCTGATGGTGATCTTCTACGGCGTGGCCGTGGTGCTGCCGGTCATCATCGGCTACACCGTGTATGCGTACCGCGTTTTCTGGGGCAAGGCGTCCGCGCTGAAATACTAGGCGGCCACCCCTTTGGCAAGGACGGGATTCAGTGCAATACTCGGACTCGCGTTTCCGATCCATCCGTCCAAAAGAGGGGGCAGCATGAATCCACTGACATGGCGTGCGTGCGTTGTGGCGATGACCCTGGCCATGCTGGGCGGGCCCGGCCGTGCCGAGTGCACGCGCCTGGTGCTGGCGGCGGACCCTACCTATCCGCCGCTGCACTGGTATGACGGCACGCAGATGCAGGGGGCGTCCATCACCATTGCCAAGCGGGTGCTGGACGATCTGAAAATCCCCTACGAAGTGCGCTACCTGGGGCCGTTTCCGCGGGTCATGCAGGCGGCCGAGCGGGGCGACGTTGACATGGTGACCACGCTGAAGAAGACGCCCGAGCGTGAACAATTTTTGCTCTACCCCAAGACTGCGGCTCTGGCCAATCCGGTGGCGGTGTTCACCGCGCGGGACAAGCCGATGGAATTCAAGAGTCGCGCCGATCTGGTCGGCCTGCGTGGCGGAATCACGCGGGGCAATGTGTTTGGCGATGGCTTTGACGACTACCTGAAGCAGCACCTCACCATCGAGGAAGCCAACAGCCCCGAGAACAACTTCAGCAAGCTCGGTGCCGACCGGCTGGACTATTTCATCACCGGCTATTACGCGGGCATGGCCTACCTGCTCAAGCGGGGCGATGAGCAGCGTTTCGTCGCCCAGTCGCCATTTTTGGTGGACACGCCCAACTACATCACGCTGACACGCAACGGCCATTGCGCCGACAAGCTGGAGGCCATTGACGCCCGCCTGGCCCTGCTGAAGAAAACCGGTGTGCTGGACGAATTGATTCGCCAGGCCTTCATGCAGTGGAAGCAGAACCCCGTGGTGCTGGTGAAGTGAAGCGCCGGTCTGCGGGGTGTCAGCTCAAGGCCCCGCGACACGCAGCACGGTGCGAAAGCCCAGGTGGCTGATGGCCAGGTCGTCCTCCTGGCCCTGGCGAGCCCCCGAGCGGTAGCGCATGCAGTAGCTGGGCGCGCACAGGTAAGAGCCGCCCTTGATGACGTGCTGCGCCGCACCGCTCTCCAGTCGGGTCGGCGGGCCGGCTTCCAAGCCGGTGGGCGCTGGGGCATTGTGGTTGGGCGTGTAGCTATCGCTAGTCAGCTCCCAGACATTTCCGATCAGGTCAAACAGGCCTAACGCATTGGGTGCATAGCAGCCGACCGGCGCCAGCCCGACGAAGCCGTCGTCACCCGAATTCACCACTGGGAAAATGCCCTGCCAGGTATTGGCCTGCAGCGGCTGGTCATGGTCTTGCGCCGCCTGGCTCTGGCCTGCGCGTGCCGCCCATTCCCACTCGGCCTCGGTGGGGAGCGCATGGCCGGCCCAAGCGGCATAGGCCTTGGCGTCCTCGATCGTGACCGCCACCACCGGGAAGGCGCCGCGCCCCTGGATGTCGGTGCCGGGGCCGCCGGGGTGGCGCCAGTTCGCACCCGGCACGTAGCGCCACCATTGCCGCACGTCGGCCCGGTCCGCCGTCTGCTGCGGCATGCTGAACACTACGGCGCCGGGCTGCAGCATCTCAGGGGGCAGGTCGGGGTGGCGCCGCGGGTCCACAGGGCGTTCGGCCACCGTCACATAGCCGGTGGCGGCCACGAAAGCGGCAAACGCGTCGTTGCTGACCTCGGTGCGGTCCATCCAGAAGCCACCCACCTGGGTGGGGCGCACCGGCTGTTCTTCGGGGTAGACCGTGTCACCCCATTCAAAACTACCGCCGGGCACCCAGGCCATGCCCGGATAGCGCGGCGCGCTCGACGGGCGGGGCAGGTCGCAGTGCAGCACGGTACTGCCGTCGCGTTGCGGGGCGATGGGCGCGTGGTGGGACCAGGCCCAACTGGCTGCCGCCGCGGCAACCATCATCAGCACTGCGGCCCAGGGCGCAATGCGCTTGACGGTGGGGAGCAGCGCAGCCATCAGTTGTACCAGTAGGTGTATTCGTCCTGCGGCGACATCGGCTGGTCCAGCGTTTTGTCGATCGCCACCGGCATTTCTATGAACGAGGGCCACAGCGGCGCGGGCATGCTGGCGTGGTGGCTGTCCAGCAGGGTCTTCAGCTCGGCCAGCTTCTGCGGTTCCCGCTCGGCGAGGTTGATCTTTTCGGAGGGGTCTTGTCGCAGGTTGAACAGCCAGTTGCGCTTGGGGCGTTCCGACATGATCAGCTTCCAGTCTTGGTTTTGCACCGCGCGGTAGAGTCCGTCGCGCCAGAACAGGGGGCGCGGTGGCTGCTTGGCCGGTTGCGCGCTCAAGTAGGGCAGCAGGTTGACGCCATCAATGACACGGTCCGTGGGCAGGCTGGCCCCTGCTGCAGCGACCAGTGTGGGCAGCATGTCGATGTTGGAGATAGGCGGTGCGTATTGCGTGCCGGGGGCGATGTGGCCCGGCCATTTGGCCACGTAGGGCACGCGTAGGCCGCCCTCGAACTGCGTCAGTTTCCAGCCGCGGTAGGGACGGTTCACTTCGGGCAGGCCGATGTAGCCGGGCGCCCCGTTGTCGCTGGTGAAGACGACGATGGTGTTCTCATCCAGGCCCTCTTCACGCAGCGTCTGCAGCACGCGGGCCACGCTGCGGTCCACCGAGCGCACCATGGCGGCGTAGACGCGGCGGCGGTGGTCGGGGATGTTGGCCAAGGCGTCGTAGTCGGCCTTGCTGGCTTGCAGCGGCGTGTGCACGCCCCAGTGCGCCAGGTACAGGAAGAACGGGCGGTTCTTGTTTTGCCGGATCGCGGCCACGGCCTCGTCGGTAAAGTAGTCGGTCAGGTATTTAGACGGCTCGAACCACTTGCTGCCGTTGTAGCTGACGCCAAAGCGCATGTTGGGCCACAGAAAGCGGTCTATGGGGTCGAAGTCTTGCTTGGAGTTGACGACGTCGGGATGGTTTTGCGGCAGGTACAGGCCGCTCTCCATGAACAGGCTTTCGTCAAAGCCCTGGTTGTTGGGCCGCATATCGGGTGTGCTGCCCAGGTGCCATTTGCCAATGTGCAGCGTGTGGTAGCCGCGGGTTTTCAGCAGCTTGGCAATGGTTTGCTCGGAGGGGGGCATGCCCAGCTCGTCGAAGTCGCGGGCCTCGTCGGCCTTCTGCTGGTCGACGATGACCGGCAACTGCCTGTCCGTCGTGCCATACAGCATGCTAGCCACCTGGGCCATGGCGCCGGGCGTGGGTGTGAACTCCACCCCAAAGCGCCAGGGATAGCGCCCGGTCAGTAGCGCCGCACGCGATACGGTGCATACGGCTGCACCGGCATAGCCCTGGTCGAAGCGCACGCCGTCGCGTGCGATGGAGTCAATGGCCGGCGTGGGTGCGCCCTGGGCTGCATAGCCACCTCCCCGCGTGGTGACGTCGTTGATGCCCAGGTCGTCGGCCAGGATGAAGATGATGTTGGGCGGCCGCTGCGCCAGCGCCTGGCCGGGCTCTTTGGGGCCGCTCTGCCAGGGCGCGGGCCGGTAGGGCTCGCGCGGGTGCAGCCAGTCGGTGTACCAGCCCAGCGAGTATTGCAGGATGTAGAGCCGGTTTATGTAGGCCGTGGCCAGCAGTACCAGCAGCAGTGCCACGGTGCCTAGTGCGATGCGACGCGTCTTCATGACTGGCCACCCGGGGGCGGATGCAAGCGGGCACTGGTGCGGACTCTGGGCATGCTGTTCTCCAACGTAGTACTTTCAGTGACGCCCCCTCGGCGATTCCTGTGCGGGGCTTGTTTGAATCAATCAATACATGTGTGTATGGATTCGCATTGTGCACCAAATGGCAGAGGCATGCAAACGGCAAAAAAAGTTCTTTCGCTCAGACCATAGGCGGAGTACTATTTTCCTGCTCCGGCAAAAAAATGTCTGGCACCTGCGGGTGATAAAGACGACTGGGGCCGCGTTAAAAAAGGGAATGCCAAGCAATTGGCCAAGCCGGTACGTTGACTAGAAAGGCGGTGGTGCACGCCCAGGCGTGATGCTGCGCCGATGTCTTTGGAGGCGGATCGCCCGGCCCATGGGCGCCTGTGAAAGCTGTCAATTCAAGGAGGTCCAACAAATGAACAATTCCGTCAAGCAGGGGGGCTTAGGCCTGACCAGCATCAAGGCCCGGCTGATCTTCAGCTATGTGGTGCTGGCGCTGGCCGTGGTGCTGGTGTCGGCAATGGCCATCGCCAATCTGGCGGCGTCGCAGCGCAACTATGAAAACCAGGTCAATGTCATCGAAAAGGAAGACGCCTTGCTTGTCACGTTGTTCGACGCGGTGAATGCCCGTGCGGTGGCGGCGCGCAACATCGTGCTGCTGGATTCCGCGTCGGAAATCGCTATCGAGAAAAAAAGCATAGACGTGGCGTTTGAGCGTATCAATGGCTCGATGAAGACGCTCAAGACCATGCTGGCGGCAGACGGCCCGAGCGCGCAAGCGCTGCTGCGCAAGGTTGAGGAGATCGACAAGATCGAGACCAAGTACGCCGTGGTGGCCACCGAGATTGTCAAGAAGGCATTGGCCGGCGATCGCGAAGGCGCATCCAAATCGATTGCTGCGGACTGCAGACCGCTGCTGATGGCACTGGTGGCGGCCGTGGAAGTGGCCAAGAAAGAAATCCGCGACATCAGCGACCGCGATGTGGCAGCCTCTTTGGCCCAGAACCAAAGCCTGCGCTTGCGCATGTTCGGCGTCATCGCATTGGCGCTGACCGTGGCGGCGGCCTTGGCCGTTGTCATGACACGCAAGATCACCCGACCCCTGTCACAGGCCGTCAGCATCGCGGAAACAGTGGCTGCGGGTGACCTGTCATCGCGCATCGACGTGAGCAGCCGTGACGAAACCGGCCAGCTCTTTCGCGCGCTGCAGACCATGCAGGACAGCCTGGTCACCGTAGTCTCGCGGGTGCGGCATGGCTCGGAAACCGTGTCCAATGCCAGCTCCGAGATTGCCGAGGGCAACCAGGACCTCAGTGCCCGCACCGAGCGGCAAGCCAGCGCGCTGCAGCAGACGGCAGCCAGCATGGAGCAACTGAACTCCGCCGTGCAGCAAAACGCCGAGAACGCCCGCCAGGCCAACCAATTGGCGCAAAGCGCCAGTGTGGTGGCTCTGCAGGGCGGAGAAGTGGTGGGGCAGGTTGTCGAGACCATGAAGGGCATCAACGAATCCAGCCGCAAGATTTCGGACATCATCCAGGTCATAGACGGCATTGCGTTTCAAACCAATATCCTGGCCCTGAATGCTGCGGTGGAAGCGGCCCGTGCCGGTGAGCAGGGCCGCGGCTTTGCCGTGGTGGCGTCCGAGGTACGCAGCCTGGCCGGCCGCAGCGCCGAGGCCGCCAAGGAGATCAAGTACCTGATCAATGCCAGTGTGGAACGCGTGGAGCAGGGCAGCAGCTTGGTCGATAAGGCCGGGGAGACCATGACCGAGGTGGTGGCCAGCATACGCCGCGTAACCGACATCATGGGTGAGATCAGCGCGGCCAGCAGCGAGCAAAGCGCCGGTGTGTCGCAGGTCGGCGAGGCCATCACGCAGATGGACCACACCACGCAGCAAAACGCGGCCTTGGTGGAAGAAATGGCTGCGGCCGCGAGCAGCATGAAGAGCCAGGCTGGCGATCTGGTGCAGACGGTGGCGGTGTTCAAGCTGGCCGACGGTCCGGTTGCCGCGCCATCGCCGCGTGTATCCCCGGTGCGCGCATCGGCCGCAGCCGGGCAGGCGGCCACCGCGCCACGCAAGGCCTTGGCACAGACCGCCGCCAAAAAGCCGCAGGGCACAAGGCCCTTGCTGGCTGCCGTGCTGCCCGCCGCAGGCCCCAAGCTGGCGACGGCGGGTGCCGACGCGCAGTGGGAGACGTTTTAGCAGCCACTCGGCTGCAGGCAGGGTAGGCTTACGGCTTGCCCGCCTGCAGGGCGGCTATCAGCGATTCGATCCTGCGTACCATGGCATCGCGTGACGCGGCATAGTCTTTGCTGACGGCAGGTATATCGTTCCACTCCTCCAGTGCGGCACGCTGACGGAGGTAGTCAGGGGTGTTCTCCACCGTGATGGTGACCACCCGCGTGGCCGCAGCGACCACCTCCGGGCTGACGGCCCTTGGGGTCAGGCCCTCCGTGGCCATGCCATCCTGGCGAAGGCCCTTTTCTGTGGCGGGCTGTAGTACGGTGTCGGGCGTGATGCCCCGGGAAATGGCTGTGTAGGGCAGCCCGCGCTGAGAGGCCAATTGGTTGAAGTAGCTGGCGGCGATCACACTCTTGGCGGAGCCGTGGTCGCAGATGAAAACCACCTGCGGGGCCGGCGGCACGTCCGCGGCAATGCCGGATTGGAGCAAGCCAGCCGACAGAAACAATGCGTTGAGTAGATTTTTCATAGACGCTCCTAACTGGGCATTGAGCCCATGACAGGAGCAGTACTTGGGACGGCGGGCGTCCTGTGGTACGGGGAGACTGCTCGGTTCCCCGTGGGCACCATCTTAGCAGTAACCGGGCTTTTAGCCTTCGGTGTTACGCATCCAGTCAGCCGTCTTGAAGAACGACTCCTTCAAGCGTTCGGCCAAGTCGAGTGGCACGCCGGTCTCGGCCATGGCCTGGGCCATGCAGGCCAGCCACTGGTCGCGCTCGATCTCGCCGATCTTGAACGGCATATGGCGCATGCGCAGCCGGGGGTGGCCAAAGCGGTCGGTGTAGTGCTGTGGTCCGCCCAGCCAGCCGCACAGAAACCAGAACAGCCGCTCACGCGCGCCAGACAGGTCAGGCCCGTGCGCGGCACGCAGGGCTGCGTAGCCGGGTTCCAGGTCCATCAGGTCGTAGAAGCGTTCGGTCAGGGCCTTGACCTTGGCCTCGCCACCCATCCATTCGAAGTGGGTATCAAAAAGGGGCTTCTCTTGGATGTTCATGTTGGTTAAATTTGCCGCTAGCCCCCGTGGAATGGGCTTTGGCAGCTCCTAAAAGGATAGTAAAGGGAATATCAGTCGGGCGTGATGCGTTCGGGAAAGCTGTAGACCACCAACCCCGACTCGCGCACAAAGCCCACCAGGCAGATACCCGCCTGCTGCGCCAGGCGCACGGCCATGGCCGTTGGCGCCGACACAGTGGCTAGCAAGGCGATGCGGGCACGGGCGCACTTTTGCACCAGCTCGTAGCTGGCGCGGCTGCTCATCAGTACCCAGCCGGTGGTGGGGTCCACGTGGTGATGGGCCAGTGTGCCGATCAGTTTGTCCAGTGCGTTGTGGCGGCCCACGTCCTCCAGCGCATGCAGTAGTTCGCCCTGCGTGTTGACCCAGGCTGCCACATGCAAGGCGCCTGTCCGTGCATTGAGCGGCTGGTGCTGGGGCAGGCGTTGCAGTGCGGCCAGTATGTCGCTGTGGCGCAAGTGCACGGCATGCGCCAGCGGGGCCATGTCCAGCTCCAGCGCCTGCAGGCTTTCCAGTCCGCACAGGCCACAACCCGTGCGGCCAGCCAGTTGGCGGCGGCGGTCTTTCAGCGCGGCGAATTGCGCACTGGCAATGGTGATGTGCAGCTCCAGGCCTTGGGGCTGGGTCTGAACGTTGGTGTCGTAGATCTGAGCCGCGTCGTCGACTATGCCTTCCGACAGGCTGAAGCCTAGCGCAAAGGCCTCCAGGTCGGCCGGTGTGGCCATCATCACCGCGTGGGAGATGCCGTTGTAGACCAGGGCGACGGGGGTTTCCTCGGCCAGCGCATCTTGCGTGGTCTCGGGCGTGGCCTCGCGGTAGCGCAGTACGGCGTGCTGTTGTGTGGGGGCTGGAAGGATGGCGGCGGCTTCTTCCAGGAGGCTGGGCATCAGAGCGTTCTGCTCCGTGTCCCCCGCCCGCTGCGCGGGCTCCTCCTTTACCTGCACAGAACGCTCTGCCGCCCAGACTCCCAGTGCTGTGCGAGCCTGCGCCGATAAGCCCAACATCAAGCGCTCGCCGTCTTGCTGTTGCTCTACCCAGCCCAGCCCGGCCTGACCGGCAATTTCGGCCTCGCCCAGGTAGGCCAGTGCACGCAGCAGCGTGCTCATACGTATGCCCAGCGCCTTGCACAGCCGCGCGCTGGATATGGGTTGCGCATGTTGAGCCAGTTCCTGCAGCACGGCTGCCGATATATCTCCCACCTGATCGGCAGATGGCGTGGGCATAGGGCCACCCATGCTGTTTACGCCACGTGCGGCGTCAACACCACCGGCACGGCCTTGGAGGTTGGCGTGTCCGCCCCAATGGCGACGCTGGACAGCGGCACCAGCGCATTGGTTTCGGGAAAGTAGGCCGCTAGGCAACCCAGGGGAATGGGGTGCGCCACCAGCATGAAGCGCTTGGCCACACGTTCCATGCCATCCTCGGCCACGCTTTGCAGGTCCACCCAGTCGCCGGGCTGCATACCGAGGCTGGTGATGTCGTCGGCATGCATGAACAGTACGCGCCGCTCGCCAAACACGCCGCGGTAGCGGTCGTTCTGGCCATAGATGGTGGTGTTGTACTGGTCGTGCGAACGCAGTGTGGTCAGGTTGAATACACGCTCCGTGCTGCCCAGCTTGCCCTGGCGCGCGCGGTGGATGGGCAGGTCCACCGGCACGGCATGCACATGGAAGTTGGCCCTGCCGCTGGGCGTGACCCACAGGCGCTCGGCCGCGCGGTTGCGCAGGTGAAATCCGCCAGGCACCTTGACCTTGGCATTGAAGTCGGCAAAGTCTTCAAATACGGCAGCAATCTTGTCGCGTATGCGGTCGTAGTCGGCCACCAGCCATTGCCAAGGTGTCTTGCTGTGCTTCAGCGTGGCCTGGGCCAGACGCGCCACGATCATGGGCTCGGATAGCAAATGGGCCGAGGCCGGCGCGTTGATGCCGCTGGACAGGTGCACCATGCTCATCGAGTCTTCTACGCTGACAGCCTGTGGGCCGGTCTCTTGCACGTCGATCTCGGTGCGGCCCAGGCAGGGCAGTATCAGGGCCTCGGTACCGTGCACCAGGTGGCTGCGGTTGAGCTTGGTGGCCACATGCACGGTCAGTGCGCAGTTCTGCAGCGCGTGGTGGGTGCGGGGGGTGTCGGGCGTGGCGGCGGCGAAATTACCGCCCATTGCAAAGAAGACCTTGCCGGGCTGGTTCAGCATGGTCTCGATAGAGGCCACGGTGTTCAGACCGTCTGCGCGCGGTGGCGTGAAGTCGAACACCTGGCCCAGCTTGTCGAGAAAGGCCGGGGCCGGCTTCTCGTAGATGCCCATCGTGCGGTCGCCCTGCACATTGCTGTGGCCGCGCACCGGGCACGCGCCGGCGCCGGGCTTGCCGATATTGCCGCGCAGCAGCAGCCAGTTGACGATCATGTGGATGCTGCCCACAGCCTGCTGGTGCTGGGTGATGCCCATGCCCCAGCAGGCGATCACGCGCTCGGACTGCACATAGACCTGGGCCGCGCGGGCAATCTGTGCCTGGGTCAGGCCGGACTCCTGCTCGATCAGATCCCAGGATTCGCTCAGCACGTCTTCTGCAAAGGCTTCGAAATTGGTGCAGTGCTCGGTAATGAAGGCGGTGTCGATGATGCGCTTGCGGTCCTGCTGCTGGGCTTGGTGGTCGGCCTCCAGCACGCACTTGACCATGCCCTTGACGGCGGCCAGGTCGCCACCGATCTTGAGCTGAAAGTAATCCGTGGTCATTTCGGTGGAGCCACCGGTCAACATCTCCATCGCGCTTTGCGGATTCTGGAACTTCTCCAGCCCGCGTTCGCGCAGCGGGTTGAACGCCACGATCTGCGCACCGCGCTTGGCGGCCTTGCGCAACTCGCCCAGCATGCGCGGGTGGTTGGTGCCGGGATTTTGGCCGAAGATGAAGATGGCATCGGCCAGCTCGAAGTCGGACAGCAACACCGTGCCCTTGCCCACGCCTATGGCCTGGCGCATGGCCACGCCTGAGGGCTCGTGGCACATATTGGAACAATCGGGGAAGTTGTTGGTGCCGAACTCGCGCACAAACAACTGGTATAAAAATGCGGCCTCGTTGCTGGTGCGCCCCGAGGTGTAGAAGATCGCGTCGTCGGGGCTGGGCAGGGCGTTGAGCCTTTCAGCAATCAACGCAAAGGCCGCGTCCCAGCTGATGGGCAGGTAGCGGTCACTGGCGCGGTCATACTGCAGCGGCTCGGTCAGCCGGCCCAGGCCTTCGAGCTCCTGGTCCGACCGCGCCTGCAGTGCGGTGACCGTCTCCGCCCCTACCACGGCAGGCGTGGCGCGGCGGGCCGTGGACTCAGCCGCCACGGCCTTGGCGCCGTTCTCGCAAAATTCAAAGGTTGAGGTGTGGTCCGCATCGGGCCATGCACAACCCGGGCAGTCGAAACCGTCCGGCTGGTTGGCGGCCAGCAGCGTGCGTGCGCCCTTGGTTGCCACCCCCTGCTCCAACAGGTGGTGGGCCACACTCTTCAAGGCGCCCCAGCCACCGGCAGGACGCTTATAGACTTTGATTTTCTTCATGCAAGAAGTGCCATACGGGTTTGCCGATTACCAGATCGTCACGCGATCAGCGGACTGCAGGAACATCTTGTCGCCATCCTTGACGCCAAAGGCATCGTAGAACGGCGCCATATTGCGCAGCGTGCCGTTGGCGCGGAATTCGCCGGGCGAGTGTGGATCGGTCTTGATCAGCACGATGGCCTGTTGCTCACGCATCTTGCTGCGCCAGATCTGGCCAAAGCCGATGAAGAAGCGCTGGTCACCGGTCAGGCCACCAATCACCGGTGCGGGCTTGCCCTTCAGCGACAGCTTGTAGGCCTTGTAGGCGATGGCCGCGCCCGAGTTATCGGCGATGTTCTCGCCCAGCGTCAGCTCACCATTGACGTTGTAGCCAGGCACCGGGCTGAAGGCGCTGTACTGTTTGACCAGGGTGGCCGTCTTGGCGGCGAACTTGTCGTGGTCTTCCTTGGTCCACCAGTCGCGCAGATTGCCCTTGCCGTCGAATTGCGCACCCTGGTCGTCAAAGCCATGGCTGATTTCATGGCCGATGACCGCACCGATACCGCCATAGTTGACGGCGTCGTCGGCCTTGGCGTCAAAGAACGGGGGCTGCAAAATGGCTGCGGGGAACACGATCTCGTTGAGTTCGGGGTTGTAGTAGGCGTTGACGGTCTGCGGCGTCATGCCCCACTCGTCGCGGTCCACCGGTTTGCCCAGCTTGTTCAGCTCGTATTGCGATGCAAACTGGTTCATGCGGCGCAAATTGCCCACTGTATCGCCCTTGGTGATGGTCAGACCCGAGTAGTCTTTCCACTTATTGGGGTAGCCGATCTTGGGTGTGAAAGCGGCCAGCTTGGCCTGGGCTTCGAGCTTGGTGGCCGGGCTCATCCAGTCCAGCGTATCAATGCTTTCCTTGAAGGCTTGCAGTAGATTGGCCACCAGGGCTTCCATGCGGGCCTTGCTCTGGGCCGGGAAGTGTTTGGCCACATAGAGCTTGCCCAGGCTTTCACCCAGGCCGGCATCGACCAGGCGCACACCGCGCTTCCAGCGTGGCTCTTGCGCCGGCGTGCCGCGCAGCGTGGTATTGAAGAAGGCGAAGTTTTCGTCGGCAAACTTTTGCGGCAACTGGGCGGCGCTGGCGCTCAAGGTCTGCCATTTGAAGTAGGTCTTCAGCGTGGCCAAGGGCGTGGCTTGCAGAATCTTGTGCATGGCGCTCATGTAGCTGGGCTGCGACACGATCACATAGTCGATCTTGCCGGTCACGCCCAGAGCCTGCAGGTAGGCCGCCCAGTCGTAGCCGGGGGTCAGCTCGTCGAGCTTGCTCAGTTCGATCTTGTTGTAGGCCTTGATGGGGTCGCGCAGCTCCACCTTGGTCCACTGCACCTTGGCCAACTCGGTTTCAAAGGCCAGAATCTCGGCCGCATGGGCCTCAGCCTCTGCGTCGCCAGACATCGTGAGCATGGTGGCCACGTGCTTCAGGTACTTGGCACGCGCATCCTTGAGCTTGGCGTCCTCGTCCTTCAGGTAGTAGTCGCGGTCGGGCATGCCCAGGCCAGACTGGCCGATGTCGAGCACGTATTTTGTGGCATCGCGGTTGTCCTGGTGCACTTGCACGTCGTAGGGCGCCTTGATGCTGACTAGATTGAGCCAAGCCATCAGGGCCGGAATCTGCTTGGCATCGCCGATCGCGTCGATCTTGGCGAAGTCGGCCTGCAGGGGCTTGAGGCCCTGGGCTTCGATGGTCTTGGTGTCCATGTAGCTGGCGTAGATATCGCCAATCTTTCGGGCGTCGCTCCCGTCAGCGGGCTTGGATTTGGCCAGGTCTTCAACAATGGCGTGCAGGCGTGGCACCACGGCGTTGCGCAAGTCCATGAACGCGCCGGTCGAGGAGCGGTCGGCCGGGATATCGGCGGTCTTCAGCCAGGTGCCGTTGACATGGCGGAAGAAGTCGTCTTGCGCGCGCACGTGCTTGTCGTTGTACTGGGAGACCACGCCCGAATACGGTGCGCTGATGGACTTGGCGGGCTCGCCTCCCAAGGCGTAGGGGGTGACGCAGCCGCTGGCGATCAGGAATGCCAGTGAGCCCAGGAATTTCGCTTTCATGGATAGATGTTCCTCGGATGGATTTTTGTAAAACCCAGATGGTACGGCTTCTTGCGAGCCGCAGCTAAATGGCGGCTATTTGCGCACAGGCCGCTTGGCGCCGTTCAGGCGTAGCCTTGGCGCAGTACCACATCGGAGCAGGGGTAGGCCACGCAGGGCAGCACATAGCCCTCAGCCTGTTCCTCAGCGCTGAGGCCGGGCCATTCGATGGCATAGCGCACACTACCGCTCTTCAATTGACCAATGCAGGTGCGGCAGGTGCCATTGCGGCAGGAGCTAGGCCAGTCGCTGCCACCCATCTCCAGCGACAACAGCAGGGTGTCGGATTCCCAGGCGTCAACCTGGAGTTCGTCGGGTTCGGTGCGGGCAGTGTGGAGGGTGGGTTGCGATGGGTGTTGCTGCGTCACGTGGCTTGGCTGAAAAGGTCTTGTTGGCTACCCAGCAACCAGGTCTTGGGCGGGTTCAGCAGGCGGGGCAGGAAATTGCCGCTCTGGGCCGCCAGGGATTCGGGTGTGTGCAGCGTGAAGCTCAACTGGCGGGCCAGCGTGTTGGCCGCATCTTGCATGGCTTGGGCGATGGCACCCGTGCGGTCACCGGTGGTACTGAACAGCACCACGCTGACGGCAGCGTTGCTGTTGGCCTCTTCATACACAAAAGCTGCGCTGACTTCGCCGGTTACCGACTCCAGACAGGCGTGTAGCACATTGACCACGCCCATGGTCTTGCTGACCAAGGCACCCAAGGCTTCAAACACCGGCGCATCGGCATTGGCCTGGTAATGTTTTTGCTTGCCGATCTTGTGCACGCTCAATATGCCGGCGGCCGCCAAGCCTGCCAGCTCGCGCTGCACGGCTCCGGTGCCCGAGTGGGCGAGGGCGATGACTTCTCCCATGAAGAAGCTGCGCTCGGGCGCATTGAACATCACGGCCAGCACGCGTTGGCGCACCTTGGGGAACAGGGCATCGGCCAGGCTGGCGCGGGGAGGAGGGGGTTGGTGTTTTGTACCCATAATGGGTTTATTTTATCCGGTTTGTCTCAATTCTGACGATTTCTAGATTAAATTGGGCTGTAGCCCTCGTCGGTATTATGTCAGTAGCTATCAAAACAATAGCTGCCGCTGAGGCATCAACCCCACCAGCGCTAGCCGATGATGCGCAACAGCACCGAGATGATGGCAATGACGAGCAGGATGTGAATAAAGCCACCCAGGGTGTAGGCGGTGACCACGCCCAGCAGCCACAAAATAATCAGAACAACGGCGATGGTGTATAGCATGGCAGTACCTTTTGCTTTGGTTATAAGGTTGTGCCATTGTTGAGTCCTTGTAGCGCGGTGTCCGTGCGGCAGCGCACCCAGGTGCGCGTGCCAGATTGACAGGTTTAGAACGATTCCCAATCGCCGTCATTGCTGCCGCTGGCGGCCGTGGGTTTGGACGCTGGAGCTGCCGCTGCCGTGCTGGCAGCCTTGGGTGTTTGCAAGGCGGGTTTGGGTGCTGCGGGTTTGCTGCTGGTGTGGCCTCGTGCTGCCGCGCCCTTGGGTATGCCGCCAGTGCGCCGCTCGGCGCCGGCAAAGGGCTTGGCGCTGGCAGTGGGGGAACGCACGGCTGCCACGGCCGACACCGGATGGTGGCCTTCACGTCCGTCTTTGAACACGGCGACCACGGCCACCAATTCCTGCGCCTGGGTCTTGAGGCTGCTGGCCGCGGCGGCCATCTGTTCCACCAGCGCGGCGTTCTGCTGCGTGGTGTGGTCCATCTGCTGCACCGCCTCGCCGATCTGCGACACACCGCTGGACTGCTCGTTGCTGGCGGCGCTGATCTCGCCCATGATGTCGGTGACACGGCGGATGGAGGTGACGACCTCGGACATCGTGACGCCGGCCTGGTCGACCAGGGCCGTACCCTGCTCCACGCGCTCCACGCTGGCATTGATCAGCATCTTGATCTCTTTGGCGGCCTCGGCCGAGCGGCTGGCCAGGGCGCGCACTTCGCTGGCCACCACGGCAAAGCCACGGCCCTGCTCGCCGGCACGGGCGGCCTCTACCGCTGCGTTCAGGGCCAGGATGTTGGTCTGGAAGGCGATGCCGTCGATGACGCTGATGATGTCCGAAATCTTTTTGGAGCTTTCGTTGATGCCCTTCATCGTCTCGACTACCTGGCTGACCACCTCGCCACCGCGCACGGCCACCTGGGAGGCGCTGGTTGCCAATTGGTTGGCCTGGCGCGCGCTATCGGCGTTCTGCGCCACGGTGGAGCTCAGCTCTTCCATGGAGGCGGCGGTTTCCTCCAACGCGCTGGCCTGGCTCTCGGTGCGGGAGGATAGGTCCTGGTTGCCCTGGGCAATCTCGGCGCTGGCCGTGGCCACGCTCTCCGAGCCCTGGCGCACGCGGCTGACCACGTCCAGCAGGCTGCCGCGCATGGCCTCCAGCGAGCGCAGCAGCGCGGCGGTTTCGTCCTTGCCGTCGGTGTGCAGCTTCTGGGACAGGTCGCCCCCCGCAATCTGGCTGGCCGCGGTATTGGCCTGCGCCATGGGGCGGGTGATCAGCCCCGTGATCCATAGCGCCAGAAAGCTGGCCATGGCAATGGCCGCAACCAGCAGGCCGATGACCCAGGCACGGGAGGACGAAAAGGTGGACTGAGAATCCTTATATGCGGTATCCGCCCCGTCGCCATTGAGGGTGACCAGTTTCTCAATGGCGCCCGCCATTACACGAAAGCTGGTGCGCGAGTCACCGTTCAAGAAGGCTTTGGCAGCGTCGTGCTCGGCGTCACCACCCTGGGACAGTTTCAGCAGCTTGGGGTAGTTGCCGTAGTGGGTTTGGGACATCTGCTTGAGTTCGTCAAACAGCTTGCGTTCCGTGTCGGAGGAGATGGTGGGCTCGTATTTGGTGAAGGCCGATTCGATGCGCTTGCGGGCGCTGGCCGCACGTTTGTCGTTCTCTTCTACGCCCTTGGGTTCCAACGCCAGCACCATCTGGATCTCTGCACGGCGGTATTCGTTGAGCCCGGCGTCGATCTCGCCCAGGATGCGTATGCTGGGCAGCCAGTTGGTGGCGATGTCTTGCGTACTGCCGTTGACCTTGCCCAGCTGGCTGACGGCGAAGACGCCAGTGATGACGGTCAACACCAGAATCGTCGCAAACGCGATGCCCAGCTTGGCACCGATTTTCAGATCAGAAAAGCGCATCGGCTACTCCTCCAAAAAACATTCGACCGCAGGTTTGCCACGAGGCTAAAGCAAAAGCAGGGCCAGGGCAATAGCCATCGTTTGAAATTTTGGTGGCCGCGCACAAACCGGTGGCCATGCACGCTTTGGGTGCGGCACTTGTGGTGTAAATTGCGCACACCATGCCCAGCACCACACTGCTCATCATTGATCCCCAAAACGATTTTTGCGACATACCCGGCGCCGCGCTGCCGGTGACGGGCGCTCACCAGGACATGCAGCGCCTTGCCGCCTTCATCACCGCGCAGCAGCAACGGCTAGATGCGATGGTGGTGACGCTGGACTCCCACGCCAGCGTGGCCGTGGAGCGCACCCCATTTTGGGTGGATGCCCAGGGGGCTGCGCCCGCGCCCTTCACTTTTGTGACAGCAGCCGATGTGGCGTCGGGCCGCTACCGCCCCCGCAGGACCGAGCACACGCCCAAGGTGATGGCTATGCTGCAGCAACTGGCCGAACGTGGCCGCCCAGGCTTGGTCGTGTGGCCGGTGCACTGCGTCACCGGCACCTGGGGCCACAACATCCACGGCGCCGTGGCGGATGCACTACAGGCCTGGGAAGTTGACCAGCAAAAGGCAGTGCGCAAGGTGCTGAAAGGGGAATACCCGTTGACCGAACACTTTGGCGTCTTCGAGGCCGATGCGCCTGATGCCGCCGTGCCCTCTACGCTGTTCAATACAGCGCTGGCCCGCTCCGTCACCGATGGCGTGGATCTGCTGCTGGTGGCTGGCGAGGCATCCAGCCACTGTGTGGCCGCCAGCTTCGACCAACTGACCCGCTACCTGGACCAGCACCCCGGCCCGCGGCCACGCATCGTGCTGCTGGGCGATTGCATGAGTCCGGTGACGGGCTTTGAAGACATGGCCCAGGCCTTCATGCAGCGGGCCACGACCTGGGGTGCGGAGGTGATGACTTGCAAAGAGGCAGCTTCCTTGTTGGCCTAGACTGTGCTTTGATGCCTGCTATCGTAGGGATAGCGGACCGCGTCTATTTTCAGAGGGCTGGCGCGAATGGAGCTCACCGTGCTTGGCGGAATCAGGATGAGGGAACCGGGGCGCACGGCGTGGACGGTGCTATCTGTCCACACCTCGCCGCGGCCCTGCAGCACAAAAAATGACTCCTCGCCCACCTTGTTGTAGCTCCACGCGCTAGCGCAGCCGGGCTCCAGGCGAAAGAGTGCCACGCTGACCTGCGGTGTCTTGGCGCCGGGCAGGGCGCTCAAGCCAGTCAGCTCCTTGAGCATTACACGGGGGAGACAGTTGTGAAGGGAAGGTCGTCAGGGTGCAGGGCGATGGGGGTTGGCAAGGGCATAGTTGGTGTTTCAGGCATTCGGCATTTAGTGCCGCTTGTCTGCGTTGAATATCTTCAGATATTGCAACTCCATTGACTGCTTGCGCAAACAGTTACCTATCCGGGTTTCTTCAGTTGCAATCGCAAGACTTGGCAATCTTGTCCATTGAAGGCACCGGTAACCTCGCGCAGCACACAAAAGCCAAGCTTCTCGTATAGCTGAACCGCAGCCTCGTTGGATTTGACAACATTGAGTTCAATCTTGTCGTGCATGCCGGCTATCGCCTTTTGCAGCAGTGTCTCGGCAACCCGCTTGCGACGATGCAGAGGGTGGACAAACAGCCATGAGACGGTGCTTCCATGTATTCCGGTAAACCCTATGACAACACCATCTCGCTCGGCTACGGAAATTTCGGAGGCCTGAAACGAGGGCTTCATCCTTGCGTCCTCGTTCAGTGGTGGAATGACAGGTGGCGTGGGCTGTCCTCTGAACTCGTCAGGTTTCGACAAGTCGTAGATGGTGCAGACGGCGTCCCAGTCACTGGGCTTGTACGGTCGGATAAGCATGGGCTGAGGCTAATCGTGGTGGGCTAGATTTGCACCGCACACTTCACCGACACCTTGGGGCCTCCTGGTGCGCTTGGCGCTACCTCGAAGCCGAAAGTGGCGCTATTGCTGCCTTCTGTCGGGGCGTTACTGAAGCTGAAGCCAAAGTAGGCGGCTCCATTGGTGTTGGCGGTCACGCTGAAGTTGAAGGCGCCGGTCTTGGGATCGTAGGCCCTCTCGTATACATAGGTGGTGTCCTTCGCGTTGCCGCTGGAGCCCCGTTGGTAGGCAACAGCGCCTTGGTAGGCCGTGCTGAGGAGCTGTAGCCCGGAGATGGAAAAATTCACCGTGCATGCCTTGCCCGACGCATCTTGTCCGGTGGATACCGTTCCAGCCAGGCAGCCCAGCAACACTTC
This sequence comes from Rhodoferax sp. GW821-FHT07G04, assembly GCF_059418585.1. NCBI lineage: Bacteria > Pseudomonadati > Pseudomonadota > Betaproteobacteria > Burkholderiales > Comamonadaceae > Rhodoferax > Rhodoferax sp. GW821-FHT07G04. The sequence continues at coordinate 271,501 of NZ_JBWKQD010000005.1, forward strand.
ATCCAGCGAAGATGGCGCCTGCAAACAGTTGACAAGTACGGATCGGGTAACCGTTGCGATGCGGATGGCTTCGATGGGATTGTTCGCGCTACCCCCACCGCCACACGAAGCCAGCAACGCGCTGCATAGCAGTACGAGAGAAATCAATAGCCGTCGGTGCATTCCGTGTTCCTGAAGTGTGTTGAAGATATTGGTGTGGCTGGCAGCTCTGTCAGTAGTGGATTGGTCAACATTGGTTCCAATATCGCGCGCCATCGTATCCCTAAACCGGAAGAGGGCGTGGGCCTGCTCTATGGCAAAAGGTGCTTGATGAGCTGCAAGCAGGGCGTTCTCTCACCCCATAGGGTAGGAAACAACTCCATCGGCACAAAGCCAGCACGCGCGTAGAAGGCGCGGGTTTGCGCGTATTCGGGGCTGGGGTGGGAGTCGGCCAGTGTCTTCACCTGCATGAAGCGCGCTCCCTGCGCAAGGGCCCACGCCTCAGCGTGCTTCAGCAGCGCTTGCCCCAAGCCCTGGTTGCGCTTGTCGGCATGCACCGCGATGCAATGGATTTCAAAGGCTTGGGCGAAGTGCTGTTTCAGCGTGACAAATCCGCCAACGCCCTTACCGTCCACCGCAGCAAAGGTCGGGTGTAAAGATCTGTCACGGATGTATTCCTGCGTGGATTCTTCCTGCCCAAACCACATGGGCAAACTGCGCAGCACGCGCTCGGCGTGGGATTGGATGTCGGGTGAGGCGGGGACTATGTGCATGCTGTTGATGACTATAGCTACCCAGCCACCGTGTCCCACTCCAGTCCAAACTTCAGCAAATACTTGCGCAGCCGGTCTGCATCGTTGATGACGCTGCGCTGTTGGCGCGAAACGTTGAACAGCTCACGCCCCGCGTCGCTGATGCTGGCATGTTTGCGGCACACCGCGATGACCGCCTGGAGTTGCAGTTGGTCGAATGTGTCCAGCGTGGCCGCGGTGTCACCCAATAGGTCTTGCAGCGACGGATTGCTTGCGGCCGTCCTTGCTTGGCCCGGCTCGCCGTCCACATCAGCAGCCGGCAATGCTTGCCATTGCCAACGCAGCCGCTGGATTTCGGCGTTCACCAGTGCAATGCCGATGCGGCCATGGTCCGCCAGCGTGGCCAGGCGCGTGATGGAGGCGCTCAGATCGCGGAAGTTGCCACGCCACACCGCGTCTACCGCCGTGGCAAAGCGCAGGTAGGCACTACGCGCCTCTGCTGTAAAGCGCACCTGCCGGCCCAGTTCTTGTGCGGCCAGTGTGAGCTGGTGGTCCATATTGGGCTCAATGTCTTCACGCCGCTGGGCCAGGCCGGGGAGGGTGTAGGTCCATAGGTTGATACGGGCGAATAAATCCTCACGAAAGCGTCCCGCATTGATTTCGATGCGCAAGTCCTTGTTGGTGCCGGCTATCAGCTGGAAATTGCTGTGCGCCTCGCGGTCCGCCCCCATGGGCAGAAAACGCTTTTCTTCCACCGCCTTCAGCAACATGGCTTGCTCGTCCAAGCCCAGTTCGCCAATCTCGTCTAGAAACAACAGGCCGCCATGCGCGGTGCGCAGCAGGCCAGGCCGGTCAGTGATGGCGCCGGTGAATGCACCTTTCTTGTGGCCAAACAGCGTGGAGCCCGCGCCGTCGCCATGCAGCGTGGCGCAGTTCACCTCGACAAACTCGCCGCCGATCTGGTGGCGGGACTTCTTCAACTCATACACACGCCGCGCCAGCATGGACTTGCCCGCGCCGGTGGGGCCGGTCAGCAGCATCGGCGCCTTGCTCTGCACCGCCACGCGCTCCACCTCTTCGATCAGCGTGTTGAAGCGGGCATTGCGGGTGGCGATACCGCTCTTTAAAAAAGACACGGCATCTTGCTGCGCCACATGCAAGCGCTGGTTGATCGCGTCGTAGCGCGACAGGTCCAGGTCAATCACCTCGTGGCTGCCGGGGCCGCGCCCCTGGCGCCCCCGGGGCGGGGCGCTTTGCAGCAACACACCGGGTAGGAAGCGTGCCTCCACCAACAAGAACAGGCATATCTGCGCCACGTGCGTGCCGGTGGTGATGTGGGCCTGGTAGGTCTCGCGGTTGGTGTCAAACGGGTAGGCCGCCGCCCAGTCGTACAGCGCGGTGTAGACCTCGCCAAAGTCCCAGGGGTTGGCCAGGTTCATCTCTATCAGCTTGACCTCGGTGCTGGGGGACAGCTGCGCATAGTCGCTTTGCACCTGCCGCGCCAGCGCCGTGCTGCGCGCATCGTGGAACAGCTCCAACCGGTCCACGACCAAGTCCTCATGCTGCGCCAGCGATACCGTGGGTCGCCATTTCTCCCAGCGCGTGGGGCTGAGGCCTGAATCGAGTTGGGTGCCCAGGAATCCTATGACGACGAGCTTTTTCATATGGCTAGTTTACTAGCTAAAAAGATAAATTAATTGATTTTCCATCTGAGCTGTTTGGGGTTGAATGTGGTTGAGTATTGAAAATATTCAATAAATTCAATGGTTTATGAAAAATTCATGCCGGGCGAGGGGATTTGGCACGCCCCATGCAATATAGGAAGTGCCATACGCAGAAGGTGTTCGCTGACAAGCAGGGGTTTCCGGGTAGCCGGGCCTCGCTGGTGCAAAGAGATTTGGTTCATGCCATGTTTTTTTGTATGCCGCGACCTGGAAACGTGGGGCAAAGGCATGCGGTCAAGGGGTGGCTCGGGTAGAGGAGCCGCCCCGCCAGGTTCAACTCCTGGATGCCACCGTTCTGTAGCTCAGATTGGTAGAGCAACGCGCTGATAACGCGTCTGTCGCGGGTTCGATTCCCGCCGAACGCTGGTCGTCAAAAAGCCAGCTTACTTGGAAGTAGTGAAGAAGAGAGAAGTGCCGCACGTGGGTCGTCAAAAAGCCCACCAGCAGCAGTCGCCAGAGCAAAGGATCTGCGACACCGAGCGACAGTGGACTGAGATTTGGGTGACGCCCAGGCCCCTCAAACCACTGCCAAACGGTGCCTGCACCCGGAGTCCGCGCCTGTTGCTGCAGCGGCCCTTCACACGGATAGAAGTAGAAAAATAGGAAGAAAAAAATGTTAGGTTTAAAACGCATCACCATCAAGAAAAACGAACGCGGCCTGTTGCTGCGCAATGGCGACTTCGAGCGCGTGTTGCAGCCCGGTCAACACTGGGTGGGTACCTGGGGTGCACCCGTGCGCATCGAGACCTTTGCCATGGAGCAAACGGCATTTGTACACGGCCTGGCCGATTACTTCATGGCCAAGGAGCCCGAAGTTTTGGCGCAAGAATTTGTGCACGCCGCGCTGACCGACTCCCAAGTGGGCCTGCGGTATGAGAACGGTTTGCTAGTGGAAATTTTGCCGCCCGCAACCCGCAAGCTGTACTGGAAGGGCTTGAACGATGTGCGTGTGGATGTGGTGGATATCGCCACCAGCGAAAAGCTGTCTGCCGAATTGATCGCCAAGCTGAGCCAGACCCAGTTGCGCCAGCGCCCGGTGACTGGTTTGGCCGGTGTGTTGCTGGTGCAAGTGCCGGACTACCACGTGGGTGTGTTGACCGTGGACGGCAAGTTGCAAGAGTTGCTGGGTGCCGGTGCCTACGGGTTCTGGCGCTACAACCGCCAGGTGCAGGTGGAGTGTGTCGATTTGCGTTCGCAGGCGCTGGAGATCAGCGGCCAGGATATCCTGACCAAGGACAAGGTGGGCTTGCGCTTGAACCTTTCGGCAACCTGGCGTTATGACGAAGTGCAGAAGGCATTCGCTACTACCGCCAAGCCTGCGGAACTGGTTTACCGCGAGCTGCAGTTTGGTCTGCGCGCCGCCGTGGGTACCCGCACGCTGGACGAGTTGCTGGAAGACAAGGCAACCATCGACACCATCGTGAAGGACTACGCAGCGCAGAAACTGATGGCAGCCGGCATCACGCTGGAAGGCGTGGGTGTGAAGGACATCATCTTGCCCGGCGAGATGAAGACCATCCTGGCCCAGGTGGTGGAAGCCGAGAAATCGGCCCAAGCCAACGTGATCCGCCGCCGCGAAGAGACTGCCGCCACGCGTTCGCTGTTGAACACCGCCAAGCTGATGGAAGACAACCCCATCGCCTTGCGTATGAAAGAGCTGGAGACCTTGGAACGCGTGGCTGAACGCATTGACAAGATCTCTGTGTTTGGCGGTTTGGATCAGGTGCTCAACGGGCTGGTGAAGCTGCGTTGAGTAGGAGTTGAAGAGATAAGGGCACGCAGGCACAGAAGGGAGCGCCACTGCCAAAAATGTTGATATTGCCGGCAGCTCGGGTAACACCGAGTACGGCGGGCAAGTCGGTGGACGAGCAAGGTTGAGGATGCAGGTGCTGGCTCCGATGACGGGTCTGTCACTGGCGCGCGTTTCCAATCGTCCACTGGGCCACAGGATTCAAACACCGTGGTCGCCGTATTGATGCGGGTTCGAATCCCGCCGTGTCCACCATAAATTAGAAATGAATGAAAGAGAATCAAAAAAATGAACTACCAACAACTCAACGTCCCCAACGGCGTGCCCGTGAAGATGTGGACCAATGGCGTGCCCATTGAAGCCGAAGCCCAGCGCCAGCTGGAAAACGCGGCCAAGCTGCCCATCGTGTTCAGCCACGTGGCCGTGATGCCCGACGTGCACTACGGTATCGGTGCCACCATTGGTAGCGTGATCCCTACGCTCAAGGCCATCATTCCCGCTGCGGTGGGGGTGGATATTGGATGCGGAATGATCGCCTGCAAGACCACGCTGGTCGCCAGCGATTTGCCGGACAACCTGGGACCGCTGCGTAGCGAGATTGAAAAGGCCGTGCCGCACGGCATGTCGCCCAAGCAGTACCGTCGTGAGGGGAGCAACCGCGACAAGGGTTCGTGGGAGAACACGCCTGCCGCTGCGGACACTGCCTGGGCGCAACTGGTGACCGAATTTGACGCGCTGTGTGTGGACTACCCACGCTTGAAGAACACCAACAACCACCGCCATATGGGAACGCTGGGTGGGGGTAACCACTTTGTGGAAATCTGTCTGGACGAAGCCGGTAGTGTGTGGATCATGTTGCATAGCGGGTCGCGCGGTGTGGGTAACGCCATTGGTACGCATTTCATTGAGCTGGCCAAGAAGGACGCGGAGCTGCACCAGCGCAACCTGCCCGACCAGGACCTGGCCTACTTTGAAGAAGGTGCCCAGTACTTTGGTGACTACGTGCGCGGCGTGGGTTGGGCCCAGAAGTTTGCGCGCTTGAACCGCGAGGTGATGATGCAGGCCGTGATCGGCGCATTGCGCAAGACGATCAGCAAGCCATTCGAGACGCACCTGGAAGCGGTGAACTGCCACCACAACTATGTGCAGAAGGAAACCCATTTTGGGCAAGAAGTGTTCGTGACCCGTAAGGGCGCCGTGAGCGCGAAGGCGGGCGAGCTGGGCATCATCCCCGGAAGCATGGGTGCCAAGAGCTTCATCGTGCGCGGTAAGGGCAACCCGGATAGCTTTAACAGCTGCAGCCACGGTGCGGGGCGCACCATGAGCCGTACCAAGGCCAAGAAACTGTTCACGGTGCAGGACCAGATTGATGCCACGGCCGGCGTGGAATGCCGTAAGGACGCCGATGTGATCGACGAGATCCCCATGGCCTACAAGGACATCGACGCCGTGATGCTGGCGCAGAACGACCTGGTGGAAGTGGTTTACACGCTGAAGCAAGTGGTGTGTGTGAAAGGTTGATTGAAGAAAATGAAGAGCGGAAAGCAAAGGCGGGAGGAAATCAAGGCCAAGCGCCTAGTGCGCCTGCGTGCCGCGCAGGCGCCCAACCCCTATATGCCTGCAAAGGCAGTGCCTCTGGGTGCCGTGGCGGTGGACCCTGCGCAACTGGCCCACAACACTACATGGGGTTTGCTGCCTTCGTTCTACATCGATACGCCTTTCGTCTGCAAAGACTGTGGCGCACACGAAATATGGACGGCCAAGCAGCAAAAGTGGTGGTATGAAATTGCCAAGGGGCCTATAGACAGCCGCGCTGTGCGCTGCCGCCCCTGCCGGGCGGTGGAGCGCGCGCGGGTTGAAGAGGCCCGGCGCGTAAGCCAAGCCGGCTTGGCATTGAAAGCAGAGAAAAAGAAGAATGATGATGACGAAAACCGAAATCAAAGAAGTGATTGAAATCGACGGCTCGCAAGGCGAGGGCGGTGGGCAGATCCTGCGTACAGCCCTCGCCCTGAGCCTGATCACCGGCCAGGCGTTCAAGCTGGTCAACATCCGCGCCAAGCGCCCCAAGCCCGGCCTGATGCGCCAGCACCTGGCCTGCGTGCAGGCGGCTGTGGCTGTAGGCGGCGGGCCTGAGCATTGCCAGGCGCTCGACGCCGAGGGCGCACCGGTGCAGATTGGCGCCGACCAATTGCACTTCACGCCCGGCCCAGTGCGTGGCGGCGACTATGAGTTTGCAGTCGGCTCGGCCGGCAGTTGCATGCTGGTGCTGCAAACCGTGCTATGGCCGTTGGCGCTGGCGGCGCAAGCCTCCAGCCTCACGCTGCGTGGTGGCACCCACAACCCGATGGCGCCATCGGCTACCTTCTTGAGCCGCATGGCGCCCTACTTTTCTGGAGGTGGCCAGACACTGTATGCGCTGGAGCTGCAGCGCCATGGCTTCTACCCTGCTGGCGGTGGTGAGGTGCGCGTGCGCATCGCCCCGCTGCCAGAGGGACTGGCAGCCATCCACCTGATGGAGCGCGGCGCCTTGGTCGAGGCCTGGGCCGAATGCCTGCACGCGGGCATTCCCCGTGGTGTGGCCGACCGCGAGCTGGACGTGCTGGGCCGAGCGCTGGGGTGGACGGAAGCGCAGTTGCGTAACCGCGCGCTGCGCGCCAACGAAGGCCCTGGCAACGCGCTGCAAGTGGTGCTGCAATACGAGCACATCACCGAAGTGTTGACCGCCTTTGGCGAGAAGAGCGTGCGTGCCGAGGAAGTGGCTCGCACCGTGCTGCGCGAAACCCAGGTCTACCTGGCTCACCGCGCGCCGGTGGGCGAACACCTGGCGGACCAGTTGATGATTCCTTTGGCGCTGGCGGCATTGCGAGGCCGTGCCGGGCGGTACTGGGCGACCACATTGTCGGAGCACACGCGCACCAATGCCAAAGTCATTGAGCAGTTCCTGCCGCTGCACTTCATGATGGAACCGCTGGATGGCGGTTTCTTGGTGCGGGTGGATGCTTAGTCCACGTACACCACCGAAGTGCTGATGGCCATCGCTAAGAGGAATTCATCCAACGTCTTGCTTTACACTTGCCGGCCGATTTTGTAGGCCATTAATGTGTGGAAATCGAGTTGTTCGTGTCTTGTCGTCCGAATGCTCCCAAATCGACCTCTCTTACATCTGCAATCCATTGTTTTCGTTTGACCTTTAACCGGACGCCCGTGTCCTCTTCTATGAAAAAATATTTGGAACTATTGTTGTTTGCGCTGGTCGTTTCGTTGCTTCCTATGGGTGCAATGGCACAGACATGCCCAACTCAATCGAGTTGTTACAAGGGCGACTTGGCGTACGACCTCTATCTACCGCCCGGCCCTATTCCCACTGTCCCACGTCCTGCGGCGATATTGATTCATGGCGGCGGCTGGGGACTTGATAAGTCGTTCACGCGCACTGAGTTTGCCCCAATCGGGAAATGGCTGGCCGAGCACGGAGTGGTCGCCATGTCGGTCGAATACCGGTTGGCGCCAGAAAATAAGTGGTCGAAGCAGGGCGAAGATGTGGCGGCGGGTGTGTGGTGGTTGCGAAACAATGCAAGCTCGCTTGGGATCAACCCGCAAAAAATAGTAGCCATAGGCGGCTCCTCCGGCGGCCATCTTGCGGCGTGGCTTGGAGTGAAGGCAATCTATGACTCTAACGTATCGAGCCAAGTCCAGGCCATTGTGTCGATATCCGGCCCATGGGATTTGACAAGAAAAAATCCGGTTTCTGGTCTCCCTGACTTCGACGATGACGGTAAGGCGTCTATTGATGCTTTGCTGTACGCCAATACGCCGCTTTCTGAGCCCTCCCTTGAAAATGCATCCCCTATTGCTTTCATCAATTCCCAGACACCGCCAACACTCCTTTTTCATGGGGATTCGGATACGACGGTTCCTTATAACCAAGCGGTTGCCGCGTGCGGCAAAATTCGTAGTCAAGGCGCATCTTGTGAGTTGATCACGCTGGGCTCATTGAAGCATAAAGACGTTGGCCTACTTTTCCAATCCAATCCAATCGATCCATCAGTCAGAAAGCCGTTGGAGGCATTTCTAACCGCTTGGGCCACCTCTTCTGCCATGCCGCTGACTGCTCCAACGATTGGCATTCCCACACCAGGCATTGATTCTGTCAATGTAGCCTTTACCCCGGGCCTACTGGGCGGGGGTACGTTGGTCAACTACACCGCCGCTTGTGGAGGTGCCTTCGCTACAGGCACTAGCTCGCCCATCACAGTAACCGGGCTTTCCAGCAATACGCAATACCTGTGTCGCGTCATGGCAAGCAGCAGTGTGGGTAGTAGCCCTTGGTCAGACTGGACGACTGTTTCAGTCGTCCCCTCGTCTCAAGCGACCCTGTCCGCACCTTCGATTGGTACTGCCATAGCGGGCAATGGCGCTGCTGTCGTGAGCTTTACCCCGGGGGGGATTGGCTCCGGCACGCTGTTGAACTACACCGCCAGTTGCGGCGGTGTCACCAGCACTGGGACTAGCTCACCCATCGTCGTTACGCCGTTGACGAATGGAACCACCTATACCTGCCAAGTCAAAACCAACACTAGCACGGGTAGCAGCGGGTGGTCTGGCTCCTCCAACTCAGTCACTCCCGTGTTTCCCGCATCCGGGCCGACGATCACAGCCGTGACGCCTGGAAACGGTTCTATTAGCGTCGCTTTCACCCCAAACCCACAAAGCACCGGTACCTTGATCAACTACACGGCAGACTGCGGTGGCATCACAGCTACGGGGACCAACTCACCAATCACAGTGACGGGCCTGACGAATGGGACGTCGTATTCCTGCATGGTCAAAGCCACCACCAGCGTGGGCACCAGCCTATGGTCGCTAGCGTCAAATGCTGTGACCCCAGTAGGGGCTGCGCCAAGTGTTAGCGTCAACGTTGCGCTGTCCTCCCAAGGCGGGGTAGCCAGTGCCTCCAGTACGTTTAGCAGCTACTTCCCTGCGTCGTACATGAACGACAACGAGCGCAGAGGTTCGGTGAACGGCGTTGTCACAACCTGGTTCGATGCCACTCGCTATACGTTCCCGGACTGGGCACAAATCAACTTTAGCGGCGCCAAGACCATCGACCGCGTAGTGCTGTTCTCGCCGCAAGACGTGTGGAACGACTCCGCCGTGGAGCCCAGCGACACCATGACGTTCTCGGTGTACGGCATCACAGCCTTTGATGTGCAAACCTGGGACGGCTCGGCTTGGGTGACCCAAGCAACGGTTACCGGCAACAACTTGGTCAAGCGCACCGTCACATTCCCCGCAGTCACTACGGACCGCATACGCGTTCAGGTGAACGGCAGTCTCAATGGCTGGTCCTACATCATTGAGCTGGAAGCCTGGACATCCGTGGGTGCACAGCCGCCTGCTCAGCCCGTAGCGCCTGCAGCGCCTATGGGCGTCAGCGCTACGGCGGGCAACGCCAGCGCCAGCGTGAGCTTTACACCGGGTGCATTGGGCAGTGGCACCTTGGTCAGTTACACGGCTGATTGCGGCGGCGTTACAGCTACCGGAGCGAATTCACCCATCACTGTGACGGGCCTTACTAACGGTGCGTCGTATTCGTGCAAGGTCAAGACCACCAGCACAGCGGGCGTCAGCCCATGGTCGGCAGCTTCGAACAGTGTGACCCCGGCGGCGCCATCAATACCTAGTGTGAACGTTGCGCTGGCTTCCCAAGGCGGAGTAGCCAGTGCCTCCAGCACGTTTAGCAGCTACTTCCCTGCGTCGTACATGAACGACAACGAGCGTAGAGGGTCTGTGAACGGCGTTGTCACGACCTGGTTTGATGCCGATCGCTATATCTTCTCGGACTGGGCGCAAATCACTTTCAACGGCGCCAAAACCATCGACCGCGTAGTGCTGTTCTCGCCGCAAGACGTGTGGAACGACTCTGCCGTGGAGCCTAGTGACACCATGACGTTCTCGGTGTACGGCATCACAGAATTTGACGTGCAAACCTGGAACGGCTCATCCTGGGTGACCCAGGCAACGGTTACCGGCAACAACCTAGTCAAGCGCACCGTCACGTTCCCCGCGGTCACTACGGATCGCATACGCGTCAACGTGAACAATAGCCTCAAGGGCTGGTCCTACATCATTGAGCTGGAAGCCTGGACAGCCGTGGGTGCACAGCCGCCTGTACAGCTTGTAGCGCCTGCAGCGCCCACTGGCATTAGCGCCACGGCGGGCAATGCCAGCGCAAGCGTGGCCTTTACGCCTGGTGCATTGGGCAGTGGCACCTTGGTCAATTACACGGCAGACTGCGGTGGCATCACAGCTACGGGGACCAACTCACCGATCACCGTGACTGGCCTGACCAATGGTGCGTCGTATTCCTGCAAGGTCAACACCACCACCAGCGCGGGTGTCGGCCCGTGGTCTGGGGTATCCAACACGGTAACACCCGTGGTGCAGACCCTGCCGTCCGCGCCAACCATTGGTACTGCAACAGCTGGTTTTGGTTCCGCCACGGTTAACTTTACGCCGGGCGCCTTGGGTAGCGGTACATTGGTCAACTACACCGCCGCATGCGGCGGCACGTTGGTCACTGGCACTAGTTCGCCTATCACCGTTACAGGCTTAGTCCACGGCACACAATACATGTGCCGTGCCAGGACCAACAGTAGTGTGGGCAGTGGTCCTTGGTCAGATTGGACTAGTGACCCTGTGAACCCCTAGGGCTCGATCCCGTCCCAAGATACAGGTGCTATTGCTCGGTATCAGCGTATCCACCTTGCTGCCGTTGGATGGCGGCGTGCTGGTGCAGGTGGCTGCTTAGCGGGCTGCGGCTTCGCCCGCGCCCTGCACCAAACGCGCCTTGAAGAACGCCAGCACCTTGGCATTGAACTGCTGGTGGAATGCCACGCGGTCAAAGTCCGGGTTGTCGCGGCAGATGGCGGGCAGGGCCTGCATTTGTTGGGCAGAGCAGGGCGCCAGGTAGGCAAAGTGACCGGCGCGCTCGGCCACCTGGTATTCGGCCAGGGTGGGCAGGGCGGTGCGAATCGCCTCCACGCTGCGCAGCGTGACGCCATCTCCGCCCAGTGCCGAAGACCACAGCTGGATGGGAACGTTCACGGAGGCGATGCCCTGGGCGTCGAACAAACTCAGCGGGTCTGCAATCACCGCTGCCTTGATGCGGCTGTCACGCGCAGGCGCGGGTGGCAACTCTTTGGCCTGGACTTCCTGGCACAGCGGAGCGCTGCGCTCTGCGCACAGGCCCAGGCCCACGCGGAAATTTGGCACCGCGCCGGATGCCACCAGGCCGGTGTAGCCACCGCGCGAGAAGCCGAAGAATCCAATGGCCTGGGTGTTCACGCGGCCATGCTCTGGCCACTGCGTGGTCATGTAGTCGACCAGGCGCTGCATGTCCACCGGGCGTGTGAGAAAGGCCGACAGATGGCCTTGGCGGCTCAGGTCTTGAAAGTTGTCGCCCGGGTGGCTGATGGCGGCCACCACAAAGCCCGCGTCGGCCAGTGTCTCGGCCGTATCGCGGTGCCCCAGAAAGCTGCCGCCGCTGCCGTGTGACACCACGACCAGCGGTAGATTGTTGCCCGTTGCCGGGCAATCTTTGACGCCGGACAGTGTCATGGAACCCAGTTGAATCTCAGCGGCCGGTGCGCTGCACGGCGTCCAGACGGCGCCTTTGAGCGCGGGGCCTTTGCTATCGGCCGGTACTTCGATGAACTGGAGGCCTGCGGCATGCGCCACGGGCGCCAAAGCGGCAAGGACAAGCGGGAATACCAGGGCAGACAGTGCTTTGTGCAGGGTGCGCATTTTCATCATGTTGGGTTCTCTCCTGTGGATGGAAGAAAGGTTTTCTTTCTTTTCTTTGAAGCGGCCATTGTGTAAAGCGGCAGCATGTCCGTCGCCCGGCCTGAGACGAAGCGCCTTATTCCGGGCGCGAAATGCGCGCAGGGATGCGCGAGCTTTGGCGCCTGTGCCGCCGCCTTCCGCAGGAGTCTCTCTGGCGGTGGTCGGTGATATGCTACTGTTTAGATAGCGAGAACTTTCATGCACAGGCCCGTCGTGTCGTATCGCGAAGTGTTGCGCATTGTTACGCAAACGGGGCCCTGGCACGCCCGGGCGGGGTCTATACTGCGGCCCGCGGTTGCGTAGACACCGCGCCAGGAAACCATGTCACGCCGCCAGACACATATCGATGCCGCCAAGGTGCTGGCATCGCACCTCATCGTTCTCCACCACTTCACCGCATATGGCCCTTTGTCCGATGCGCTGGAGCATGCCTTTCCCATGCTGACGGATTGGTTCTTCGAATACGCGCGCATGGCGGTGCAGGTGTTCCTGGTAATTGGCGGTTACCTGGCGGCTGGCACGCTGGCCCCGCACGGCTACTTCCAGCGTAAGTGGCCGTGGCGCAGTGTGGCGCAGCGCTATGTGCGCCTGGTGCTGCCGTTTGGCGTGGCCCTGCTGCTGGTGACCGCGTGCAGCGCCGTGGCGCGGCATTGGTTGCATGCGGATTTCATCCCCGCGGCGCCCAGCCCGTTTGCACTGCTGGCGCACTTTGCACTCTTGTTCGACATCCTGGGCTATGAGTCGCTGTCCAGCGGTGTCTGGTACGTGGCCATCGATTTTCAGCTCTTTGCGGCGATGGCGGTCCTGCTGTGGGTGGGTGGACGCGGCGCCAAGTGGTTGGTGGCGTTGGCCATGTTGGGCTCGCTGTTTTTCTTCAACCTGCACCAGAAGGGCGATATCTGGGCGCTGTACTTCTTTGGCTCCTATGGCATGGGTGCCTTCGCTTGGTGGGCCGGCCACTCGCGCCATGCGGGCAAGCTCTTGGCCTTGCTGGCCGCTGCCGGTGCCGCCGCACTGGTGTGGGACTTCAGGCTGCGTATAGCGCTGGCCTTGGTCGTGGCACTGGGTTTGGGCGTGGCGCGCTGGCACCTGGGCCACGATGCGCACCAGAAGCCCGCACTGCGGTCCCTGGCGTTCAGGGTGCTGCGGATGCTGAGCCGAAGCTCGTATGCCTTGTTTCTGACCCACTTTGCAATCGTGCTGCTGGCCAACGTGCTATGGACACGCTTTGCATGGACGGCCCCCGGCGCTGCGCTCTGGTTTGCTGCGGCCACCTGGGCCGTGTGCGTGGTGATCTCCATACTGTTTGAACGTCTGGTCGAACGGCCGTTGTCGGCCCTGCGCATACCGGCCTGACCGCATACCCGGTGGCTGCATGGCTGCCGGATATGCGTGGCAGCGTACAGACCACGCGCCAGGCCCAGCTTAGGGTGGGGTTTCTTGAAAGGAGAACCCCTATGTTCCAGCTCGACAGCTACCTGTTTTTCGACGGCACCGGCACCGACGCCATGCTGACCGACCGGTTCGGCACGCCCTGGTTCATCTCGTGTGGCGCAGCCAAGGACTAGGTATGGGCGCCCCACTACAACACTGGCAGGTGCTGCCCCACCGGCAGCCTATCCGTGTCGGCAGCAACATTTTGACTGTCACTGGAGACATCCACATGCCGCTGGTGGACCTGCCGCGGCGCATGACGGTGGTTCGGCTGCACGGCGCACGCCTGGTCATTTATAGCGCCATTGCGCTGGACGAAGACGAGATGACGGCGTTGGAGGCCTGGGGCCGTCCGGCATTTCTGATCGTACCTAGCGATACGCATCGCCTGGACGCCAAGATCTGGAGGGACCGCTACCCCAGCATGCAGGTCGTCGCGCCGCCCGGCGCCCGCGCCAAGGTCGAAGAAGTGGTCGCGGTGGACACGATGGCCCCGAATTTCCAAGACCCCGAATTGGAGTTCATGGTCGTACCCGGCACGCGGGGCCACGAGGCCGCGCTCCTGTCGCGCTCGGGCGAAGGCTGCACGCTGATCCTCAATGACGTGGTGGCCAACATCCACGGCGCCAAGGGCTTTGGTGGCTGGCTGCTGCGGCTTGGCGGCTTCGCAGGGGACGGGCCGCATATCCCCTCCGTGGTTAGGATGAAGGTGGTGGGCGACAAGGCCGCCTTGCGGCTGCAATTGCTAGAGTGGGCCGCCATGCCATCACTGAAGCGCATTGTGGTGTCGCACGGGGACATCATCGAAAACAACCCACGCCAGGCATTGCGCGAATTGGCGGGGTCGCTGAATTAGTTATTGGGGATGGGCGGCACCCGAGGGTGCTGCGCTTTAGAACTCGGTCACCACGGTTACGCCCGCGACTTCGAATTTGTCCATATTCATCAGCGCGTCGATTGACTGCTCCAGGTTGATCCTTTTGCCGATAAGTTTTTCGGGCGCCAGCTTGCCCGTTTGCACCATGTCCAGCATGGCGCCGTAGCGGTGCGCCTGCATGCCGTGGCTTCCTAAGATTTCAAGCTCATGGGCAATGACCTTGCTCATGGGTATGGCCGGCGTACTGTTCTCCGCCAGCATGAGTCCCACCTGGATGTGCTTGCCGCGCCTTCGCAGGTTGCTGATCGAATTGAAGCAAGTGGTGGGGTGGCCCAGTGCATCCAAAGAAACGTGGGCGCCGCCTTTTGTGATCTCGGCTACGGCCTCCACCACGTTGGCAACTTTGGTTGCATTCACGGTGGCAACCGCCCCCATGGCCCGCGCCATGGCGAGCTTTTCATCGGAGATGTCGATGGCGATGGCATTGGCACCCACCGCATTGGCAATCATGATGGCCGACAGGCCCACACCGCCGCAGCCATGTACCGCGACCCATTGGCCGGCGGACGTTTTACCCTGGTCTACGACGGCGCGAAACGATGTCACAAAGCGGCATCCCAGGCTGGCTGCGGTGGCAAAGTCCAGCGTCTCGGGCAAGGCCACCAGGTTGAGGTCGGCCTTGTGAATGGAGACGTATTCTGCGAACGACCCCCAGTGGGTGAAGCCGGGTTGAAACTGCTTTTCACACACTTGCTGGTTACCGGAGTGGCACTCCGGGCAGGCGCCGCATCCACCCACAAACGGAACGGTAACCCGATCGCCTACCCGCCATTGGGTCACGTCTTTGCCGACCGCTTCCACAATCCCAGCCAACTCATGCCCAGGAACATGGGGGAGCACGATGTCGGCATCGTGCCCCACCCAGCCGTGCCAATCGCTGCGGCAGACGCCCGTCGCCTGCACCTTGACGACCACGCCATGCGCCTCGGGTGTGGGGTCTGGCACCGTTTTTAGTTGGGGTGGGGTTGAGAAGGCTTCATAGACTACGGCTTTCATGGGTCTCCCTTTTTTGCTTGAGCAACAGGCCTATTTTGCCTTGGCCACCGCATACGGAATCTGCGTGCGCCGGTTCTCGTTGACGTCCAGGCTGCGGCCGAAGAAGGGGAATGCGCGCTGCGGGCAGGCCTCGCGCTCACACACTTTGCAGCCCATGCCAATGGGCGTCCAGGCTTGGGCGTCCTGCAAATCCAGCCCTTTGGAATACACCAGCCGGTCCGCATACTGCAGGTCACAGCCCAGGCCGATGGAGAACACACGCCCCGGCGATCCATAACCGCCGTACCCGCCCGACACCGTGCGCGCCATCCACAGGTAGGCGCGGCCGTCGGTCATCTGCGCGAGCTGCGTCAGGATCTTGCCGGGCTGGGCAAACGCCTCGTACACATTCCACAGCGGGCAGGTGCCGCCCACTTTGGAGAAGTGGAAGTGCGTGGCCGATTGCCGCTTGGAGATATTGCCCGCCCGGTCCACGCGGATGAAGAAGAAGGGCACGCCGCGTGCACCGTTGCGTTGCAAGGTACTGAGTCGGTGGCACACCGTCTCAAACCCCACGCCAAAGCGCCGGCCCAGGTGGTCAATGTCATAACGCAGGCTCTCGGCCGCTTGCAGAAACGGGCCATAAGGCAAGAGCAGGGCGCCTGCGAAGTAATTGGCCAGGCCAATGCGTGCCAGCGCGCGCACGGCGTCGGTGCTGAACTGACCCTGCTGTGCCAGGGTTTGCAGCACACCGTCCATCTCCAGAAACGCAATCTGCGTTGCCATCTGGAACGCGGCCTGGCCGGGCTCCAGCGCGGGTGACAGCTGCAGCGTGCGCGATGCGTGGTCATACACGCGTTGTGCCGCTGCTTCCGTCTGTGCATCACCCTTGACCACACGCACGCCATGCTTTTCATACAGCCGCTGCGCCAGGCCAGCGCCCATGGCGCCGGGCTCCAGCTTCCAGTCCAGCACCATTTGTTCAGCGGCCGTGTCCAGCTCTGCAATGTAGTTGTTGCGCTCGGTGAAAAAGTCGCGCACTTCCTCATACGGCATGGGGTTGGCGCTGCTGAGGCTGCCGCGGTCATCGTCGCCAAACAGTGCGGCCATGCTTTCCAGTTGCTCCAGGGCTTCGCGGTGCCTCTGGTGCATGCGGATCATCGTGCGGGCCACGGCCGGCATGCCGGACGCCAGCTCCTTCACCTCGGCCAGCGACACGGTGTCGGGTGCCGCCACCTGCGTAAAGGCCTCGCGCAGGTCGGTGATGAGGCGTGCCTCTTCGTCTTCCGAAAACATCTGCACGTCCAGACCCAGCGCCCGGTTGATCTTCAACAGCACCGACACGGTCAGCGGCCGCTGGTTCTGCTCCAGCTGGTTCAGATAGCTGGGCGACAGACCCAGCGTGTGCGCCAGCGCGATCTGGCTCAGGTTGCGCTCCTCGCGCAGGCGGCGCAGCCGCACACCCATAAAAGTCTTCTTCATGGCATGTCGCTCAAGATAATTTGCAATATTTGCAAAACTGCCTAATCACATTTGCAAGCCTTCGCAAATTCTGGTTTGTGAAAAGAGTACTGCAAATGCATTTCTTGCGAATTATGGCTGCATATCACTCTGTACGCCTAGCTGTTAAATGCAACCTTATGAAATTCGCAATGTTTGCAAACTTGCAGTTTCGCATTCGCAAAAACTCGCCATTTCAGTCCTATCGCAAGTCATTGATCGTGCGTACATTGCGAACCCATGACCACATCGTCCAGCACTGTCGAGCTCACAGACATCGTCTTCCCCGAGCAGGCCAACCACTACGGCACGCTGTTCGCAGGCAACGCCTTGCAGTCCATGGCCAAGGCCGCCTTCCTGGCCGGGCGCGGTTTTGCGCAGCGCGATGTGGTGGTGGCCGCAGTCAGCGGCGCGCAGTTCTTGTCGCCCATTCCGGTCGGCCATGTGCTCACGCTGCGCGCATGGGTCAGCCGTGTGGGCCGCAGCTCTTTGACCGTGTGTGTGACCGGGCTGGCCCACGCGCTGGGCACGGCACCAGAACAAGTCCTCAACGGTGTGTTTGAGATGGTGGCTGTGGATGCCGCCGGACGCCCCGTGCCTATTGATGCCTCGTATGTGAAACAGGAGACCCTTGCATGACCACCATAACAACTACAACAACGGAAGCACCCGCTTTCAAGCCCAAGAAATCCGTGGCCCTGTCCGGTGTCACCGCGGGCAACACCGCGCTGTGCACCGTGGGCCGCACGGGCAACGACCTGCACTACCGCGGCTACGACATTCTGGACATTGCCGAGGTCTGCGAATTTGAAGAAGTAGCCCACCTGCTGGTTCACGGCAAGCTGCCCACCCGCGCCGAGCTGGCCGCGTACAAAGCCAAGCTCAAGGCCATGCGCGGCGTGCCTGCCAGCGTCAAGCAGGCGCTGGAGCAGATCCCCGCAGGCGCCCACCCCATGGACGTGATGCGCACAGGGGTGTCGGCCCTGGGCTGCACGCTCTCGGAGAAAGACGACCACAACACACCCGGCGCGCGTGACATTGCCGACCGGTTGATGGCATCGCTGGGTTCCATGCTGCTGTACTGGTACCACTGGTCCACACAGGGCAAGCGCATTGAACTGGAGACCGATGACGACTCGATCGGCGCGCATTTCTTGCACTTGCTGCACGGCACCAAGCCCAGCGCCGCGTGGGAGCGTGCCATGCACACTTCGCTGAACCTGTATGCCGAGCACGAGTTCAACGCATCCACCTTCGCAGCCCGCGTTATCGCCGGCACGGGCAGCGACATGCACTCCGCCATTGCCGGCGCCATTGGCGCATTGCGCGGCCCCAAGCACGGCGGCGCCAACGAAGTGGCGTTTGAGATCCAGAAGCGGTATGACAACCCCGACCAGGCCGAGGCCGATATCCGCCGCCGTGTCGACGCCAAGGAAGTCGTCATCGGCTTCGGCCACCCGGTCTACACCGTCAGCGACCCGCGCAACGTGGTTATCAAGGGTGTGGCCCAGCGCCTGTCGCAAGAAGCAGGCTCTACCAAGATGTTCGACATCGCCGAGCGGCTGGAATCGGTGATGTGGGAGGTGAAAAAAATGTTCCCCAACCTGGACTGGTTCAGCGCCGTCAGCTACCACATGATGGGCGTGCCCACCGCCATGTTCACACCGCTTTTTGTCATTGCCCGCACCAGCGGCTGGGCGGCACACATCATCGAGCAGCGGCAGGACAACAAGATCATCCGCCCCAGCGCCAACTACACCGGCCCCGAGGATTTGAAGTTCGTGCCCATCCAGGACCGGAGCTGATGTGACGTCGCCCGCCATGAACAACACTGCCTACCGCAAGAACCTGCCCGGCACCGCGCTGGATTATTTCGACGCCCGCGCGGCCGTCGACGCCATCACCCCCGGCGCCTATGACTGCTTGCCCTATACATGCCGCGTGCATGCGGAGAATCTGGTGCGCCGCTGCGACCCGGCCACGCTGACCGCGTCGCTGCGCCAACTGATTGAACGCAAGCGCGACCTGGACTTTCCGTGGTTCCCCGCGCGTGTGGTGTGCCACGACATCCTGGGCCAGACGGCGCTGGTGGACCTGGCCGGCCTGCGCGACGCCATTGCCGACATGGATGGCGACCCGGCCCAGGTCAACCCCGTGGTGCAGACCCAGTTGATCGTGGACCATTCGTTGGCCGTGGAGTTTGCCGGCTTTGACCCCGATGCCTTTGCCAAGAACCGCGCTGTGGAAGACCGCCGCAACGAGGACCGTTTTCACTTCATCGAATGGACAAAAAAGGCCTTCAAGAATGTAGAGGTCATCCCGCCGGGCAACGGCATCATGCACCAGATCAACCTGGAGCGCATGAGCCCCGTGGTGCATGCCAAGGATGGCGTGGCATTCCCCGACACCCTGGTCGGCACCGACAGCCACACACCGCATGTGGACGCGCTGGGCGTCATCGCCATTGGCGTGGGCGGGCTGGAGGCCGAGAGTGTGATGCTGGGCCGTGCGTCGTGGATGCGCCTGCCTGACATCATTGGCGTGGAGCTGACCGGCAGGCCGCAGCCCAACATCACTGCCACCGACATCGTGCTGGCGCTGACAGAATTCTTGCGCGCGCAAAAGGTGGTCGGTGCCTACCTGGAGTTTTATGGCCCCGGTGCCGCCGCGCTGACGCTGGGCGACCGCGCCACCATCTCCAACATGACGCCAGAGTTTGGCGCCACGGCTGCGATGTTCTCCATCGACCAGATGACGATTGACTACCTGCGCCTGACCGGGCGTGAGGATGCGCAAGTGCATCTGGTCGAGACCTATGCCAAGGTGACCGGCCTGTGGTCTGACGCGCTGGCTACGGCGGAATACGAGCGTGTGCTGCGTTTCGATTTGTCCACCGTGGTACGCAACATGGCCGGCCCATCCAACCCGCACAAACGCCTGCCCACATCCGAACTGGTAGCGCGCGGCATTGCCGCCCCGTGGACCAACCTGCCGGGCCAGATGCCCGACGGCGCAGTCATCATCGCGGCCATCACCAGTTGCACCAACACCAGCAACCCGCGCAACGTGATCGCCGCCGGCCTGCTGGCGCGCAACGCCAATGCGCGTGGGCTTACGCGCAAACCATGGGTCAAGTCTTCACTGGCGCCGGGTTCCAAGGCCGTGCAGTTGTACCTGGAAGAAGCGGGCCTGTTGACCGAGCTGGAGCAGTTGGGCTTTGGCATCGTCGCCTTTGCCTGCACTACCTGCAACGGCATGAGCGGCGCGCTGGACCCTGCCATCCAGCAAGAGGTGATAGACCGCGACCTGTATGCCACGGCGGTGCTGTCAGGCAACCGCAATTTCGACGGTCGTATCCACCCTTATGCCAAGCAGGCCTTCCTGGCATCGCCCGCGCTGGTGGTGGCCTATGCCATTGCTGGAACCGTGCGGTTCGATATCGAGAAGGATGTGCTGGGCACGGATGCACAGGGCAAGCCCGTGACGCTAAAAGACATCTGGCCCAGCGACGCCGAGGTGGACGCCATCGTGGCCAGTAGCGTGAAGCCGGAGCACTTTCGCCGCGTGTACGACCCCATGTTCAAGATTGGTGTGGCCAGCGACGAGACCATCAGCCCGCTGTACGACTGGCGCGTGCAGAGCACCTATATCCGCCGCCCGCCGTATTGGGAAGGTGCGCTGGCCGGTGAACGCACGCTCAAGGGCCTGCGCCCGCTGGCCGTGCTGCCCGACAACATCACCACGGACCACTTGTCGCCCTCCAACGCCATCCTGCTGGACAGCGCGGCCGGTGAATACTTGCACAAGATGGGCCTGCCCGAGGAAGACTTCAACTCCTACGCCACCCACCGCGGCGACCACCTGACCGCGCAGCGCGCCACCTTTGCCAACCCGCAGTTGGTCAACGAGATGGCCGTGGTCGATGGCAAGGTGAAGAAGGGATCGCTGACCCGCATCGAGCCCGAAGGCAAGGTCGTGCGCATGTGGGAGGGCATAGAGACCTATATGCAGCGCAAGCAGCCACTCATCATCGTCGCCGGTGCCGATTACGGCCAGGGGTCATCGCGCGACTGGGCCGCCAAGGGCGTGCGCCTGGCGGGCGTGGAGGCCATTGCGGCCGAGGGCTTTGAGCGCATCCACCGCACCAACCTGATCGGCATGGGCGTGCTGCCGCTGGAGTTCAAGCCCGGCACGAACCGCTTGACGCTGGGCCTGGACGGCACCGAGACCTACGACGTCGTCGGTGAGCGCAAGCCGCGTACCGACCTGACACTGGCCATCACGCGCAAGAACGGTGCGCGGGTGGAGGTGCCCATGACCTGCAGGCTGGACACGGCAGAAGAGGTTTCGATCTATGAGGCGGGCGGCGTGCTGCAGCGCTTTGCCCAAGATTTTTTGGCGGAGGCACGCACAACATGATGGTTTGCTACAAAATACGCAGCTATGGACTTGGTCACCCTTCTGGTCATAGCGCAACCGCCAGCCGACGTACTGCTGGCCATGGAAACAGCACTTTCCACAGAAGGCCTGGAGCAGCGATTGGCCGGAAAAATCTTTCCGTCGCACATGTGGCACCAGTCCTTGTCGCACAAATTGGACTGCACGCGCGATCAACGCGATCGCATCGCGAAGTCCTGCTCGCAGATCGATGCGCCAGCCTTCACGATGCCGCTGAACAGCGTGGGGGGCGAGGCGAAGAATTTCGGGTCGATCCACTGGGCTTTGCGTCCGAAGGGGCGGCCACCGGGCTTCGATGCTGCGCTGACCGCCATCCGCAAAGCCTTGCGCACAGAAGACATGGGCAAGAACACCCCGCATGTCACCATCAGCTACGGAGCGCACGTGCCGCTGGCCAGCACGCCGATACGTCCTATCCCCTGGCGGATCGACGAGGTACAGCTGGTCGAGATTCACAACGATCACCAGCGCTACCACCCCATCGCCCGCTGGCCACTGCGCGCGGCACCGCCTGGAATGGAGAGTCAGTTAAACCTTTGGTGACGCGCAAGGTGGGAGCCCAAACATGACAACTTCCCACCCACCCCAAACCAAAATCCCCGCCACCTATATGCGTGGCGGCACCAGCAAGGGCGTGTTCTTCCGCCTGCAAGACCTGCCATCTGCTGCGCAGCAACCTGGCCCCGTGCGCGATGCGCTGCTCTTGCGCGTGATCGGCAGCCCCGACCCCTATGGCAAGCAGATCGACGGCATGGGCGCGGCCACGTCCAGCACCAGCAAGGCGGTCATCGTCTCGCCCAGCAGCCGGCCCGACCACGATGTGGACTACCTGTTTGGCCAGGTGTCCATCGACAAACCCTTTGTGGACTGGAGCGGCAACTGCGGCAACCTGTCCGCCGCTGTGGGGCCGTTTGCCATCACCAACGGCCTGGTGGATGCCAGCCGCATCCCGCACAACGGCATGGCTACCGTGCGCATTTGGCAGGTCAATATCGGCAAGACCATCATTGCCCAAGTGCCCATCACCAACGGCGCGGTGCAGGAGACGGGTGACTTTGAGCTGGACGGCGTGACATTCCCCGCGGCAGAAGTGCAGCTGGCCTTCATGGACCCGGCTGCGGACGAAGACGGAGGTGAGGGCGGCGGTGCGATGTTCCCCACCGGCAATGTGGTGGACGTATTGGACGTGCCTGGCCTGGGCGCGCTGCAGGCCACGCTGATCAACGCCGGCATACCCACCATCTTTGTCTACGCCGCGTCTATTGGCTACACCGGCACCGAACTGCAAGACGCCATCAATGGTGATGCCAAGGCGCTGGCCAAGTTTGAAGCCATCCGCACCGCTGGCGCACTGCGCATGGGGCTGATTGCAGATGCGGCCGAGGCTGCCACACGCCAGCACACACCCAAGGTGGCCTTTGTGGCCCCACCTGCCAGCTACACCGCGTCCAGCGGCAAACCCGTGGCCGCGCAAGATGTGGACCTGCTGGTGCGTGCGCTCTCTATGGGCAAGCTGCACCACGCCATGATGGGCACGGCCGCCGTGGCCATAGGCACGGCAGCGGCCATACCCGGCACGCTGGTCAACATCGCGGCTGGTGGTGGCGTGCGCAGCGCCGTGCCGAAGTCGGTGGTTTTTGGCCACCCATCCGGCACCTTGCGCGTGGGCGCAGAGGCCGAGTTTGTCGATGGGCATTGGACAGTCACCCAGGCGGTGATGAGCCGCAGCGCCCGCGTGCTGATGAGCGGCTGGGTACACGTGCCCGGCGACGCGTTCTGACGCACCACAACTCCTAAGGAACCCAACATGTCAACCCGCAAGACCCTCCGGGCCTTGGCCGACGCACGCCGTGGCGTCATCGTGCCGGGCGCTTTCAACGCCTTATCCGCCAAGGTGGTGGCCGATCTGGGCTATGAAGCCATCTACGTCACCGGCGCCGGTGTCACCAATATGTGGTTCGGCATGCCGGACCAGGCCTTCATGGGTCTGCACGAGATCGCCGACCACACGGCCCGCATCCGCGACGCGGTGGACGTGCCCTTGATCGTCGACGCCGACACCGGCTTTGGCAACGCGCTCAACGTGCGCCACACGGTGCGCGTGCTGGAGCGCGCAGGGGCGGACTGCATCCAGTTCGAAGACCAGGTGGCGCCCAAGCGCTGCGGCCACTTCAACGGCAAAGAGGTCATCTCCACCGAAGAGGCCGTCAGCAAGATCAAGGCCGCTGTTGATGCGCGCCAGGATGCGGACCTGCTGATCATGGCCCGCACCGACGCCTGCGCCGTGCACGGCTTTGAGGCCGCCATTGAGCGCGCCCACTTGTTTGGCGAGGCCGGTGCCGACATCCTGTTTGTGGAAGCCGTGACCACGGCCGAGCAGATACGCGCACTGCCACAGCGCCTGCGCCAGCCGCAGCTGATGAACATGGTGATTGGCGGCAAGACGCCCATCTTCAACGCCGAAGAGCTGGGCGGCATGGGTTACGGCATCGTGCTGTATGCCAATGCGGCGCTGCAGGGTGCGGTGGCCGGCATGCAGAAGGCATTAACCGTGCTGCGCGACACACGCCGCCTGGACGAAGACCCCACCCTGGTCACCCCGTTTGCCGAACGGCAGCGCCTGGTGGGCAAGCCCTTCTACGACGCGCTGGAGCGCCTGTACGGGGGAGGCATATGACAAATCGGCCGCTAGCCCTCGTCGGATATGACAGTGCCACTATCACATTCATAGCAATCTAACAACCAACCGGAGATCACAAACATGCCAACCACCCCAACCACGTCATCTACCATCCCCACCGTCAAGCTGCTGATAGGCGGCCAGTTCGTCGAATCCCAGACCACCGAGTGGCGCAACATCGTCAACCCCGCCACGCAGCAGGTGCTGGCCCGCGTGCCCATGGCCACGGCGGCCGAGGTGGACGCCGCAGTGGCCGCAGGCCAGGCCGCGTTCAAGACCTGGCGCCACACGCCCATCGGCGTGCGCGCCCGCATCTTCCTCAAATACCAGCAGCTGATCCGCGACAACATCAATGACATTGCCGCCATCCTGACCGCCGAGCAGGGCAAGACCTTGCCCGATGCCGAAGGCGACATCTTCCGCGGGCTGGAGGTGGTGGAGCACGCTGCCAACATCGGCAACCTGCAGATGGGCGAGCTGGCCAACAACGTGGCCACGGGTGTCGACACCTACACCGTGCAGCAGCCGCTGGGCGTGTGTTCGGGCATCACACCGTTCAACTTCCCGGCCATGATCCCGCTGTGGATGTTCCCCATGGCCATCGCCTGCGGCAACACCTTTGTGCTGAAGCCGTCTGAGCAAGACCCTATGAGCACCATGCGCCTGGTGGAGCTGGCGATAGAGGCTGGCATTCCCCCCGGCGTGCTGAACGTGGTGCACGGTGGTGAGGAGGTAGTCAACGCCATTTGTGACCATGCTGACATCAAGGCCGTGTCATTTGTCGGCTCCACCCGCGTGGGCACCCATGTGTACCACCGCGCGGGCCAGACCGGCAAACGTGTGCAGTGCATGATGGGCGCCAAGAACCACGCCATCATCCTGCCCGACGCGCACAAGGAGCAGACGCTGAACAACCTGGTGGGTGCCGCCTTTGGCGCGGCTGGCCAGCGCTGCATGGCCTTGTCCGTCGTCATCCTCGTGGGTGAAACACAGGCCTGGATACCCGAGCTCGTGGCCCGCACCCGCAACCTGGTGGTGGGCAATGGCGCACTGGCCGGCACCGATATCGGGCCACTGATCTCCTGCGCCGCCAAGGACCGTGTGGAGACGATGATCCACCGTGGCGTGGAAGAGGGCGCCACGCTGGAGCTGGATGGCCGCCTGCCCCCACTGACCGGCTCGGCCCGCGAAGGCAATTTTGTAGGCCCCACCATCTTCTCGGGCGTGAAGCCCGGCATGTCCATCTACGAGCAAGAGGTGTTTGGCCCCGTGCTGTGCATTGCATCCGCCCCCAGCCTGGACGCCGCCATTGCCATGATCAACTCCAACCCCAATGGCAATGGCACCGCGCTGTTCACCCAGTCGGGTGCTGCGGCGCGCAAGTTCCAGGAAGAGGTGGACGTGGGCCAGGTTGGCATCAATGTGCCCATCCCCGTGCCGGTGCCATTGTTCTCGTTCACCGGCTCACGTGCGTCCAAGCTGGGCGACCTGGGGCCGTATGGCAAGCAGGTGGTGCTGTTCTACACACAGACCAAGACGATTACCGAGCGCTGGTTTGACGACAGCAGCGTATCGACGGGTGTCAACACCACCATCAGCCTGCGCTGACACCCAAGGCCATGAACTTCGAACTGTCTGAAGACCAGCGCGCCTTCCAGCAGAGTGCGCGGGAGTTTGCTGCGGGTGAGTTCGCACCCCACGCCGCGCACTGGGATGCCGAGGGCGTCTTCCCCCGTGAGGCGCTGGCCGCCGCAGGCGAACTGGGCTTTTGCGGCCTGTACGCGGCCGAGGCTTATGGCGGCCTGGGCCTGACCCGGCTGGACGCCACGCTGGTGTTTGAAGAGCTGGCCGCGGCTTGCCCATCGACCACCGCCTTCTTGACCATCCACAACATGGCCACCTGGATGGTCACGCAGTTTGCCCACCCCCTGGTGGCCGTGCGCTGGGGGCCACTGCTGGCCAGCGGCAAGGGTTTGGCGTCTTACTGCCTGACGGAGCCTGGCGCGGGGTCCGACGCGGCATCGCTGCGCACCACGGCCCGGCGCGAGGGGGAGGACTACATCCTCAACGGCAGCAAGGCCTTCATCTCTGGTGCGGGCGCTACCGATGCGCTGGTGGTCATGGCCCGCACCGGCGGCCCGGGCGCGGAGGGCATATCGGCCCTGCTGGTGGGGGCAGACAGCCCCGGCATACGCTTTGGCCGCAAAGAGGAGAAGATGGGCTGGAACAGCCAGCCCACCCGCGCCATCCATTTCGAAGATGTGCGTGTGCCGGCCAGCCACCTGCTGGGTGCGGAGGGCGAGGGCTTCAAGATCGCCATGCGCGGGCTGGACGGCGGGCGCATCAACATTGCGACCTGCTCGCTGGGCGCGGCCCAGGGCGCGCTGGACGCGGCCACGCGCTACATGCACGAGCGCAGCCAGTTCAAACGCAAGCTCAGCAGCCTGCAGGCGCTGCAGTTCAAGGTGTCCGACATGGCCACCGAGCTGGTGGCCGCGCGGCAGATGGTGCGTATGGCGGCATCGCGCCTGGACCAGGGCCTGCCCCAGGCCAGCGTGTACTGCGCAATGGCCAAGCAGTTTGCTACCGACGCCGGTTTTCGCATCTGCAACGAGGCGCTGCAAATCCACGGCGGTTATGGCTACACCCGCGAATACCCGCTGGAGCGGCTGCTGCGCGACGCGCGTGTGCACCAGATCGTGGAAGGCACCAACGAAATCATGCGCGTGATCGTCTCGCGCCGCATGCTGGAAATCAACCCCACTGAGGACATCCGATGACTACAACAAATACATATGAAGGCCTGCAACTGGAACTGCGCGGCCACACCGCCGTGCTGACCCTGGCCAACCCACCCGCCAACACCTGGACACAAGCCAGCCTGGCCGCACTGAAGCGCCTGGTGGCTGACCTGAATGCCAACCGCGAGATCTACAGCCTGGTGGTCACCGGCCAGGGCGAGAAATTCTTCTCCGCCGGGGCGGACCTGAAACTGTTTGCCGATGGCGACAAGGCCGTGGCCCGCGACATGGCCCGGCGCTTTGGCGAGGCGTTTGAAGCACTGGCGGGTTTCCGTGGCCTGACCATCGCCGCCATCAATGGTTATGCCATGGGCGGTGGGCTGGAATGCGCACTGGCCTGCGACCTGCGCATTGCAGAAGAGCAGGCCCAGCTGGCATTGCCCGAAGCGTCCGTCGGCCTGCTGCCCTGTGCAGGTGGCACACAGTGGCTGAGCTGGCTGGTGGGCGAGGCCTGGGCCAAGCGTATGGTGCTGTGTGGCGAGCGCATCAACGCCGCCACCGCGCTGCGCATAGGCCTGGTGGAAGAGGTGGTGCCCCAGGGCCAGGCCCTGGCCGCCGCACTGGCACTGGCCCAGCGTGTGGAGAAGCAAAGCCCCACCAGCGTGGCCGCCTGCAAACAACTCATCCACGGCGCACGCACCCAGTCACCCGCCGCCATGCTGCTGGCCGAGCGTGAGGCCTTTGTCGACCTGTTTGACACCCAAGACCAGCGCGAAGGCGTCAATGCCTTTTTGGCCAAGCGCGCGCCGGTATGGCGCAATGCGTGAGGGTGTCACCATGACCAATGACGTTGTGCTGTTCGAAACATTCCCCACCGCCTGCGGCCGCCGCTTCGGCACCGCCACGCTGAACGTACCCACCAGTTTGAACGCCTTGTCTTTGGACATGGTGCAGGCGCTGACCCCCATGCTGCACGACTGGGCGCAAGACCCCGGTGTGGTCGGCGTGGTGCTGCAGGCCGCGGGCGACAAGGCCTTTTGCGCGGGGGGTGATTTGCGTGGGCTCTACCAGTCCATGCGCGTGCACGGGGCAGAGCCCAACCCCTATGCCCACGGCTTCTTCGCGCAAGAGTACGCGCTGGACCATCTGATCCATACCTACCCCAAGCCGATAGTCTGCTGGGGCCACGGCATCGTCATGGGTGGCGGCATTGGGCTGATGGCGGGCGCATCGCACCGCGTGGTCACCGCCACCAGCAAGCTGGCCATGCCGGAGATCAGCATTGGCTTGTATCCCGATGTGGGCGGCAGCTGGTTCCTGCGCCGCATGCCCGGGCGCGTGGGCCTGTTCCTGGCGCTGACCGGCGCGCCGCTGAACGCTGCAGACGCCATCTTCTGCGGCCTGGCGGATGTGCACATAGACGCAGCCCAACGCGCCGCCGTGCTGGCCGCACTGGGCGAAGCGCGGTGGGACGACCTGCCGTGCGACGCAGGCGCAGAGGTATCCAAACTGCTGGCCGCCCACGCTGCACCCCCGGTGGCAGAGTCCAAAGTGCGCCAGCACTTTGACACCATCAACGCCCTGGTGGCGGGCGATGACCTGCTGGACATTGCCCAGCGCCTGCGCACACTGCAGAGCGACGATGCCTGGCTGCTGACCGCCGCAGCCACCTTTGCCAAAGGCTCACCCACATCCGCCGCGCTGGCGTATGAGATGTGGAAGCGTGTGCACCGCATGTCTCTGGCCGAAGTGTTCCGCCTGGAATACCGTGCGTCGCTCGGCTGCTGCGCCCACCCCGACTTTGCCGAAGGCATACGCGCACTCTTGATCGACAAAGACCGCAAGCCGCGCTGGACGCCCGAGGCGCTGGAGCATGTAACCCCCGAGTGGATAGCCGAGCACTTTGACGCCCGGTCCGCCACACCGCATCCGCTGTCGGCATTGAACTAACCAACCCCACAGAAGAAAGAGACATGAACACTATGAAAAAAATCGCATTCATCGGCCTGGGCAACATGGGCGGCCCCATGGCGCTGAACCTGCACAAAGCCGGCTACACCGTCACCGGCTTTGATCTGTCGGAAGAAGTCTGCAAGCGCCTGGGTGAAGAGGGCGGCCTGCGCACAGCCGCATCGGCAGAAGACGCCGTGCGCGGTGTGGATGTGGTCATCACCATGCTGCCCGCCAGCCGCCATGTGGAGGCACTGTACCTGGGCAACGGCAATGGACGCCCCGGTTTGCTGAGCCGCTTGCCCGCCGGCACGCTGGTCATTGACAGCAGCACCATCGCCGCCGCCAGCGCGCGCAAGGTGGCAGACGCCGCGGCCAAGGCGCAGATCGCCTGCATAGACGCGCCCGTGTCCGGCGGCACCGGCGGCGCGGTGGCGGGCACGCTGACCTTCATGGTGGGCGGCACGGCCGCAGACCTGGAGCGCGCACGCCCCGTGCTGGAGAAGATGGGCCACAACATCTTCCACGCCGGTGACGCCGGCGCCGGCCAGACCGCCAAGATCTGCAACAACATGCTGCTGGGCATATTGATGTTGGGCACATCCGAAGCGCTGGCCCTGGGCATGGCCAACGGCCTGGACCCCAAGGTGCTGTCCGAAATCATGCGCCGCAGCTCCGGCGGCAACTGGGCGCTGGAGAAATACAACCCCGTGCCGGGTGTGATGGAGACTGCGCCTGCGTCCAAGAACTATGCAGGCGGCTTTGGCACGGATCTGATGCTGAAGGACTTGGGACTGGCACAAGAGAACGCGACCGCCGTGCAGGCCGCTACCCCGCTGGGTGGGCTGGCGCGCAGTTTGTATGCGGCGCATAGCCTGGCGGGGAATGGGGGGTTGGATTTTTCTAGTGTGGTTAGGGGGTTGAGGCCTGGGGCAACTTCCTAGGATGAACTATGCTGGGCGAGTGACTATCGCCCGAATAATCCTTGCCGCCAACGACGACGAAGGCGCGTTCGCAGACTTCAAACAGGACGGGATTGCGGTTGAATCTGTATGACCAAGGGCGCTACCACTATCGTGACGCGCCACTGAGTTTCTCAGTTGGATTGGGACTTGCGCGTCTCTACGCCAATAAGAAATCAGTCGATTCCGGTTTGCTGAATACTGCGATAGGACCATTTAGCGAAAAACCTATATACGCGTGTGAGGTCGTGCCGATTGATCCAACTGGGCTGTTCCCTTTAAGGGGAAACGAATCACTCAATTCGGGTACGTCGAAATATGGATTTCCGTTCGCCTTCTTCACGGTGCCCTGCAAACGGCGCGGATTTCCTGCACCATCTAGGAAGTACGTTCGTATCTCATGAGGCCGCAAGGCGCTAGCTTGGGCGCGACGAATCAGTGCAAAGGTCGCATGGCCTTCTGTAATTTGTCCCAACTGAAACTCAGAGACACCGAGATAAAAACGCTTCACTAAGTCATCTTGATAATTGGAGTCATTGAGTATGTCGACTAAGTCCTCATAGAAAGCTTGCCAATTTACAGGTTTGAAGTTTTGGATTTTCCACCGGATCATCAAATCAACTCGTGAAATTAGAAGCCCTGAAGTTGGATACATTCCTTTGGCTTCGATTGCATTCATGCACTCATTCAAATATTCATTTACTTCATTGAAATCTCTTCCCTTTGCAGACTCTGATGCGTCAGCAAGCATCCGCCGGGCAACTACTTCAAAGCCAACTTGTGTTGAGCCCTCATTGAAAAGCTTTGATGCCAAGGCTTTGAGTTCCGTTACATTTGGAATTGAGCCCAGTATCTTTCGCTGTAGGTCACCAAGAACACCAAGGGACTTTGCATAACGAAGCGATCTCCTGCCTTGAGGACCAATTGATTGCATGGCCTTTTCAATTTCCTGCAGTGCATCAACAATGAATTGAAATGAACCACCAGGTTTTACACTTGCGTTGGGGAGTTTTGACATGTCGAACAGAAGTCCGGCCGACACGTGCGATGTATATGCATTGAAAAAGCTTGCAGTCGTGGCTTTTCTTAGATGAAACTTTATTTGATCAGTACCCGTTGCGTAATCCTGTTCTCCAATTTGAATTAGCTTCAGTACAGTCGCAGCCATTGAAGTATGAATATATTCCGTGGGAGCATCTCTATCTGACCCAGGATAAATCGCACTGTCGAGGGCACGTTGAAACTGGGCATATGCCTCAACATTTTTGCGACCCACATCTTGAATCCAGATACCCCGGTGATGTTCAACTATCCTATCTTCGTGGGGTAGCGCATTTCTAGCGATATCAAAAAGTTCGACACCCTGTTCATACTCAAGGAAGTCTTTTAACTTGCCACGAGCCTTGACCAACACTTCAACAACGAAATTGCGGTAAACCAGCGATCCAACTGAACAAGCGTTTAGGAGATCTCGCAGTACTCGCATTTCACCAGTATGCCCAACGCCACCGTTCACTAGCGAAAGCAAGACGCGGGTCACAACATGATTTCGAGTGTGATAAATGATTGTGTTTTGATCCGCACTCTCGGTTGCATATAGAAGTCCCCACAATGGCTTTCCGGTGCGAACTGTGTCAAGCCATTCTTCATAATTGACACCTAGCGCTTGCACCAGAACCTCTACGGGAATCCCTAACCCGAGATTGCTCCCGACAGTGACAAACTCATAGGCACGTTTTGCAATCGCCGCGTTAGATGCAGCGGCAGCGGCAGCGACACGTCCGATCCGTTCGTCAGCGGAACCGAGACGACTGTATTCGTCCTGCAGTGACTCTGAAAGCTGCAATCTTGTTTCTGGTAGGAGATACCAAAGGCTGCACAACACATCGTCGGCATTTTGAGATGGTCGTTGTTTAACTATTTTCTCCGCGGCTTCCGCATTGCTAGCCGCGCCGATCCTTACAAGCATCGACGCAAGATCTGTCAACTCATTGGCGTCTAAATCAAATGGGAACTCGAAATCATCGACTGATATCAGGCTTGTTCCGCCCAAACGCAAATCTCCGGAATTTGCCTCCGAGTTTCGAATGACAAAAACGAACACTACGTTTAGGGCTATTCGATCAAAGCATGCAACTAGTTCAGTCGGGTCCAATCGAAGGCCCCAAGCGTCGTCGCATATGACGACCAAATCTCCATTTGTTCTACCTTGGGCCTTCTCTGCCTCAGCAAACTTCCCTGCAAGTGCGCGGTACTGGGCAATCCAACTACTTCCATTTGCGCGCCTGCACCACATAACTGGGATATCAGCATTTGCAAGTTCAATCGCCACCCTCTTTAGCGCTGTCGTTTTGCCGATGCCAGCCTCGCCATGCACGATCAAATAGTTGGGCTTTGAGGGTGAGCCACTTTTGAGTAGGGCTTGAACCTTGGATACAAGCGACGGCGTAACGCGCCGCCGAAAGTCTAAATTGGCCAAGAAAGGGGCCCAATCCACAGAACTTGGTCGGAATAATGCATCTGACAGGATGGGCAAGCTAGCCTGCGTCGGCGTGATCTGATTGCCAATACTTTTTGGGACAAAAGAAACAATTGACGAAAACTCAACAGCGAGCTTATTTCCTTCGACGTGATCTACAGACTTTATTCCATTGATCTCAGATCGCAGAGCGCTCTTCTCTGACGCAATCTTTGCGCAGATATCTCGCAACGTTCCGTCAATCAGTTGAGTGTTAAATCTCTTACATAGTCGGATCGTGGTTGCATCCTGAAGCGCAATATCGTCTTTTAAGAAAATCAACCTTGTAATACGAGGGCTCCTCATGCCAAGTAGAAGTCCCAAAACGTCACGAAGAATTTCATGTGATGTCGATGCTCCCAGAATGAACAAAGGAGCTTCTCGAATGTGATCTGGCAAAGTGCGAATAATTTCTCCCCACATTTGCTTGCGCATGAGGAGTTCAGATTTCGAAAGAACCACCCCTCGCTCTTCTTCCGATACGGCGACATTGCCCATTAATTTGTAAACAGGAATTGTCCTGTCGGGAGGCTCTACGGATGGGTGATCAATGATGGTTGCGCTGCGCGAAGTCGGAAGATCATCTAGGTGCGTTCGAAGCGCAGATTCAAACAGCATGTCTTCTGATGCTGAAATGCAGGCTGACCAAGAAACCTTAACTAAGTGCCCAAGATCCATCGACGGCTTCATTGATTGAATACCGTTAATGATCTCGCGGTGAATTAACGGTGCTTGCGATGGAAACTCTCCATCTACACGATCCATCGCAAGTCGTAAATCCTCATCAGTGGCATTCTGTCCAACGAGATCATCAATCTTCGCTCGCGAAAGAGCGTTTCTAACAATGGTCGCGAGATCACCTGTTGCTCTTGTTGCTCCCGGGCCAAGAAGTAGGCCGGGCCATCTGTTAGTGAAATCAAATGCTTCTTCTATGCTGATGAGGTTGAAGTGTTCCATCGAGTTGGCTCGGTTTTTTAGATGTCAACAGTTTTCTTTAAAAGCACGGGAAATTGAACTGCGTCTATGAATTCATTGAACACATCAACCCCGCCTCTGGATCTGGTAACGCTGATTGCGCCAAACATATCTGCTAACGCACAGGCCAGGCAAAGACTCTCTCGAGAAAAGAGCCGAATTTCGATGGCTCGCTTGTTGGTGTCCGCGACCTTCGCACTCTTGCCAAGAAATAGAACGTACGAATCTTCGATTGCAATACAGTTTGGCAACTCAAGGCTTTGGTACATAACACCTTCGCTTTGTAATCTCTCTCGGAAAGTTTCATCCGCATTTTTGAGGGAATTTTCCAGCGTTTTCATGATGCTCTCAGGGCTTCGGCTCTCCGGGCAAAAGTAGAAAACAATTCCACTCCAGGCGGGCTTCCCGGAAGTGTTAAAGGCGGTAATTCGCTTGGTTCGGCTTATGTTTACCAGTGAGTCAACAAGGTTTGTCGAAGTGAAATGACTTTTGACTTCAAGATGTGCCAGCACCGCATCGGGGTGGACGATCTGGATGCCGCCTTCAAAGAAGTACGGCATGGCACTTTTCGGGTGCGAGATGAGTATGTCAATCTCAGGTGAGCAAACTGAACCCGTAATTGCTGGCTTCACGAATCCGCGTGCTACCTCCAAATCCTTCGGCAGGTATCTGACCAGAAAGCTTCTTAGAAGCTCCTCTTTGTGATGCCCATCGGACAGCCAATGAGCATCGCCGATGAGATTCCGAACACGATTTGCCTGGGACCTAAGTTCTTGGCTCCAAGACTCTAAAAACGAGCTTGCATCGGGCTTCATTCTCCTCCCTCGTGGTCACATATGCAGATTTACTCATACGTCAAGTTTTGGTTGTTGAGTATCAACCTGCCGTTTGGTTATGAAGCCTAACACCAATGTCGAAACTCCACTACCAGTTAATGAGGTTGTAAAAGCTGAGTGGACGTCGCCTCGTACTGTCAGCTATGCAGAGTGTTAGTTGTTGAGCTTGCTTTCGTGATGACGCTCCAAGCCCGCAGTCAGTAGGTCAGTTCTCTGGCCAAAAAATCAAACACACTCCGAATCCGCCGGCTTGTCCGCAGCTCACTATGCGCCACCAGCCACATCTCGCCCGGCACGCGGTCCAGGTGGGGCAGGGCGCGTGTCACGGTCCGCTCTGCTTCGCCCACGCTCTCTTGCATGACGCCTATGCCAAGCCCTTGCTTGACCAGCTCCCACTGCACGATGCGGTTGTCGGTCGTCAGCGGGAAATTGCGCGCGGTCAGATCCACAAAGCCGCAGCCCTTCAGAAAATGGAGGTACTGGTGGTTGTCTTCAAAGCCGATAAAACTGGCCTGGCCAAACTCTGTGGGTTTGCTGGGGTTGCCAATGCTCTTCAGATAGGCGGGCGTGGCATACATCTGGCCGCTGACCATGCCGATCTTCTTGGCGATAAGGTCGGCTTGCGTGGGCGCAAACAGGCGCACGGCGATATCGGCCTCGCGGCCCTTGAGGTCGCTGGCGCTGTTGGACACGACCAGGGTCACGTCGATATCGGGCAACTCTTTGCGCAGCTTGCGCAAAACGGCCGGCAGCGCGAATGCGGCCATGACCTCGCTGGCGCTGATGCACACATTGCCCTCTATCGATTCCGATTGGCCGCTGGCCGCCAGCGATAGGCTGCTGGCCGCTTCGCCCATGGCGCGCACATGGTCCATCAAGGCCAGCCCGTTGGGCGTCAGCTCCAGGCCACGGCCGCGGCGCTCAAACAGCGGCACGCCCAGCTCTTGCTCCAGCGCAGCCACCTGGCGCCCCAGCGTGGGTTGGGTCACACCCAGCGTGCGCGCCGCTGCGGATAGCGAGCCTGCCTCTGCCGTGGCCAGGAAGGCCTTGGCGCGGTTCCAGTCGAACTGCAGGGCGGTCTTGCGATTCATGCGTTTTTGCATATCTGATGTGGGTTTGTGGGCGATGTGCTTTTATTCTTGCATGGATAGACTGCAGGCCGTCGATGCATTTACCAAGGAGGACCATTGAAAGCAAAACAATTGCCGTATTGGCTGCTGGCACTGAGCGTGGTGCCCCTGGTGGCTGGCGGCGTGCGCCTGCTGCACGTGGCCCATGGGTCGGTTGCGCCGGGCGATGCGCGTTTCTCCAGTGCGCCGCTGCCCGTGGTGCTGCACATTGTTTGCGTGGCCCTGTACTGCGTGCTGGGTGCGTTCCAGTTTGATACGGGCTTGCGAAGCAGGCGGCCGGTATGGCACCGCAGGGCGGGCTGGCTGACGCTGCTCAGCGGCTTGGTGGCCGCGCTCACAGGCTTGTGGATGACGCTGTTCTACCCCATACCGCAGGCGCTGCAGGGCAGCTTGCTGCTGGTGGTGCGCGTTGGGGTGGGCTGCTTGATGCTGGCTTTTCTGCTGCAGGGCATTGCGGCCATTCTGGGCCGCAACATCCCACGGCACCGGGCCATGATGGCCCGGGCCTATGCGCTGGGGCAGGGCGCGGGCACGCAGGTCATTTTGTTTGTGCCTGTGGCGATTGTGTTTGGCGAGATAACCGGGCTGCCGCGGGATGTACTGATGAGTGCGGCTTGGGTGTTGAACTTTGGGTTGGTGGAGTGGGTGTCAAAATATCCCGTTCGGGTCATTTCGACGTAAATCAGCGTGTGACAGGCATAAATTTCCCAATCGGGATATTTTCTTGCATTCCTGCCCATTCTTGGCAATAATTTCCCGAACAGGAAATTCATATGCCTATCACCCCCACCAACTCCCCCGCAGCCCTGGGCGCAGCCGTTTTGGCCGCCCGCAACAGGCTGGGTTTGACACAACCCC
Organism: Rhodoferax sp. GW821-FHT07G04; assembly: GCF_059418585.1. Lineage (NCBI taxonomy): Bacteria > Pseudomonadati > Pseudomonadota > Betaproteobacteria > Burkholderiales > Comamonadaceae > Rhodoferax > Rhodoferax sp. GW821-FHT07G04. The sequence continues at coordinate 307,505 of NZ_JBWKQD010000005.1, forward strand.
AATTGGCATTGGCTGCGGGCGTGGGCGTGCGCTTCATTGTGGAGCTGGAGGCTGGCAAGCCTACCGTGCGCCTGGAGACGCTGCTAAAAGTGTTGCACGCGCTGGGCGGCAGCCTGGCGGTAGAAGGCTGGGTCTGACACCATGGCGCGCCATCTCGAAGTCTGGTTGTCAGGCATACATGTTGGAACCCTTTCGCAGGTGGATGGCAGGCTGGGTTTTGCCTATGCGGCGGGTGCCACCACAGCGTTGTCGCAGTCGCTGCCCATCCGGCCGGAGCCGTTTGACGACCGCGCGAGCCGCCCATTTTTCGCCGGCCTGTTGCCCGAAGGCGGCAAGCGCAAGCAGATTGCCAAGACCCTGCAGGTCTCCACGCAAAACGACTATGCCCTGCTGGACAGCCTGGGTGGCGAGTGCGCCGGTGCCGTCACCTTGCTGGAGCCCGGCCAATCGCCCCGGGCGCTCGATGCCGCCCATGACGTGCGTTGGCTGGACCATGCCCAGCTGCTGCAGGTGCTGGATGAAATGCCCCTGCGCCCCATGCGCGCCGGCGACGACGGCTTGCGCCTGTCGCTCGCAGGGGCGCAAGACAAGTTGCCGGTGGTGCTGGATGCGGACGGTGGTGTGCGTGTCGGCTTGCCACTGAACGACTCTCCCAGCACGCATATCCTCAAGCCGCCGATTGCCGGGGTGGACGGCAGTGTCTTCAACGAAGCCTATTGCATGGCGCTGGCGGGGGTACTCAAGCTGGATGTGGCCCGCTGCCAGATCCAGGCCATCACCGAAGGGGCGCAACAGCGCCATTACCTGCTGGTAGAGCGCTATGACCGACTGGCGGGTGTGCCTGGCCTGCGCCTGCACCAAGAGGATTTTTGCCAGGCGTTGGGCATCGTCTCCGAGCACAAGTACCAAAACGAAGGTGGTCCGAGCCTGGACCAGGCCTTTGCGCTGCTGCGCAGCGCAACCCGCCCCAGCGCACCGCACACGCTCAAGCTACTGGACTATGTGGTGTTCAATGCCCTGATTGGCAACCACGACGCCCATGGCAAAAACTTCTCGCTGCTGTACACCCCGGCCGGCGCCGTGCTCACGCCTTTGTATGACGCGCTGTGCACCGCCGTCTATCCCAAGTTGACCGACAAAATGGCCATGAAGATCGGTAGCAAATACAAGTTCTCCGAGGTGCAGGCGCGCCACTGGGAGCAATTCGCTGTTGATTCCGCCTTGTCGCCCGCGCAGGTCAAGAAGCGCATTCTGGACATTGCCAGGCGCCTGCCGGACGTGGCGCGCGCCACGCTGGCCACGTTTGAGACGGTGGGAAACCACCACGCAGTCCTGGACCAGATAGTGACTTTGATCGACCAGCGCTGCGCCCTGACCATTCGCCGCCTCACCGAGACGACGGCTTGAGCGCATTCCCAGAACGTAGCGGGCGGCGCAGCCTGGGCAAAGGCCGGGCTCACTTGATCTTGATGACGACCTTGCCCTTTGCGCGGCCTGCTTCGACGTAGGCCAAGGCCTCGTTGGTTGACCCGAACGGGAAGACCTTGTCCACCACGGGCCGGATGGCTCCCGCGTCGATGAGTCGGGTGATCTCGCGCAGTTGGTTGCCGCTCGCCTTCATGAACAGGAATGCGTAGGCAAGGCCAAGGCCTCGCGCCTTGCGTCTGACGCCAGAGCTCAGCAGCCGGATGACCAGTTTCACGAAACCGGGTACGGCGATTTCTGCGGCAAATGCGGGATCGGGTGGCCCGGAGATGGATATGAGTTTTCCACCGCGTTGGAGTACCCCAAGAGACTTTGTGAGGGTCTTGCCATCCTGGCTGTTCAGCACCACGTCGTAGCCGTGCAAAACGTCCGCGAAGTCCTGTGTCTTGTAGTCGACGACTACGTCTGCGCCTAGGCCCTTCACGAGCGCCACGTTGGTGGTGCTCGTCGTTGTGGCGACGGTGGCGCCCAGGTGCTTGGCCAGTTGAATCGCGAAGGTGCCAACGCCGCCAGAGCCCGCCTGAATAAAAACCTTTTGCCCTTTTTTCAGTTGCGCTTTTTCAACCAGTGCCTGCCAGGCCGTCAGGCCGACCAGGGGGATGGACGCGGCTTCCTCCATCGTGAGGTTTTTGGGTTTGGGCGCAAGCGACGTCTCCTTGACCGGAACGAATTCGGCGAATGTGCCGATGCGAAAGTCGTCGACGCGCGCGTAGACCGCATCGCCTACTTTGAAGTTCCGGACACGCGATCCGATCTTGGCCACAACGCCCGCAACGTCGTGCCCCAGGATGATGGGTAGTCGATAGGGCAGGATGAGTTTGAACTCTCCGCTCTTGATCTTGCTGTCCAGCAGGTTCACGCCAGCCGCATGGACCTCTACCAGGACCTCGTCATCGCGCAGTTCCGGCGTCGGCATGTCTGCCAACCGCAACGTGCTGTTCTTTGCATAGCGCTCTAAAACAAATGCTTTCATGGTGTTGTCACGGCGTGTGCCACGTCGAGCCCCAAGTCTTTGCGAATCCCGGCATCCACCATGCCAGCAGGTGCAAATCTGCGCAACAGGCGTAGGCGGCTTGCGAGCCCGCCCGCTGTGTATCGGAGCTTCGGGTGCGTGGCATTGGCAGCTTTCAGCGCGACGCCCGCCACGACACCTGGAAGGTCGGCCGTGGCCATCACTTCCTTCACGCGCTGGCTCACGGCGGCGCGAACTTCCCTGTACGCATCAAGCTTGGCGTCGGGTTCCAGGAAGTTCGCGTCGAACGGGGTCTTGGTGTATGCGGGCTCGATGACGGAGACGCGAATACCCCAGGTGCGCAGCTCATGGTCCAGCGACTCGGAGTAGCCTTCGATCGCATGCTTGGTTGCGGCATACAGTGCGCCATACGGCATTGGCAAGAAGCCCAGCACCGAGCCGATGTTGATGATGCGTCCCATGCCTTGCTTGCGCATGTGCGGCACGACGGCGCGCGTCATGCGCAGGATGCCAAAGAAGTTCGTGTCGAAAATTGCCTTTGCCTGTTCGATGGAGCTCTCTTCAGCAGCTGCGGGAGCGACTCCGAAGCCGGCGTTGTTGACGAGCAGATCAATGTGCCCCTCTCGCCGTATCAGCGTCTGAACGGCGGCGGCGACGGATTCGTCGCTGGTCACGTCGAGGGACAGCATCTCGAACGCGCGCCCGCCTGCGTCGCCACCACGGCGGCTCGTTCCGTAGACCTTATAGCCAGCCTTTGCCAGCAGCTCTGCTGTAGCTTGACCGATGCCCGATGAGGCACCTGTAACGAGGGCAACCTTGTGGCTCTTGCTGTTGATGTTCATCACGTTTCTCCTTCAGTGTTGGGTGGGTTTAGGTTGTTTCGCATGACACTCGTCATATTAAAAGTCGAACGAATAGGAAGTGTTTATTGGTGGCTTTAATGGGAGGCGGGGGTCAGGTGCTTGAGCGAAGCGTCAAGCAGGCTATCGGCCAGGTCCGGCTCGTCGACTGCGCGGGCCAACAGCAGGGCGCCGACCATCGTAGAGAGGGTGACCAGGGCCCGCTCATGGGCGCCGGGCTGCCCCCAGTCTGGCGACTGGCGGGCAATCAGGTCTACCGTTTCCTTGATATGCCGGGTCGCCACGCGGCGCACCTCGGGGGCCTGGCGCGAGGTTTCGGAGCCTAGCGCGGCCAAGGGGCAGCCCATCTCTGCGTTCTCCAGATGGGCCTTGGAGAGATAGGCGGCAAGCATAGTTTGCAGCGCCTTTCCCGGGGGTACTTTTGCGACTGCATCTGCGGCGAGTGCTGCAGACTCTGCGCATGCCCGTGCGGCAGCTTCGGTCAACATGGCTTCGCGTGACGCAAAGTGGGCATAGAAGGCGCCATGGGTCAGGCCAGCCTCTTTCATGATGTCTGCGACGCCAGTGCCGCCGTAGCCGCTGCGGCGGATTGCGCGAGCGGCCACCGTCACGATGCGCTCATGTGAGGCATCCTTGGCCTCGGCTCTGGTGTTAGCAATTGACTTTCGCATGATGTATATCATGCATAAATTTGAAGGTTAGCGCAAGCAGGGGAGATGATTGAAATTTGCAGACCGCATGGACGCCGCCTCGCACGCAGACTGGCCGGTGCAGCGGCTTGCGGATGTGAGCCACGTTTGCGAGGGGCACGTTGCGTGCCAGCGAGCCCCCTTGATTTACAGGGACGCAATGTGCCCCGTGCGCGCATCCCCCTGTCCCGCCAGCACCTGGCCATACAGCCCTTGCACCGCCGCCGCACCCTGGTGGTGTTCCACCAGAACCCAGGGCTGCGCGCCGGCCATGACATGGGCGCAGAAGCGCAGCCAGGCCTTCACCATCATCGCTCCGAATTCGGCCGGCCCCAGTTCTGCCTGGCGTTTCTTGATCTGGGCCGGTGCAAAGAACTGCACCGGTGCCGGGCCGGGCAGGTTGCTGCTGGCCAGCGCCAGCTTGTCGACATGGGTGAGGCCGATGGCACTGCTGAAGGCCAGCTGGGTGAACCGGCCATGCACCTGGGCGCGCAGGTCGGCATTGCCGGCAAAGTCGACATACACACACGGCGTGTCCGCGGCGATGTCGGACAGGCTCTCATACGTCACCACGCGGTGGTAACAGCCCAGGCTTTCGCAGAAGGCGCGGTTGCGCTCGGACGTCAGGCCAATCACTTCTATGCCTTCGCGCTTGGAGAGTTGGTGTGCGGTGCCATAGGCCGTCTTGCTGGACGCGCTGGACAGCAGCATGGTCTTGGCGCCAAAAAAGTCGCTATCGGCCAGGAAGTCATCGATGGCAAATGAGGTGACAAACAGGGGGCGGAACAGGGCCTGCACGTCTTCGGTGTTGGCGCTGTAAAACGGATCGTTGGCGGTGCGCATATAGACGTTGTAGAGCCCGTGCAGCGTCTGGCGGTTGGCTGCGCTTTCCACAAAGCTGGCGGGGTTCACCTTGACCGGTGTCAGCACCGCGTGGGATGCCATGGGCCAGTAGCCATACAGCCGTTCACCCTCAAGCACGCCGTCATGTGTGCTGTGCTCCACGGTGGCGAAACCCCACACCGGGATCACGCCCCAGGCGGCATCCAGGGTGGGGTAGAACTGCCAGTAGTGCATGAAGTCGCCCAGCGCGGCGTAGGTGATGTTGTTGGCGGTCAAGGCAAAGCTGTCGATGCGCACGCGCACCTGGCCGGGGGCGAGTGGGGCGGCCGGTTCCGTGACGAGCCGGGTGGTCGGCAGATTGTCTTTGCGCACCTGAAACGTGGTGATGTCCATCGAGAGCTCCTGAAAGTAAGTGGGGGTTGGCAAGTAAATATAACAGTGTTATTCTAAGCATAACGCTGTAATTCGCAAGCACTACCATGACAGACATCGAAGATCAAAGGGCCGCACACAAGACCACCGAACGCACGCTGGTTCGCAAGAACATTCTGGACAAGGCCAGCGCCTTGCTGGTGGAAGAGGGCCCGCATGCGCTGTCGATGCGCAAGCTGTCGGAGCGCGTGGGCGCCTCCACCATCGTGCTGTACACCTACTTCAAAGACAAGCAGGACATCCTCAACGAGCTGTACCTGGAAGGCTTTGCGCGGCTGCAACAAGACCTGGAAGCCGTTGAGTTGGGCGACGACCCTGCGCTCTACGTGAAGGAGCTGGGCCGTGCCTACCGCCGCAGCGCGGTGGCCAACAGCACCTATTACCAGATCATGTTCAGCCGCTGCGTGCCCGGCTTCACACCTTCACAGCAAAGCCTGGAGAAGAGCAAGAGCTCGTTCCTGGTGCTGCGCCAGGGCGTGCAGCGGTGCGCCGATGCCGGCATCCCGCTGCTGGGCAGTGTGGGCCGCACCGCGCAAGTGTTGTGGAGCACGCTGCACGGCGTCATCAGCCTGGAACTGTTTGGTTATGTGGGCGATGCGCTGGCCGGTGATGCCCTGCTGGAGCAGGCCATGCAGACCATCTCGGCGGGCATGGCGAAACCCGCGAAGGCTGCCAAGGCGCCGAAACCTTCGAAAGCGCCTTGAGCTTTTCTCTTTCTTCCCATCCCATCAGGAATCTCTTCATCATGCACGCACCCCACACACTGGAATCAGACTACCTCATCGTCGGCAGCGGCGCCGTCGGCATGGCCTTTGCCGACACCATTTTTCACGAGAGCAACGCCACGATGACCATCGTGGACCGCCACCACGGGCCTGGCGGCCATTGGAATGACGCTTACCCGTTTGTGCGCCTGCACCAGCCGTCCAGCTACTACGGCGTGAATTCGCGCACGCTGGGCAATGGCGGTTACGACACCGACCCGCTGAACCAGGGCATGACGGAGCGGGCCACCAGCGCAGAGATACTGGGCTATTACGAGACGCTGATGGAGGAAATGGTCGCGTCGGGACGTGTGAGGTATTTCCCGATGTCGAACTATGAAGTGCAACACGAACCCTCCAGCGCTGGCCAAACACATGTCACACAGCACGTGATGCGTTCCCTACTGAGCGGCGCCACAACCCAGGTCAGCGTGCGCCGCAAGGTGGTGGACACCACCTGGTTGAATACGGCCGTGCCTTCCACACACCCGCCCAAATATGCGGTGGCAGAGGGCGTGCAGTGCATGCCGCTGAACAACCTGCCTAAGGTGAAACGCCCGCCGTCTGGTTATGTGGTGGTGGGCGCGGGCAAGACCGGCATCGACGCCTGTCTGTGGCTGCTGGCCAACCAGGTGCCGGCGGACCGCATCCGCTGGATCATGCCGCGCGACAGCTGGTTCCAGGACCGCGCCAATGTGCAGGCCAGCGATGAGCACTTTGTGCACACCTTTGGCGCCATGGCGACCCAGTTCGAGTCCATCGCACAGGCCCAATCCGTGCCAGAGCTGTTTCAAAAGCTGGAAGCCAGTGGCCAGCTGCTGCGGCTGGACCCGAATGTGGAGCCCGGCATGTACCACGCGGCCGTGGTGTCGCAGGCGGAGCTGCAGGAGCTGCGCAAGATCAAGGACATCGTGCGCTTGGGTCGTGTGACCCGCATTGAGCCCCACCAGATCGTGCTGGAGCGTGGCACCGCGCCCATGGATGCCGACCGCATCGTCGTGGACTGCTCGGCCTGTGCCGCCGAACTGCGCCCCGCCAAGCCGGTGTTCCAGGGCCAGACGATCACACTGCAATTCATCCAGGCGTTTCAACCCACGTTCAGCGCCGCGCTGATCGCCCATGTGGAGTTGCGCGACGCCGCCGATGAAGCGGCCAAGAACAAGCTGTGCAAGCCGGTCCCGCTGCCCGACACCCCCATCACCTGGCTCACCATGCAGGCCGCCACCATGGCCAACCGCTACCTGTGGGGCAAAGACGCAGACATCGCGCAATGGCTGGTCCGTGCCCGACTGGATGGCTTCACGAAGATGATGGACAGCGTGCAGGAGCACGAAGAGGAAAAGATCGCGGTGATGGAGCGCCTGGGTGCCAGTGTGGTGGATGCGGTGAACCAGTTGAAGGTGTTGCTGAAGCCGGCTTAGTAGCTCCCGTAGACTTCAGCTATTGGTGTAGCCTGCCAGCTGAAATCGAACATGAGCAAACTCCCAGATCCCCAAAGCCCCGAGCTACTGCGCCGCCTGCTGCGCGCCAAGGACCGCATGGACGCCGCCTCGCACGAGGACTGGCCGGTGCAGCGGCTGGCGGATGTGAGCCATGTGTCGGAGGCGCACTTTGCCCGCGCGTTCAAAGAGGCGTTTGGCGTGCCGCCGCACCGCTACTTGCTGACGCGGCGCATAGAACGAGCGGTGGCGCTGCTGCGCGACAGCGAGCTGCCTATCACCGATATCGCCTTCCAGACCGGCTGGCGCAGCCTGGGCACCTTTGGCCGCATCTTCCGCGACATCACCGGCGAGACGCCCAGCACCGTGCGCCTGCGCGCCCGCGCGGCAGCTGCCGAGTTGCGCAGTGTGCCGGCCTGCATTGTCAGCGCGGCGCACCGGCCCGACCTCAAGACCGCTGTTCTGGAGAAAAAGCGCCGCAGTCTGGCCGGTGGCAGCAAAGAGGCGGTGTAAGAAAGCCCCAGCCAGGACACTGCGCTATTGGGCATCGAAGAGGTCTTTGGCCAGCCTGCGCAGGTGGCCTCTGTGCTGCATATCCGCATGCAGAAAGTGTGGCCGCGTCTGCGTGTGTGCGATCAGGGTGTCGAACTCCGAACGCAGCATCTGCGGGTGGGGGTGGGTGCGTATCAGCGCCCGCATCGCCGCGACCAGCACGCTGATCTGGGTCGAAATCTGGTCCAGCGGGTCGCGTGGGACATCGGGTTCGTGCAAGCGTGAGGCCATGGTTTTAAGCAGTTGCCATGAAGCCCAATTTACAAAGCCAGCGTGGCGCCTGCTGTGCGGTGCCGCACAGAGCCATGGTGGGTTGTGCACTTAATCTGGCGCACTGTTGAGTGAATGCATAAGGATTGAAGAGTATGAAACGCATGGTATGTATCGGGGCGCAGTCTGTGGCGGTGACGGATTTGGCGGAGATGACGGCACCGCGTGGCATGGTGGTGATGCCGTGCCGGCGCGACAGTGGCGATGGCCTGCACCGCACCTTTGTCGCCGCCCTCCCGGCGGACGATGAGCTGGCGGGTTCTGCTGTGCAGTTGCCCTTATTTGAAGAGCCTGCTGCACAAGGGGTCTGACGCAAGACCGCAGTTTTGGAGAAGCGCCGCCGCCTGGCCACCGATATAAACGAGGCTTCTTCAACGAACTGATAGGGAGCATTTCAATGAACAACCAGGCAGCAGCATCAGGCAATGGCGGCGTGCAGGTAGCCAGTGTGTATGTGCGAGACCAGGACGAGGCGCTGGCGTTTTATGTGGACAAGCTGGGCTTCAAGGTGCACACCGATGTGCGCAACGGCGATTACCGGTGGCTGACGGTGCAATACCCCGGCCAATCCACCTTCCAACTGGGGCTGCTGCGCCCCGGCGCTCCGGTGCATGACGAAGCCACCGCGCAGACGCTGCACGCCATGGTGGCCAAGGGGGCGATGCCGTCCCTGGTGCTGGAGGTAGACGACTGCCGCGCCGCCTACGAACGCATGCGGGCCAAGGGCGTGGAGTTCACGCAGGAGCCGGTGGACCGCTACGGCACGGTGGACGCGGGCTTTCGCGACCCGGCCGGCAACGGCTGGAAGATGATCCAGGCGCGGCGTTGATGCACAGCGGAGAACGACCCATGACCACTATCGCATCCTCCTCGTCATCGGCTGGCCATTGGTTCCGCCAGGCGCACCGTTGGATATCCGTCGTGTTTACCCTGACGGTCACCGCCAATTTCGTCGCCATGTCCCAAGGGCAGCCCCCGGCCTGGATTACCTATTCGCCGCTGCTGCCACTGGCCTTGCTGTGGCTCAGCGGACTGTATCTGTTTTTGCTGCCTTATGTGCGCCGGTGGCGGGCGGCTTGAGAGTGCGGGCGTTCTTGGATTGCTCTGTATCTGATAGCACTATCGCCTTATAGGACGAGGGCTACAGACCAATTCAACGAAAGTGTTATCCGCCAGAGGCGATTGGGTCTATCCAGTAGCGCTGCACCACCTCGCCCCGGTCTGGCAGGAATTCTTCGGACTCCAGCACGCCGCCGTTGCGCATGATGACGGCGGCGGACGCTGTATTCTGCTTACCGCAGGTCAGGAGCACGCGTAACAAGCCTAGCTCAGCCGCGCGCAGCAAAGACAGGCGCAAGATGGCACTGCCCATGCCTTGGCGGCGCGCGCTAAGGCGGATGCCGTAGCCTATGTTGCCGCCTTCGCGTAGCAGCGCCGGTGTCAGGCTGTGGCGTATGTTGGATACACCCACGACTTCCGTGCCATCACGGACCAGCCAGAAGCTGGAGTGCGCCACAAAGCCTGCGGGTACGCCAACGCCGTTGGCGCAGTCGGACAGCTTGGACAGGAAGACGTCGAAGTCGGTGTTGTCAAAAGACAGCGTGAATGGGACCAGCGCATCGCCGTTGGCCACAAACTCGGCGACTAGCGTGCGGTAGGAATCGCGTAATTTTGCGTTGGGTGGCTCAAGGGTGAGTCTCGCTGGCGGCATGGGTCAGCCGCGTATAGCCGCTTCAATGGTGGCGATGTCGATCTTCTTCATGGGCATCATGGCTTGGAATGCACGCTTGGCAGCGACTGGGTCGGAGCCCGACACCGCATCGACCAGTACGCGGGGGCTGATCTGCCATGACAGGCCCCATTTGTCTTTGCACCAGCCACACTGGCTCTCCTGGCCACCGTTGCCGACGATGGCATTCCACAGGCGGTCGGTTTCTTCCTGGTTGTCAGTGGCGATCTGGAAGGAGAAGGCCTCGCTGTGCTTGAAGGCCGGGCCGCCATTCAGGCCAATGCAGGGGATTCCGGCTACGGTGAATTCGACCGTGATCACATCGCCCGCCTTGCCAGACGGGTAGTCGCTGGGTGAGCGGTGCACCGCGTGGACGGCGCTGTCGGGGAATGTCTTGGCATAGAACTCCGCCGCTTCCAGGGCAGTGCCGTCGTACCAGAGGCAGATGATGTTTTTGCTGCGGGCCATGGGGTCTCCTAGTTGTGGGAAGAAACAGTAGTCTAGGGTAGCAGGCCTTGTAAGTGCGATAGCGCACCCTTGTGCGCCTGTCACCGGTCAGTTGGTGCCGAACGGCGCATCTACCAAGCCCGCTGGGAAGACGATGCCGGTCAGGGCGCTGATATCTTGCAGCTTGGTCCGTTGTCGGGTGAAGGTGCCCAGCGCGAGTGCCTCTTTGATGTCCAGGCCGAATTTCTTGATGGCCTGTGATTGGTCAAAGATGTAGCCATAGGCGGCCAGCTTGGGCTTGCGGGCCGTGCTCATCGGCACCACCACCACTTTCCAGAACTTCAGCGGGTAGTAGACGTTGCCCTTGCCGAAGTCTTTGACTTGCATATGGGCGGGGTTCAGCACGGGGCCCGCGAAGATGCTGGCCTGGCCACCGCCAGCGGCCAGCTCCTTTTGCAAGGCGCCTTCGAACTGGCCCCAGATGCCGACGAGGCCTTTGTATTCGGTGCCTTTGGGGTGCTCTTGGTTGAAGAGCTCGTGCTGCGGGGTGCAGTTGGTCCAGTGGTAGGTATCGGAATTGGCGTATTCGGTGTCCAGACCGGGTTCTCCCCAGCAACTGTCTTCGCGCCGCACGATGTGGCCGCGGTCGAAGTTGCCGGCCGGGCCGTAGACGTCGGCGTCGGTCAATTGCAGCTCCGTCGGCACGCGCCGGTCGATGCGCCAGTTCTCCCCGCCAAACTCGGCACGGGGACGGTTGTCTTGGCGCATCTCTTCGCGGTAGTCGCAGTTGGATGCGGTCAGCATGCACATGCGGTAGGTCTTGTTCATCACCAGGGAGTAGTGGTGGTAGGGCAAGACCAGTGGGTCCTGCGGGTCCATGCCCGACACATCGACTTCGGGGACATTGCGGGTGTTGTCTGCATAGTCCTGGTAGTCGCTGACCAGATAGAGCTCTGGGCTCTTGGCCGGGTCAAAGCTTGGCATGTCCAGCGCCGTGCCCAGAAATTCGCTGTCGTATCCCGGCCGGTTGGCGTAGTCTGGGTCAAAGACGAGGGCCTTCTCCTGCACCAAGGCCACAGCGGCCGGGGCTTTTGCCACGACGGATAGCACGGCGGGACTTGTTGCGCCGGCTTCGGGTGTGGGCGCCGTGGTGTAGATGTGGATGACGTTGTTGCCGGAGATGTTGAAAACGTTGTTGCTGTTCATGGCTGGAGCTCCTCCCTGGATGCGGATGGTGTTGTCGTTTGGCGGAATCGGTGGTCCTGACGGCTTGGTGCTCTCTTGCGCAGCCAGTGGGTCGCTGGTGGACGCCAGCAGGGCGTCCAACTCGCCGCGCTCGGAGACGGACAAGCCGGGTGTGAGCTTCATGGCGGCAATCAGCGTGCTGACACGGGTGCCTTCGTTGGCGATCCAGTCGATGTCGTTCTCGCTGTCCTTGAACTGGTCCCACGGCGTGTGGTCGCGCTTGAGGATATGGCCGTCTGCCATGCGGGGGACGCCACTGTGGTGCAGGGCCACCAGTTCCCAGTCGTCACTGAACACGGGTGAGCCGGAGGAGCCCTTGTCGGTGTCCGTTTCGTAGTGCAGAAAGCCGGTGGCCAGAATGTCGACCAGGCGGTTGTTGGATGTGGCGTACTGGCGCGGGCCGCCGTTGGGGTGCTCGATGATGTTGACGGGGAAGCCGGTCAGGATCTTGCCGGTGGCCTCGATCATTTTGACGGTGCCATAGTCACGGATGGACTCGCCCTTGAGGCCCTTGGGTTTGACGCTGACCAAGGCGTAGTCCAACGTTTCGTTGGACGTATAAAAGCCGTCCGCATCGATCTCAAACAACACGCCCTGGTTTGTGCCCCGTTCGTCGACACAGAACAAGAAGTTGACGCCAAAGCCGCGGCAATCGGACCGCGTGGGAAAGACATGGTGGTTGGTCAGCAAGAGCCGATCTGACACCATGAAGCCGGTAGCAACGCCTTGCGGCTCATAGCCCGACCCAGGCAGCGTAACAATGCGCGCCACGGGTCGTGCGGATTCGAACGCTCTTTGGCTGGGCGAGAAAGCAACCCAATCGACGGTGGGGCCGATGATGCGTTCCAAGCCCAGACCGGATAGTCCGGATGATGCCGGTAGTGCAGACAGCTGCTTGTTGGCCTGCCGCTGGGTCCACTCCTGCCTGCGCGTGGGAGTGTCGGCGGAGCCGGGGCCTTTCAGCGCAATGTTGCGCAGGCCCTGGTCACGCTCTGCTTGGCGCTCGGCCCAGCGTTTGCCCGCTGCGACGGCAATGCCCAGCCGTGCTTGCGCGATTCTGTCTGCGATGGTTCCCATGGCATCCCTCCCTGTTTTTCAGGTCAGCGTACCAACGCCGGATGACGTTTTGATGTCCGCCAAGCTTCTGGGCCTTGAGCGCAGGGGAGTATGTTCGCAAGCCGTGCGACTTCCTATCCCATGAATCGGGTATTTACAGGGGCTAAGCCTGTCGCGCCAAGTCCACAAAGGCGCTGAGGTAGTCGATGTCGACATCGGCCTCGCGCGCACCCAGGAAGATCTGCTTGTCTATGCCGTCCGGCCCCAGGCGTACGGGCACGACCGGCAGCTTGCTGGCGTACTCTTTGACCAGCCAGCGGGGCAGGGCGGCCACGCCCCGGCCGCTGGCCACCATCTGCAGCATGATGTCGGTGGTCTCAATGGTCTTGTGGCGCTTGGGCATGATGCCGGCTGGCATCAGGAAGCGGTTGTAGACATCCAGCCGGTCCATAGGCACGGGGTAGGTTATCAGCACTTCACCTGCCAGTTGTTCGGGCTTCACATGCCGGCGCTTGGCCAGTGGGTGCTGGCGGCCGACGACCAGCACCTGTTCGTAGTCAAACACGGGCACGAAGCGCAGGCCGGGTTTGTAGAGTGGGTCTGGCGTGACCAGCAGATCAATCTCATACGCAAACAGGGCGCCGATGCCGCCAAACTGGAATTTCTGTTTGACGTCCACCTCCACATCGGGCCAGGCGGCCAGATAGGGCGACACCACTTTCAGTAGCCATTGGTAGCAGGGGTGGCACTCCATGCCGATGCGCAGCGTGCCACGCTCGCCCAGCGCGTATTGCTGCATGCGGGCCTCGGCCATCTCCAACTGCGGCAGCACGCGGTTGGCCACGCTCAGCAGGTAGTGGCCGGCCTGTGTGGGGATCAGGCTGCGCCCCTCGCGCAGCCAGATGGGGGTGCCCATTTGCTGCTCCAGCTTTTTCACAGTGTGGCTCAGGGCGGATTGGGTCAGGCACAGCACGCTGGCGGCGGCAGTGAGAGAGCCTTGTTTGTCCACCTCGCGGACGATGGCCAGGTGCATTCTTTCGATCATGCTATGTATGAGTAATATTGATTGATCGTTGAAATAAGATCATTTTACTTCATGGGTTGTTGTCCTTAACCTTGCGCCATCTTTGACAACCTGAACGATAGAAGCAAGACACCATGATCTCTACCCACAACCTCGGCTTTCCCCGCATCGGCGCGCAGCGCGAACTCAAGTTTGCGCAGGAGTCCTATTGGAAAGGCGAAATCTCGCGCAGCGAACTCAAGGCCTTGGGCGTGCAACTGCGCCAACGCCACTGGCAGCAACAAGCTAGCCTGGACTGGGCCCCGGTGGGTGACTTCTCTTTCTACGACCAAGTGCTGGACATGAGCTTCACGCTGGGCAACCTGCCGGCGCGGGTGCAGGGCTTCCATGGCGATGTGCTGGACAACTATTTCCGCGTGGCCCGCGGCCGCTCCGCCAAGGGCACTGAGGACCACAGCGCCTGCTGCGGTGGTGTGGCAGCGGGGGAGATGACCAAATGGTTCGACACCAACTACCACTACATCGTGCCGGAGTTCACGGCTGAGACCACGTTTGCGCTGGACGCATCGCGCCTGTTGGAGCAACTGGCGGAGGCCAAGGCCCAAGGCGTGAAGGCTAGGCCGGTCATCATCGGGCCGGTCACCTATCTGGGTATTGGCAAGGCCAAGGATGGTTCCGACAAGCTGGCGCTGCTGCCGCGCCTGCTGGCTGTGTATGCCGAGCTACTCGAAACACTGGCCGCGCAAGGCGTGGAGTGGGTGCAGGTGGACGAACCGCTGTTGGTCACCGAGCTGGATGCCGATTGGCAGCACGCCTTCAACACGGCCTACCACCAGTTGAAAAGCTGCCGAGTGAAGATCTTGTTGGCCACCTACTTTGGCCAGCTGCAAGAGAACCAATACCTGGCAGCCAACCTGCCGGTGGCGGGCCTGCATGTGGATGCCATCAATGGGCGCGATGAGATCCAACCCTTGCTCAACCTGTTGCCGCAGCACAAAGTACTGTCTCTGGGCGTCATCAATGGCCGCAATATCTGGAAGACCGATTTGAATGCGGTGCTGGATTGGGTAGAGCCCATCGTTGCCAGAAGGGGCGGGGCTTTGTGGATTGCACCGTCATGCTCGCTGTTGCATGTGCCGGTGGACCTGGGTCAGGAGCAGAAGTTGGACGCTGAGGTCAAATCCTGGTTGGCCTATGCCTTGCAGAAGCTGGACGAACTGAAGGTCTTGGCCACCGCATTGAATGAGGGTCGCAGTGCAGTCAAAGACGCATTGGCGGAGAACCAGCGCGCCATTGCCGCACGCCGCGCGTCACCGCGGGTGCACAACCCGGCTGTCAAGGCGGCCCTTGCGCAGATTGACGCCAAGCTGGGCCAGCGCCAGAGCGGCTATACCCAGCGCGCTGCTTTGCAAGCTGCGTACCTGAAGCTGCCTGCGTTTCCTACGACAACCATAGGTTCCTTCCCGCAGACGGCGGAGATTCGCCAAGCGCGCAGCCAGTTCAAACTGGGCAAACTCAGTGAGGTGGGTTACAAGGCTGCGATGCAGGCCGAGATCAAACGCAGTGTGCAGGAGCAGGAAGCCCTGGGCCTGGACGTGCTGGTGCACGGCGAGGCCGAGCGCAACGACATGGTGGAGTACTTTGGCGAGCAGTTGGATGGCTATGCCTTCAGCCAGTTTGGCTGGGTGCAGTCGTACGGATCGCGCTGCGTGAAGCCGCCCATCTTGTTTGGCGACATCACCCGCCCCCAGGCGATGACGGTGGAGTGGACACGCTATGCCCAGGCGCAAACGGACAAACCCATGAAAGGCATGCTGACCGGGCCGGTGACGATTCTCAACTGGTCATTTGTGCGCGATGACCAGCCGCGGTCGGTATCGTGCAAGCAATTGGCCCTGGCTATACGCGAGGAGGTGTTGGACCTGGAAAAGGCTGGCGTGCGCGTCATCCAGATCGACGAGGCGGCGCTACGCGAGGGGCTGCCGCTGCGCAAGACGCAGTGGCAAGATTACCTGAACTGGGCCGTGGAATCCTTCCGCATAACGGCCAATGGTGTGGGGGACGCGACGCAGATCCACACCCACATGTGCTATTCGGAGTTCAACGACATCATTGCCTCCATTGCCGACATGGATGCGGATGTGATCACCATCGAGACCTCTCGGTCCGACATGGAGTTGCTGGATGCCTTTGACCACTTCAACTACCCCAACCAGATTGGGCCGGGTGTGTACGACATCCACTCGCCCAATATCCCCACCCGGGAGCAGATGGTGCAGTTGATGCAAAAGGCCGCCCAGCGTATCCCGGCCGATCGCCTGTGGGTCAACCCCGATTGCGGGCTCAAGACGCGCCAATGGACTGAAGTGGTGCCGGCATTGACGAATATGGTGGCTGCGGCCAAGGAACTTCGCGCGCAGCACGTGGCTGCCTAGATCGTCGGCAGGGCAGGCAGGCGCAGTGGGATGAAGATGCGCTCGCCGTCGCGCATGATCAACAGCGCCAGCGATTTGTTGGCCCTGTCGGCCATCGCTTTGGCCTGATCTACGGTCAGTACCGGCTCCTGGTTGATGGCCAGCAGCAGGTCACCCGGTTGCACGCCCGCACGCTCGGCGGCACCGCTGACCTTGTCGATGAACAGACCGATGGAGGAGCCACTGCCGCGCGACTCGTCCGGTTTTTGCAGGCGCAGATTCACGCCCAGGCGGTTGATGGCGGTGCTGCTGGCCGCGTCAGATACCTTATGGGCCAGCTTGTCCTCGGCATCGTCCATCGTCACCAGCATGGGCAGTTGCTTGCCGCGGCGCCAAACGGTCAGTTTCAAGCGGTCGCCCGGCTGGGCCAGGCCCACGATGATGGAGAAGACGCCAGCCTCGTCCACGGTCTGGCCGTTGGCCATCAGCACGATGTCGCCGATGTCCAGGCCGGCCTTGTCTGCCGCGCCGCCTTTGGTCAGGTCCGACACCAGCGCACCGGTGGGCTTGGGCAGGCCGAAGGACTCGGCCAGCAACTGGTCCACCTCTTGTACGGCCAGGCCCATCTTGGCGTGGCGCACCTTGCCGGTGGCCAGTATTTGCTGCTGGATATGCACCGCTACGTCCATGGGGATGGCAAAGGACACGCCCTGGTAGCCGCCGGACATGGAGAAGATTTGCGAGTTGATGCCAATGACCTCGCCCTGCATATTGATCAGCGGTCCGCCCGAGTTGCCCGGGTTCACGGCCGCATCGGTTTGTATGAAGGGCACCGTGCCATCGCCCGGCAGGGAGCGCCGAGTGGCGCTGATGACACCGGCGGTTACGGTGCTCTCAAAGCCGAAAGGTGAGCCGATGGCCATCACCCATTCGCCCACGCGCAAGGGCTTGGACGCGGTAACGGCAACCGCGGGCAGGTCTTTGGCGTCGATTTTCAGCACCGCGATGTCGGTGCGCTTGTCGGTGCCCAAGACCTTGGCGACGAATTCGCGGCGGTCCGACAGTTTGACAACCACCTCGTCGGCATCGCTGACCACGTGCGCATTGGTCATGACAACCCCGTCGGAGCGCACGATAAAGCCCGAGCCTTCGCCGCGTACCGGCATATTCAGTTGCGAGGGCAATTCGCCAAAGCGCTGCTGGAAGCGGCGCAGGTATTCGCGCATGGCCTGGTCTTCGGCCGAGCCCTTGTCGCCATCACCGCTGGGGTTGGTGGCTTGTGCGGTGGTGGACACCTTGCGCACACCGCGCACGCTGATGTTGACGACGCTGGGCGACAGTTTGGCGGCTATGCCCGTCATGTCGGGCAGCGCCGTGGCCACCGCAGTGGGCGCGACGGCTGGCGGCGTGCTGCTTTGTGCAAAACTGGGCACGGGCAGTCCGGCGCTGGCAAGCAGCCACACGAAGGCAATGGCTCTGAGGTGCAGGACGGGGCGTAAGGAAGTGGGGCGCTGGGGTTTTTCCATGCCTGCATCTTGTATGCCGCAAGTGGCGCGTCGGTTAACTGATGGTGAACTGCAAGTAAAGCCGGTAAAGCGGCGCCATGCAATGGGCCAGGGATACCACGGGCTGTAGGGCCTTGGAAGTTGGCGCACAATCCAAAGTTTTGCTGCTTTGAAGGGTTTGCTCTCCATGACACGTTTAGCATTGCTCGCCACGATCCCTGCACTCTTGATGGCCTGCTCCAAGGCCCCTGAAGTGGCTGCGGTGGCACCCGCACCCAAGCCCGCCGCACCGGTTGCTGCGGCCCATTCCACTATCGACTGGGTCAAGCCCGAAGGTGCCAGCCTGGATGCCATCTTCACCAAGGCCAAGGCCGACAACAAGCCGGTGTTCCTATACTGGGGCGCGGTCTGGTGCCCGCCCTGCAACCAGATCAAGGCCACGGTGTTCAACCGGCCCGACT
This sequence comes from Rhodoferax sp. GW821-FHT07G04, assembly GCF_059418585.1. Classification (NCBI taxonomy): domain Bacteria; kingdom Pseudomonadati; phylum Pseudomonadota; class Betaproteobacteria; order Burkholderiales; family Comamonadaceae; genus Rhodoferax; species Rhodoferax sp. GW821-FHT07G04. The sequence goes on from NZ_JBWKQD010000005.1 coordinate 325,693, forward strand.
TTGTGGAGCGCAGCAAGGGATTCATCCCGGTTTATCTGGACGGTGACACACCCGGTGCGCAAAAGCTGGGCACGCAATTCAAGGTGCGCGGATACCCCACCACCATTTTGTTCAAGCCCGATGGCACCGAACTGACCCGCCTGCCCGGTGAGGTGGATGCCGTGCAGTACATGCAAATCCTGAAGATGGGCATGAGTTCCACGCAGCCGATCAAGGAGACACTGGCCTCGGCGCTGACCCCCGCCGCGGGCACGCCAGCGCTGAGTGCCGACGCTTGGCGCCTGCTGGCCTACTATGCGTGGGACATTGATGAAGCCCAGTTGTTGCCCAAGAAGGATCTGGCCTCTACCGTGCAACAACTCGCCCAGAAATGCCCGACCAACCAGGAAGAGGCAAACGCACGGTTGACGCTGCGTGCCGTGGCCATGGCCGCGCAGGAAAAGACGAGCACGCTGGACAAGGCGCAGGCCTTGGCTCAGGTGCAAAAAATCCTGGCCGATGCGCCCCGCGCACGTGAGAACGCCGACATCTTCACCAACTATGCCAACGACATCGTCACCGTGTTGACCGCCACAGGCAGCACTGAACGTACGGGCTTGGTCACGGCGCTGAACAGCACATTGGACAAGTTGTCGGCAGATGCAACGTTGTCCAAGGCCGACCAACTGGGCGCCGTGCAGGCCAAGGTGGCACTGGCGCTGATGGACAAGCCCAAGAGCGCCAAACCGGATCTATCGCCTGAGCTCGTGGCCCAGGCCCAAGCGGCGGCCACCAAGGCCGATACCGGCAGCACCGACAAGTACGAGCGCCAGGCCGTCATTCCCTCGGCTGCCCATTTGCTGAGCGATGTGGGTCTGGTCGATGCGTCCGACACCATGCTGAAGGCCGAGCTGCCCAAGGCCGTATCGGCCTACTACCACATGCTGGTGCTGGCATCTAACGCCAAGCTGCGCGGGGATAAAGACGGTGCGCTGGATTGGGCCGAGAAGGCCTATGCGGGTTCCATGGGCCCCGCCACGCGCCTGCAATGGGGTAGTGGCTATGTGCAGAAGCTGATCGAGATGGCACCGCAAGACAGTGCACGCATCGAGAAGGCTGCCACACAGGTCATTGGCGAATTGGATGCCGCGCCCGAGACCTTCTACGAGCGCAACCGCCGTAGCCTGGAGAAGATGGGCGCGCAACTGACCGCCTGGAACGCTGGCGGCAAGCATGCGCCCGTGGTGCAAAAGCTCACGGCCCAGTTGAACAGCGTGTGTGCCAAGTTGCCCGAGAAAGACAGTGCACGCGAAGCCTGTTCAGGCGTGTTTGGCAAGGGCGCCAAAAAGGCCTGACCCGCAACAAAGCCGGCAAGATAGCCGGCTCTTTTTTTATAGCTTCAGTTCAAGGCGCACACCCCATCGCACGCGGGATGGGTTGGCGCTTTCGTTGTCCTGGCGTTGTGTGCCATTGAGTGTGCTGCCGATACTGGAGTAGTCGCGTGGCAGCATATTGTTGGCACTGAAACGCAACTGTGCATTGAGGTTGATGAACCAGACCACAAATGCGTCGGTCACCACCTTGGCACCCACCGAGCTGCTTTGGATGTCGCTCAACTGCAGGTCATAGGCCGGCGTGTAGTTCACGGTGGCGCCCATGCTGATGGGCAGTCCGCGCAGTTTGTAGTCCGCCCCCACATTGGCCGTGCCCCGGGGCTGGCCTTCGAGCCGGTTGTTGGGGCCCGGCACTTGCTCCACGTTGGAATCGAAGAAGCTCACATTGGTGCGCAGCGAGACAGGCAGGGCGTTTGCCCAGGCTTCATCCAGCCGGAACTTGGCTTCCAGTTCAATGCCCTGGGCTGTGGCGTTGCCCACGTTTTGTGGGCGTGAAACCCAGCGCTTGTTGGGGGACCAGCTCACATCTTCCAGCGCCACCACATTGCGGATGAGGTCGTTGATGCGGCGGTAGAAGTAGTTGGCACTGACGAGGCCGCCTTTGCTCAAGTAGTGCTCGTAGGCAATCTCAAAGCCGCGCGCCAACTCGGGCGCCAGGTTGGGATTGCCGGCCCGGTCCGGGCTACCCACCTCATTGGTGCCGGTGGGGAAGCGTTGCGAGATGGCAGGTCGCGCGATCAACTCGCTCAACGATGCGGCCTTGTAGCTGCGTGTCAGGCTGCTGCGGAACTGGTCACGGCTTTTTTCGTCGGGCTTCCAGGTGGCGTGCAGCAGAGGGGTGAGCACGCTGCTTTGGTTGCTGACCCGGTAGCTTGTGCTGTCGCTTTGGGTCTCTATGCCTTCCCAGCGCAGGCCGGCGTAGGCGGAGATTGTTTTAGTGGGATTCCATTCATCTTGCGCATAGGTGGCCACGCGCAGAGTGGAGGCTTGCAGATCGTCGCCAAATTCGGTCAATATGGGCACGCCGTTTTGCAGTGTGGTGCGACTTTGGCGGCGGGCATTGCTTTCCAATTCCAGGCCACCGACCAAGCTGTGTTCGTTCTCCAATTGCTGCGAGAGTTTGCCGGTCAGGTTCCAGCCGCCTTCGCGGGTATTGCTCAGGTCATCTACGGTGCGGGTTTGCAGGCCGCTGGCGTCAAACTCCCTGCGCAGGCTGTGGGTCTCAAAGCTGCCGCTGCCCACACCGTAGCGCAGCTCGGCTTTCATGCCGTCACCCAGGTTCTTTTGCCATTGGGTATTGGTGCGTACCAGTGTGAAGCGGCCATCGCCGTCGCTGGTGTAGCGGGCATAGGGTGGTGGGATGATGCCGCCGGGTGCCTGCTCCAACTGGCTTTGCGTGGTGCTGGCGCCCTGGGACAGTACGATGAAGGGCGTCAACAAGACCGACCCTATGTTGTCGCCCAGGGCGACCTGCACGCGGCCGTTCAAGTTGACACCTTCGCGCCGGTTGGCGGTGAAGCCGGTTTCGCGTTGGTCCAACACGCGGTTGCCGGTGGGCAGGTCGTACCAACGGGTGCGGACGTCACTGTCGTCCTGGTTGTCGTTGCGGTTGACTGAAAGGGTCAGCGTGTAGGAGACCTTGTCGCCGTACTTGTCGTTGCGGGTCCAGGACGCGTTGGGCGAGACCTTGTTGTCTTCCACGCCCACACCCAGCTTGAGTTCGTTCAGCGTCTTCTTCAGCGCCTCTTTCAGGACGATATTGATAGTGCCGGCCACAGCCTGGGCGCCGTACTCGGCGGTGGGGGCGCGCAGCACCTCGATGCGTTCCACCTGTTCGGGCGGTAGGTTGTCCAGTGAGAAGCCGGGCGGCATGCGCTCGCCATTGACCAGCAACTGGGTGTAGCCGCCGCCCAAGCCCCGCATGCGCACGTCGCCCCCGCGCCCGGGGCGCCCGCCCGAGGTGACGCCGGGTAGGCGTTTCAGCACTTCGCTGACGGAGCTATCACCGAAACGCTCAATCTCATCCTTGTTGATGATGATTTTGGAAGCGGTGGATGCGCGGCGCTGGTCGTTTTCGCCGCTAGGGCCGACCACCTCGACGCGGTTCAGCATGGCGGGCGGTTTGGCCTCTTTGCTGGCTGGGGATTCTGTGGATTTGGGTGCTTCGGGCGCTGGCGCCGGGCTGACTTGGGCCAGGGCGGCGGGTAGGCTGCAGGCCGCGGCGATGAAGACGATGCTGCGGCGCATCACGGGCAGACTCAGGGCGTGTCGGGCACCAGAGATTCGACGGGAACGCGGCGGGCACCGTCAAAGCGGCGGGCCCAGTAGGACACCGACATGCTTTCAACCCGAACTTCGGCCCCAGGTTTGGGGGAGTGGATAAATTTGCCTTCGCCCACATATATACCCACATGGCTGAAGGCGCGGCGCATGGTGTTGAAGAAAACCAGGTCACCGGGTTGCAGGTCGGCACGGTCGATCTTTTCGGAGGCTGCGGCCTGTTCGCGGGCTCTGCGGGGCAAGACCAGGCCGGCGGTTTGCTCAAAAATCGCACGGACGAAGCCGCTGCAATCAAATCCGCTATCGGCATTGGTGCCACCGCGGCGATAGGGGACACCCAAGAAAGTCATAGCATTTGTGACTAACTCGGAGGCTTTGGCCTCCATCTTGTCGCCAACTTCGCCGATTCGGCCTAAAAGTCCTCGGTCTAGCAGGAACCGGTTTACGTCATCTGGGTTGGGTTGGGGTTTGGCGTATGCACTAAAGGCTAGGAAAAGGAATGCAAGAACGAGGATAATTCGCATCAAACGAGCTTAACCCGTGGTGTTCACGGCGTCAAGCCAAGGCTTTAGAGGGTAATTTCATGGCAAAAGCAGAATCAAAGACAACCGTTTTACCGGACGGCTTGCGGTACAAATCCAAAGTTTCGGGTTCTCCATTCATGGCAGCAGCGTCGTTTGGCGGCGCCACCATGTCGTGCTTCCTGTGCGGTAAACACCGCGCCCGTTCCCTGATGACGACCAAGAAGGTGTTGGGCAAGTCCCAGGCCGTGTGCTCGCCATCCTGCAAGGCACTGGACGAGCAGACGGCAGCCAACGCCGCTGCGGCACGTTGAGCCCCAACCTGGCAATCGGCCAGCGGTTTCAACACTTTCACTGAACGGATATCCAGCAGCATGTTGCTAGACCTAGAAGAATCTCAACTGGTGCTGGTGGATTACCAGGACCGCCTGCTACCCGCGCTTTTGGACGGCCCAGCAGCACTGGCCAATGCCGTGCGCCTGGCGCAGATGGCCGCACTGTTGCGCGTGCCGACGTTCGCCACCGAGCAAAACCCGTCCAAGCTGGGCGCCAGCGCGCCCGAACTGGCTGCTGCGATGCAGCAAGCCGGTGCCCGCGTGCTGTCCAAAATGCAGTTCAGCGCAGTGGAAGAGGGCCTGGGCGAATGGCTGCGTCCGCCACCCAAACCGGTGCAGGGCAATGCTCGCAGCCTGCCCAAGCATTTGCAAAAGCCGCCACCCGGCAGCGAACCACGCGACACCATCGTGCTGGCCGGCTGTGAGGCCCATGTCTGCCTGCTGCAGACGGCCCTGGATCTGCTGGAAGACGAATTCGAGGTCTGGGTCGTTACCGACGCCTGCACTTCGCGCACCGAGCGCAACCGCGATGCTGCGTTTGACCGCTTGGCTGGCGCCGGTGCGGAACTGGTGACGACGGAGATGGTGGCCTTTGAGTGGATCCGCAGTGCCGAGCACCCGGACTTCAAGGCCATTCAGGCCCTGATCAAATAAGGCGAGGAGCATGGGCGCGCGTCAGGCGCCTGCAAGCTGCATCTCCATAATTATGAATTCAGATTTTGGATTCATAAGGGATGCCCATGATGACCGCTTACGCAGATTTCTACCGCCGCTCCATCGATGACCGCGACGGTTTTTGGGCCGAGCAAGCCCGGCGCATTGACTGGCAGACCCCGCCCCAACAGATCTGTGATTACAGCAATCCGCCGTTCGCGCGCTGGTTTGTCGGCGGCACCACCAACCTGTGCCATAACGCGGTGGATCGCCACCTCGCCACCCAGGCCGACCAGGCCGCGCTGATCGCCGTCTCCACCGAAACCAATACCGAGCAGGTCTACACCTTTGCCCAACTGCATGCCGAGGTGCAGCGCATGGCCGCCGCGTTGCTGGACCTGGGTGTACAGCAGGGCGACCGCGTGCTGATCTACATGCCGATGGTGGCCGAGGCCGCCTTTGCGATGCTGGCTTGCGCCCGCATCGGCGCCATCCACTCGGTGGTGTTTGGCGGCTTTGCGTCGGGTTCTTTGGCCTCTCGCATTGAGGATGCCAGTCCGACCGTCATCGTCAGCGCAGACGCCGGCTCCCGCGGTGGCAAGGTCGTGCCCTACAAGCCACTGCTGGACGAGGCGATTGCGCTGTCCAGCCACAAGCCGAGCGCCGTGCTGCTGACCGACCGGCAGTTGGTTGCTATGGAAATGGTAGCGGGACGTGACCATTCCTGGAGGGCTATGCGGCAGAAACACTTGGATGCCGTCGTCCCCTGCGTGTGGCTGGACGCCACCCACCCCAGCTACACGCTGTACACCAGCGGCACCACCGGCAAACCCAAGGGTGTGCAGCGCGACACCGGTGGTTATGCCGTGGCACTGGCGGCCAGCATGGAGCACATCTTCTGTGGCAAGGCGGGCGAGACCTATTTCTCCACCAGCGACATCGGCTGGGTCGTGGGCCATAGTTACATCATCTACGGTCCGCTGATCGCAGGCATGGCGACCATCATGTATGAGGGCCTGCCGATACGCCCCGACGGTGGCATCTGGTGGAGTCTGGTCGAGAAGTACAGGGTGACGGTCATGTTCAGCGCCCCCACGGCCGTGCGCGTGCTGAAGAAGCAAGACCCGGCGCTGCTGACGAAGTACGACCTGTCCAGCCTGCGCGCGCTGTTCCTGGCCGGCGAGCCGCTGGACGAGCCGACCGCCCAGTGGATCAGCCAAGGCTTGGGCAAGCCGATCATCGACAACTACTGGCAGACCGAGACCGGCTGGCCCATCCTCAGCATCGCCAATGGCGTGGAGAAGGCGCCCAGCAAGTTTGGCAGCCCCGGCGTAGCCATGTATGGCTACAACGTCAAGCTGCTGGACGAGAACACCGGTGAAGAACTGAACGGTGCCGACCAGAAGGGCGTGGTTGCCATCGAAGGCCCGCTGCCCCCCGGTTGCATGCAGACCGTGTGGCGTGACGACGCCCGCTTTGTCAAAACCTACTGGAGCAGCATTCCCAGCAAGATGGTCTACAACACCTTTGACTGGGGTGTGCGCGACAAGGATGGTTACTTCTTCATCCTGGGCCGCACCGATGACGTCATCAACGTGGCCGGCCACCGTCTGGGCACCCGCGAGATCGAGGAATGCATCTCCAGCCATCCCAATGTGTCCGAAGTGGCCGTGGTGGGTGTCGCCGACAGCCTCAAGGGCCAGGTGGCCATGGCCTTTGCCGTGGCCAAGGACGCCAGCGCCCTGATAGACGATGCCGCGCGCGCCAAGCTGGAGGCGGAGGTCATGAAGGTCGTGGACAACAGTATTGGAGCGGTAGGGCGCCCGGCCCGTGTGCGCTTTGTGACCGTATTGCCCAAGACCCGCAGCGGCAAGCTGCTACGCCGCGCGATCCAGGCGGTATGCGAGGGGCGCGACCCTGGTGATCTGACGACGATGGAAGACCCGGCAGCGCTGCAGCAGATACGTGACGCGTTAGCCTAAGCGGCTGGGCGCCGGTGCGTTCTGCGCAGGTAAAAGGAGGAGCCCGCGTAGCGGGCGGGGGACACGGAGCAGAGCGCACCGGCGCCCAGCCGCGCACGCACTAAGATCACGGGCCGTCTTTCAGGCTTCGCCCTTATAAAAGCACCGCGCGCACACCTGCTGGTAACGCTCATTCCCGCCAATTTCCACCTGCGCCCCCGCGTGCACACGCTGGCCCTTGTCGTCCATGCGGATGTTCATCGTCGCCTTGCGGCCGCAGGCGCAGATGGTTTTGATTTCTTCGATGTCGTCGGCCAAGGTCAGCAGCTGGGCCGAGCCGGGGAAGGCATTGCCCAGAAAGTCCGAACGCAGGCCAAAGCAAATGACCGGTACATTGCTGATGTTGGCCAGGCGGTGCAACTGGCGCACCTGGTCGGGCGACAGGAACTGCGACTCATCAATCAGTACGCAAGCCAGCTTGTCCTCGGCGGACAGCAGGGCGAAGAAATCGGTGTGCTCGTCAAACACATCAGCTTGGCGCTGCAGACCCAGGCGGGACGCAATGCAGCCGGTGCCGCTGCGGTCGTCAATGCCAGCGGTGAACAGGTGCACGCGCTGGCCCTGCTCCTCGTAGTTGTAGGCGATTTGCAGCAGCGCGGTGGATTTACCGGCGTTCATGGCTGAGTAGCGGAAAAACAGTTTGGCCATAGCAGGGCGTCAGGAGGCGGTCGCGGATATTGGGGCAGGCGATGGTAATACCAAACGCAGCCGCACAAAGAGCATGGGCATCAGCAGCGACACAAAAACACCGCCCAGCAGGCCCGCCAACAGTTTGCGCCCCAAGGCGGGTTGTGCCGCGAAGTGCAGATGGCGCTGGCCCCCCTGCAGGCTCCAGGTGGCGGCGATCAGCCAGCCCGCTATCCAGTAGCCAATGGCCGGCTAGCTGGTCTTTTTTCTCTTGCTGCTCTTGGCGGAAGGGGGTGGCTTTCTTTCTTGCAGGTCTTCGGTGTCGATGGCGTCCACGTCGACCCAGACTTCGTCCTCGGCGTCGACGACGGTCTCGCGCTCAAACAGCTCAACCGCGGTCTTGGCCACCTGCAAGGTGTCGTAATAGGCATAAGCGCCCACGCCGACCGCACCCAATAGCGGCACAAAACGCGAGGCGCTCTTGCCAATGACGGCTTTGGACACTTGCACGCCCAACTGCTGGGCCAGGCTTTGCAAGAGCTTTAGCGAGGCCTGCTTGACGACAAAGCGTTCGCCGACGCGCACCACCACATCGCGAAACACCTGGGCCGACATGTGGCGGAATAGGCAGTACAGCATCTGCTCGCGGCTCAGTGTCTGGGTTTTGCCATAGACCGCGGCAATGTCGGACACCATTTGCGCCTGTAGCCGCCACACGCCCATCAGCTCGGGGATGACGGTGAGCCATCCCATGAAGCCGGGCGGCAAGGACAGAGAGCCCGATACCACGCTGGCCGTGCGCGCCGCCTTGCGCGCAATGGCGTGCGACCGCTCGGCCGGGTGGGCCTGCGCCGGCTCGGCGCTGGCGGGCACATGCAACACCAGCTCCAGCACAGCGTCGGCCAATGCCTTGTCCTTGGGGGCGCCGGTGCTTGCCATGGCCTACACAATGTCCACTTGGTGGATGCCGTAGTGCCCGGCCTTGCGGTCGGCGAAGTAGCGCTCCAGCGTTTCCTTGACGGTGCGAAAGGCAATTTCCTCCCAAGGAATTTCGTCTTCCGTGAAGAGCCGGGCTTCAATCGTCTCGGTGCCGGGGTTGAACACCTCGCTGAGCAGCCGAGCCCGGTAGAAGAAGTGGACCTGGCCGACACGCACCACATTGAGCAGCGTGAACAGGTCTTGCATCTCGATCTGGGCGCCGGCCTCTTCGTCGGTCTCGCGGGCGGCCCCCTCGGCCGTGGTTTCGTTCAGTTCCATGAAACCGGCCGGCAGCGTCCACTTGCCCCAGCGCGGCTCGATATTGCGCTTGCACAGCAGCACCTTGTCGCCCCAGTGGGGCACGGTGCCCACCACGTTCAGCGGGTTCTCGTAGTGCACGGTGCTGCAGGCGGGGCAGACGGCGCGCTCCTTCGTGTCACCGTCGTCGGGCAGGCGGTAGACCACGGCCGTGCCGCATTGTTTGCAATGTTTGATGGGGCTGCGCAACATGGCGATGTGAAACGAGATTCAGCCTTTGGTGATGACGGCGCAGGCCACGCGCGGGCCGGAGTTGCCGGTGGGCTGGGTCGTGAAGTCGTCGGCGTCGCGGTGCACGATCAGGCCATGGCCAATGACATCGGTTGCGCCTGCACCCACGGTGATCGTGGCGGATGTGTAGCTGAACTTGGCTACGCCATTGGCGTCTGCCTTCAGGCTGGCCAGGTCACCGGCGTGGTGGGCGCTGTGGTCGTGCGCGCCGTGGGCCTGTGCAGTGGGGTTGAAGTGGCCGCCGGTGCTCATGCCATCGCCACTGGAGCAGTCGCCTTTTTCATGGATGTGAAAGCCATGCACGGTATTGGGCGCCAGGCCGCGCACCTCGCCGGCCACCAGCACGGCGTCGCCCTTCTGCGTGAAGGTCACGGAGCCGCTGACGGTGTTGCCGGTGGTGGGGGTCAATGCGGCTGTGGCGGTGGGGCCGCTGGGCGCGGTGGTGGCGCAGGCTGTAGCCAAAAGGGCGGCCAATACGGTGATGCTGAGTTTGATCATGTCAAAAATTCCTATGGGTCACTGGTATGTCTAGAAGATGTGGATGCTACAGCTGCCGAGGTTGGGGCCTCACCGCGGCTTGACCGCCAAGCTCTGCGTGGCGCGGCCAATCAAACCTGCTTCATCGTACAACGCTGATTCGGCCAATCCGCAGCCATTGTTACCCCACCAGGTGCGGGCGTCCAGGCAAACCCACTCGCCAATGGGCGCGCGCAGCAGGTTGATATTGAGATCGGAGTTGACGAAGCTGTAGCGCTGATAGTCCAGCACGGCGCTGATGCCATTGCCCGAATCGGCCGCCACGGCCACGCGCTGGTAGGGGCTGGGTGCGCGGCCATCTTCCAGCGGGTGGCGCAGGCGGAACCAGATGGCGCAGGGGCCGTTGAACATGCCGCCCTGGGCCGCGCGGTTCTCGACCAGATCGGAATAGCCCACGCGGCGCCCCGCGAAGGGAAAGTGGACCACGGGTGATGTTTCTGGTGGCTTGGGCGCTTGGGGAAGTGGGTGACCGGGCATGGCGCTGGGCAGTTCCATGGGGTTTTCGCGCTGGGCCAGGGCGGTGAACATGCCCACCTCTTTGCCATCGGCCAACAGTTGTGCCGAGAAATGCCCGGCATTGCGCCCCACATAGACCGGTGAAACCTGCACCTGTAGCTCGCCAATCGGCACGGGGCGTATCAGGTTGGCGGTGAGGCGGGCGATGTGCGTCAGGCCGTGCGCCTGGGCCGCCGCCTCAAAGGCGCCGCAGACCAGCGCGATCGGCGGGCCTGCGTGCTGGTGGTCGGGGTGCCAGGGGCCGCGGGTCAGCTCGGTGGATTGGTAGCGCCCCTCTTCAGCCAGCGGGGAGTAGGCAAAGGCGGGCAGGGCAGTGGCTACTGTTGTCGTCGTAGACAAGGGGCCTACTCCATACGTACCGCAATGCCTTGCAGGCCGTCAATGCTGCCCACCAGCGTGTCGCCGCGCACCACGGCGCCCACGCCTTCGGGCGTGCCGGTAAAAATCAGGTCGCCGGGCTGCAGCGTCCACGCGGCGGACAGTTGTTCAATGGTCTCGGCAATGTTCCAGATCAGCTTGGCGATATTGCTACGCTGGCGGTCCTGGCCGTTGACCTGCAGGTGGATGGCCGCGTTGCCAATGTTGGGCACTTGGGCTGCGGGCGTGATGGGGCCAATGGGCGCCGAGTGGTCAAAGCCCTTGCCAATGCACCAGGGGCGGCCCTGCTTCTTCATGTCGTTTTGCAGGTCGCGCCGCGTCATGTCCAGCCCCACGGCATAGCCGTAGATGTGCTTGGCCGCATCGGCGGCCTTGATGTTGGCGCCGCCCACGCCAATGGCCACCACCAGTTCGATCTCGTGGTGCAGGTTGGCGGTCAAGCTGGGGTAGGGCATGGCCACCGTATTGCCGGGTGTAGCCAGCAATACGGCGTCGGCCGGCTTCATGAAGAAGAACGGCGCCTCGCGCCCACTGTGGCCCATCTCCTGGGCGTGCTCCACATAGTTGCGGCCCACGCAGTAGATGCGGTGTACGGGGAAGGCGTCGCTGCTACCCACCACGGGCAGGCTGACGGTGGCGGGTGGGGGGAAGACGTAGGACATGGTGGCTGGCTGCTGTTGCAAGTGGTAACAATAAAAAATAATGCTAGGTGAAAAGGCGTAATGCCATGGTCGGTGCTCAGGCCGATTGCGTCACCAATTCATAGTGCTCCACGTTGGGTGGGCCAGCAAAAAACGGTCCCACAATGGCACGCCATTGCGTGAAGGCGTCGGACTGGCGAAAGCCCACCGTGTGGTCTTCCAAGGTGTCCCAACGGATCTGCAATATGTAGCGCTCGGGGCTCTCCATGCCGCGGTTCACCGAGAAGCCCTGCACCCCCTTGACCTTGTCAAACACGGTGGAGAGTCCGCGCTGGATGGCTTCTTCAAATGCGGCGTTCTGGCCGGGGTGGATGCGGATGTCGGCGATTTCGAGAATCATGGGTGTGGGCCTTGCTACGGATAGTGGTTGCACAGTACAGAGGGTCAATAGTAACGGGCTTGGTTTATCCGAGCGTGACAATTGGCCTATTGGGATGGTGTTGCGGCAGGTCTCACCTCAGTACACTTGGTTGGATGAAGAAAATTCTTGCAGGGCTATTCTCCAAGCAGCAATTGGAGAAGACGTTGAACAGTCTTCGCGCGCAGGTCGAGGCAGGCCGCCAAGAGGAGGCGTGGAAGATCGCGAAGTCCTTGCTGGAGGCCCAGGTGCACCAGCGCGAAGTGGCGCTGGGCCTGTTGGGCTTGATTGACGAAGACGCCTTTTCGATTGAACAGGTCGTTGAGATTCTTGGGGCAATATTCGCGGCCCATGCCCAAGACCCGTTGCTCTTGGGGCTGGTGGGCGACGCCACCGAGCGTGCCCGTGATATCGATTTCCTGAATCTGGCGCCATCCGAAGAGCCGCTTTTCGATGCGGTATTGGCCGCGCTGCTGCAGGCCGTGGAGAACAGCCACGAGGATGCGGAAGTGGAGTACCAGCTATGGTCCGGTCTTTTCACATGTGCGCGCGTCATGGCGCGCCAGCACGATGGCGTGGCCGACCGTGCAGGGCGGCAACTGGTCGCCTTGCAACCCGACAGCAGCTTTGCCCACTATAGCTACGGCCTGTTCTTGAAGACCCGGGGCCGCTTTGCCGAAGGGATGGCTGAGAACCAGTTGGCTCAGAAGTTTGCTGAAGAACCTACCGAGGCCATGCACTGGAACGCGGGTATCTGTGCAACCGGCGCCGGTGTCGCGGATGTAGCCTTGGGTATCTGGAAGCAGATGGGCAACAAGATAGAGATAGGCCGTTTTGATTTACCGGACGGCCGATATGCGCAATGCAAAGTCCGTTTGGCCGAGCGCCCACTGTCCCAGCGCAACAAAGACAACGATGACCCTGGGTTGGAAGAAACGATCTGGATTGAGCGCCTGAGCCCTTGCCATGGGATCATTCGCAGCGTCTTGGTCCAGGATCTGGGAGTGGACTATGGCGACGTGGTCCTGTTTGATGGTGCGCCGATCACCTACCACACCTATGGGGAGCGACAGGTCCCCGTGTTCCCGCATCTGGCGACACTCGTGCGCAACAACTACCATTTTTACGACTTTGCCGGAACGCAGGACGACGAGGGAAAACTGGCCAGCGCCACGGAAGACCTGCACGTGGAAGCCATGGTGTATTCCCATTCCGAAAACTTCAAGGTGCTGTGTGCCGCCTGCTGGCGCGATGAACGCCTGGACCATAGCCATGGCACCGAGAAGGAAACCCAGTATGTGGTCAAAGGGCGTATTGCCGCGCCGCCGGATTTGAGTCCGGCGGCGTTGCTGCAACAGTTGGATGCAGCGCTGGCCAAGCGCGAGCCCTGCCGCATCTATCTGCCTGATCTGTGTGAAGCGGTTGGTCTGGCGGACCGTGCGACTATCGAACGGCGAAGGTATGACATGCTGGTGGAAAACTAACCCCAACCATCCAGCTTTATTTTTGTCCTCATGACACGTTCATCCCTGAATGCCACCGACTGGCTGCAGCCCGACTGGCCCACACCGGCCCATGTTCGGGCCGTTTGCACCACGCGCAATGGAGGAGTATCTGCGCCGCCCTATGACAGTCTGAACCTGGGTACGCATGTGGGGGACGACGCCAACAAGGTTGCACACAACCGCCAACGCTTGCAGGATGCCCTTGGCGTCAAACCGGTGTTCCTGAACCAGGTGCATGGCACGCAGATGCTTGCGCTGCATCGGGATACGCCAGACGGCGCTTCGGCTGACGGTGCCTACACCAGCCAGCGTGGCCTGGCCTGCACCATCATGGTAGCGGACTGCTTGCCCGTGCTGTTGTGCGATGCGCAGGGGACCCAGGTGGCGGCCGTGCATGCCGGTTGGCGTGGGCTGGCGGGCGAGGCTGGAGAGGGTGTTTTGGAGCAAGTGCTTAAGCAATTTAGGCCGCTAGCCCCCGTGGAATCTAAGCGAGGCGCTCCTGAGTTGATAGCATGGCTGGGGCCTTGCATTGGCCCGACCGCCTTTGAGGTGGGCCCCGACGTGGTAGAGGCCTTTACCACCAATGACCCACAAGCCATGGCTTGCTTCAACCCGCGGGGCGGCGGTAAATGGCTGGCGGACCTGCCGGCTTTGGCCCGTCAGCGATTGGCGGCCCAAGGCGTGACGCAGGTGTTTGGCAACGACGGCAGTGCCCCCTGGTGTACGGTCAGCAACCCTTCATGGTTCTTTTCCCATCGGCGGGACCGGGTCAGCGGTCGCCTGGCCGCCTGCATCTGGCTGGAGTGAGGTTTGATGGAGGTTGGCAGCCTGCAATTCCGCCGCCTCCTGGGCCCGGATCTTGCGTTTGCGACCGGGCGCACCCATGAAGTAGAGGATCAGGCCGACTGGCATCAAACCGTAAAGAACAAAGGTCACAATGGCACCGAGGAGGGTGCCGTTGGTGTTGGTGGCTTCGGCCACCGCCATCATGACGGCGACATACAACCAGGCAATAGGAATGATGTACATAAGCTCAGAGCGTATTTACCACACGTCAGGGATTCGAAGGGCGTATGCTGAGATACTACGGCCAGCGCTAAGACAAAAGATGGAAAAGGTGACAGTGTGACGCAAAACGCCCCCGAATTCTGGACCCAGGCCGCCCAACAGTTTCAGCAGTCCATGACCGACAACTGGAGCAAGGCGGTGCAGTCCCTGCAGAGCATGGACTTGGGCGCACTAGGGGCTGGCATGCCCACCGCCACAGTCGCCAAACCACCCGAGATTCGCTTCGCACCCGACAAGCTGCAAGCCTTGCAGCAGCAGTACATGCAGGATGTCATGGCGTTGTTCAGCCAGGGCATGACGGCCCCGAGCACCGGCGGTGACAAGCGCTTTGCCGGCGAGGCCTGGGGCAGTAACCCGGTGGCCGCGTTTTCGGCCGCGGTCTACCTGCTCAACGCCCGCACCATGCTGGGCCTGGCCGACGCGGTGGAAACCGATGCCAAGACCCGCAACCGCATCCGCTTCGCCATCGAGCAGTGGATGGCCGCCGCGGCTCCCAGCAATTTCCTGGCCTTCAACGCCGAAGCGCAGAAAAAGGCCATAGACACCAAGGGCGAAAGCATTGCCAAAGGTCTGCAGAACCTGATGCACGATCTGCAGCAAGGCCATGTGTCGATGACGGATGAGAGCCTGTTCGAGGTCGGCAAAAACGTCGCCACCACCGAAGGCGCGGTGGTGTTCGAGAACGCCTTCTTCCAGCTCATCGAATACAAGCCGCTGACGGCCAAGGTGTATGAGAAGCCATTCCTGATGGTGCCGCCCTGCATCAACAAGTACTACATCCTGGACCTGCAACCCGACAACTCGCTGGTGCGTTATGCCGTGGCGCAGGGCCACCGCACCTTTGTCGTCAGCTGGCGCAACCCCGATGCGTCCATGGAAAAGGCCACCTGGGACGATTACATCGAACAGGCAGTCATCAAGGCCATCACCGTCACGCAAGAGATCACCGGCGCGCCCAGCATCAATGCGCTGGGCTTCTGCGTGGGCGGCACCATGCTGGGCACGGCGCTGGCCGTGCTGGCGGCGCGCGGCGAAGAGCCGGTAGCCAGCGCCACCTTCCTCACCAGCCTGCTGGACTTCACCGATACCGGCATCCTGGACGTGTTCATCGACGAAGCCTTTGTGCAGTACCGCGAAAAGGAAATGGGCCAGGGCGGCATGATGAAGGGCCAGGACCTGGCCAGTACCTTCAGCTTCCTGCGCCCCAATGACCTAGTGTGGAACTACGTGGTTGGCAACTACCTGAAGGGCGAGACGCCACCACCCTTTGACCTGCTGTACTGGAACTCGGACAGCACCAACCTGCCCGGTCCGTATTACGCCTGGTATGTGCGCAACATGTATCTGGAAAACAACCTCATCAAGCCTGGCAAGCTCACGGTTTGTGGCGAGAAAATCGATTTAGACAAGGTTGGCATTCCGGTCTACTTGTACGGCTCGCGTGAAGACCATATCGTGCCAATTGGCGGTGCTTACGCCTCCACGCAGGTATTGCCGGGCAAGAAGCGTTTTGTGATGGGCGCCTCCGGCCATATTGCCGGGGTCATCAACCCCCCTACCAAAAACAAGCGTAGCCATTGGATACGCGCCGATGGAAAATTACCCAAGACCCAGGGCGCATGGCTGGAGGGCGCGGTGGAACACCCCGGAAGCTGGTGGACAGACTGGTCCACGTGGCTCAAGTCGCATGCTGGCAAGCAGATTGCTGCGCCCAAGACCTATGGAAAAGGCAAATACAAATCGCTACAACCCGCGCCCGGCAGTTACGTAAAAGCCAAAGCTTGATTTTTTGACTACTGAAGGAAGAGAGAGAAATATGGAAGACATCGTCATCGTTTCAGCCGCCCGCACCGCCGTTGGCAAATTTGGCGGCACGCTGGCCAAGACACCCGCGCCCGAACTGGGTGCAGCCGTCATCAAGGCCTTGCTGGCCCGTACCGGCCTGGGCGCCGACCAGATTGGTGAAGTGATCCTGGGCCAGGTGCTGACAGCCGGTTCGGGCCAGAACCCGGCCCGCCAGTCTGTCATCAAGAGCGGTCTGGCCAAGGAGACACCGGGCCTGACCATCAACGCCGTCTGTGGCTCCGGCTTGAAGGCCGTGATGCTGGCCGCACAAGCCATTGCCTATGGCGACAGTGACATCATCATCGCCGGTGGCCAGGAGAACATGAGCGCCGCACCCCACGTGCTGTTGGGCAGCCGTGACGGCCAGCGCATGGGCGACTGGAAGATGAGCGATTCCATGATCGTTGACGGTCTGTGGGACGTCTACAACCAGTACCACATGGGCATCACTGCCGAGAACGTGGCCAAGACATACAGCATCAGCCGTGAGATGCAAGACGCGCTGGCCCTGGCCAGCCAACAAAAGGCCGCCGCCGCGCAAGACGCCGGCAAGTTTGTCGATGAAATCGTGCCTTTCAGCATTGCGCAGAAAAAGGGCGACCCGATTGTGTTTGCGGCCGACGAGTTCATCAACCGCAAATCCAACGCCGACGCGCTGGCCGGCCTGCGCCCCGCCTTCGACAAGGCCGGTGGCGTGACCGCGGGCAATGCTTCCGGTATCAACGACGGTGCTGCCGCGGTGATGGTCATGACCGCCAAGAAGGCGGCCGAGCTGGGCCTGACGCCCATGGGCCGCATCGCCAGCTTTGCCACCAGCGGGCTCGACCCGGCGCTGATGGGCATGGGCCCGGTGTCCGCCTCCAAGAAGGCGCTGGCCCGAGCGGGCTGGACCGCGCAAGAGCTGGACCTGCTGGAAATCAACGAAGCCTTTGCCGCACAGGCCTGCGCCGTCAACAACGAGATGGGCTGGGACACATCCAAGGTCAACGTCAATGGTGGCGCGATCGCCATCGGCCATCCGATCGGGGCGTCCGGTTGCCGTATCCTGGTGACGCTATTACACGAAATGCAGCGCCGCAATGCCAAGAAGGGCATCGCCAGCCTGTGCATCGGTGGCGGCATGGGGGTGGCGCTCACCATTGAGCGCTAGGGAGCCGGAAAGTTTGTGATTGAATGGGCTGCTAGCCCTCGTGCATATTGCGCTAGCAGCTACCGATTTTGTAGCAAGTAGAACCAAAGAGGAGTCAACATGAGTCAAAAAGTAGCGTACGTAACGGGTGGTATGGGTGGCATCGGCACGGCCATTTGCCAACGCTTGCACAAAGAGGGCTTCAAGGTCATTGCTGGCTGCGGCCCGACACGGGACCATGCCAAGTGGATCGCCGAGCAGGCGGCCCTGGGCTACACCTTCTATGCCTCGGTGGGCAATGTGGGCAGTTGGGATTCCACGGTGGAGGCCTTCACCAAGGCCAAGGCCGAGCACGGCGCCATCGACGTGCTGATCAACAACGCCGGCATCACTAAGGACCGCATGTTCCTGAAGATGACGCGCGAGGACTGGGACGCCGTCATCGAAACCAACCTCAACAGCATGTTCAATGTCACCAAGCAGGTGGTCGGCGACATGGTGGAAAAGGGCTGGGGCCGCATCATCAACATTTCGTCGGTGAACGGTGAAAAAGGCCAGGCGGGTCAGACCAACTATTCGGCGGCCAAGGCCGGCATGCACGGCTTCTCGATGGCGCTGGCACAAGAGCTGGCGACCAAGGGTGTGACGGTCAACACTGTGAGCCCCGGTTATATCGGCACCGATATGGTCAAGGCCATCCGCCAGGAAGTGCTGGACAAGATCATCGCCACGGTGCCCGTCAAACGCCTGGGCGAGCCCAGCGAAATCGCCTCCATCATTGCGTGGCTGGCGTCTGTGGAAGGTGGTTACACCACAGGTGCGGAGTTCTCGGTCAACGGCGGCTTGCACATGGGTTGATCTGGCGCGATGTCGATGGCATGCCAGCCCGGCTTCCACCAGAAAAAAGAACCCGCTTCGGCGGGTTTTTTTACAACGAAAGCCGGTAGCACTTGGCCTGTGTTGGAAACATGCATACGATGTTACCGAATGCGCCAAAAACATGGGGTATGCTCAGGTGGATTAAGCAAAGACCCCAGTTTGGGTGGGTTCATGGCGAGGGAGCTTGGGTTGTGTGACTCGAAAAAGGATGGCCCATGAAAAGCAGCAAAGACGATGGCATTGAACTGGTGGACGGCAAGTCCCTGCGCATCGGCATGTTTGTGGAGCTGGATGTGGGCTGGTTGTCTCACCCGTTTCCCACAGGCAGTTTCAAGATTTCTTCGACCAAGCAAATCGAAACCATTCGCGGTTTGGGTTTGGAGCGCATCCGCATCAACCGGGCCAAGAGCGACCCCGATCCCGATTCCGTAGCGGCCCCGGCTGCGCCCACACTGGACGCCAGCGCTATCGAGCGCGCCCAAGCCGCCCACCGTGAGGCGGTCGCACGCCAGCAGCGTGCCGAATTGCTGGCATCCCAACAGCGCAGCCTGCTGGTTTGCGAAAAGCGCTTTGGCGACGCCGTACGCCAGTACAAGAAGATGCTGGAGACCATACCCACGCAACCCAAGGCCGCAGCCGAGCATTGCCAGACCCTGGTCAACACCTTTGTTGGCGATATGCTGGGCGAAGGGGATTCGGCGATACGCCTACTGTCCGAAGGCGCGGGCGACAAGTCTTCTATGCACCCCGTCAATGTGACCGTGGTGTCCTTGCTGCTGGGCAAGGCCATGGGCCTGTCGCAACCCGATCTGGTCGACCTGGGCATGGCCGCCTTTTTGCACGATGTTGGCAAGGCCCAGTTGCCCGACCGCGTGCGTTGGCTGGAAGAGAATTTTTCCACCGCCGAGTACAAGCTCTACCAGGAGCACGTGGCCAAAAGCGTGCAGGCCGCCAAGGCCATGGAGCTGTCCAAGGGCGCGCTGCTGGCGATTGCACAACACCACGAGCTGGCAGACGGCAGCGGCTTTCCGACCCGGGCTAAGGGTGAGTCCATGACGGTGGGCGCGCGCATTCTGGCCCTGGTGAACCGCTACGACAACCTCTGCAATCCCAGCCGTCCCGCCGCTGCGATGACGCCACACGAATCGCTGTCGCTGATCTTCTCGCAGCTCAAGACCCGTTTTGACACTGCGGCCCTCAGTGCTTTCATTCGCATGATGGGCGTTTACCCCCCCGGCTCGGTGGTGCAGTTGATTGACGAGCGCTATGGCATGGTGGTGTCGGTGAACTCCTCCCGCCCGCTGAAGCCGCGCATCATCGTGCACGAGCCCGGCGTGTCCAAGCATGAGGCCCTGATCCTAGACCTGGAGCAGGCGCCCAATATCGGCATACGCCGCAGCCTCAAACCCGCTGGTTTGCCCAGTGCGGCCATGGACTTTTTGGCACCGCGTCAGCGGGTCAGCTATTTCTTTGAGCGGGTTGTCGACTCGCAAATGGGTGCGCTTGCATGACACCAAGCGCCTGCAGCCCCCTGCTGGACGCGATGGTGGAGGCGGTCTGCCTGGTGGACCCGAAGAGCTTGCGCATCGTGGCGGCCAACGCGGCGTTGGCGCGCATGGTGGGTTTGGCGCGTGATGATTTTTTGGGTAAACCTATCGTAGAGCTGACCGGCTCACCCGAGGATTTGTTTTTTTGGGAAGACGTGGCCGCCGGCCTGGCTGACCAGATTCTCTCGGAGTCGCTGTTGCGCAGCAGCGATGGCGTGCCCATCCCGGTGGAGCGCAAGGTCAGCCGCGTGTGGCTGACGCCCGACGAGCCGGTTTTCCTGGTGGGATTGGGCGATCTGCGCCGCCAGCGCCATGCCGAAGAACAACTGGAAAACCGCATGTCTGAACTGCGGGCCACGCTGGAGTCCACGGGCGACGGTATTCTGGTTGTGGACATGGCTGGTTCTGTGCGCCACTACAACCGCCGTTTTGCGGAATTGTGGAATGTGCCGCCCGACATGCTGGAGCAGCACGAAGATGCGCAGCTGTTTGCGCATCTGCGTGGCTGTGTGAAGGACGAACTCGCCTACCAGGACCGCCTGGAAGCCATTGCCAGCGACCCGCAGATGGAATGCACCGACGTCCTGTTGCTGCGTTCGGGCCGCATGCTGGAGCGGGTGACGCTGCCCCAGACCAGCCGCAGCCGGGTTGTTGGGCGGGTCTACTCTTATCGCGACCTGACCGAGCGGCTGGACGCCCAAAAGCGCATCGAAACCCTGGCCTACACCGACGTGCTGACGGGCCTGCCCAACCGCTTGCTGCTGGCCCAGCGTGTGGCCGTTGCGTTGCGTACGGCTCAGCGCAACGGGTCCACCTTTGCGCTGCTGTTTGTGGACCTGGACCGCTTCAAGAACATCAACGACTCCCTGGGCCATGCCTTTGGCGACCGTGTGCTGATCGAGGCTTCTGCCCGCATCCAGCAGGCGCTGCGCGAGGTCGATACCCTGTGCCGTGTAGGGGGTGACGAATTCATCGCCTTCCTGCAAGAAGCCGATGCCCTGGGTGCCGAGATTGTGGCCCGGCGTATCCTGGAAAAACTGGCCCAGCCCTTTGTGCTGGACACCGTCAATTTCTCTCTGGGCTGCAGCATTGGTGTGGCCATGTACCCGGCCGATGGGCGCACACTGGACACGCTGATCCAATGCGCCGACACGGCCATGTTCCGCGTCAAGGAGCGCGGGCGCGGTAACTTCCGTTTCTACCAGCCGCAGATGAATGTGGACCTGCTCTCCCGGGTCAAGATGGACCATGCGATGCGTCAAGCCATGGAGCAGGGCTTGTTCCGCCTGCACTACCAACCGCAGATCGCGCTGGAGGATGGGCGCCTGCTGGGTGTGGAGGCCCTGGTGCGCTGGAGCGATGCGGAGTTGGGCAATGTCTCACCCGCCACCTTCATTCCGCTGGCCGAAGAATCGGGCTTCATCATCAACATCGGCAACTGGGTCATGGCCGAGGCCGTACGCCAGGCTGTGTCCTGGCAGATGGCGGGCCGACCGGTCGTGGTGTCGGTCAACGTCTCGGCCTTGCAGTTCCAGCAGGGCGACTTTGTGGAACGTGTGGCCAGCACCATCCGCGATGCGGGCCTGGAGCCCGGCCTGCTGGAGTTGGAGCTGACCGAGTCCATCCTGATCAAGGACGTCAACGAAACCCTGACCCGCCTGCGGGCGCTGGCAAGTCTGGGACTTAGCTTGGCCATTGACGACTTTGGCACCGGCTATTCCAGCCTGGCCTATTTGAAAAAATTCCCCATCTCCAAGCTGAAGATCGACCGCGCGTTTGTGATGGGCCTACCCGAAGACGAGGGCGACCGCGCGATTGTGGGCGCCACCATCGCGATGGCCCGTGCGCTCAAGATGTCGGTCGTGGCCGAAGGCGTGGAGACCGATGCCCAACGCGAGTACCTGCATGGCCTGCAGTGCGAGGCTTTCCAGGGCTTCCTGTGCGCACCGGGCTTGCCGGCCGAAGAGTTCGAGTCGCTGTACGAGACGTTGCCGATGGGGTTGTAGGCGACTGGCCCAGGCTCCTATCCCGCCAAGCCCTTCCACAGCATGTAGGCCGCCAGGCCATACAGCAAGATCGCAAACACCTTCTTCAGTTTTGCCACTGGCAGACGGTGCGCCACCTTGGCGCCTATGGGCGCCGTCAGCACGCTGCAACTGGCGATGACGGCCAGGGCGGGCAGCCACACATAGCCCAGCGAATGGGGCGGCAGGCCGGGCAGGGTGGCGCCGCTGACGACGTAGCCCACGGTATTGGCCAGTGCAATCGGAAAGCCCAGCGCGGCACTGGTGGCCACGGCGTTGAGAATCGAAATGTTGTGGGCCACCATGAAGGGCACGCTGATGAAACCGCCCCCGGCCCCCACCAGGCCCGACAGGAAGCCAATCACGCTGCCGGCCGCTATCTGACCGGCCATGCCCGGCATCTGCCGGCTGGGCTTGGGTTTTTTGTCCAGGAACATCTGGGTGGCCGAGAAGCCCACAAACAGCGCAAAGAAGATCGCCAGGTAGCTGCCCTTGAGCAGTGCAAAGACGCCGGCACTGGCCAGGGCGCCGCCGATGACGATGCCCGGCGCTAGGCCCTTGACGATATCCCAGCGCACGGCGCCGCGTTTATGGTGGGCCCGCACGCTGGAGATGGAGGTGAACATGATGGTGGCCATGGACGTGGCAATCGCCATCTTGACGGCCAGGTCGGCTGGGACACCCAATGCCGACAGGATGATGGTCATGAAGGGGCCGATCAGCATGCCACCGCCTATGCCCAAGAGGCCAGCCAGAAATCCGGTGGCCAGGCCCAGCAGGGCCAGTTCAACAATCAGAAGGGGGGACAGCATGACGAAGCGGAATAGGGTGTCTGCAAATGTCACCGGACCGGCATCCTGAACCGGGGTTCAGGTGGGCAAGGTCAGCGCAGGCCTTGGGTTCATCTGACGCGAGATGATCACGCTAGCGAGGCAATATTCCAAGCCCGAGCTCAATGAGCATTGGTTACAGGAAATATAAAGCCCAGCGGACACTGCAGACAAAGCGATTGTAGGCCTTTCGGAAAGGCCTACAGCAGCCGTCCGTCTTCACCCAGGGCTTCGTCCAGGCGTTCCAGCAGCGAGATCAGCAGGACGTCGGAGTCTGGATTATGTTCCGCTGTGCGCGGTGTGTCGTCAACGGCGCGTGTCGGTGCAGCAGTATCGGTATCGGGCAGACCCGGGGCGCTCGTGGCGGCAGCCGCGGCAGCGGTACGCTCAGGCACATCAAACGCCAAATTCAAGGCTGCCAGCACGGCGATGCGGTCCCGGGCGCGCACCTTGCCCGCATCGCGGATTTTGCACATCGCGGTATCCACACGCTCCACCGCTTCGAGCAAGCGGGCGTCTCCGCCTTCGGGGCAGCCCAGCAAATAGGTCTGCCCCATGATTTGAACTTCAAGCTGTTTCATGTTGGGTCTTTTTGCGCCGCAGTCGTCGTGGTATCCGGTAGGCGATCCAGCAGGGCATCCACCCGCGCACGGGCCGCGTTCAACCGTGACTTCAGCGTGTCGCGCTCATGGGTCAGCGCCTCCACCTGGTTGGTCAGCAGAACATTGGTGCGTTGCAACTCCGCGTAACGCACCAGCAGGCGCTCGACGCGCTCGGCTATTTGGTCGATGTGGTTCTGGTTCGCCATAGAGTGCGCATTGTAGGGTTTCGCCAATCAAACTGACGTAAAATTCCTGCGTTGGTTCTCGCGGCGTGGTTCACACGCTGCAGTTCAACGGGAAGCAGGAGGGTACGCTGTCCACAGCCATCCTAACCTGCGCTGCCCCCGCAACGGTAAGTGGACGATTCTTCACGACTCCGCTCCCCTCAACAGCCACTGGACGTCCTGAACACGCGTCTGGGAAGGCGATGGGAGTTGCTCCACCAGCCCGGATACCGGCCAATACGGTGGCTGCACGCCTGCGTGCGGCCGTGATGCCCATGCGCTGTCGGGGAAGACAGCGAGGGCTACTTGTCTGTCGAAGAGTTCCTCTATTACTATGAAAAATTGCACTTCTGGTGCGCGCTTTGCCACGCTATCGTTGGCGCTGGCCGCCGCATTCCCTGCCTACGCTCAGGTCCAACTGCCCGAGACCGTGGTGACCGCATCGCGTGTTGCAACCCCCATTACCGATGTCCTTGGCGATGTGTCCGTGATCGACCGCGCCACGTTGGAACTGGCTGGTCAGTCCTCGCTGCGTGACATCCTGGCCCAATTGCCTGGTGTGCAGATGACGACCAACGGCAGCTACCGTTCCACCACCGGCATCTTCCTGCGCGGCGCCAGCACCTCGCAAACCCTGGTGTTGGTCGACGGCGTGCGCGTAGGTTCGGCCACCTCGGGAGGCGCCTCCTACGAGAATATGCCTTTGTCGCGCATTGAGCGCATCGAAGTGTTGCGCGGTCCGGCGTCGGCCTTGTATGGCCCCGACGCCGTGGGGGGCGTGATCCAGATCTTCACCCGCGATGCCGGTGAGGGCCTGCAGGCTGACGCCAACATCGGTGCCGGCACCGACGGCCAGCAGCAAGCCGGCGCCTCCGTGCGCGGCAGCAGTGGCATATGGGGCTACAGCCTGGGCGTCTCCCGTGAAAAGGCCACTGGTATCAGCGTGCTCTCCAACCCCGCTGCCAGCAGTTACAACCCGGATGATGATGGCTTCAATACCACCAGCGCGGATGCCAAGTTGACGGCCAAGTTGAACCGTGAACATTCCGTGAGCCTGAGCCTGCTGCGCAACGAAAACGAGTACCAGTTTGACGCCACTCCCTCGCCCAATCCGCTCAAGCTGACCCCTGGGACCACAGACGCGCGCGCCAAGGTCAACCTGAACAACGCCACCTTCAAGTGGGACGCACAGTGGCTACCCCAATGGCATTCCGCCTTGACGGTCGGCAACAGTGACGAACAGTCCCTCGGTGACTACTTCCGTATTTCCGACGGAGCCTGGGGTGGCAGCACCAAGTTCAACACCAGCCGCCGCCAGGCCACTTGGCAGAACGACATCACCCTGGACAAGGATGTGCTGTCACTGATGGTTGAAAACCGTAACGAAAGCGTGGACAGCTCCACCGCCTACACCGTCACCAGCCGTGATGTGCGCAGTGCGCTGGCCTCCTATGCGTTCAACCGCCCGGTGTGGAATGCCTTGTTTGTGGTGCGCAATGACGACAACTCGCAGTTTGGCAGCTTCAACAACTGGTCGGCTTCGGGCGGTTACCGCATGACCGAATCCCTGCGTGCGGTGGCCAGTGTGGGCACCAGTTTCCAGGCGCCATCCTTCAACCAGCTCTACTTCCCCGGTTTTGGCAACACGGCCCTGGTGCCGCAACGCAACCGCGGCTCAGAAGTCGGCCTGAAGTACGCCGCGGGTGACCTGTCCATGGGTGCGGTTGTGTACAACAACGACATCCAGGGCTTCATCGTGCCGTCGACCAATGTGCAAAGCTCCCTGGCGGTGTTGCGCGGCGTTACGTTGACGGCCAATCTGCGGTCTGGCGACAGCAGCTATTCGCTGTCGTACGACTATGCGGACCCCCGTTCCTACTCCACCAACCCCGCCTCCAATGACCTGCGCCTGGTGCGTGTGGCGCGCAATGTGTTCAACGCGCGTGCAACCCACCGCTTTGGTGACGTGAGTGTGTTTGGCGAGGTCAAGGTCTCCAGCGACCGCGAGGACAACAACCTGGCCTTCACCGGCCGCGACGTCCTGCCGGGCTACACGGTGTTGAACCTGGGCCTGAACTACAAGCTGCAGAAAAACCTGTCGGTGCTGGCGCGTGTCAACAACGTGACGGACGAGAAGTACATGCTGGCCAATAGCTATTCGGCGCTGGGACGCAACGCGCTGGTGTCCCTGAACTGGGCCTTGTAAGCATGGTGCCGGTGTCTTGTCCCGCGGTGCTGGTCGCCGCACCGGCTTCGGGTCAGGGCAAGACCACGGTGACCAGCGCCCTGGCGCGCCTGCATACGCGCCGGGGCAGGCGGGTGCGGGTGTTCAAGTGCGGGCCTGATTTTCTGGACCCGTACTGGCACAGCCTGGCCAGTGGCGCGCCGGTCTACCAGCTCGATTTGTGGATGACCGGCGAGGCTGATTGCCGTGCACGCCTGTTTGCCGCAGCCCAAGAGGCAGACCTGATCCTTGTGGAAGGCGTCATGGGCCTGTTTGATGGCGAGCCCAGTGCGGCCGACCTGGCCCAGCGCTTTGGTTTGCCGGTGCTGGCTGTCGTCGATGCGTCGGCCATGGCAGGTACCTTTGGTGCGCTGGCCTTTGGCTTGCAGCATTACCGCGCTGGCATGCCATGGGCCGGTGTGTTGGCGAACCGCGTGGCCAGTCTGCGCCATGCCGAGATGTTGCAGGCTAGCCTGCAGGATCCTGCAGCTTGGTTGGGCGCGGTGATGCGCAATGAGGCGATGGTGCTGCCCGAGCGGCATCTGGGCCTGACGATTGCGACGGAATTGCCGGATGCCATGGCGCGGCTGGATGCGGCTGCCGATGCCTTGGCCGACACGCCATTGGGGCGGATGACTTTGGAGGACTTGCGGCGCTGGTCGGTTGATTTTGCGGGGCCGGAAGTTGCTGCATCTATGGCCCCGGGAGTGCAGGTGGCTGACCGTTCTGCTCCGTGTCCCCCGCCCGCTATGCGGGCTCCTCCTTTACCTGCGCAGAACGGCCAACCATCTGCACTCCCTACCTTGGTGGGTAAGACGGTTGCGGTGGCGCGGGATGCGGCGTTTTGCTTTATCTACACCGCCAACCTGAATTGCCTTCGCGCTCTGGGGGCGGAACTTGTTTTCTTCTCGCCCTTGGCTGACCAGACGCTACCTGCCTGCGACGCAGTGTGGATTCCGGGTGGCTACCCCGAATTGCACGCGAGCACCGTCGCCACCAATACGGCATTACGCGATAGCCTGGCGGCCCATATCGCCGCTGGTAAGCCGTTATGGGCCGAATGCGGCGGCATGATGGCCTTGTTTGACACCCTGGTCACGGTGGACGGCCAACGCCACGCGCAGTGGGGGCTACTACCGGGTGAGGTGACCATGCACCAGCGCTTGGCGGGCCTGGGGCCGCAACAGTTGGCCTTGGCCAACGGCACCCTGCGTGGCCACACTTTCCACTATTCGACGACCAGCACGCCGCTGCAGGCCGTGGCCCGCACGGCGCGCCCGGACACGGTGCCCGCCGCCGACGCCGGTGAGGCCGTGTGGCAGCAGGGCGCCTTGCGTGCCAGCTACTTCCATGCTTGGTTTCCGTCCTGCCCGGCGGCCGTGGTAGAACTCTTTTCCCCACCACACCGGGAGCAAACGGTTTGACCATGGACGCACTCCATTTTTCACGCGGCCCGCAACGCATCGTCTGCCTGACCGAGGAAACAACCGAGTGGCTGTACCTGCTGGGGCAGGAGGCGCGCATCGTCGGCATCTCGGGCTATACCGTGCGGCCTAAGCGGGCGCGCGAAGAAAAGCCCAAGGTCAGCGCATTCCTGAGCGCCAAGATCGACAAGATCATGGAATTGCAACCCGATTGCGTGCTGGGTTTCTCCGATTTGCAGGCCGATATCGCGTCCGAACTGGTGCGCAAAGGCGTGCAGGTCACCATCTTCAACCAGCGCAGCGTGGCCGAGATTTTCTCCATGCTGTACCAATTGGCAGCCATGGTGGGCGAGGCGGAGCAGGGGCTGCAGCGTATTGAAAAAATGCAAGCCGATCTACGCGCCATGCAGGCCACAGTAGCTGCACGCGTGGCGGCCGGCGCGCGGCGACCCAGCGTGTTTTTTGAAGAGTGGGACACGCCCCACATCAGCGCCATACGATGGGTCTCCGAGTTGATGGCGATAGCTGGTGGCGACGATTGCTTTGCCGAGCTGTCAACCGAGTCCCTGGGTAAAAACCGCATCATTGCGGATGGTGCCGAGATCGCTCGGCGCAACCCGGACATCATTTTCGGTTCCTGGTGCGGCAAGAAATTCCGGCCCGAAAATGTGGCGGCGCGCGAAGGCTGGAGCGCGGTCAGCGCTGTTCGCGACCAGCAGCTGTTTGAAGTCAAATCCCCCGACATTTTGCAGCCGGGTCCGGCGGCCCTGACCGACGGCGTGGCCAAGATGCACAAGATTATTCTTCAATGGATGGACTCCCATACATGAGCCTGCCCAGAGTAGCCAAGAGCGAGTTCATATTGGGCGGCCAGCGCAGCGGCAAGTCGCGCCGCGCCGAGATGCTGGCCCGCACTTGGTTGGACCAGTCCGACACCCACCGCGCCGTGCTGATCGCCACCGCCCAGCCCTGGGATGATGAGATGCGCCAGCGCATTGCGCGCCACCAGGCGGACCGGGCGCTACGGGTGCCTGGCATGGTGACCGTTGAAGAGCCCATGGCCTTGGCCGAGGCGATCGCGCAGCACGGTGATCCCCAGACACTGGTGGTCGTGGACTGTTTGACGCTGTGGCTGACCAATCTGCTGATGCCTGCTGACGCCGAAGTGCTTAAGGAAAATCACCCGCTAGCCCTCGCAGAATATGAGCGATCCGCTTCACTTTTGATAGAAATCCAGGACAACCCCGGTCCTGTGGTGCTGGTGGGTAACGAGATTGGCTTGGGTGTGATCCCTATGGGCCGCGAGGTGCGGGCCTTTGTGGATGCCCTGGGCCGCCTGAACCAAGACGTGGCCAGTGTGTGCCAGCGTGTGACATTGATGGCGGCTGGGCTGCCTTTGGTTTTGAAAGATATTTCCCCATGATGCGTGTTCCCTCCGTTCGACTGCTTCTATCCTGCGCGGCCCTGTTGGCTGGCGCCGTTGCCCAGGCCGGCCAGGTCACTGACGACCGTGGCGTCACCGTCACCCTGGCGGGCCCGCCGCAGCGCATCGTCAGCATCCTGCCGTCGCTGACCGAGACGGTCTGCGAACTGGGCTACTGTGCGCGCCTGGTGGGTGTGGACCGCTATTCCAACTTCCCCGACAGCGTGCAAAAGCTGCCCCAGGTGGGCGGCGGGCTGGACCCCAATGTGGAATCCATCGTGGCGCTGCGGCCCGACGTGGTGCTGATGGCCAAGTCTGCCCGTGTGGGTGAGCGGTTGGAAGCACTGGGCATCAAGGTCGTGGCGCTGGAGCCCAAGAGCCATGCCGACGTGCAACGCGTCATGCTCAAGATCGGCCAATTGCTGGAGGTGGCGGATGCCCAGCGCATCTGGCGTGCCATTGATGCGGGGGTGTCGGCCGCGGCCCAGTCCATCCCAGCCAATGTGCGTGGTACCAAGGTGTACTTCGAGGTCAACCAGGGACCGTATGCGGCAGGGGAGTCGTCCTTCATTGGCGAGACATTGACCCGCCTGGGTGCCAAGAATATTGTGCCCGCCAAGCTGGGGCCGTTCCCCAAGCTCAACCCGGAGTACATAGTCCGGGCCAACCCCGATCTCATCATGATTGGCCAGCGCAGCGCCGACGGCTTGCAGCAGCGCCCGGGCTGGCAAAGCATCCGCGCGCTGCGCGAACAGCGCCTGTGCATCTTCGCGTCCGAAGACGCCAACGTGCTGGTGCGCCCCGGGCCCCGCATGGCCGAAGGCGCGCGTCTGATGGCCAAATGTCTGGTGGACAAAACCCCCAAAACGGCGGCTGTGACCGCAGAGAAAACCAAGCCATGAAGCAGGCGCGCATCCGCTGGATGCTGTGGTGTGCGGTGGTCGGCGCATTGGCGCTCACCGCCTTGGGCATCTGCGTGGGCAGCGTGGGTTTTGAGAACCTGCTGCAGCCCTTGCTCGATCCGGCGCAAGACCCCGAGCGCACGGCCATGGCCAAGCAAATCGTCTGGGAGATCCGCCTGCCGCGCACATTGGGTGCCTGGGCTGCCGGTGCCTTGTTGGGGCTGGCCGGTGCGGTGGCGCAGGGGCTGTTTCGCAACCCCTTGGCTGATCCGTATTTGCTGGGCAGCGCCTCGGGCGCTTCATTGGGCGTGGCCCTGGCGCTGGCCGCTATGGGCGGCGCAGCCGGCATGCTGGGCGGTGGCAACATGATGAACGGTGGCCTGGTCGTTAGCGTGTTCTCCAGCAGCCTGCTGGTGCGCCTGGGGCTGACCGGTGCGGCCTTTGTTGGCGCCGTGCTGGCTGTGTTGCTGACGTTGGTGCTGTCGCGCGGCGTGGGCCACACGCTGCGGCTGTTGCTGGCCGGTGTTGTGGTGGGCGTGGTGCTGGGCGCCATGACGCATCTGGTGCTGCTGCTGTCACCCGACTCACTGCAGGCCATGCAGGCCTTTATGCTGGGCTCTACCGCCTTTGTGGGCTGGGTGTCGGTGAGCATGATGCTGGTGGTCTGGGCCGTCACCATCGTCGCCGCCTGGCTGCTGGCCCGCGTGCTGGATGGCTTGAGCCTGGGCGATGCCACCGCGCAAAGCCTGGGCTTGGCCGTGGCACCCATGCGCGCAGCCCTGGTGGCCGTGCTGGCGCTGGCCACTGGCACCGCCGTGGCACAGACGGGTTTGATCGCCTTTGTAGGCCTGGCTGCGCCGCACCTGGTGCGCTCCGTTGTCAAGACCACGCATGGTCAGCTGATACTGCTGGCAAGTTTGGTCGGTGGCGTGCTGCTGATGGCCGCCGACACACTGGCCCGCTGGCTGATTGCGCCGCAGGAGCTACCGGTGGGCGTGCTGACCGCCGTTCTGGGCGGCGGCTACCTGTTGTGGCTGATGCACCGCGGGCCGGCCAAAGTGGGGAGCACGTCATGAGCGCGGTAGCCCTGAAGGCCGATGCCATCCACGCATCCATGGGCAGTGGGCCGGGCAAGACCGTCGTGTTGCATGGCTTGTCGCTGGAGATCGCAGCCGGGCAGTGGACCAGCATCGTTGGCCCCAACGGCGCGGGCAAGTCCACCTTGCTCAAGACCTTGGCCGGTGTCTTGCCACATACGGGCACCGTGTCGTTGTGGGGAACCTCGTTGTCTGCCATACCGCTGCGCGAGCGTGCCAGGCAGATGGCATGGTTGGGGCAAAACGAAACCTCGGCCGATGACTTGACGGTGTGGGATGTGGCCATGCTCGGCCGTCTGCCGCACCAGGCCTGGCTGGCGCCCGCCAGTGCCGCCGATGAAGCTGCGGTCGAGCAAGCTTTGCGCGCTACCCAGGCCTGGGATTGGCGCTTCCGTTCGCTGGGTCAGCTCTCCGGCGGTGAGCGCCAACGCGTGTTGCTGGCCCGCGCACTGGCGGTCCAGGCCAAAGTGCTGCTGATGGACGAACCTTTGGCCAACCTGGACCCACCGCATCAGGCCGATTGGTTGGCGGTGGTGCAGAGCCTGGTAGGGCAGGGGCATACGGTGGTCAGCGTGTTGCATGAAATCGGGATGGCGCTGCATGCAGACCGCGTCGTCGTTATGGCGAATGGACGTCTGTTGCACCACGGGGCCAGCAGCGATCCGGCTACGCACCAGGCCCTGGTCAATGTGTTTGACCAGCGGATTGCGATTCATTCCATTGAAGGGCAGTGGGTGGCGTTGCCCAAGGTCAAATGAGCAGACCCTTAGTTTTAACTTTTGTAGCGAGCAAGGGCCGGAGCGGGCGCGGTGGGCGTTTTGCTCCGTGTCCCCCGGCCTTCGGCCTCCTCCTTTACCTGCGCAAAACGCCCACCG
>NZ_JBWKQD010000006.1:0-309869 GCF_059418585.1 Rhodoferax sp. GW821-FHT07G04
AGACCTGTCAAACTACACCCCATGACTGAAGTAATTGAAAAGAAAATCCCGCGTATAGGTATGGTATCGCTAGGATGTCCCAAGGCCTTGACGGACTCCGAACTGATACTGACTCAGCTCAGTGCCGAGGGCTACCAAACATCCAAGACCTTCCAGGGTGCCGATCTGGTGATCGTCAACACCTGCGGCTTCATCGACGACGCCGTCAAGGAAAGCCTGGACACCATTGGTGAGGCGCTGGCCGAGAATGGCCGCGTCATCGTCACCGGGT
The DNA here is from genome assembly GCF_059418585.1 of Rhodoferax sp. GW821-FHT07G04. NCBI lineage: Bacteria > Pseudomonadati > Pseudomonadota > Betaproteobacteria > Burkholderiales > Comamonadaceae > Rhodoferax > Rhodoferax sp. GW821-FHT07G04. The sequence continues at coordinate 272 of NZ_JBWKQD010000006.1, forward strand.
GCCTGGGCGCCAAGACGGCCGATAACGGCGACAACATGGTGCGTCAGATGCACCCCAAGGTGTTGGCGGTAACCGGACCCCATGCGACACAAGAGGTCATGGATGCGGTGCACCTCAACCTGCCCAAGCCCCATGACCCGTTTGTCGATCTGATCCCCAATGCCTTTGGCGTGGCAGGCGTGAAGTTGACACCGCGCCACTACGCCTACCTGAAGATCAGCGAAGGCTGCAACCACCGCTGCACCTTCTGCATCATCCCGTCCATGCGGGGTGATTTGGTGTCGCGCCCCATTGGCGATGTGCTGACCGAAGCCCGTGCTTTGTTCGAAGGTGGCGTCAAAGAATTGCTGGTGATCAGCCAGGACACTTCAGCTTATGGTGTAGATGTGAAGTACCGCACAGGTTTTTGGGATGGCAAGCCCGTGAAGACGCGGATGCTGGAGTTGGTGCAGACCTTGGGCGAAATTGCTGAGCCCTATGGGGCCTGGGTGCGCTTGCACTATGTGTATCCCTACCCTAGCGTGAACGACATCGTGCCGCTGATGGCGACTGGGCGCGTATTGCCCTATCTGGATGTGCCTTTGCAGCACAGCCACCCCGATGTGCTTCGCCGCATGAAGCGGCCCGCCAGTGGCGAGAAAAATCTGGAACGCCTGCAGGCCTGGCGTGAAGTCTGTCCCGAGATCGTGGTGCGCAGTACCTTCATCGCGGGCTTCCCAGGCGAGACCGAAGAGGAGTTCTCGCATCTGCTGGATTTCATCCGAGAGGCGCAGATTGATCGCGCGGGTTGCTTTGCCTACAGCCCCGTCAATGGAGCCACTGCCAATGAGCTGCCGGGCATGTTGCCGGCAGAGGTTCGTGAGGAACGACGCGCGCGCTTCATGGCAGTAGCTGAGGAAGTGTCGATCGCCAAATTGCAGAAGCGTGTGGGCTCGACCATGCAGATTCTTGTGGATTCAGCGCCGGGCATGGGTAAAAAGGGCGGTGTAGGCAGAAGTTATGCCGATGCTCCCGAAATCGATGGTGTGGTGCGTTTGTTGCCACCCGAAAAAATCAGTAAGACATTGAAGGTGGGAGAGTTCACGAAGGCACGCATCGTGGCTGCACAAGGGCACGATCTGGTTGCCATGCCGATATGACACAGGGCTGCGGCCCTTTGTCTCGCGGGCAAAAAAAAGCCGCTGACATTCAGCGGCTTTTCATTAACTACATTGCTATAGTTGGTGCCCAGAAGAGGACTCGAACCTCCACGCCTCTCAGCGCTAGTACCTGAAACTAGTGCGTCTACCAATTCCGCCATCTGGGCATTTCAGGAAAGAGAGAAGTATATCAAAAATTTCAGCCAAAACAGCGGACTTCTTGATGAAGTTGAAGGAATTGTTCAAGGCCATCGCGATGGCCATGGATTTGTGTCCCGTGATGACGGGGCTCCAGACATCTATTTACCCCCGAATGAAATGCGCGCCGTTTTGCACAAGGACCGCGTCAAGGTTCGCATCGTGCGCAGTGATCGCAAGGGTAGGCCTGAGGGGCGTGTCGTAGAAATTCTTGAGCGATCAACCCAGCCCATCATTGGTCGACTGTTGCAAGAGAGCGGTGTCTGGTTGGTCGCACCAGAAGACAAGCGCTATGGGCACGATGTGCTCATTCCAAAAGGGGCTACCAGTGTGGCCAAGCCGGGGCAGGTGGTGGTTGTCGAACTGGTGGAACCACCGGCCCTCTTTGGGCAGCCAGTGGGGCGTATCAAGGAGGTGCTGGGCGAAGTGGATGACCCGGGCATGGAGATTGAAATTGCGGTGCGCAAGTTCAGCGTGCCCCACGAATTTTCCGAGGCCTGCATTGCGCTGGCGCGCACCTTGCCAGACAAAGTGCGCCCGCATGACAAGGTCGATCGCATTGACCTGACCGATGTGCCGTTGGTGACCATCGACGGTGAAGATGCGCGCGACTTCGATGATGCTGTGTACTGCGAGCCTACTAGCAAAGGGCGTGGCAAATCTGCGACCAAGGGTTGGCGTCTGTTGGTGGCCATTGCGGATGTCAGTCACTATGTAGAGACAGGATCTGCCATTGACGTGGATGCCTATGACCGTGCAACCAGCGTCTATTTCCCGCGGCGCGTCATTCCCATGTTGCCGGAGAAGCTGTCCAATGGGTTGTGCTCGTTAAACCCTGAGGCGGAGCGCCTGTGCATGGTGTGCGACATGTTTGTCAGCGCCGAAGGCGAGGTCAGTGCCTACCAGTTCTACCCTGCTGTGATGTGGAGCCATGCACGCTTCACGTATACCGAGGTAGCTGCTATTTTGGGTAACACCCGTGGCCCAGAGGCCATGAAACGCAAGGAGCGAGTAGGGGATCTGCTCAATCTGCATGGCGTTTACCAGGCGTTGCTCAAGTCTCGGCAAAAGCGTGGAGCGGTTGATTTTGAAACGACGGAGACTCAGATCGTGTGCGATGAAAACGGGCGCATCGAGAAGATCGTGCCCCGTACGCGCAATGTGGCGCACCGTGTCATTGAAGAGGCGATGCTGGCCGCCAATGTGTGCAGCGCAGACTTTATTGCCCAAAGCAAACACCCCGGTTTGTTCCGCGTGCACGAAGGGCCCACGCCCGAGAAGCGGGAGATCCTGCAGAACTATCTGAAGGTCACCGGCATTGGCATGACGATCAGTGACGATCCTGCGCCTGGCGAGTTTCAGGCTATTGCGGAAGCGACCAAGGACAGGCCAGATGCGCAGCAGATCCACTCCATGCTGTTGCGCTCCATGCAGCAGGCCATTTACACGCCGACCAATAGCGGGCATTTTGGTCTGGCCTATGGCGCCTATACCCATTTCACGAGTCCTATCCGCCGCTACCCGGATTTGTTGGTCCATAGAGTCATCAAATCCATTTTGGCCAAGACGCGTTACCAACTGCCGGCTCTGCCCACGCCAGGAGAGGCGCATGCCAAGCTTGCGCGCCGGTTGGAAAAAGGCGTGGCGTCTCGGGGTGCTCAAGCCAGTCAGCCGCCCAAGAAGACCAATGCCGAGAGCATGGCTTGGATAGCCGCGGGCTTGCATTGCAGTGCCAATGAACGCCGGGCCGATGAAGCGAGCCGCGATGTAGAAGCCTGGCTCAAGTGCAAATACATGAAGGAGCACTTGGGCGAGGAATATGGTGGTGTAGTCACTGCCGCCACCACGTTTGGTGTATTCGTCACCTTGGACGCCATGTACGTCGAAGGTTTGGTGCATATCACCGAGTTGGGTGGCGAGTACTTCCGCTTTGATGAAGCCCGCCAGGAACTGCGCGGTGAGCGCACTGGAACGCGCTACGCTATCGGCACACGGGTGCGCATCCAAGTCAGCCGCGTAGACCTGGACGGCCGAAAAATCGACTTCCGCTTGATACAGGATGGCGATGCTCTGGTATCCCGCGCGTTGGCGGACAAAGGTGCGGGGCGAGAAGCTAAGGCAAAGACCCGTGCGACCAAGAGCGATCGGTCGGAAGTGGTGGGCCAAATGCGCACCGCAAGTTTTATGGACGAACCGCGTAAACGTGCTGTTGGCAAATCCTCCAAGACATCCAAGTCCACTGGCAAGGGGGCTGTCTCCAACAAGAAGGCTCCTCGTAAGCGCCGTTGATGGTCGTGAGCCACTTGGCGGTGACCCCCAACTGAGGTTGCGCTATAGGGAGAGGGCTAAGGTTTGGGCAGTCAGGGTGTTCCTGGACGTCCATGTATCCGCGATTTGCCCATGTCGGTAGACGGATGCGCAGGCGCTATAAAAGGCGTCTGCGCCAACTGCCAGTTTTGCGCCAATCAGTCCAGCCAAGACATCACCACTGCCAGCCGTGGCGAGCCGAGGATTTCCGGTGGGGTTGATGCTTGGCAAAACGCTTGGTGCGGCTATGACGGTGCCGGAGCCTTTCAGTACCAGGGTGCAGTTCAATTGGTCTGCCAAGGTCTGGGCGGCGACCAGCCGATTGGCCTGGACTTCTGCGCTGCTACATTTCAGCAAGCGGGCGGCCTCCAAGGGGTGTGGCGTGAGGACCGTGCTGTGCGGCGCTCTTGTACGCAGTAGATGTTGCAGGGTATCGTCTCTGGCGATGGCATTCAGCGCATCGGCGTCCAGAACTAATTGGGCTGCCTGGCCGATGAGTCTTGCCAGATGCGCGGTGATGGCATCGCCACCACCACATCCGGCGACGATGGTCATGTTTTCGCAGACCAGCGCTGTTGGTGTGCGGAACATCAATTCCGTTTGGCAAATGTCCAATTGCGCTGCGGCTGAATCCAACAGCCCGACATACACGCGGCCGGCACCTCCTTGCAAAGCCGCCCGTGCAGCCAATAGGGCGGCCCCATGCATGCCGCTGCATCCTCCGACCACGCCGACGTCGCCGTAGCTGCCTTTGTGGGTGTTGTGCGCCCGTGCCGGAGCGTGGGGTTCGGCATTCAGTTGGGCGCAAGCGCCACTGGAATCGGTTGCCCCAAGCCTGTTGAGCCATATCTCGCCGCAGGCTGCACGCCCGTCCGCCGTGAACAAACCCGGTTTCAGTGTCAACAGGCTCAGCGTATGGCTTGCTCTTACATGGAGTGTTGGGGCCGCTCCAGTGTCTGCATCCAAGCCGGACGGCATGTCGACGGCCAGCACCGGAACTTGGCCTCCATTCATGCGCTCAATCCACTGCGCACATTGCTTTGACCAGGGGCGGATTCTGCCGATACCAAACAAAGCATCGATACACAAATCGTAGTCTTGGGGAATATCGGTGGCGAAATGCAATCCTGCCTCCGCAGCATTCTGTCTTGCAATGGCGGCATCCTGGGGTGGCTGGTTGGCGCTATCTAAGCAAGTAAGAATGGGATTTTTTCCCCACAGCTTGAGGTGCAGGGCTGCCTCGATACCATCGCCTCCGTTGTTTCCGGGGCCACAGGCGATCCATATGGTTCTGGCATGGGGTGCAACTGCCATCGCCAACTGTGCAACCGCAAGTCCAGCCCGTCGCATCAATGCATGGGGTGGCAAGTCTTGCGCGCAGGCCGCCTCGATGGCGCGCGATTGGGCGCTGGTAAACAGCGGGGCTTTGTTGGTGGTTCCTGCGCCAAGAGCCCCCAGTATGCACTCAGAATTCGTAGGTCTCTCCCTCGCGCGCCAAGCGAATGTCCATTCCATCCGTGATTGCAACGTTGGTCTTGAGTGCGTCTTGGAAGGCCTCCTCCAGTGCGTCGTCACTGCGGGTAGGCTCGTGGTGTGTGCAAAACAGCACTTTGGCATTGGCCTGTTTGGCTGTGGCGATGCTGGAGCTGAAAGTGCCATGCCCCCAGCCCACTTTGGAAGGGTACTCCGCGTCGGTATAAGAGCAATCGGCAATGAATACGTCCACGCCCCGAATGGCATCCAAGATGGTTGCGTTCTTGTCATCCACAAACTGCTGGTATTCGTCGTAGCCCTCGTCCCCGGGCTGGTAAATGTTGTACGGTGGTTCGTGGTCACCGGTAAAAAAAACCGATTTGCCATTGCTTTCGATTCGGTAGCCAAAGTCAATGACCGGATGATTGAGCATGCAGGGCGTGATCGTTGCGGAGCCGATTTGGTGCGACTCACCGGGGGTCAGGGTGACATATTCAATACGGGCCTTCATTTCCGCCTCCCGAACGGGGAAGAAGCTGTACTGCAGTTGCACGGACATCACCTGCTCAATGCCTTTGCCGGACACGGGGTCAAAGCCACCATGTAGGCGCAATGTATTGCCGGGGATGAAGTTCGGTATGAAGAAGGGCAAACCCTGGATATGGTCCCAATGGGAATGGGTGATCAGTACATTCGCGGTGACAGGAAGTTCGGCTAATAGGGTCTGCGACAAGGGAAAAATCCCGGTCCCGGCATCCAAAACAATGAGTTCGTTGTTGTCGGTGCGGATTTCTATGCAGGTCGTGTTGCCACCATAACGCACCGTTTTGGGGCCTGGCGAGGCGATGGATCCACGGACACCCCAAAATCTGACCTTCATGGTGACTCCTTCCTGCGCAAAAAATCTGGCCCCAGTCTAACAAGCACACCAGTGGCCTGGTGGACGTTTTGAGCTTCGTTCAGACACATTGTTAACGGAGCTTTACAGAGATTGGAGTCGGACAAGGGTGGATGCAAACTTACCGGCATGTTATACTCGACTGGCTTTGCTGATGGTGTTAGTACCGTTGGCGGGCAAATCGCAGATCCCGCCCCATCAAGGTGTTGCCCGTTCGGATAGCTTCTCTGTTATTCGTTTGGGTGATCAGTGGGCTGGGTCTTAGACCTAACCTTTGGAGTAATTTATGTCCGTAACTATGCGCGAAATGCTGGAAGCCGGCGTCCACTTTGGACACCAAACCCGCTTCTGGAACCCCAAGATGGCCCCGTTTATCTTCGGCCATCGCAACAAGATTCACATTATCAACCTGGAAAAGTCGCTGCCGATGTTCCAGGAGGCCGCCAAATTTGTGCGCCAACTGTCGGCCAAGCGTGGCACCATTTTGATGGTCGGTACCAAGCGCCAAGCCCGCGAAATCGTGGCAGAAGAAGCACAGCGCGCTGGCGTCCCCTTTGTGGACCAGCGTTGGTTGGGCGGTATGTTGACCAATTTCAAGACGGTCAAGACCTCCATCAAGCGTTTGAAGGAAATGAAGGCTCAGCAAGAAACTGGCCTGGACAGCATGAGCAAGAAAGAGCAGCTGATGTTTGCTCGCGAACTGCAAAAGCTGGAAAAAGACATCGGCGGTATCCAGGATATGGCTTCCTTGCCGGACGCAATTTTCGTCATCGACGTTGGCTATCACAAGATTGCCATCGCTGAAGCGCGCAAGCTGGGCATTCCTCTGATCGGTGTCGTGGACTCCAACCATTCGCCTGAAGGTATCGACTACGTGATCCCCGGCAATGACGACTCTTCCAAGGCCGTGACTTTGTACGCCCGTGGTATCGCCGACGCCATTTTGGAAGGCCGTGCCAACGCCGTTGACGATGTGGTCAAGGCTGTTTCCGCTGAGAGCGGCGACGAATTCGTTGAAGTGAGCGACGCTTCGGCCTGAAGTCGTCCCGCCTGAAAAAGGGGGGCTTCGTTGCCCCTTTTTTTTAGCCCTTTATTAAACTATTGAATTGATTACGGAGAAACAAAATGGCTGCTATTACCGCAAGCATGGTTGCTGAACTGCGTGGAAAAACCGATGCCCCCATGATGGAGTGCAAGAGGGCATTGACCGAAGCTGAAGGCGATATGGTCAAGGCGGAAGAGCTGTTGCGTGTGAAGCTGGGCACCAAGGCCGGTAAGGCTGCATCCCGCATCACAGCCGAAGGCGTGGTCGTGAGTTGCATGGAAGGCAACGTAGGCGCTCTGCTCGAAGTCAACTGCGAAACCGACTTCGTGACCAAGAATGACAGCTTCCTCGGAATGGCCAACGCGGCTGCCGCCTTGATTGCCAAGCACAACCCCGCTGATGTTGCGGCACTGGGTGCACTGGCTTACGAGCAAGATGGCTTCGGCCCCACACTGGAAGATGTGCGCAAAGGCCTGATCGGCAAGATCGGTGAAAACATGTCTTTCCGCCGCTTCAAGCGCTTTGCTAGCGGTGCGCAACTGGCGTCCTACCTGCACGGTACCCGCATTGGCGTGATGGTCGAGTTTGAAGGTGATGCAGTTGCAGCCAAAGACGTGGCAATGCACATTGCCGCCATGAAGCCTGTGGCGCTGACCAGCAACGATGTGCCTGCCGAGTTGGTGGATCGCGAGCGCTCGGTTGCTGCGGCCAAAGCTGCTGAAGATGCGGCTGTTGCCACCGCCGCCGGCAAGCCCGTGCAGTCTGCCGAGATCGTTGCCAAGCGCATCGAAGGTGGCGTGCAGAAGTACCTGAAGGAAGTTTCTCTGTTCAACCAGACTTTTGTCAAGAATGACAAGCTGACTGTTGAGCAAATGCTCAAGGCCGCCTCCACCAATGTCAAGGCGTTTACCATGTACGTGGTGGGTGAGGGCATTGAGAAGAAGGTGGATGACTTCGCCGCTGAAGTGGCTGCGCAAGTCGCGGCTGCGAAGCAAGCAGCTTAATCGGCTGCTGACCGCCCCCATCTGTCCATTCGCGAATACCGGAGTCACCCATGAGCCAAGAAAAGCCTGCTTACAAACGCATACTGCTGAAGTTGTCGGGCGAGGCCTTGATGGGTGATGACCAGTTTGGCATTAACCGCGACACGATTGTGCGCATGGTTGATGAAATCGCGGATGTGACGCGATTGGGTGTCGAGGTCGCCGTCGTGATCGGCGGCGGTAATATTTTTCGTGGCATTGCTGGCGGCTCGGTCGGTATGGATCGGGCCACGGCTGACTACATGGGCATGCTGGCCACGGTGATGAATGCCTTGGCTTTGGGTGACACCATGAACAAGGCGGGCTTGGTGGCCCGCGTGATGTCGGCCATCGGGATTGAACAAGTTGTTGAGCCCTATGTGCGCCCCAAGGCCTTGCAATATCTGGAAGAGGGCAAAGTTGTCATCTTTGCCGCAGGCACTGGCAATCCTTTTTTTACCACTGATACCGCAGCAGCACTGCGAGGCGCGGAAATAGGCGCCCAGATCGTGCTCAAGGCAACCAAGGTCGATGGCGTGTACACGGCCGATCCCAAAAAGGACCCCACGGCTACCCGTTATTCCAAGCTAACCTTCAACGATGCTATGTCGCAGAACCTGGGGATCATGGATGCGGCAGCCTTTGCACTGTGCCGTGATCAGAAGCTCCCCATCAAGGTGTTCTCGATATTCAAGCATGGTGCCCTGGAGCGTGTCGTGATGGGTGAGGACGAGGGCACTTTGGTACATGTCTGATGGTTTTTTGAACTTTGCAGTGGGTTTGACGATCTGAGGATGAACTATGGCAATTGACGAAATCAAAAAAACGCTAGATGGCAAGATGGACCAGTCCATCGCTGCACTGAAGAACAACCTGACAAAAATTCGTACTGGCCGCGCGAATCCTGCGTTGCTGGATACTGTGCAGGTGGACTATTACGGTTCCATGCTGCCCATTAGCCAAGTTGCCAACCTCTCTTTGCTGGATGCCCGCACCATTGGTGTTCAACCTTGGGAAAAGGGCATGGGCGCCAAGATTGAGAAGGCCATTCGCGAAAGCGACCTGGGCCTGAACCCCTCCAGCATGGGCGACCTGATTCGCGTGCCCATGCCCATGATGACCGAAGAGCGCCGCCGTGAGCTGACCAAAGTTGTTCGTGGTGAAGGCGAGAACGCCAAAATCGCCGTGCGCAACCTGCGACGCGATGCCAATGAAGCTGTGAAGAAACTGGTCAAAGACAAGCTGGCATCCGAGGATGACCAAAAGCGATCCGAGGCAGAAATCCAGAAGCTGACGGACCGGCACATTGCCGAAGTAGACCGTCTGGTGACATCCAAAGAAAACGACATCATGGCGGTTTAAACCCCATGGTGATGTAAACGATTGCCCCCATCCGTATGGCTGAACAGCTTAGCGTGCCACGCCATATTGCCATCGTGATGGACGGGAATGGGCGATGGGCATCCAAGCGTTTCATGCCGCGCATCGCGGGTCACAAGCAGGGGGTGGACGCGCTTAAACGCATCGTCAGCGCCTGCCCGAGTCGCAAGATTGAGACGCTGACGGTTTTCGCTTTCTCTTCGGAAAACTGGAATCGCCCTGCAGAAGAAGTCTCCGGCCTGATGGACATTTTGGCTCTAGCCATATCTCGGGAGGTCCCCAAGCTGCAGCGCGACGGCGTACGTTTACGCTTTGTGGGGGCTCGTGAGGGGCTGTCGGCTCGTGTCAAAGCCGGCCTGGAGCAGGCCGAAGCGGCAACCGCTGGCAATTCGGTGCTGTCTCTCAATGTCTGCTTCAACTATGGTGGCCGCTGGGACATTGCATCGGCTGCAGCGCGCTTGGCTGCAGAAGGAACTCCGATCACCGAAGCGTCCCTGTCTGCTGCGTTGTCCATGGCGCACTGTGCGGACCCCGACCTTGTGATCCGAACCGGCAACGAGAAGCGTTTGAGCAATTTCTTGCTGTGGCAGGCCGCCTATTCTGAGCTGTACTTCAGCGATGCCTTATGGCCAGACTTTGACGAGGCTGCCCTGGATGCTGCCTTGTCGGCCTACGCGTCGCGCGAACGTCGTTTCGGCAAGACCTCGGAACAGATCTCCGGCAATTCAGCCACGACTGCCTGAAAGGACAAGCCATGCTGAAGCAAAGAGTCATCACTGCGCTGCTGATGCTGGCCATCTTGTTGCCCGCCGTTTTCTACCCCATGCCACAAGCTTTCGCTGCGGTCACGGTCGTGTTGATCGCCGCCGCCGCGTGGGAATGGGCTCGTATGAACCAGATAGGGTCCGCGGCCTCGTTGGTTGTGGGCGGCCTCTGTGCCGCAGCCTGTCTGGCATCCTGGTACGGCGGGCTCCTGTACACCCCTCTGAAAACATTGTGGATCGTGGCAGGCGGCGCTTGGGTCATTCTCGGAGCCTGGCTTTTGTACCGCGGTGTCGGTGTGTGGGCTGGCGTGCCGCGCCTTTTGCGTTTGGTGGGCGGCGTGCTTGCGCTGTGGATCGCGTGGATGGCCGTGGTGCAGGCGCGCATCATGGGCATCAATTTTTTGTTTTCGGTGCTGGTATTGGTATGGGCCGCTGATATCTTCGCCTACTTCGCCGGCAGGGCCTTGGGCGGCCGCTTCTTCACTCGCAAGCTGGCGCCTTCCATCAGCCCTGGCAAGACTTGGGAAGGTGCCTGCGGTGGCATGCTGGGCGTGATCGTGTTTGCCCTGGTCTGGCGCTATTGCGACACAACGCTGTCGTTGGGAGCTGGAAGCCTCTACACACGACTGGGTACGGTTGGTCTCGCATTCATGGTGCTGGCCCTCTTGTTCTTGGCCACGATGAGCATCGTGGGGGATTTGGTGGAGTCCTTGTTCAAGCGCAGCGCCGGCATCAAGGACAGCAGCGGCTTGTTGCCTGGCCACGGCGGCGTGCTGGACCGCGTAGATGCTCTGTTGCCGATACTGCCACTGGCGATGATGTTCGCAAGTTTATGAAGTCTGAAAAAAGCAGAGTCGTTGTCTTGGGGTCTACCGGCTCCATCGGCGCCAATACGCTGGATGTCATCGAACGGCACCCGGAGCGGTTCGAAGTGTTTGCCCTGACGGCCTCGACCAGTGTCGATGTGATGCTGGCGCAATGCGTGCGGCACAAGCCTGCCTTCGCAGTCATGGCCAGTGAAGCCCATGGCAAGCAACTGCAGGACCGTTGCGCCGCCGAGGGTTTGGCGACTACCAAGGTACTGTGGGGGAGTGATGCCATTACCATGGTCGCGTCGCACGAAACGGCCGATGCGGTGATGGCGGCCATTGTCGGGGCCGCCGGATTGGCTTCTTGCCTCGCTGCAGCGCGGGCTGGCAAGCGTCTTCTATTGGCGAACAAAGAGGCGCTGGTGGTCGGTGGCCAGCTTTTCATGGATACGGTCGCGGCAGGTGGCGCCACCTTGCTGCCAATCGACAGTGAGCACTCTGCTGTATTCCAATCTCTGCCGCCCGATCCGCGCGACTGGGCTGCCCGCATTGACAAGATCATCTTGACTGCCTCGGGCGGGCCGTTCCGCACCCGCGATCCGTTGACGCTGCGCAGTGTGACGCCCGAAGAAGCCTGCGCCCATCCCAATTGGGTCATGGGGCGCAAGATATCGGTGGACTCCGCCACGATGATGAACAAGGCGCTGGAAGTCATCGAGGCCAAGTTCCTGTTCGGTGTGGCGCCCGATCAGATTCAGGTTGTGATCCACCCGCAAAGTGTGATCCATTCCATGGTGCAGTATGTCGACAATTCGGTCGTTGCCCAATTGGGCACACCAGACATGCGCGGACCCATTGCCTATGGCCTGTCTTGGCCGGAGCGTGTCACGTCGGGCGCTGCTGCATTGGATTTTTCCAATATGGTCGGCCTGAGCTTTGAGACCTTCGAATCCGTTGACCACAAAAAGCGGTATCCGGGGCTGGACCTTGCATGGCAAGTGTTGAAGGGGCCGGCAGGCAGTACTGCGGTTTTGAACGCCGCAAACGAAGTAGCCGTGGCCGCCTTTCTGGATCGCAAAATCCGCTTTGACCAAATCCACCACGTCAACCTGCATACATTGGAGGCGGTGACTCCGACAGCTCCGGCCTCATTGGATGACTTGTTGGCACTGGATCTGCAATCTCGGCATGCTGCCGAGCGGGTGATCGCGCAATTGCCGGCCTGAGTCCGGCGAACCTTGCCACTATGTCCTTTCTCGCTTTCATCGTCGCCATCGTTGTTTTGGTGGCTGTGCATGAGTTCGGACACTTTTCCGTTGCACGTTTGTGCGGCGTCAAGGTCATTCGATTCTCCATAGGGTTTGGTCCCCGTCTTTGGGGGTGGACTTCGCCAACCACGGGCACGGAATTCATCGTGGGAGCCTTGCCCCTGGGCGGGTATGTTCGGATGCTGGACGAGCGCGAGGGTGAAGTGGCGCTACACGAACGCGCACAGGCTTTCAACACCCAGCCCCTGCGCAGCAAGGCCGCCATCATTCTGGCTGGTCCCCTCGCCAATCTGGTGCTTGCAGTAGTCCTTTACTCCAGCGTCAACTGGACAGGCGTAGAGATGGCGCAGGCCATTGTTGGCAGGCCGCCCCAGGATTCCGTGATGGCGGTCGCGGGCTTTGCAGGTGGTGAGCACATCCAACGTGCGGGTTTCGAAGGCGAGGCACTCGAAGACATCGCTTCATTCGAAGGCTTTCGTTGGTGGCTGGCCCGCGCGGCCATAGAGCACCGCAATTTGCAGTTGGAGTTCACCGCAACGCAGAAAAGCAGCCCCCGTGCCGTGCTGCTGCCCTTGGCTGGCGTGGACGCCAGCAGCGCAGATGCCAAGTTGTTCCAAGCCATCGGCGCCATAGCGCCTTTGTCCCAGGCGCGCATTGGCAATCTGGTCCCCAATGGCGCGGCAGCGCAGGCGGAGTTGCGGGTCGGTGATGCGGTGTTGCGTGTGGATGAAGCTACCATTGTCGATAGCCTTCAGCTGTATGAACTGATCCGTGCCTCAGCCGCCCATGGAGCGCCGCGCCAACAGTCTTGGTTGGTTGAACGCAACGGTGCTCGCCTCAATATCCTGGTGACGCCCAAGCTGGAGCAAGACAAGGGCAAGCCCATTGGTCGCATCGGCGCCGCGATTGCCGCACCACCTGCAACGGCCATGGTGCGCTACGGATTGCTGGAGGGAGTGCAGCAGGCACTGGCCCGCACGTGGGAAACATCGACCCTGACATTGCGGGTCATGGGGCAGATCGTGATTGGGCAAGCGTCGCTCAGCAATGTCAGTGGCCCCATCGCGATTGCCGACTATGCGGGCAAATCGGCTGCCATGGGCTTTACACAGTTTCTCGTCTTTTTGGCCCTATTGAGCGTCAGTTTGGGCGTTCTCAATCTGCTGCCGGTGCCCGTCCTCGATGGGGGGCACCTGATGTATTATCTTTGGGAGGCACTTTCCGGCAAGCCGGTGTCGCAACTGTGGACCGAGCGCTTGCAAAAGTTGGGGTTGGTGGTCTTGCTGATGATGATGTCCGTCGCCGTTGTTAACGATGTGACGCGTTTGTTTCGGTGACCAACCGAAGCCAAGCTCAAATTTCCGGAATACTTAAATTGGTGAACATGCAATTCAATCGTACTTTTCTACGCCGCGCGTCTGCGGTAGCCGTTTCGCTTCTTTTTCTGCAAAACGCATGGGCAGTAGAGCCCTTCACCGTGAAAGACATCCGCGTGGAAGGCCTGCAGCGGGCCGAAGCCGGGACGATTTTCGCGTCCCTGCCGGTGCGTGTGGGCGACACTTACAGCGATGACAAGGCCGCGGCCTCGATCAAGGCCTTGTTTGGCCTGGGGCTGTTCAAGGACGTGCGCATCGACGTCAATGACGGCGTGCTGGTGGTGATTGTCGAAGAGCGCCCCACCATTGCGGATATCGATTTTGTGGGTACGAAGGAGTTCGACAAGGACGTTTTGAAGAAGGCTCTGCTGCAGATCGGCTTGGGCGATGGCCGACCTTTTGACAAAGCGCTGGTCGACAAGGCCGAGCAAGAACTCAAGCGCCAATACATCAACCGAAGCATGTATGCGTCCGAGGTGATCACCACGGTTACGCCGGTAGACCGCAACCGCGTGAACTTGAGCTTCTCGGTGCAAGAGGGCGAGCCTGCCCGCATCAGCGACATTCGTATCGTGGGCAACAAGGCTTTTTCGGAATCCACACTACGCGGCCTGTTTGATCTGGACACCGGTGGCTGGCTGAGCTGGTACACCAAGTCTGACCGTTATGCCCGCAACAAGCTGACGGCGGACATGGAAGCCTTGCGCTCCTACTACCTGGCTCGCGGCTATCTGGAGTTCAAAATTGACTCCACCCAAGTTGCCATTTCTCCGAACAAGCAAGACATCGCCATCACCATCAATGTGACCGAAGGCGAGCAATTTGTCGTGTCCAAGGTCAATCTGCTGGGCAATTTCCTTGGCAAGGAATCCGAGTTCAAATCGCTGATTGGCATCCAGGTCGGCCAGCCCTATAACGCCGACCAAGTGACACAAACCACCAAGGCGTTCACCGACTACTTTGGCAATTTCGGTTACGCGTTTTCGCGGGTGGAACCCCGTACCGTCATCGACCGTGCGACCAACCGCGTGGAAATCACCTTGCAGGTCGACCCCTCGCGCCGCGTCTACGTGCGCCGCGTCAATGTGGCGGGCAATGACCGCACCCGTGACGAAGTCATCCGCCGCGAGTTCCGGCAATTGGAGGCCTCGTGGTACGACGGTGAAAAGATCAAGCAGTCCCGCAACCGCGTCGACCGTTTGGGCTATTTCAAAGAAGTCACGATGGATACGGCAGAAGTCCCCGGCTCCTTTGACCAAGTGGATTTGACCGTCACCGTGACGGAAAAACCCACCGGCAGTATCAGCCTGGGTGCAGGTATTTCCAGCGCCGATGGTCTGGGCGTGTCCTTTGGTTTCAAGCAGGACAATGCCTTTGGTTCCGGCAATTCGCTGGGTATCGAGGTGAACACCAGCAAGCAGAACCGCACGCTGGTTTTCAACACCACCAACCCCTACTTCACCGAGGATGGCGTGTCCCGCACCATCGACGTGTACCAACGCAATTCCAAGCCCTATGTGGACATCGATAGCTACGCCATCGAAACCACGGGCGGCAGCATTCGCTTTGGTGTGCCCTTCACTGAATACGACACCGTGTACTTCGGCCTGGGCATAGACCAGACCACTATCGTCACCGGCAATCTGTTGCCCGTTGTGTACCAGGACTTTGCCAATAAATTCGGCTTTACCAGCTATGCGGTGCCGCTCACCGTGGGTTGGGGGCGCGACACCCGCGACAGCGCCTTGGTGCCAACCGTGGGCAAGGTCATTCGGACCTCGGCCGAGTGGTCTATCGCGGGTGAGTTGAAATACATCCGTGGAACAGCGGGCTACCAGCAGTACATCCCGGTCACCAACAAGATCACGGCCGCGCTGAATGCGGAACTCTCAGTCGGCTCAGCCACCGGTGAAGGCACTTACCCGATTTTCAAGAACTTCTATTCGGGTGGTCTGGGGACCGTGCGCGGTTTCGAGCAGGGCAGTTTGACGACGGCTACGCAACGGGCCCTGGGTCTGACGGCAACCGGGGGTACCAAGAAAATCAACTTCAATGCCGAGTTGTTGTCCCCTCTGCCGGGTGGCGGCAAAGACAGAACCTTGCGCGTATACGCCTTTGCGGATGCCGGTGGCATCTATGGCCCGGACGAGAACATCCAACTCGGCGACATGCGCGCCTCGGTTGGCGTTGGCCTGAGTTGGATATCACCGGTAGGCCCACTGCGGCTCGCCTATGCCAATCCCGTCAAACAATTCGAAGGCGATAGAATCCAAAGACTGCAATTCCAGATCGGAAGCTCTTTCTAATGAATACTTTTAAACTGCGCTGGTTGCTTTCAGCGCTGCTGGCGGTCAGTGCCACCTGTGCTACCGCGCAAGACTTCAAGGTTGGCTACGTCAATACGCAGCGCATCACCACTGAGTCCACGCCTGCCAAGACGGCACAGTCCAAATTGGAGCAAGAGTTTTCCAAACGCCAAAAGGAATTGGTTGACCAGCAGGCTGCATTCAAGGCGTTTGGCGAGAAGTTTGAGCGCGACGCACCTACGCTGAGTGAAAGCCAGCGTGCGGCTCGGCAAAAAGAGGGCGCGGAGATGAGCCGTGACCTGCAGCGCCGCCAGCGCGAATTCCAGGAAGACTTGAATGGCCGCCGCAACGAGGAATTGCAACAGGTGCTTGACCGGGCGACCAAGGCAGTCAAACAAGTCGCAGATTCCGAGAAGTACGATGTCGTGGTTCAAGAAGTGGTTTATGTGAACACCAAACATGACATCACCGACAAGGTCCTCAAGATCCTCAACTCGGGTTCTAAATAAGACCCGGGCAACCGGGGCCGGGGTAGTATGAAGCTTGATCTGGCTTCCATCGTCGCCGCACTGGGCGGCGAATTGCATGGTGATGCGTCCGTCGAGATCACCGGCTTGGCTCCGCTGGAAACAGCGACGCCACAGCACTTAAGTTTTCTGAGCAATCCGCGTTACCAGCAGCAGTTGCTGGCTTCTCAGGCCGCCTGCGTGATTGTGGCGCCGGCCATGCAAGAGGCCGCGCGGTCGCGCGGCGCTTGCATCGTCACCGATAACCCCTACCTGTACTTCGCGAGGCTGACCCAGCTATGGAAGCGCGTGCGTGCTCCAGTTGCTGCCGCAGCAATCCACCCCAGTGCGGTCATCGACCCCGAGGCCCACGTCCACCCATCGGCTTCCATTGGCCCCTTGTGTGTCGTGGAGCGGGGTGCACGCATCGGTGCCGACACCGTGCTCAAGTCCCGCGTGACGGTAAGCGAGGATTGCGTGATCGGCGCACGCTGTATCCTGCACTCTGGCGTGGTCATCGGTGCGGACGGATTTGGCTTTGCCCCCAACGGCGACGCCTGGGAAAAGATTGAACAGCTGGGCGCCGTCGTCATCGGCAATGATGTGGAAATCGGTGCCAACACCTGCATAGACCGCGGTGCCTTGCAAGACACGGTGATTGAAGACGGCGTCAAGCTCGACAACCTGATCCAGATCGGCCACAACGTGCGCGTGGGGCGCAACACGGCCATGGCCGGCTGTGTGGGGGTGGCAGGCAGTGCCACCATTGGCGAGCATTGCACGGTGGGTGGTGGTGCCATCATCCTGGGCCATTTGACGCTGGCTGCCAACGTCAATATTTCCGCCGCAACCCTGGTCACCAAATCGATCCTGAAGCCAGGCCACTACACTGGCATCTTTCCGCTGGATGACAACGCAACCTGGGAGCGCAATGCCGCCGCCTTGAAGCAATTGCACAGCCTGCGCGATCGCATAAAAATTTTGGAAAAAGAGACAAAAAAATGATGGACATCCACCAAATTCTCAAAAAACTCCCGCACCGCTACCCGTTCCTGCTGGTTGATCGCGTGTTGGAGCTGGACAAGGGTAAAACCATCAAGGCTTTGAAAAACGTCACGATGAACGAGCCCTTCTTTGAGGGACACTTCCCGCACCGCCCAGTGATGCCTGGGGTGCTGATGCTCGAAGCCCTGGCCCAGGCCGCGGCCCTGCTGTCCTTTGACGCGCTGGACGTCGAACCCGATGCCAACATGATCTACTACTTCGCCGGCATTGACGGTGCCCGCTTCAAGCGCCCGGTGGAGCCTGGCGACCAGCTGATACTGGAAGCGGAATTGCTGCGCATGAAGGCCGGCATCTTCAAGTTCAAGACCCGTGCCACGGTGGACGGTGAGCTGGCAGTCGAGGCCGAGCTCACCTGCGCCGTGCGCAACATCGCCTGAACCCGCAAGCAAGGCAAGCTGCTGTGAGCTTCATCCACCACACCGCCATCGTCGACCCTGCGGCCCAACTGGACAGCAGCGTCACCGTAGGCCCCTACAGCATCATCGGGCCGCACGTGCGCATCGGTGCCGGCACCACGGTGGGGCCGCACTGCGTCATTGAGGGCCATACGACGATTGGCTGCGACAACCGCATCTTCCAGTTCAACTCGCTGGGTGCCATACCGCAAGACAAGAAATACGGTGGTGAGCCCTGTGAACTGCGCATTGGCGACCGCAACACCATCCGCGAGTTCTGCACTTTCAACATCGGCTCCCCCGGTGATGCCTTTGTGACCAGTATCGGCAACGACAACTGGATCATGGCCTACGTGCACATCGCACACGACTGCCAGCTGGGCAACCAGATCACCATGGCCAACAACACCACACTGGCGGGCCATGTGCATGTGGGCGACTGGGCCACGGTAGGCGGCCTGACCGGCGTGCTGCAGCGCATGCGCATTGGCGCCCATGCCATGGTCGGATTCGCCAGCCATGTGGGCAAGGATGTGCCGCCCTTCATGGTGGTGGATGGCAATCCGCTGGCCGTGCGCGCGGTGAACCTGGTCGGCCTGCGCCGCCGCGATTTCTCGGCCGAGCGCATTGCCGCCATCCGCGAAATGCACAAATTGATTTACCGCCAGGGCAAAACCCTGGACGAAGCGCGCACGGCTATCCAGGCCCTGGCGGCATCCACACCCGAGGCTGCCGCAGACGTGGCACTCATGGACGATTTCCTGGCCACGTCCGCCAGCGGCATCGCGCGTTGACCATGCCAGCCCCGCAAGTAGCCATGGTGGCCGGCGAGGCTTCCGGCGACTTGCTCGCCGGCTTGGTGCTGGACGGCTTGCGCGCCCGCTGGCCCGATCTGCAGTCCAGCGGCATCGGCGGCCCGCAGATGATCCATCGCGGCTTCCAGGCCCACTGGCCCAGCGAGCGTTTGGCCGTGCACGGTTACAGCATCGAAGTCTTCAAGCGTGTGGCCGGGCTGCTGCGCATCCGCAAGCAACTGCGCGAGCGCCTGCTGCAAGAACGTCCCGGCGTATTCATCGGCGTAGACGCGCCGGATTTCAACCTGGGCCTGGAAGCGGCGCTGAAGGCCCAAGGCGTGCCCACCGTGCACTTCGTCTGCCCGTCGATCTGGGCCTGGCGCGCCGAGCGGGTGGAGAAGATACGCCGCGCCGCCGACCATGTGCTGTGCATCTTCCCGTTCGAGCCGGAGCTACTGGCCCAGCATGGCATTGCCGCCACCTATGTAGGCCATCCGCTGGCCAATGTAATCCCGCTGGAGCCAGACCGTGCAGCGGCCCGCCAGAAGCTGGGTCTGGCGCAGGAGTCCCGCGTGGTGGCCATACTGCCGGGCAGCCGCAAGTCGGAGGTCGAGTACCTGGCCCTTAGGTTCTTTCAGGCTGCAGCCCTCATGCAGCAAGCGCATCCTGCTATGCAATTTGTAGTGCCTGCCGTGCCTACACTGCGCGCACGTATTGAAGCACTGGCGGCCGAGGCCGGCATGGCGGGCCGCATCCAGATCGTGGCTGGGCAGTCGCACACGGTGCTGGCGGCCTGCGACGCCACGCTGATCGCCAGCGGCACGGCTACGCTGGAAGCCGCGCTGTTCAAGCGGCCCATGGTCATCGCCTACAACATGCACTGGCTGTCGTGGAAGCTGATGAAGCGCAAGCAACTGCAGCCCTGGGTGGGGTTGCCCAATATCCTGAGCGGTGAGTTTGTGGTGCCGGAGCTGTTGCAGGACCAGGCTACCCCGCAAGCCCTGAGTGACGCCATGCTGCAGTGGTTTGACGCCATGGACCGCGAGCCTGCGAAAATCCAGGCTTTACAACACCGTTTCCTAACGCTGCACCAAACCCTGCAGCGCGACACCTCTACTTTGGCAACCGATGCGATCGAAAAAATTCTTGCACGCTGAGCAGGTTGCGCTCGCGTGGGACACACCGGGCCTGATGGCCGGCGTGGACGAGGCCGGGCGCGGCCCATTGGCCGGACCCGTGGTGGCCGCCGCCGTGATACTGGACGAGCGCAACCCGATCGAGGGCTTGGCCGACTCCAAGGTGCTGACCGCACGCCGGCGCGAGCAACTGTTTGACGAAATCCGCGCTAAGGCCCTGTGCTGTTCCATCGCCCAGGCCAGCGTTGACGAGATCGACCAGATCAATATCCTGCAGGCCACGATGCTGGCCATGCGCAGGGCGGTCGAAGGCCTGCGCCTCAAGCCCGTGCTGGTGCTGGTGGATGGCAACCGCCTGCCGGTGCTGAGCATGCGGGCTGAGGCCATTGTCAAGGGTGACAGCAAGGTGGCGGCTATCTCTGCCGCCTCCATCCTGGCCAAGGTCACGCGTGACCGCTGGTGCGCCGAACTGGATGCCCAGTACCCGCATTACGGCTTTGCCGGCCACAAGGGCTACGGCACGGCCGAGCACCTGCAAGCCCTGCAGGCCCATGGCGCCTGCCCGGAGCACCGCAAGACCTTCAGCCCGGTCGCCAAGGTGCTGGCGTGTGCCTGAAGGCCCCGTTGTGAGCCAGCCCACACCCATCACCTCACGCGAGAACCCGCTGCTCAAGGAGCTGCGCAAGGTCGCCCAGGACAACACCGCCTACCGCAAGGCCGGGCGCTTCTGGGTCGAGGGCGACCACCTGTGCAGCGCCGCGCTGCAACGGGGGTTGAAGCCTGCCGTGGCGGTGTTCACTGAAGAGTACTGGTCGCTAGCCCCCGTAAACTATGCGCAGGCAGCTATCAAAAGTATAGTAATTCCGACGCCACTCTTTCGGGAGCTGAGTGGTCTGGAGTCGCCCGCCGGCGTTGGCTTTGTGCTAGACCTGCCGGCCGAAGCCGCTGTTCTGCCCGCCGCGGCAAGCGTGATACTGGACCGCGTGCAGGATGCCGGCAACGTCGGCTCCATCCTGCGCAGCGCCGGTGCTTTCGGTTTCCGGCAAGTGCTGGCGCTCAAGGGCAGTGCCGCCCTGTGGTCGCCCAAGGTGCTGCGCGCCGGCATGGGTGCCCACTTTGGGCTGCACCTGGTGGAAGGTCTGGAGCTGCACGATCTGCAGGCCCTGCAAGTGCCCATCGTCGTCACCAGTTCCCACCAAGGGGACTTCATCCACGCGCTACGCCTGCCCAATGCCTGCGCCTGGGCCTTTGGCCACGAAGGCCAGGGCGTAGGTGCTGAGCTGATGGCGCAGGCCGCCCTGCACGCACGCATCGCCCAGCCCGGTGGTGAGGAGTCGCTCAATGTGGCTGCCGCTGCGGCCATTTGCCTGCATGCCAGCAGCTTGGCATCTGCCTGACCTGGCGACCGGGCCTACAGACCCGCAGTCAGCTTAGCCCAACGTCCGTCGGCCTTCATGGTTTTGACGGTTGCATCGATCCTGGGCACATAGGCTACCCACTTCTTGTTCAGCACATGCACCAATTGGGATGCAGCCAGGGGTTGATCCAGAGTCTTGAGCGTGCCCGCGAACTCGGGAAACCCGGACAACGGCGTGGCCGACGTAACCAGCGCCACGTCAAAGCGCCCCAAGGCCAGCATCTGGTACATCTGCACGGTGGAGTTTGCGGCGGCGGCCTCCAGGCCCAGCCTGGCGACCAGGCCTTCGGCGATCTTGGTGCCGCGGTACAGGCCCAGCCTATAAGTCTTCAGGTCGGCTGGTTTCAGTTTATTGACTTTGAAGTCTTGGCGGACCACGGCCAGCAACTGCAGTTCCAGCAGCGGTTCCTTGGTCTCTACGACGTTCTGGTAACCGGCCGTGCCGCCTACCACCCGGGCCAAATCTGCATCGATGATGCCGTTTTCCACGCTCTTGAGTGAGCGCTCGGGCGGCAGCAGCACAAACTCCACCTGTATGCCCATCTCTTTGTAGACCGCTGCGATGGCCGGCTCGAAACCCCTGGCGCCCTCCAGCGTACCCACGCGCATGACCTGCTGAGCCTGGGCCACACTGCTGGCGCCGGCCAACAGGCCTATGGCAATGCCCATGACGAGCCTGTGCATACCCACGTGTTCCCCCTGCGCTTGGTGAGCATCCAGCATAGGCCCAAGCCGGTCCTGCGTCAAAGGGGCAGCGCAGCCGCTAGTCCACCCACACCGGAAAATAGCCCAACTGGTCCTGCACCGCGGCGTCATGGGCTGGCACGATCTCCACCGCCGGTTCGGCGCGCACACAGGCCGCCAGCCGCTCGATCTGCTCCCCAACCTGCGCTGGCGCTTCGTCCGCGTTGCGCGAGACCAGTGGCTTGGCCAACTGTGCGTCGACCGCGCGCTTGAGCCACACCGTATCACCCACAAACAGCAGCTTGCGGCCCCTGCCGGTAGTAACCATCAGGCCCACCGATCCCGGCGTGTGGCCGGGCATGGCGATCAACACGGCGCTGCGGTCACCATACACATCATGGCTGTGCGCAAAGCCGCACATTGGCCGGGGACTGAATGCAATGTCTTTCCAGTGCGCCGCCTGCTCCCGCACCTGGGTAGGGAACACAGCCGGCGGCCGGGCCTGTGTGGCGAATGCGCGTTCGGCGGGGGCCACCCAGACCTCGGCCTCCGGGAAGTCGGCAATGCCACTGGCGTGGTCCCAATGGATGTGGGACAGCACGATGGCCTGCGGTCGCAAGGCTGCAGGCAATTGCCGGGCGGCAGGCCGCAGGTTCTGGTAGCCCAGCAGCGGCCATTGGCGAAACAACCAGTTCAGATTGGCTTGGCGCTCGGCCTCCACGGTGGCACTCAGTCCGGCATCGAACATCAGGCGCTTGGCCGGATGCAGCGGATGCTCGACCAGCACCGCCACATGGTTCAGCATCAGCAGGTTGGACCAGTCGCCGCCGGCCACCAGCATGGCCTCGCGCACGGGGGCCTCGGCTGTCTTGATGAGGGTGATTCGCACGCCGGTGCCCTCGGCATGGGCCGTGTCGCCGAGCAGGGCGCAGACCAGCAACGCGGTGGAAAACACCTTCATGGATTCACAGACTCCGGCAAGGCCTGGCGCGGGGCCTGCAGCGCCAGCGTGCGGGCCACTATCGCATCGCGCAACCGCACTGGCAAGGCCTGCATCAGCACCGCATCGCGCCAGAAGCTGTGGTGCAAGGCATAGCGGGCTTTGGGCTGGGGGTGTTGCAAGGCATGGGTGATGGTGTGCACCACACGCTCCAGCGGCACGCCCGTGCGCGTGGCTTCCTGGCTCAGCGCCAGGAACCGCCGCAGCGGCTCCTGGTACAGGGGCAGAGACGGCGGTTTTTGCAAATCGCGGTGGATGTGGGCTGCCATCGGCGTGTGCACCAGCCCGGGCGCGATGACGACCACGTCGATACCCAGCGGCTTGAACTCCATGCGCATGGCTGTGGACAGAGCCTCGACGCCAAACTTGCTGGCCGAGTAGGCGCCGGTAAACGGCATGGTGCGCCGTCCACTGGCGGAACTGATGTTGATGATGCGCCCGGGCGGTCCCTGGCGCTCAGGATCGCTGCCCAGCAGTGGAAGAAAGGCCTGTGTGCAGGCATGCAAGCCCACCAGATTGACCGCCAGCACGTCGCTGAAGATGCTGGCGCTCAGGTCCGCCAGCGGGCCATTGGTGATGATGCCGGCGCAGTTCAGCAGTCCGGCCAGGCGCTGCGTGCCCAATGCCTGCCCCAGTTGTGTGGCGGCATCGGCCAGGCTCTTCACGTCGCGCACGTCCATCAGCACGGGCGTAAAACCAGGCCCCAGTGCGGCTTGCAGTTGTACGGCCTCTTGGTCCAGCAGCACGCCGCCCCACACCTGGTAGCCCTGTGCCAGCAGGTGCTCGGTGGTGGCCCGGCCAATGCCAGAGGCCGCACCGGTGACCAGCACGGTGCGGGGGGCTGCAGCGCTTGCGGTCACACCCACTCCCGCGGCACGTGGCGGCCCAGGGCGCTCTTGGGCAAGGCCAAGAGCATCAGCAGCCCAGACAGCACCAGGGCGCCGCTCAGCAGATACAGGCTCAGCGTGAAGCCGCCGGTGGCTGTCTTGATGTAGCCCACCACGGCTGGTGCCACCACGCCTGCGCAGCCGCCCATCGTGGTGATCAGTGCAATGCCGGCTGCCGCGGCGCTCCTGGACAAAAACTGCCCCGGCACTGCCCACAGAATGGCAAAGGCGCTGGAGATGCCCGCTGCCGCCAGCGACAGGCAGGCCAGCGCCAGCCCTACGTCCCGCATGAACAAGGGCGTCAGCGACAGGCCTATGGCCCCGGCCACCGCACTGGCCGCAAAGTGCCAGCGCCGCTCTCCGCTGTTGTCCGAATGGTGGCCGACGATGATGGTGGCCATGATGCCCAGTGCGGCTGGAATCACCGAGTAGATGCCGATCTCCATCACCGAGAGCCCCATGGACTGCATCAACGTGGGCTGCCAGAACGACAGCGCGTAGATGCCCAGTATCACGAGGAAGGACATGAAACCCAGCAGCCAGACCCGGCCATCGCGCAGCGCGCTGCCCGACGTCTCAGTCAGGCCCGTGCCATTGGCCTGTTGCTCGGCCTGCAGCAACTGCTGTACACGTGCCTTCTCGGCATCGTTGAGCCAGGCGGCCTGCGCCGGCGCATTGGCCAGCCAGTAGTAGGCCGCCAACCCCAAGCCCACGCTGGGCAAGCCCTCTACCAAGAACAGCCATTGCCAACCTTTGAGTGACAAGAAGCCGTCCAGGTAAGTCATCGTCAAGCCCGCCACTGGCCCGGCCACGATGGGCGCCGCGCTGTAGCCCATGAAGAACAGGGCCGTCACCTGGGCCCGCCGTTGCGATGGAAACCACAGCGTCAGGTAGAACAGCACACCCGGCGCAAAGCCGGCCTCGAACACGCCGATCAGAAAGCGCACCACATAGAACTGCGTGGGCGTGCTGACAAACACCATCGACGCCGAGGCCAGGCCCCACAGGCCCATGATGCGCAGCAGCGTGGTGCGCACACCAATGCGGGCCAGCCACAAATTGCTGGGCACCTCGAACAGCGCATAGCCGATGAAGAAGATGCCCGCGCCTAGGCCAAACACGGCGTCCGAGAAGCCCAGCTGGCCTTTCATCTGCAGCTGCGCGTAGCCCACATTGGTGCGGTCCAGGTAGTTGAAGACGTAGCAGGCAAACAGCAGCGGAACCAGGCGCCAGGTGATCTTGCGGAATAACGCGTCGTCCGCCGCGGCGGTGGCCTGGGCGGTGATGGAGGATGTTTTCATGGTTGTGATGTCCTCGTTCAGCGGGGCGTGGGTGTGCCAGATGCGGTTCCAAAGGCGGTCTCGCCCCACAGCAGGCTGCTGGGCGCGCCGGGGAACAGCCAGTAGGGCGTGCATTCGGCCGATGGCACGACGTTGCTGAAGCCGTGGGTGGCAGAGGTGCCGGCAATGGTTTTTTCCAGCACCATGGACAGGTACTGGTCCACACTGCTTTCCTGCGTGTTGCCGTTCAATACGACCTCGGACCCGGTCGCCCTGGCATAACGGCGTATGCCGTTGTGGCGCGATTGCTCGGGCGACCAGCTGTCGGCCGACACACCGTTTTCGCTGCTGACGCGTATGCCGTCCGGCGTGCGGTAGACCAGCGAATGGTTGCCCTCGGTGTGGCCGGGCGTGTGCACCAGGGCCAGGCCAGGCCCCAGCTGGATGCTGCCGGCAAAGGGGATGACACGGCTGGGCGCCACGCCGTCCATGCCCTGCGGGCAGTACCAGTCGGCCTGGCTCGGTAGCAGACCCTGCACGCTGGCCATCTCCTGCTGGTGCACCAGCAGTTTGGCATTGGGCAGCAGGCCGGGTGTGCTGGCATTGCCCAGCCAGCGCCGCAGGTTTTGCGTGTGCAGGTGGTCGTAGCTGATGTAGTCCACGTGCTCCGGCGCTATGCCGCACTGCGCCAGCGCCTGCAGCACCGTGCCGTAGACCGGGGCAATGGTGTTGTGAAGGAACTTCGGCGTCTGGTCGCTCAGGCGCTTGAAATAGGGCGTCTCGCTGCCCGTCTCAAAGTCTGCAGGGGTGAACAGCAGCGTGCGCAGCTGGCCGGCAAAGTCGTCAAACTGGATGACGACCACGCGGGCCAGCAAATGCACCATGTGCGGCTTGAGTAGCTGCTGCGAATACACACCGGTGAACGCAAACCAGGCCGGGTAGGGGATGCGCAGCAGGTTGAAGCTGCGGGCAAAGCGCACCACCGGCTCATCCAGCAGACGTTCGTGGAATTGCTGGCCCTGGCGGCGCAGCGCGCGCAGCCGGTCTTGGGGGTAGGGCGCCGCACGGGCACCGTCAAAGTCGGTGATGGGCAAAAAGCCCAGCGCCGGGTGGGCAGCCGCGTTCATGCTTCAGGCCGCCTGGGCTTCGGGTGTTGGCTGTGCTGCTGTTTGCCCGCCCAGCAATCCACCCACGATGGCCGGCAGTGCCTGGGGTGGTACGCCGACCAGCAGTTGTTTGATCATCGTCAGCGAGTCGAAGTAGACGCGCTCGCAAACCAGGTTTTCTGCGCTGTCGAAGATGAACAGCGCAACCATGCGGGTGCGGAAGGTGTTGCCGGTTGGGGGCAGGTTCTTCAGCGGCCCCTTGTGCGTGCCCAGCAGCCAGAATTCCACGATGACGGAATCGGCCGCATGGCGCAACTGGATGATCTCGTGGCGCTGGTCGGGAAAGGCCTTGCGCGTCTCGGCGTAGTAGCCGCGTACGGTGTCGTTGCCGTCGTGCACCTCGCCGGTGGGGATCAGTTCGTAGTGCGGGTGGGGGAAGGTGCTGAGCACGGCGTCAAAATCTTGCCGGGTTTCGTCGGCAAAGTGGTCGAGCACGATTTTTTCGCGGCGGGCTTGTTGCGGTGTGGTGGCTGTGGTGGCGGTCATGGTCTGGGTTCCTTCGTCGGTTATTTGGAATCGGGGCTGGGCAGTGCACCAGTGGCTGTACTGTCCCGGAGACGGCGCGCGCAGACTGTCCACTGTTGGCAATTGCCACCCCGTGTAAACCCTTGGCGGTGTCTGCGTATGCTGTGGGCATGAGCCATCTGCAAGCCAGCCAAACACCGCCTGATGACCCCAGCGACCACCTGCGTCTGCCCCAGGGTGTGCAAGACCAACTGCTGGAAGTCGCCCACCGCCGTACGCTGGCGCCGGGCGACTCGCTGTTCCTCAAGG
This sequence comes from Rhodoferax sp. GW821-FHT07G04, assembly GCF_059418585.1. Lineage (NCBI taxonomy): Bacteria > Pseudomonadati > Pseudomonadota > Betaproteobacteria > Burkholderiales > Comamonadaceae > Rhodoferax > Rhodoferax sp. GW821-FHT07G04. Next base: position 27,361 of record NZ_JBWKQD010000006.1, read on the forward strand.
GCTCGTCACCCGACGCGCTGTTTGGCGTGGTGCGCGGCGCCCTGCGTGTCAGCGTGGTGGCGGCCAACGGGCGCGAGGCAGTGATCGCCATGCTGGAGGCCGGCCACTGGTTTGGCGAGGTGTCGCTGTTGGTGGGGCAGGAGCGCGTCTACGACACCTATGCGGTGGAGACCACCGATATGGCCGTGGTAGCCGCCAGCGATTTCCACCACCTCATCGCCACCCGGCCCGAGGTCCACATGGCCTTCACCAAGCTGGTCTGCCAGCGCCTGCGCCATGCGCTGGTGTGGATAGACGACGCCATCCTGATGCCGCTGCCCGTGCGCCTGGCCCACCGCCTGCTGACGCTGGATGCGCGTGCGGATGCTGCCAACGCCGGCCAGGCCAGCGCATTGGGCGTGTCGCAGGAGGATCTGGCCTTCATGCTGGGCGTGTCGCGCCAGAGCGTGAACCGCCAGCTCAAGATCTGGGAAGAGCAGGGCGCCCTGCGGGTGGACTACCGCCGCATCGTGCTGCTGAACCGGGCGCTGCTGCAGAACCAGGTGGCGCAGGGCGGGTGAGTCTATGTCGAGGTGCTATGGTATTGGTAGCGGTATGCGTAGATTTGACGGGGGCTAGGTGGATTTTTTCTTATGTCAATACACGCTCGTATCTTGGGCAGGCGGCATTGTCTCCGCGTATTGGAGATATTTGCATCGCACTTGCAATACAATAAATCCATGAAAACAGCCACACTTCCCCCCATCCGTGTAGCACCCGATTTCAGGACCGAACTGGAGGGCGTGCTTGAGCAAGGTGAATCGCTGTCGCAATTTGTCGAGAGCGCGGTTCGTGCGACGGTCGCCAAGCGCAAGAACCAGGCAGAGTTCGTCCGCCGTGGACTTGCCGCTATCGAAGCGACCCAGCGGGATGGCGGCGGGATTCCTGCTGCTGCGGTCGTTGGCCAGTTGGAAGCGAAGCTGGCCGCTGCCAAGCGGATCAAAGCCCAGCGGGGTGGATGACATACGCCGTTGTGTTCAGCCAAGAGGCTGCCGTTGACCTGGAGCAGCTGTTTGACTTTGCCATCCAACGCGAGCTGGACAGCGCTGCGGGAGACCTGGACATACCCGACGGGGCGCTGCAGGCGATCAAGGATGGCCTAGCCTTTCTGGAAACCTCGCCGTTTGCCTGCCGCAAGGCCGCCAATAATCCCTTTCTGCGCGAGCTGGTGATTCCGTTTGGCAGCACGGGCTATGTGGCGTTGTTTGAAATTGTCGACAGCCACACCGTCATCATTGGTGCCATCCGCCATCAACGCGAAGATGATTACCACTAACCCATCTTACAGACGGTGGTTCGCTAAATACTACCAATTCGATAGCGGTGTACGTATATTCCACGAGGGCTAACGTGAATTAGCCCTCGCAAGCTTCTCATAAAACCCCAAAAAGGGTATTTTTTGGGCTTCGTTAACCCCCGGCCCCTTCACCGGGCCACCGCCGCGCCCAGTGTTACTTTTGCACCGGCGCCTTCATCGCATCCAGCTTGGCCTGCAGATCGGCCAGTATCTTGGCGGCGGCTTCCTTGCGCCAGGGGTCGGTCTGCTTGGCTGCCACGGGCTGCATGGCCATGACCTGCGCGGTCAGCAGGGCCTGATCCGGGGGCACAGCCACGTCGGGGGTGACGCCCGTGCCTTCCCAGTTGGTCTTGGTGACGGGATTGATGGCGCGCCCGGTGGGGATGAAGATGCCCACGCGGTCGGCCAGCTTGAACACGCCGCCGGGGTTGGCACCACCGCCGGTGGTGGCGCCCACGATGGTGGCGCGCTTGAGCACCTTGAGGTTGTTGGTGAACTCCTCGCCCGCCGAGAAGGTGCGCTCGCTGGTCAGCACGTAAACCGGTTTGCTGGCACCGAAACGCTTGCCGGGCACCCAGGCATGCGTCCAGTACTGCTGGGTCTGGCCGCTCCAGCGGTAGTACAGGTCGTTCAGGTGCACGGGCTCGCCCGCGTCAAACAGGTAGCTGGTGACCAAGGCCACCGTGGCCGGGTCGCCACCCCGGTTGGCGCGCAGGTCGATGATCAACGCCTCGCTGTCGGCCACCAGCGTCATCGCCGCGGCCAGCGCCTCGCCGCTGTAGGCAATGTCCGCGAAGCCGTTCAGCGCCAGGTAAGCGATGTTGGCGGGCAGGCGCTCGAACTTCTCCACGCCGAAATTGAACAACCGGGCCGTGGCCAGCTCTTTTTCACGCTCGGCGGCGCTGGGCTTGGTCGTGGCCTGCTCGGCGAGCGGAACGTCCTCGGGCAGGGTGTCGGAAAAGAGGCGCACGCGGACGTGCTTGTCGTGGCTGACTTCCTGCAGATGCGCGGTCAGACGGTCGCAGAAGGCGTTGGCGGTGGTGTCGTTGTTGTATGCACCGCGTTTGTCATGCGCGAGCACTGCCGCCACCATCTTCTGTGCCACATCCGGGAATACGTAGCTGGCGTGCATCTTGGGTGCCAGCGCGGCGATGACCTGGGCGCGCAGCGCGGCGTCTATTGGCATGTCGGGGCGCGTCGGGGCGCTGCTGGCGGCCGGCTGTGTGGCCGGCGCCGTGGACGCAGGGGGCGCAGTCTGGGCCAACGCAGCGGCGGAACTGCACAGCAGCGCCACCAGGACGGCGCAGGCGCTTAAGGGATACAACGGATAAGGCATGGCGGATGCACCTTTCATGGGTATGTTTTTCCAGTGGCATTGTAGGGAGCGAGCTACCTATTTTTCCGCGTTTAGTTGCTATGATTTATCAATATGACATTGGAAAAATCGGCCATTGATAAAATTGACAGAGATATCGTCGATCTGCTGCGACGCGACGCCCGCTTGAGCTACCGCGAGCTGGGCGAAAAGGTGCACCTCAGCGCCAATAGCGTGGCCGAGCGGGTGCGCCGCTTGGTGCAAAGCCAGGTGCTGCAGGCCTTTTGCGCCAAGGTGGATTTGGCTGCCTTGGGCCTGCCCTTGCAGGCGCTGGTAGATGTGAAGATGGCGCGCGAAACCTCGGCCGCACGCTTTGAAGAGGCCATCGCCGCCATCCCCGGCATCCAGGAGGCCACGCTGATGACCGGCTCCTACGACTACATGCTGCGCGTAGCCTGCCGCGACCAGGCAGACCTGGTGCGGCTGATGGAGGCGCTGCGCGAAAAGGCGGGTGTGCAAGACACCACCAGCCGTGTCATCCTGCGCCAGGTGGATATGCACGCGCCCTTGTAGCGGCAGCTTGCAACAAGGTGCTGGCGCCGTGCAGATGTCGGTCGTGACGGACAGCACAAGCCCTTGATTTCATTGGGATTTTGGCGAAGGCGGTGCCGGGTGTCGGCAAACGCCGACTTGGGGCTGCCCGCGTTTGCACCTAAGTCCTTGATTTCATTGGGTTCTGTGGCTGGCACGCATCTTGGAAAGATGGTTGGGTCTGAGTACCGATTGCGCCAAGGCCTTCGCACTCCGCGTTGAACCGATCCCCTGCGCAGCCCGACTCAGCAAGGCATTTGATCCAAGCACCCCACACAACAGCATCTGACCAGGAGCAAGCCTATGAACACCCAGAAAGCCACCACCACCCTGCTGCACCTTGCCGCTGCATGCGCCACCCTGTGCGCTGCCATGGGCAACGCCCATGCCGCACAACCCGCGGCCGGCGGCGCCAACCAGGCTCCTGTGGGTGTGATCCAACGACCTATCAGCATGGCGCCGCCCCCCGGAATGCTGAGCACGCTGGCTGCGACCCCCAATACCGTGGACGTGAAGAAAACGGTGCAATTCAAACTGGGCGGCGCCGGCTTTTGCAAGGTGACGATTGCGTATGGAGACGGCAGCGCGAACGACAGGGAGGGCAGCCTGCCATTCACCATCGACTATGCCTACCAGACTTATACGATGCTGTCGTATGAAAGCATGAAGACCTATTCGGCCAAGGTGACACCGCACGGCAATTGCAAATCCAGCACGCCACTGCAAGTGGACGTGACGGTCAAAAACCCCGACGTCGGCCCCAATTCTGGCAACAACGGCCCTGTCATCAAGGCCACGCCGGTGGGCGTGAAGGGAGCCCTGGTAGACCCCGGCAACCGGGACGCCACCGGCAAGTAGACGACCATCACCTGCACAGGAGACACACCATGCTTCACAAGCCCTCGACAACCACACCATCAGCCCCCTCATCAACCCCCTTGCGCGTGCTCGGCACGTCCTTGCTCGCCTCCGTGATCGGCTGCACCGCAGCGCATGCGCAGACCCCACCCGCGCAGGGCGCGAGCGCGGCCGACAAGGACCGGGTTGCGCCTGCTTCAGCCACCATCAACAACCCGCTCGCCGGAAAGTCTGCGGAGGCCGATGCCAAATCGCCGGGCTGGATGCGGGCGCAAGAACAAGCGGGCAAGAATGACCTGTCCGGCAAGTCCATGGAGTCCAGCAAGAAGGCGCCCGGGGCAAACCGCTCCCAGGAGATGTCGGCCAAGAACCCCGGTTCGGGCAAATCGATGGAGTCTGCGCAAAAGCAACCAGGATCGGACAAGAGCCAGGAGCAGTTGAGCAAGGCCCCATTGCCCAACAAGGGTAGCCTGGATCAAAAGGTGCAAGCCGAACCCTCCCCGAGCGATGCCAAACGCCAATTGGCCCTGGCCCATCTGGCGTCCCGCGGCCAGGCCTAGCTAGGGTTGACCATGCGATTCTTCTGCATCAGCCAACCTTGGCTGGAGGCCACCAACGCGGTGCTGGCAAAAGCCTGCGCGGCGCGCGGCATCGAGATGGTTCTGGTGTCTCCCCAGACCTATTGCTGCGAGCCCGGCAGCGGGCCGGCCTGGGGCGATCTGCTGTACCGCGCCGCGACCGATGCGCCATCCGATCGGCTGGAGAAGCTGCTGTGGCACCCCGGCGTGGCCGCCTTCTATGAGCAGCCGCACTTTGAATGCCTGTACCAGGGCATCTTGTTCCAAAAGAACGGCATTGCCATGCCGCGCACCGTGCACGCTGTCTCGCGCGACCGGGCAACCCTGCTGCGCCAGCTTGCTCCGCTGGGCGAATTTCCACTCATTGTCAAAGCCGGCGGACACGAGGGCGGTAACGGGGTGATGCGGGTGGATAGCCAGGCGGCACTGTTTTCCCTCTTGGACCACATTGGCGACGCGCCCCAGGTCATGGCGTATTTCGAGCACGTGGTGGCCTACCGCCTGATCGTGGTGGGCGACCAGGTCATTGCCACCGAGGCCCGCTACAGCGGCCCCGGCGACTTCCGCACCAACAGCGCGGGCTGCGGTTCCTTGGGTGCCGTTACCGCGCCGCCGCAGGCCGTGCAGATGGCCTTGAAGGCGGCCCGGTTGATGCGTGTGGAGTTTGGCGGTGTCGACATCCTCGAAAACGAAAACCATGAGCTGGTTTTGGCGGAGCTGAACTTCCCCTGCTACTTTGCCGACCAGCAGCACGCATCGGGTATCGACATTGCCGGCGCGATGATCGACCACCTGATCGTCAAGGCGCACCGGCTTGGCGGTGGCAACATCGCCCAGGCCATGGCAGAACCCGATAGGTGTCTGGAGGCAGGCTAGGTTTCACACCCTGGGCTGGCGCTGGCGCGAGGCGTTCTATGGGTAGGATTTTTCTGCTGCAGAATGCTATAGATGTTGTAGCGTACTGTCTATATCCGACGAGGGCTAGTGGCTGATTTTACTGGAAGCCATCCGAAACAAACCCAAATAAGGTATTTTGAGGGGCTACCCACCTGCTTCCTGAGCCATCCACTCCGCCCAGTAGTCAATGCAGGCCCGTATCTTGGGCAGACGGTGCCGCTCTTGCAGGATCACGGCATAGATGGGGATGCGGGGGCTGACGAAGTATTCCTGCAGGATGGGCACCAGTCGGCCTTGGCGAATCAAGGGCAGGGCGGACAGGTCGTGGATGCGTGCTATGCCCACGCCCTGCAGTGCCAGGCTGACCAGGAAGGCGGTGTTGTCGGCCCGCGTATGGCCGTTGATCTGCCATTCGGCTGGGCCTTTGGCGTCTCTTTCCTGCGGATCGGTCCAGGCCCAACGGTTCAGCGTCGGGCTGGCGCTATTGCTTAGCAGGCGGTGGTTTTCCAAGTCGCGCGGGTGGCTGGGCGTGCCATAGGTGCGCAGGTAGTCGGGTGACGCACACACCGTGCGGCCAAAGAAGCCGATCTGGCGGGCCACCACGGTCTCGCTTTGGGGGTTGCCGCTGCGCAGCGCGATGTCAAAGCCGTCGCGCGCCATGTCGGCGATGCGGTCGTCCGCGCTGATGTCCAGGTGCAGATGGGGGTAGCGCTGGTACAGGCCGTTCAGGCTGGGCGCGATCATGCACTCGGCCATCAGCGGGCTGGCCGTGACGCGCACCCAGCCGCTGGGGCCGCTGAGCTTGCCGGTGAGCTCGCTGTCCAGCTCGGCCGTGGTGTCCAGCAAGCGACGGCCGTAGCCCAGAAAAGTATCGCCCTCGTCGGTCAGGCTCAGGCCGTGGGTGGTGCGGTGCAGCAGGCGCACGCCGCAGGCCGCCTCCAGCCGGGCCAGGGCGCGGGTCACCTGGCTGACCGGCACATTGCGCTCGCGGGCGGCGGCGGACAGGGTGCCCAGTTCGGCAATGCGGGCGAAGAGGGCGACGTCGTCTAGTTGGATTTGCATGGCGGCATTGTGGGTTGGTTTTGCAAAAAACGCAAAACCATAAGTGAATTTATGCCGTTTCCCAATGTTGGAATGATCAATAAAGTTCGTTCCATAGCAACCAACCAGGACATCACCATGTACCCCACCACCCAACTCAGCGCCGCCCAACGGGCCGATCTGCATTTGCAGGCGCGCCGCCGGGCCCAGCAACTGCGCCGCGAGGCCAGCACCGCCCTGTGGCAAGCCGTCTTCCGCCAAACCGCCGGTGTACTGCGGGCCATGCAGCAGCGCCTCTTCTACCTCGCTCGCCATCCCCACCGTCACCATTCATCAGGAGTCTGAACATGCCCACCTTGCAACTCCAAGTAGCCCCTTTGTTGAACCCTGCGCACTACCGCGCTCTGGCCCATGCGCTAACCCAATTGACTGCCCAGCACCTGGGCAAACGGCCGGATGTGACGGCAGTCGTCATCGACGACCTGCCCGCCGCCCGCTGGTACGTGGGCGGCCGCGATGTGGAGCGGGCCACGGCCTTGCTGGAAATCACCATCACCGCCGGCACCAATACAGCGGCTGAGAAAGAGGCCTTCATCGCCGCCGCCTACGCCGAGCTGGAGCGACAACTGGGCCATGGCCGCCCGCTGGAAGAGGCCAGCTATGTGCTTGTGCGCGAACTGCCCGCCTCCGATTGGGGCTATGGTGGCAGCACCCAGGCTGCGCGCAAACAGCAGAGGGCGCAGCAGGCCTTGGGCATCCTATAAAGTCGCGGTACGCGGTGGCTTCCGAACGGTGGCCACTTCTTGTTGAAGTGACTGCTGAGGGAGCACGATGGGCTTAGCCTTTTTTTCACGCATGGCATGTGTTGCCGGTCTGCTGGTCTCGGGGCTGGCCTGCGCCCAGGGTGCAGCCCAGACCATCTGGATACCGATGCAGGAGGCGAGCCCCTCTGGCCAACACGAGATCAAGCTGGAGGCCACGCTGTACAAACCGGCGGGAGACGGCCCCTTTGCCACGGTCGTTTTCAACCACGGCTCCAGCGGTGGCCCCATCCCCGCGGACTACACGGAAAAAGCCGCGGGTCTGGGCGGCTTTCTCAGTGCCAAGGGCGTTGCGCTGCTCGTCCCCATGCGCCGGGGCCGGGGCAAATCCGAAGGCCGCAACGCAGAAGAGCCTTCGCCCTGCACGGTGGAAGCCGCCAAGCAGGGCATCGCCTATGCCTCCGCCGCGCTGGATGCCGCCTTGGGTTACCTGCGCCAGCAGCCCTGGGCCGCGCCAGACAAGCTGGTGCTGGCCGGCCATTCTCGCGGTGGCATTTTGTCGCTGGCCTATGCGGCTGAGCACCCCGGGGTGGCGCTTGGTGCCATCAACTTCTCTGGTGGATGGAAGAACGACAACTGTGGCGCCGTGGACATCAACCTTGCTCTGTTCGAGGCGGCGGGCCGCGCTTCCTCCAACAAACCGCCCAGCCTCTTTCTCTATGCCCAGGGTGATGGCTTTTATGCCGACGCCTCCATGCAAAAGTATGCCGAGGTGTTTCGCTCAGCCGGCGGGAATGTCGATTTCAAGTTCTACCAGATCAGCCCATTGAACGGCCATCTGTTGTTCCAGCGGGCACGTTCTGTGTGGGAAGTGGATGTAGGCCGCTTCCTGGAGCAGGTCGGCGTGCTTTCACGCACGCAGCCGCAGTGAATGGCCTAGCCTGCAATATTGCCCTGTTTCAGTCGTCTTTTGCTCTGGATTTTGAACAATAATGGCCTCGACTATTCGGAGGCCATATGGGATTGCGTCTTAAATTTAATCTGGTGCTTATCGTGGTGTTCTTGGCTGGTTTTGCGGCCGCCGGCTTCATCTCGCGCCAGCTCTTGCAGGAGAACGCACGCGAGGAAGTGCTGCGCAATGCCCGGCTGATGATGGACACGGCGCTGGCCGTGCGCTCCTACACCGTGGAGCAGATCAAGCCGCACCTGGACCCGCGCCTGGAGGAGGTCTTCTTGCCGCAGACCGTACCCGCTTTCGCCGCCACCGAAACCCTGGCCCATATCCAGAAAAAATACCGCGACTACGCCTACAAAGAAGCCACGCTGAACCCCACCAACCCGCGTGACCGCAGCACCGACTGGGAAAGCGACCTGGTCCAGCAATTCCGCCAGAATCCCGAGACCAAGGAACTGATCTCCGAGCGTGACAGCGCCACCGGTCGCTTGCTCTACATCTCCAAGCCCATACAGATCAGCAACCCAGCCTGCCTGCGCTGCCACAGCGAGCCCTCGGCCGCGCCCGCGACCATGATCAAGATCTACGGCGAGGCCAACGGCTTTGGCTGGAAGCACAACGAAATCATCGGCGCCCAGGTGGTGACCGTGCCCATGAACATCCCGGTTGCCAATGCCGACCGCGCGCTGAAGACCTTCATGGCCTCGCTGGCGGCGGTGTTCGTCGTGTTCTTCATCGTGTTGAATGTGATGCTGAGCTGGTTCATCATCCGCCCCATCCGCCGCATGTCGCTGGCGGCCGATCAGGTGAGCACGGGCAATTTTGAAGTGCCCGAATTTGCCGAGGGTGGCAAGGACGAGGTCGCCATCCTGGGCAGCTCGTTCAACCGCCTGCGCCGCAGCATCGAGAAGGCCATGCAGATGATCGAGCGCGACGCCTGAGCCACTACCCAATGACGCAAACCCCAGACCCCAGTTCACCGCCGCCCAAGCGAAAGGCCGGATCGTCCTCCGACATGGCGGCGTTGCAGCCTGGGCAGACCATTCTGGAGTACCAGATCGAGAAGGTGTTGGGTGGTGGCGGCTTCGGCATCACCTATCTGGCGCACGACGTCAATCTGCAACTGCCGGTCGCTATCAAGGAGTATTTCCCGGCCGATCTGGCCGTGCGCGGTGCCGACCATTCGGTGCGTATGCGCTCCAGCGACAGCGCGCCCCAGTTTGAATGGGGGCTGGAGCGCTTCATCGACGAGGCGCGGGCCCTGGCCTCGTTTCGCCACCCCAACATCGTGCGGGTGCTGCGGTACTTCAAGGAGCACGGCACGGCCTATATCGTCATGGAGTACGAGTCGGGTGACCCGCTGAAGCACTGGCTGGCCGCCCACCCGGGCCTGAGCCAGCAAAGCCTGCTGCAAATCGTCTACCCGCTGCTCGACGGCCTGGAGGCCGTGCACAAGCTCAACTTCCTGCACCGCGACATCAAACCCGACAACATCTACATGCGGGCCGACGGCACGCCGGTGCTGCTGGACTTTGGCGCCGCGCGCCGTGTGACCGGCGGGCAGGATATGACCAATATCGTTAGCCCCGGCTTTGCTCCGTTTGAGCAGTACCACAGCAAGGGCAACCAAGGGCCGTGGACCGACCTGTATTCGCTGGGTGCGGTGATGTACTGGATGACCACGGGCCGCAAGCCGCTGGAGGCCGCATCGCGCGTGCGCGTAGACGACATGCCCAAGGCCTATGGCCATGCCAATGTCGAGGTGTTTGGCGATGCGCTCTTGCGCGCCATCGACTGGGCCTTGACGCCCGATGAGACCCAGCGCCCGCAAAATGTGGCCGCCTTCCGCAAGGTGCTGCAAGAGGCGCAGCGTGCCGGTTCGCACGAACTGCAAGCCGGCGCCACACAGCGCCTGGCCGTGGGCACAGCCCATTCCAGCGACTCCGTGCTGGCTTTTGTGGCCCATTCACAGTCGGTGCCGGTCAGCAATGCCGAGGCCATGCGCAAGAACGTGCTGGGCACCATCATGTTCATGGATCTGGTGTCGTATTCGACCTATTCGCTGGACCAGCAGGTACATATCAAGGCGCTGTTCAACGAACTCATCGGCAAGGCCATTGCGGGGGTCAAGGAGTCCTCGCGCATCATGCTCGACACGGGTGACGGTGCGGCCATCTGCTTTTTGGGCGACCCCGAAGAGGCGCTGCAGTCGGCGCTGCTGATGCGCGACCTGCTGGTGCAGAAGTACGGCAAGAAGCTGTCCATGCGTGTGGGCCTACACCTGGGGCCCATCCGCATGATGATGGACATCAACAACCGCGTGAATGTGGTGGGCGACGGTATCAACGTGGCGCAGCGGGTCATGGACTTCTCCAAGCCCAACGTCATCGTGGTGTCACGGGCCTATTACGATGTGATCTCGCAAATCAGTGACAACGCGGCCAGCCTGTTCAACTACCTGGGCCCGCATACCGACAAGCACCAACGTATCCACGAGCTTTATGTAGTGGTAGACCGCTCGGTGCAGGCAGCCCAGCCGGGTGCGCTGGCCGACATTGCGTTTGAACCCACGCGCACCGTGACACCGGCCGAGCTGATCACGCCCGACGCTGCGCTGGAGATTGAAACCGCCTTGGCCCGCACCATTGGCCCCTTGGCCCATGTGCTGGTGAAGAAGGCCTTGCCTCGCGCCACCGATGCCCAGAGCCTGCGCGATGCGCTGGCCGTGTCCATCCCTGACGCTCTGGCGCGCGACGCCTTTTTGCGTGCGCATTCGCTGAGCCGCCCGCTGTCGGTGCCGGTCAGCGGCACCTCGGGCTTTGCCCGCAGCGGTGTCAGCCGCCCGTCCGAATTGCGTTCGGAGCCGCGGTCCGAGCTTCGTTCTGAGCTACGCTCCGAAGTCCGGGCCGATGCCCGCTCCGAGTCCATGAAAGTGCTGGCCGTCAACGCCGAACAGCAGGCCGTGCTGGAGAAGGCCCTGGGCATGTACCTAGGTCCGCTGGCCAAGACCCTGGTGCGCCGCGAAGTGGCCCGCCAGCTCACGTTCAACACACTGCTGCAGGCCCTGGCCGACCATATCGACAAGCCGGACGAAAAGGCCAAGTTCATCGCCAACGCCAAGAAGCTGACGGGCGCGGGCTGACTGGCGGGGCGGCTACTGGCTCAGCGCCTCGGTTGCAATTTTCTGGAGTTGGCCCGTCTTCTTCATGGTGGCAATGATCTTGTTGAATTTGGCCAGCGTGTCGGTCTGGTGCGTGCTCTTGTTGAAGGCCAGATAGGTCGGGTTCTCAAACAGGTAGTGAGGGCTTTTCTGCACGTCAACCCATTTACCGGCTTTCAGCAATGCGGCGCCAGCTTCGTCAATGGCCAGCACCGCGTCTATGCGCCTAGCCGCCAGTTTCTGGAAATTTTGCGCATCGCCCGCCACCTCTTCCACGGTGACCTGCCCGTCCTTCACGGCCTTGTCAAAGGCGTCGCCATAGCTCCAGCCGCGCACGACCCCCACCCGCTTGCCGACCAGGGAATCCACACCGGCAAATTCCACGGGACTGGCCTTGTGGAAGTAGACCGCCATCTTTTCCACAAAGATGGCTTCGCTGAAATCGTACTTTTTGAGGCGCTCTTCGTTCTTGTAGATGCCGCCCACGCCGAGCTTGGCGTCGTCGATGTCTGCAATGCAGCGCTTCCATGGCCGGGCGTCTAAAGTGGCATGGACGTTTGCCGCGTGCAGGGCCGCCGCAATGAGGGCAGGGTACAGGCCGACTGCTTTGCCATCCACCAAGGACATGAAAGGCGGGTTGGCGGTGTCCACACAGACGATGGCCGGAGCGTCGGCACCGTGCGCCTGGAGCGATGCCGCAAGGGCCAGCAACGTTACACATTTTTTTACGTTGAACGGCATGGCTGCTTTCCGAATGGATTGAGAATCAGGCATTCACTTTCTTGGCGCTTGTGGTTTTAGTTCCATTGTGCGCCCAAGCCCACCCTTTGACATGCAAACCCACCGTTCCAACGGCCTCGACAATCTGCGCGCCCTGGCCATCGCGCTGGTCTTTATGTACCACTACATGGTCTTCGTGTCGCGTGAGGACACCTTTGGTTGGGCCAGCAGCGTGGGCTGGGTGGGGGTGGACTTGTTCTTTGTACTCAGCGGCTATTTGATTGGAAACCAGCTCTTTGCTGGCTTGAAAGGGCAGCGCGAGCTGTCGCTGTCCCGCTTCTATGCCCGCCGGGCCCTGCGGACCTGGCCGGTCTATTGGCTGGTGTTGGCGGCGTTCTTCATTTTTCCCGCTGCCATGGGGGGCAGGACGCCACCGCCGTTGTGGCAGTTTTTGACCTTTACACAGAACTACCAACTGCAGCCGGGCACCGCGTTTTCGCACGCCTGGTCATTGTGCATTGAAGAGCAGTTTTACCTAGTGCTGCCTTTGGTCGTGTTGATCGGCATGAAGGTGGGCAGTCGCAGGGTTCAGGCCTGGTTGCTGCTGCTGGCCCTGTTGGCGCTGGGTATTGGGGCGCGTTGGGTGCTGTGGAATGAATACGGGCTGGAGTCCACGGGCAAGATCAGCGGCTATTACCCCAATGTCTATTACGCAACCCTCGGGCGCTTTGACGAATTTTTGCCCGGTATCGCCGTTGCGTTACTGAAGAACTACCACCCCGTGCTGTGGCAGCGCCTGATGGCGCGTGGTGCGGCGCTGTTTGGAGTCGGCGTGGCGGCAACGCTGGCTGTTTTGTACGGCGTGCTGAACCACTACGAAATACAGGGCTATGGCTACCCCTTCTTCATGAGCGTGTTCGGGTACTCTCTGGTGGCGGGTGCGTTTTCATTGCTGGTGGCCTCGGCCTTGAGCGAGCATTCTCCGTTGCAGCGCGTCCGTATCCCCGGGGCGTACGCGATTGCGCTGTGGTCGTATTCCATCTACCTGACGCACAAGCCGGTTGGCTTTATTTTGAAGACCTATCTGGCGCCCTATGCTTTGCCGCAACCCGTGCTGGTATTTGTGATCACCGCTGCCAGCATTGCCGTCGGCGCCTTGCTGTATCGCCTGGTCGAACTGCCCTTCATGCAGTTGCGCGACCGCGGTGTGCCCAGCCTGTTCCGCCCGGCGCCGGTGTATCCGCATGCACAAAAGGCATAAGAGAGGGAAGGCCGCTCGGCATCACCCGCTATAATGAGAGGCTTTCCAGAAAACTGCCGTCCCAAGCGCATTTCAAGCACCTTTCCCAACCAACAAAAAGCCGCCAAGAATTGTTCTTGAGCTCGCTTGGGCGTACCCGTAACCCACTCGGAGAACCCAGTGCTTTTGTCTCTCAAGGGAACCACCCCCCCCGCCATCCTGGCGCTCGCAGACGGCACGGTCTATATTGGCAATTCCATTGGAGCCCCTGGCTCCACCGTCGGTGAGGTCGTGTTCAATACGTCCATGACCGGCTACCAGGAGATCCTGACCGATCCCAGCTATTGCCAGCAGATCGTTACCCTCACTTACCCCCACATCGGCAACTACGGCACCAACCCCGAAGACATCGAGTCCGACAAGGTCCATGCCGCCGGCCTGATCATCCGTGATCTGCCCATGGTAGCCTCCAACTTCCGCAGCACCGCGTCGTTGAGCGAATACCTGGTGCAAGCCGGTACGGTGGCCATTGCCAACATCGATAGCCGCCAGCTGACACGCCAACTGCGCACCCAGGGCGCGCAAAACGGCTGCATCCTGGCGCTGGCTGCCGGTGAGGTCGTCACCACCGCACTGGTGGACAAGGCGATTGCCGCGGCCAAGGCCGCACCGGCCATGTCGGGTCTGGACCTGGCCAAGGTCGTCTCCGCATCCGAAACCACACAATGGACCGAGGCTGAGTGGACACTGGGCAAGGGCTACGGCCAGCAGACGGCTCCGCGCTTCCACGTGGTCGCCTATGACTTTGGCGTCAAGAAAAATATCTTGCGCATGCTGGCCGAACGTGGCTGTAAGGTCACCGTGGTGCCTGCACAAACGCCGGCGGCTGAGGTACTGAAGCACCAGCCTGATGGCATTTTCTTGAGCAACGGCCCTGGCGACCCCGAGCCCTGCGACTACGCCATCGCGGCCACGCGCACGCTGATCGACTCCGGCATCCCCACCTTTGGCATTTGCCTGGGCCACCAGATACTGGCGCTGGCCTCGGGTGCCAAGACCTTCAAGATGAAATTTGGCCACCACGGTGCCAACCATCCGGTCAAGGACCTGGACAGCGGGCGCGTCTCCATCACCAGCCAGAACCACGGTTTTGCGGTCGATGAAAAGACGCTGCCTGCCAACCTGCGTGCCACCCACATTAGCCTGTTCGACAACACGCTGCAAGGGCTGGAGCGCACCGACAAGCCCGCGTTCTGCTTCCAGGGTCACCCCGAGGCATCGCCCGGACCGCACGACATCGGCTACTTGTTTGACCGCTTCATCACCATGATGGAAAAGGCGAAGGGCTAACTGGCATGAGCTTCTACGGTGTCACCGACTTGTGGACCTATGTGATGGGGGCCATCGGCATCATCTTGCTGCCCGGCCCTAATTCGCTGTTTGTCCTGTCGGTGGCAACCGTGCGCGGCGTCAAAGCCGGTTACCAGGGCGCTCTGGGCGTGTTTGTGGGCGACACCATTTTGCTGTTGCTGACGGCGTTGGGCGCTGCCAGCCTGCTGCGCGGCAACCCCACGGTGTTCATGGTCGTCAAATATGTCGGCGCGGCTTATCTGGCTTGGCTGGGCGTCAACCTGGTCTGGGCCGCTATTCAGAAATGGCGCAGTGCGGATGTACCGGCGGTGCAGGCCGTGGCCGAGACACCGGCCAATCTTGCAAACCCGTTCAAACGGGCGCTGGTCATCAGCCTGCTGAACCCCAAGGCGATCCTGTTCTTGCTGTCGTTCTTCGTGCAGTTCATTGACCCGGACTACGAGACGCCGGCCGTGCCGTTTTTGATACTGAGTGCCATCGTCATGGCCTTCAGTGCCCTGTATTTGTCCGCGCTGATTTTTGCCGGCGCCCGCCTGGCCCAACTGTTTCGCGCCCGCAAGCGCCTGTCTGGCGCGCTGTCCAGTTCGGTGGGCGGACTGTTTTTGTGGTTTGGGGCCAAGCTGGCCACAGCTAGCTTGAACTGATCGAGCCCGAATTGATTGAATGAAAAAGTAAAGAGCAGAGTAGAAAAATGCCAAAACGTACCGACATCCAAAGCATCCTTATCATCGGCGCCGGCCCCATCATCATTGGTCAGGCCTGTGAGTTCGACTACTCCGGCGTGCAGGCCTGCAAGGCCCTGCGCGAAGAGGGCTACCGCGTTATCCTGATCAACAGCAATCCTGCGACGATCATGACCGACCCGGCCACGGCGGATGTGACCTATATCGAGCCCATCACCTGGCAAACGGTCGAGAAAATCATCGCCAAGGAAAAACCCGACGCCATCCTGCCCACTATGGGCGGTCAGACCGCGCTGAACTGCGCGCTCGATTTGTGGCACAACGGCGTGCTGGCCAAGTACACGGGTGCTGCCACCGGCAAGCCGGTGGAGCTGATCGGCGCCACGCCCGAGGCCATCGACAAGGCCGAGGACCGTTTGAAGTTCAAGGACGCGATGACCAAGATCGGTCTGGGCTCCGCCCGCTCCGGCATTGCACACAGCATGGCCGAAGCCTGGGATGTGCAGAAGAGTGTGGGCTTTCCCACCGTCATCCGCCCCAGCTTCACATTGGGTGGCACCGGCGGCGGCATTGCCTACAACCCCGAAGAATTTGAAGTCATCTGCAAGCGCGGCCTGGAAGCCTCGCCGACCAACGAGCTGCTGATCGAAGAATCGCTGCTGGGCTGGAAAGAGTACGAGATGGAAGTGGTGCGCGACAAGGCGGACAACTGCATCATCGTGTGTTCCATCGAAAATCTGGACCCCATGGGCGTGCACACCGGCGACTCCATCACCGTGGCACCGGCGCAGACGCTGACGGACAAGGAGTACCAGATCCTGCGCAACGCCTCCCTGGCCGTGCTGCGTGAGATTGGTGTGGACACCGGTGGCTCGAACGTGCAGTTCTCCATCAACCCGGTCGACGGTCGCATGATCGTCATCGAGATGAATCCGCGTGTGTCGCGTTCGTCCGCTTTGGCCTCCAAGGCCACCGGTTTCCCCATCGCCAAGATTGCCGCCAAGCTGGCAGTCGGCTTCACGCTGGACGAACTGCGCAACGACATCACCGGCGGTGCAACGCCTGCGTCGTTCGAACCCAGCATCGACTACGTGGTCACCAAGATCCCACGTTTCGCATTCGAAAAATTCCCCGCCGCCGACAGCCGCCTGACCACGCAGATGAAGAGCGTGGGCGAGGTCATGGCCATGGGCCGCACCTTCCAGGAATCCTTCCAGAAAGCCCTGCGTGGCCTGGAAGTGGGCGTGGACGGCCTGAACGAAAAAACCCAAGACCGCGAAGTGCTGGAAAAGGAGCTGGGCGAGCCCGGCCCCGAGCGCATCTGGTACGTGGGCGACGCGTTTGCCCAGGGCATGAGCGTGGACGAAGTGTTTGCGCTGACCAAGATCGACCGTTGGTTCCTGGTGCAGATCGAACAGATCGTCAAGATCGAACTGGAAATCGAACGCCTGCCCCAGCCAGCCAGCGGCACGGCCTTCGACAAGATCGACGCCGCCACGCTGCGCAGCCTGAAGCAAAAGGGCTTCTCGGACCGCCGTCTGGCCAAGCAGTTCAAGACAACCGACAAGGTGGTGCGCGAGAAGCGCCGCGCCCTGGGCGTGCGCCCTGTCTACAAGCGTGTGGACACCTGCGCGGCCGAGTTTGGCACCAACACCGCCTACATGTACTCCACCTACGAGTCCGAAGGTGCAGAGTGCGAAGCCGAACCCACGAACAACAAGAAGATCATGGTATTGGGCGGTGGCCCCAACCGCATTGGCCAGGGCATCGAGTTTGACTACTGCTGCGTGCACGCCGCGCTGGCCATGCGCGAAGACGGTTACGAAACCATCATGGTCAACTGCAACCCCGAGACCGTGTCCACCGACTATGACACGTCGGACCGCCTCTACTTCGAGCCGCTGACGCTGGAAGACGTGCTGGAAATTGTCGACAAGGAAAAGCCGGTTGGCGTCATCGTGCAATACGGCGGCCAGACGCCGCTGAAGCTGGCACTGGGCCTGGAGGCCAATGGCGTGCCCATCATCGGCACCACACCCGACATGATCGACGCGGCCGAAGACCGTGAGCGCTTCCAGAAGCTGCTGCATGAACTGAAGCTGCGCCAGCCACCAAACGCCACAGCCCGTGCTGAACCCGAAGCGCTGGAGAAAGCCGCTGCGCTGGGCTATCCGCTGGTCGTGCGCCCCAGCTACGTGCTGGGCGGCCGCGCCATGGAGATCGTCCACGAGCAGCGCGACCTGGAGCGCTATATGCGCGAAGCGGTCAAGGTGTCCAACGACAGCCCGGTACTACTGGACCGCTTCCTGAACGATGCCATTGAATGCGATGTGGATTGCGTGCGCGATGCTTCCGGTGCCACCTTCATCGGCGGTGTCATGGAACACATCGAACAAGCTGGCGTGCACAGCGGCGACTCCGCATGCTCGCTGCCGCCGTACAGCCTGAGCGCGGCCACCGTGGCCGAGATCAAGCGCCAGACGGCTGCCATGGCCACCGCGCTGAACGTGGTGGGTCTGATGAACGTGCAGTTCGCCATCCAGCAGGTTGACGGCAAGGACATCATCTATGTGCTGGAAGTGAACCCCCGCGCATCGCGCACCGTGCCCTTTGTGTCCAAAGCCACTGGCATCCAGCTGGCCAAGGTCGCGGCACGCTGCATGGCCGGCCAGACTCTGGCTAGCCAGGGCATCACCAAGGAAGTCACGCCGCCGTATTTCAGCGTCAAGGAGGCCGTGTTCCCCTTCGTCAAGTTCCCCGGCGTGGACACCATCCTCGGCCCCGAGATGAAATCCACTGGAGAAGTGATGGGCGTGGGCAAGACGTTTGGGGAGGCCTTCGTCAAATCCCAACTGGGCGCTGGCGCCAAGCTGCCGCGTTCGGGAAAGGCCTTTATCTCGGTCAAGCAGAGCGACAAGCCCCGTGTTGTGGAGGTGGCGCGTAAGCTGACCGATATGGGTTTCTCGCTGGTGGCCACCAAGGGCACGGCTGCCGCTATCAACGCGGCCGGTGTCAGTTGCTCGGTCGTCAACAAGGTCGCCGAGGGCCGCCCTCACATCGTGGACATGATCAAGAATGAGCCCTTGGCGATGGTCATCAACACCGTGGAAGAGCGCCGCAACGCGATCGCCGATTCGCGCCAGATCCGTACTAGCGCACTGCTGGCCCGCATCACCACTTACACCACGATCGCGGGTGCCGAGGCCGCGGTGGAGGGTATGAAGTACCTGGACCAGTTGGATGTGATCTCGGTACAGGAAATGCACGCACAACTGCAGGACTAGTTTCTCTTAGCAAGAGTTGGCATAATCTCACTTAGTTCAAAAGGACAGTGCAGCGTAGAAGCGTTGCGCTGTCCTTGTCGCTTATAGGGGCCGGTTTCGGCCTTTGTTGTTTACCTAGCCCACAGATTTTTACCATGGCAACCTATCCCATCACCAAGCGCGGCGCTGAAATGCTCAAGGCCGAGCTGCACAAACTCAAGACTGTGGAGCGCCCCTCGGTCATTCAGGCCATTGCCGAAGCGCGTGCCCAGGGTGACCTGAGCGAAAACGCCGACTACGACGCTGCCAAGGAGCGTCAGGGTTTCATTGAAGGCCGTATCCAGGAGGTCGAGGGCAAGCTATCCGCAGCCCAGGTCATTGACCCATCATCCATCCATGCCGATGGCCGCGTAGTCTTTGGCGCCACCGTGGAGCTGGAAGATGAGGACACCGGCGACCGTGTCAAGTACCAGATCGTCGGTGAAGACGAGGCCGACCTCAAGCTGGGCCTGATCAACATCAGCAGCCCGATCGCCCGTGCACTGATCGGCAAGGAGGAGGGCGACACCGCCGTGGTGCAGGCCCCAGGTGGCGAACGCGCCTACGAGGTCATGGCCGTTCACTACATCTGACCTGTAGCGGGCCAACAAGCAAACATATGCGCCACTTGCCGGTTTGGGCTGCAGCCACCTGGTGGGGCAGCCTCAGCACCCTGGGCTTCTTCGTCGTGCCCATGCTGTTCATGCATCTGCCTACGCCCGCCATGGCCGGCGCGATGGCCGCTAAATTGTTTACCGCGCAGACCGTCATTTCCACTGTCTGTGGCTTGGTCCTGTTGATGCTCTTTCGATCCGATAAGGCGCTAGCCCCCGTGGAAATTGCACAGTCTGCTACGCTTTTTGTAGTGGGCGGGGTGCTGATGGCGCTACTGGTGGAGTTTGGCGTGGCCCCGCACATCATCGCCCGCGACAACCTGGCCCTGTGGCACGGGGTGGGCACGGGGATGTATGTGGTGCAGTGGCTATGCGCCGCCGTGGTGTTTGGCAAGCTGGCCAAACGATAGCTGCCAAGGGGAAGGCAGTTCTCGCAGCCCCTTCAATCAGTTGAGGACAGAGCTACGCTTCGCTCCGGTCTGTCCCGCAAGGTCTCAGGTCTGGCTGCGTTTCTTCACGCTGACCTGTGGCTTGGGCTTGGCCCGCTTCACATTGCCGCCGGCCGTCAGGCGCTGGTTGCCCAGCACGCGCAGTGTTTTGATCTCGGGCTTTTGACCTGCCCGCTTGCTGTACTTCAGCACCTTGAAATCACGGGGTCCGGCCATGCGGTCTTCGTCAACCACTTTTTCTTTTTCGACCTTGGGCCGCCACAGCACCAGCAGTTTGCCGATGTGCTGAATCGGCGCGGCGCTGAGTTCTTCGGCCAAGGACTGGAACATCTCCTCACGGGCGACGCGGTCGTCCGAGAAGACGCGGACCTTGATGAGGCCGTGCGCATTCAGCGCGGCGTTGATCTCTTTTTTGACATTGGCGGTCAAACCATCGTTACCCACCATGACCACAGGGTCCAAGTGGTGCGCATCGGCACGGTGATCTTTGCGCTGGGCAGGGGTCAGTTGAATTAGGGGCATACCTGTATTATCGGTTGAACGGAAACCCGGCGGTAGAGCCGTCGATTCAGAAAGCACCCATGAAAACCAAAGCCGGCAGCAAAAAGGTCAACAAGGCCTGGCTGCACGACCATATCAACGACCCCTACGTCAAGCTGGCGAACAAGGAAGGCTATCGCGCCCGCGCCGCCTACAAGCTCAAGGAAATCGACGAAACCCTGGGCCTGATCAAGCCGGGCTACCTCGTTGTCGACCTGGGCTGCACACCCGGTGCCTGGAGCCAGTATGTGCGCCGTCGCCTGTCACCCACCGGCGCGGCCGCAGGCGAGTTGAACGGCGCCATCATTGGCCTGGACCTGCTGCCTATGGAGCCTATCGAAGGTGTAACTTTCATCCAGGGCGACTTCCGCGAGGCGGAGGTTCTGAGCCAGCTGGAACAGGCCCTGCAGGGTCGCCAAGCGGATGTGGTGGTCTCCGACATGGCGCCCAATCTATCGGGCATCTCGTCGGCGGACGCCGCGCGGGTCGAGCATTTGATCGAATTGGCCATTGATTTTGCGCAAAACCACATGAAACCCCAGGGTGCGCTGGTGGCCAAAGTCTTCCATGGCGCCAGCTACAACGACGTGGTGCAGCACTTCAAGGCGGCCTTTGTGCAGGTCAAAACCCTCAAGCCCAAGGCCTCGCGTGACCGCTCGTCGGAAACTTTTTTGATCGGTATTGGTCTCAAAAAATAGGCGGGTTGGGTTCCAACCTACACCGGTCGCCTACGACACAAGCGTTACATAAGCTTGCGGTATCTAGGGCATAAAACGATGAAAATCCGCATTGCGCATCTTGAAACGCCTAAAATGCGACTCAGATACGCATAGTGTCCTTGTCTGTGCCCTATTGGAGCTTCGCTTGAATAATCAGTGGTTTTCGAAAATTGCAGTGTGGTTGGTGATTGGCCTGGTGCTATTCACCGTGTTCAAGAGCTTTGACAAGAGTGGTGTCGCCGGTGCCAGCGCGATCGGGTATTCCGATTTCCTGGAAGAAGTGCGTAACAAGCACATCAAGACGGCGCTGATCCAAGACAGCCCCGCCGGGACCGAAATCCTGGCCGTCACCACCGACGAACGCAAGGTCCGCACCACAGCTACCTATCTGGACAAGGGCCTGATTGGTGACCTGATCAACAACAATGTCAAGTTCGACGTCAAGCCCCGCGAAGAAAGCTCCCTGCTGACCACGCTTTTGGTGAGCTGGGGCCCCATGCTGCTGCTGGTGGGGGTCTGGATCTACTTCATGCGCCAGATGCAGGGCGGCGGCAAGGGTGGGGCGTTCAGCTTTGGCAAGAGCAAGGCCCGCTTGCTGGACGAGAACACCAACACCGTCACCTTTGCCGATGTGGCGGGCTGTGATGAGGCCAAGGAAGAAGTCAAGGAAGTTGTCGACTTCCTGAAAGACCCTGCCAAATTCCAGAAATTGGGTGGCCGCATTCCCCGCGGTTTGCTGCTGGTCGGCCCCCCGGGAACCGGTAAAACCCTGCTGGCCAAATCCATTGCCGGCGAAGCCAAAGTGCCGTTCTTCAGCATTTCGGGCTCCGATTTTGTGGAAATGTTTGTCGGTGTGGGCGCATCCCGTGTGCGCGACATGTTCGACAACGCCAAGAAAAACGCACCCTGCATCATCTTCATCGACGAAATCGACGCCGTGGGTCGCCAGCGTGGCGCCGGCCTGGGTGGCGGTAATGACGAACGTGAACAGACGCTGAACCAGATGCTGGTGGAGATGGATGGTTTCGAAACCAATCTGGGCGTCATCGTCGTGGCGGCTACCAACCGTCCCGATATCCTGGATTCCGCGCTGTTGCGTCCCGGCCGTTTCGACCGCCAGGTCTACGTGACCCTGCCCGATATCCGTGGCCGTGAGCAGATTCTGGCCGTGCACATGCGCAAGGTTCCGTTGGGCCAAGACGTCAGCGCCAATGTGATCGCCCGCGGCACGCCCGGCATGTCGGGTGCCGACCTGGCCAACCTGTGCAACGAAGCTGCGCTGATGGCCGCGCGCCGCAACGCCCGTGTGGTGGAGATGCAGGACTTTGAAAAGGCCAAGGACAAGATCTTCATGGGCCCTGAGCGCAAGAGCATGGTCATGCCGGAAGAAGAGCGCCGCAACACCGCCTACCACGAGTCCGGCCACGCGCTGATCGGCAAGATCCTGCCCAAGTGTGATCCCGTGCACAAGGTCACCATCATCCCCCGTGGCCGCGCCCTGGGCGTGACGATGAGCCTGCCCGAGCACGACCGCTACAGCCACGACAAGGAATTCATGCTCAACCAGATCAGCATGCTGTTTGGTGGCCGCATTGCGGAAGAGGTGTTCATGAAGCAGATGACCACCGGCGCCAGTAACGACTTCGAGCGTGCCACCCACATCGCCCGCGACATGGTGATGAAGTACGGCATGACCGACGCACTAGGCCCCATGGTCTATGCGGAGGACGAGGGCGAGGTCTTCCTGGGCCGCTCGGTGACGCGCACTAACAATGTGTCGGGCTCGACGATGCTGAAGATCGAAACCGAAATTCGCCGCATCATTGACGAACAGTACAGCTTGGCACGCCGCCTGATCGAAGAGCACAGCGACAAGATGCACGCCATGGCCAAGGCCCTGCTGGAATGGGAGACCATAGACGCTGAGCAGATCAACGACATCATGGCCGGCAAGGAGCCGCGTCCGCCCAAGGATTGGACGCCACGCACCCCCAACTCTGGCAGTGGCGGCAGTGGCGGTGCTCCAGCCGTGGCGGCAGACCCAACGCCTACCGCAGCCTGATGCACGACGGCAAAACCTAAGCAGAGACGGGGCCTTGTGCCCCGTTTTCGCATGGTTGAGATTCCCGCGAGAGAGAGTCGAGACGGAGTACAAGAACATCATGCAATGGCAAACCCGCCGCTTTCTGATCCATCTGGATACGCCCAAGGTCATGGGCATTGTCAATGTCACACCGGATTCGTTTTCTGATGGTGGCCAGCATGCCAGCCGCGACGCGGCCATGGCCCACTGTGAACGCTTGATCAGGGACGGCGCCGACATCCTGGATATAGGCGGTGAATCCACGCGTCCCGGCGCGCTGGAACTGCCGGCAGACGAAGAGCTGGAGCGGGTGCTGCCCATCATCGAGCATGCCGTCACGCTGGGCGTGCCGGTCTCGGTGGACACCTACAAGCCCCAGGTCATGCGGGCCGCGCTGGACCTGGGTGCCGACATCATCAACGATGTGTGGGCGCTGCGCTGGTCCGGCGATCCCGGTGGCCGCACCGGTGTCGACGTGATCCGCGAACAAACCCATTGCGGCGTCTGCCTGATGCACATGCACCGAGATCCGCAAACCATGCAGGTCGCTCCCATGGAAGGTGCAGTGATGCCGCAGGTGCTATCGTTTTTGGAGCAACGTGCGCAGCATCTACGAGGGCTGGGCGTTGATCCTTCTCGCATCTGCATCGATCCCGGTATCGGCTTTGGCAAGACCGTACAGCAGAACTTTGCATTGCTGGCGCAACAGGCCGCGTTACTGCCCATGGGCTATCCGGTGATGGCGGGCTGGTCGCGCAAGTCGTCGTTGGCGGCGGTAACCCAGCGCTCGCTGTCTGCCGTGGCCACGCTGGATGTCCGCGACCGCATGGTGCCCAGCGTGACGGCTGCGCTGCTGGCCGTGCAAAACGGCGCCCACATCGTACGCGTGCACGATGTCAAGGAGACGGTGCAGGCGCTCAAGGTATTCGATGCCATGCAGCAGCAATGCTGATGGTGGTTTGAGATTTCAGGAAATTCCCCAACATGACAAGAAAATATTTCGGCACCGACGGTATTCGCGGCACAGTCGGCCAAGCTCCCATAACCCCCGATTTTGTGATGCGCTTGGCCCACGCGGTGGGCCGCGTGCTCAAGCGCTCCGAAGCCCGCCCCACGGTGCTGATCGGCAAAGACACGCGCATTTCCGGTTACATGCTGGAGAGCGCCTTGGAAAGCGGCCTCAATTCCGCCGGTGTAGACGTGGTGCTGCTGGGCCCGCTGCCCACACCTGGCGTGGCGTATCTCACTCGCGCGCAGCGCGCCTCGCTGGGCGTGGTCATCAGCGCCAGCCACAACCCCTTCGCCGACAACGGCATCAAGTTCTTCAGCGCCCAGGGCACGAAACTGTCGGACGATTGGGAGCTTGCGGTCGAAGCCGCACTGGAAGAGCCGCCCGCCTGGGCCGACTCGGCTTCGCTGGGCAAGACCCGCCGCCTGGATGACGCGGCTGGCCGCTACATCGAGTTCTGCAAGAGCACCTTTGCCAATGACCTGACCTTGAAGGGCATGAAGATCGTCGTGGATGCAGCCCACGGCGCGGCCTACCATATCGCGCCCAAGGTCTTCCACGAACTGGGTGCTGAGGTGGTCGCTATCGGCTGCGCGCCCGATGGCCTTAACATCAACCACGAAGTGGGCGCCACGCATCCGCAGGCTCTGGTTGAAGCCGTCAAGGCCCACCATGCCCACTTTGGCGTGGCCTTGGATGGCGATGCGGATCGCCTGCAGGTCGTCGATGCCAATGGCCGCCTCTACAACGGCGACGAGTTGTTGTATTTGATGACCGATGAACGCCTGGGCCGGGACGAGCACGTGCCCGGCGTTGTCGGCACGCTGATGACCAATATGGCGGTGGAAGTAGCGCTCAAGGCCCGTGGTGTGCAGTTTGTGCGCGCCAAGGTGGGTGACCGCTACGTGCTCGAAGAACTGGAAAAGCACAAATGGATATTGGGCGGCGAGGGCTCCGGCCACTTGCTGGCGCTCGACAAGCACACTACCGGTGACGGCCTGATTTCGGCACTGCAAGTGTTGCAGGCCCTGCAGCGCAGCGGTAAGACCATGGCCCAGTTGTTGGCCCAGGTGACGCTGTTCCCGCAGACGCTGATCAATGTGCGCCTCAAGCCCGGCCAGGACTGGAGGGCCAATACCCGCATGGAGCAGGAAAGCCGCACTGTCGAAGCCGAATTGGGTGACACCGGCCGCGTGCTGATACGTGCCAGCGGTACCGAGCCCTTGGTGCGCGTCATGGTCGAGGCCCGCGACGCCGTGCAGGCCAAGGCCTGTGCCCAGCGCATTGCCGACACATTGGCCAGTTAAACCCCAGAAGTGAAGACATGTCCGACACGATGACGATGGCGACGACTGCCACCACTTCACCTGCACCCGGCGCGATCCGGGTGCTGCGTGCCGACTATGCCAACGCCGTCCACGCCCAGGCGCTGATGGAGATGATGGAGGCCTATGCCCACGACCCCGCAGGCGGTGGCCATGGCCTCAGCGACTTTGTGCGGGACAACCTCGTCACCGAGCTGGCGGCCCGCCCCCATGCCTATAGCGTGCTGGCCTTTGATGGCGAACAGGCCGTGGGCCTGGTCAATTGCCTGGAGGGCTTCTCCAGCTTCGCCTGCCGCCCCCTGGTCAATGTGCACGATGTGGCCGTGCGGGCCAGTCACCGGGGCCAGAAAATCGCCGAAAAGATGCTGGCCCTCGCTGAATCCCTGGCGCTGGAGCGCGGCGCCTGCAAACTGACGCTGGAAGTGCTCTCGGGCAATGGCGGCGCCATCAAACTCTACCAGCGCATCGGTTTTGCCAACTACCAGCTTGACCCCTCCATGGGCCACGCGCAGTTCATGCAGAAGTGGCTCCGCTAAGGCCCTAGCAATTACAGGGGGTAGCGTCTAGGTCTGGCACCCACATGACCGGCGCAAAGCCACCGCCTGCCGTGCGGAAGTTGGTGGTCTGGCCGCTGTAGGTGCGTGCCGCCAGCAGTTGCACACGCCCCGCATAGCTATAGGCCCGCAGGTCGAACTTGAGCTCGGTGGCGGCGTCGCCCACCTGCATTGCGCGCACGGGTGGTGGCACCAGGGCCTGGGCAATGTAGTCGCCTTGCAGAATTTGCTCCCACACCTTGTGGGCGAGCTTGTCACCGCGGTAGACGGCGCGGGCGCCAAAGCCCTCCAGCGGTTTGAAGAACAATTGTTTGCGCTGGGCCCACAGGGCGGCCGCGTTGTCGGCACCTACCCGTTCACAGCCTGGTACCGTGGCCAGCAGGGTCTGCAGGTCGACCGCACCCACACCCAAGGCCTGCAGCGCGGCAGGCTGTCCCAAAGTGACCAGGTGCTGTTTGTTGGCCCGCAGCGCATGCGCACGCGGGTGGGGGGTGACGGCCACCCGGTCTTCGGTGTAGGCCTGTGCTAGTGCGGCATGGGCGGGGGCTGACAGCGCGAAGTCGGTCAGCCGGTTGTAGACCAGGTCGATGGCCAGCGCGCCGCAGGTCAGCACGCCGTCACGCAGCACCAGCTGGGACCCGTCCGCTACCACGGCCTCAATGCCATGGCGTTGGAACAACTCGGCAAACAAGGCGAACTCGGGCGCAAGGTACTGGCTTTGCGGCGCCTCATCCACGATGGCCACGCTGCGCAAGGGGCTTGGGGCCTGGCCGCGCGCGCGGTTGAAGAGGTCCCACTCGGCCTGGAACATGGCCACAAAATCGTCCTCCAGCGTGGCCATGTCGCGGTAGGCGTTGAACAAGGGGTTCATCAGGCCGCAGCACACGGCCTGGGCACGCAGCAGTATGGCGTTGAGCATGGCGCCGCCCGCATTGGTATTGATCTCGATGAGCTGAGGGCCCTGTGGCGTGAGGTGAAAGTCGTAGCCCATGAAGACCCCCAGCGGACCGTGGTCCGCCTGCGCAATTGCACTGGCGGTGGGCAACACCTGCTCTGCCCAGGTGGACAGAGACAGTGTGCGCTCCAGTGCGGCCACGGCGTTCTGCACGGCCCGCACGGTGGCCTGTGCGGCAAATACGGCGGTGCCCGAGAACAGATGCGGGTGGCTCTCGGTCAGCGTGCTCGCAAACGCGCGTAGACCCGCGTCGCGCCCCAGTTCGCGGCGCAACTGCTCGGCGTCCAGCGTCTGGCAACGGCAGCCCTGGTTCAGCGCGTCGGCCAGCGTGCGAATGGGGGGTTCTGCGAGCAGCATGGGGTATGGCTCTCAGACACGCTGGCCCTGGGCGTTGATGACCACCTCGCCGTCTTCCTTGGTGAAGGGGCCTTGCTGGGCTTGGGGCAGGATGTCCAGCACCAGCTCGGACGGACGGCACAGGCGCGTGCCCAACGGGGTTTCCACGATGGGGCGGTTGATGAGGATCGGATGGGCCAGCATGAAGTCCAGCAGTTCCCCGTCTGTCCATTTGGGGTTGGCCAAGTCCAGCTCGGCATAGGGCGTGCCCTTCTCACGCAACAGCGCGCGTGGGCTGGTGCCCATGGCCGCCAGCAGTTGCTGCAGGCGCTCTTTGGTCGGCGGGCTCTGCAGGTATTCGATGACCAGGGGCTCTTCGCCGCTGTTGCGGATCAGGGCCAAGGTATTGCGTGAGGTGCCGCAGGCGGGGTTGTGGAAGATGGTGATGGTCATACAGCAGGAACTTTCTTGGTAGAGAGTGCATTCGCCAAGGCCACGCCCAGCACGGCACCCACGCATTGCGCCAACACAAAGCCGATGGCGCTGGCCGGCGCAATGCCGGCAAAGGTGTCGCTGAACATGCGGCCCATGACGGCAGCGGGGTTGGCAAACGAGGTGCTGGCGGTAAACCAGTAGGCTGCACCGATGTAGCAGGCCACCAGTGCCGAGGCCTTGCCCTCGGGTGCACGCAGGATGGTGAACAGCAGGCCGCCAGTGGCCACGGCTTCTGCGATCCACTGACCCCATCCGCCGCGCAGGTGTTGGCTGGCGTGCAGCAGCGGAAGCTCGAACATGGCATTGGCCAGCGCCGCACCCGCTACGGCACCCAGTAGTTGTGATGCTATGAAAAGCGTAGCTACCCGCGCAGCATTCTCGGGGGCTAGCTGCCGCTTTGACCACATGGTGAGTGTTACCAGCGGATTGAAATGCGCGCCGCTGACGGGGCCTAGCGTTTCAATCAGCACGAAGAGTGCAAAGACCGTGGCCAGGGTATTGGCCAGCAGGGCGACGCCATCGTTGCCGCCGCTGATGCGTTGGGCCATGGTGCCGGAGCCGATCACGGCGCATAGCAGGGCGGCGGTGCCGGCAAACTCGGCCAGCAGGCGCTTGGCCAATGGGGGCGGGGTTGTGTGATTCATGGGTTGTTAGCAGTTGCTGCAGCCAGAAGTAGCCGGGGTCACCGCACAGGCTTCACCCTGGCAGCAATGCTCGGTCAGATAGGCCAGCAGGCGGTTCATGTGGCCGAAGTCGGCGCGGTAGATCAGGTTGCGCCCGCGCGATTCGCTGGTGACCAGTTGTGCGTGGGCCAGCTCCTTCAGGTGAAACGACAGGGCGCTGGGCGCCAGGCCCAGGGCCTCGGCGATGGCGCCGGGGGTCAGGCCTTCGGGGCCAACTACTACCAGGGCGCGGAAGGCGCGCAGGCGTTGGGCCTGGGCCAGCGCGGCCAGCGCTTTCACAGCCAAGGCCTCATCCAAAGACTGGGCTTCAGGTGAAATGTCGATATTCATATTTCAATAATACTTGAAATATTGAAGTGATTCCAATTGCTGGCCTATTTTTCGCCAGAAGTGGTTAGACTGGTCGGTAAATCCTGGCTTGGGGTGCTGTGCAGAACCAAGCCCCCGCAGTCCCGAGGTCCAATGAAGACGCCTAGCGACACCCGGCAGCCTATCGCGCTCGTTGAAGACGATCCTTTGACGGGCTCGGTCATCGTGCAAATGCTGGCGCAATACGGACAGCCCGCCACCCTGTATGACGGTGGCCTGGGTCTGCTCAAAAGTGCAGCCCTACAAACCTATCGCGTCATCGTTCTGGACCTGTCCCTGCCCGACATCGACGGCTTCGAACTGGTACAAAAACTGGCAGACCGCGTGCCCCAGGCCTCGCTGGTGCTGATGACAGGCCGCGGTACTGCCACGCTGGAGAGCGCGCGCATGGTGGCTGAGGGATTTGGCATGCACGTCGTGGGCGCGCTGAACAAACCCTTCTCGCATCTGGAGCTGTGTCTGGCCCTGGGGCTGGACGAGCCCGGGGTGCCCTAGGGCCTGCTCACTCTAGTCGTACCAACCCTTCAGCGCATCTGCATGCAGCTTGGCGCGCAGATCGCCGGTAGGCATCCAGCGCGCATGGCTGCAGGCCGCACGCGACAGAAAGTCCAGCAGCGACAAATGGCGGCGCAGCACCCGGTGCTGGCGGTGCGCGATCAGTGGGTTGAAGATGCCCTTCAGCGAAAACATCTGGCGCGGATTCTTCTTGATCCACAGCCACGAGCCCATCTCCAAGGTCAAGGGCAAAAAAATGCGCTCCGGGTCGGCGCACGCTTCCAGGTACAGGTAGTCCCACACATCGCCATGGGCCAGGTACTGCAAGCTTTGCGGCTCAAAAACATAAGGGTGGTGGCTGTAGGTCTGCAGAAACACCTCTTTGAGCGCCTGCATCTCGGCCAGGTGGGCAATCGGTTTGTGGGTGTGGGCGTAGGGCAGCCAGATGCGGTCGCTGGCGCCAAAACCCGAATGGCAGTCCAGCGCCATGCTGAAGGGGCGTGCCATCAGTTCGCTGCGCACTGTGTCGCACAGCGCCATGTTCTCGGCCTCCATCGGCGCATCGGCCCGGCCGCGGTACCAGGGCAGGCTGGCACTGATGCGCTGGCCGCCCACCATGAAGGGCACCTTGTCCACGGCATCCACTGGCGCGTTGCGCATCAGGTCTATGCCCTGCGGGTTGGCCCGCGTGCCCATCAGCATGCCGCCGGGGTTGACGATGGGCATGAACAGCAGCCGTACCGATTCCAGTTGGCTGTGCAGCGTGGCGTCCCACTGCAGGCGCATTACCAGGCTGTGCAGGAAGGCGATCACCACCTCAGCGCCAATGCGCTCCAGGCCATGCACGCCGCCAAAAAAACCGATGGCCGGCACGTCCGTGCTGGGGTTGCCCAGGCCAATGGCGTACACCGGCAAGCTCGCTCCCGTCGGTAGGTTGACGCTGTGTGCCACCTTTACCTGCAGGTGGGGTGCGCCCAAGTCCAATATGCGCTCCAAGGCTTCCAGTTCGGGCAGATGGGTGGCTTGCACTTGGGCTAGGGTAGAGATGGGGGTAGGGGGGCAGGGCAGGCACCGAGCATAGCCCGCAAAAGCTGCGCTATTGGGATGGCACAGCAGAGCCCAGGGCTATGGCAGCCCTGACGTAAAACTGTCACACACCGACGGTAGCCTTGAGGCCTGCTTCAACACCGCAATAGAAGGAGGCCACCATGATCTGGAAACTCTTGGGCTTGCAGAAAAAGCTGGACGCTTTGTTTGACGACGGATGGGTCAACCTGGGGCTGCCCAATGCACGCCACAGCGCGCTGGCCGCCG
This sequence comes from Rhodoferax sp. GW821-FHT07G04, assembly GCF_059418585.1. Classification (NCBI taxonomy): domain Bacteria; kingdom Pseudomonadati; phylum Pseudomonadota; class Betaproteobacteria; order Burkholderiales; family Comamonadaceae; genus Rhodoferax; species Rhodoferax sp. GW821-FHT07G04. Next base: position 58,109 of record NZ_JBWKQD010000006.1, read on the forward strand.
CGGTCCTCGCCGCCACAGCCACACAGAAGGGCTGACGCCATGCGCCGCCTGGCCGTATGGAGCAGCCTCGCCTGGGGCATGGTCGAGCTGCTAGCCCTGCAGCGTTCGCGCTACCAGACCTGGAGGCAGCGCGGCTGAACCCCTTGCACCGCCGGTTCCGGGCCGGTGTAAACCCCAGTCGTCACCCGTGGTGCTTTTATTTTGATAGCACTATACGCATATTCCACGAGGGCTAGCGGCAAATTTTCCTTGCAGCTGTGGTGAATAACCCTATTTTGGGTATTAATTGGGCCTGCTACGGCAAAAGCCGTATCCCAAAGGCGCCGGGACGGCGTATATTGCGAGCCTATAGCCCTTGTTTTTAGGCCATCGTCCAAAGGTCCCGCCATGTTCTTGCCCGGCTTGCGCGCTGTGTGCTGGAGTCTGTGCTTGCTGCTGTTGGCAGGCACAGCCGCCCAGGCCGACACCCCCGCGGTGGTGCGCATAGGCTCCTGGGACCGCAAGACCGATCAGATGGTGCATGCGGCCGAGGCCATCCTGACCCAAGCCTATGCCGAACTCAAACAGCCCGTGGAATTTGTCGAACTGCCGGTGCGCCGTGCCCTGGCGCAGATGCTCAGCGGCGACATTGACGGCAACGCCTACCGCATCGCCAACCTGGCCGAGGAGCAGCCCACGCTGTTTCGCGTGGAGCCTGCGTTGGGCATGACCGAAATCCGCGCCTACGTGGTCAACCCCGAATTCAAGGCTGCCAACTGGAGCCAGCTCGCAGGTTTGCGGGTGGCCTACCAGCGCGGCGCGCTGATCGTGGAGCGCAACCTGCCGCCCAGCAGCCAGCGCCTGGAAGGCAGCAATATTGCGGAGCAGTTCCGCATGCTGGGCCGGGGCATGGCCGACGTGGTGCTGATCGTGGAGCCCGCGCAGAACAAGCCCCAGGCCTTGGCCAAACCGGTGGGTGCCTCGCGCACCGACACCGCGCTCGAGATCATCCCCTTGCACCACTACCTGCTGGGCAGCCACCGCGAGTTGGGCTTGCGCCTGAACGCCGTGCTGGCGCGCATGCTGGCCAGTGGCGAGCTGCAGGCCATACGCACCAAAGCCCTGAGCGCAGCGGAGTGATCCGGGCCACCCGTAAGGCTGGCCCATCGCATGTTTTGCATTAGCACAGCCGGAGTGCTTGGGCGCATAATTTATGGGAGTTGACGAAGATCAAGGCCAGCCTGCAGTGTGGGCCGGCACAATCGCGAAAAGACGTCGTTTGGAAGGTTGGCCCAGCCCATGCTCGGCTGAATGGATAACGGCCGGGTCGGGCACATCGACCAAGGAGCAGTCATGGCACCAGACAGGCCTGCAAGGATCTTGATCGTGGACGACGCGCCAGACAACCTGGCGCTTCTGGGCGACGTGCTGAGCCCAAGCTACCAAGTGATGGTCGCAAACTCCGGGGCACGTGCTTTGCAGCTCGCAGCCCAGGCGCCTGCCCCTGACCTGGTGCTGCTCGATGTGATGATGCCTGCCATGGACGGCTACGAGGTCTTTGCCCACCTGCGCGACAACCCGGCCACCAAGGGCATTCCTGTCATCTTCGTCACCGGCATGAACAGCATGGATGATGAATTGCACGGACTGGACAGCGGGGCCGTGGACTACATCACCAAACCTGTCGTACCCCCCGTTTTATTGGCCCGGGTGCGCACCCAACTGGAGCTCAAGCAGGCCCGTGACTGGCTGAGTGACCAAAACCTTTATCTCGAGAACGAAGTGGCCAAGCGCATGGCCGAGAACATGCTGATTCAAGAGGTCAGCATCCGTGCGTTGGCGCGCCTGGCCGAAACGCGCGACCCCGAAACCGGCAATCACATTCTGCGTACCCAGGGCTACGTCCTTGAATTGGCGCAGGCGCTGCGGTCGCACCCCCGGTTTGCCGCCATCCTGACGGATCGCTACATTGATCTGCTGGCTCGGTCAGCACCATTGCACGATATCGGCAAGGTGGGTGTCCCGGACCATGTGCTGCTCAAACCCGGCCCATTGACGGCGGATGAATGGGGCGTCATGAAGACCCACGCCCAGATTGGCAGAGAGGCCATTGCGCACGCCGAAGAAGATGCCACCCATACCGTGGAGTTTTTGTCATTGGCCAAAGAGATAGCCGGTGGCCACCACGAGAAGTGGGATGGGACCGGCTATCCGGCCGGCCTCAGCGGCGATGCCATTCCGGTGTCGGCACGCATCATGGCGGTGGCGGACGTGTTTGACGCGTTGATCTCCGTGCGGTGTTACAAGAAGGCCATGCCCTATGCGCAGGCGCGCACCATTATTGTTGAGGGGCGGGGGCTGCACTTTGATCCCGACATTGTGGACGCCTTTGTCGCCATTTTTGACCGTCTGTGCGCCATCGCCGACCGGCACAGCGACGCCGCCGAAGCGACGGTGCCATGAGCAGGCGATTTGCAATCGCACTCTCTTTGCCCTTGGTGGCCCTGGGCTTGCAGTGGATCTTGTGGCCGTGGTTGACGCCATTCGTGTGGTTCCTGTTTTTCCCAGCGGTCTTTTTTAGCGCCCGCATCGGTGGGCTGGCCGGTGGCATCGCCAGCACGCTGCTCAGCAGTGCACTGGCGTGGTACTTTTTCTTGCCGCCGCAACTGAGCTGGAAGCTGGCTCGGACTGAGTACCTCTACTCAGTGCTGCTTTTTTGGGTCATGGGATATCTGTTCAGCGTGGCCGAAGAACGTCTGCGCCGGGCCAAGCGATCGGCCAGCGCGGCCAGGGCAAATGCCCACGCTGCCAACTCGGCATCCGAGCAACTGCGTGCGGAGACGCAAGACCTGGAGCGGGCCAAAGCCGAATTGCAGCGGTTCGAGCACATAGTCTCCACCACGCGAGAGATGCTGTGTTTCATCGACCAGGAGAGGCGCTATGTGGTGGCCAATGCCGCGTATGCGGCGATGTTGGAGCGCGATTGCGCGGACCTGCCCGGCAAGCGGGTCGTAGATGTCATTGGGGAGGCGAGCTATGCGCTGATCGCAAGCCATCTGGACAAGGCGATGGCCGGTGAAGCGCAGCACTTCGTCGTGAAGCCCACGCTCCCCAATGGCAAAAGTCTGGTTGTGGAAGCCCAATACCAACCCTACCGCGACCAAAACGGGGTGCAGGGCGTGGTTGTTGCGTTGCGTGACATTACGGCAGTCAGGGATTCAGAGGCCGCCGTCAAACGTGATGAAGAGCGTCTGCGTCTGGCGCTGGATGCCAGCAACCATGGGCTGTGGGATTGGGACCTGGGCAGTGGGTTGGCCTACCTGTCACCACGCCACTACGAATTGACCGGCCACAGAGCGCAAGATGTGACGCCCAACCTCGATTTTTTTCTAAGCACGGTGCATCCAGACGACAGAGCGCATGTCATGCAAGAGGTGCAGGATCACTTGCAGGGAAAGACCCCGGCCTGTGATTCGGAGTACCGCATGGTCACTCCCCTGGGGCAGATTCGTTGGATCGTCGGGCGAAGCCAGGTGGTGGAGCGTGATGCGCGTGGTGCACCCCTGCGCATGGTCGGCACCATTGCCGACATCACCGAGCGCAAAGCCAATGAGACGGCTCTGCGCCAGCAGGCCGAAGAACTGGTACAGAGCAATGCCGAACTGCAACGCTTCAACCGGGCATCGGTAGGGCGGGAACTGGACATGATTGCGCTCAAGCAGCAGGTCAACACGTTGTCGCGGGAGCTTGGAAGATCGCCCCCGTACGCTTTGGCATTCATGACCCAAGCGGAAACTTCTGTTCCAGCAGACAGGCTGTGACTGAATCTGCCAGCATGTCCAAACCAGATGCACAGGGTGCTGCAGGAAAGCTCTCTCTCCACGCTTTTCTCACGCGTTTGATCTGGCTTTGTTTGGCCCCCTTGGTTGTGCTGGCGAGCTATCTGGCCGTCAAAGAGGTGCAGGAAATACAAGGCGAGCATGACCGCGATGCCAATATCCTGATGTCAAGCTTCGCGGTATCGATTGATCAGGATTTGCAAGCGCGTATCAATGGCCTGCAAATGCTGGCGGATCCACCCTCTGATAGTGAGCCCGCCCGGCGCAGCATCTTGTACAAGGAAGCGCAGGCATTTCTCAGAAGCTTTGGCAGCCATGTCGTCCTGGCGGACAAGGACATGCACATGTTGTTCAATACACGCCTGCCGCTAGGGACAGCGCTGCCGCCGCTACCCGTGCCCAAGGGCAGGGCTGCTGCGCCCCTGGCCCTGCAAACCGGCAAACCCGCGGTGGGTGATAGTTTCATAGGACCTGTAACAGCCCAACCACTCGTGGCCGTTGCCGTGCCGGTATTGCGCGATGGGCCCACCCAATACCTGATTCTGACCACTTTCGAGGCGGGTCAATTCGAACGGCATTTCAACGCGCTGAACCTTCCCAAAGACTGGACGATTACGCTGTTGGATGGCATGGGTGGGGTGATTGCAAGACGTGGCTCAGCCCAAGCCCCTCTGAGGACTGGTTCGCAGAGGGCGCTTGGCGTCAAACGCTTCCAGGTTCAATCCCAAGTCGCACCCTGGTCGGTGGAGTTGGATATTCCATCCAGCATTTACTACGCATCGATACGGGCCGCGAGTATGGAGGCCGCTTTTGCCGTGTTGTGCGTCACTCTGGCGGGCGCCATCGGTGGCATGCTGGCCAGCCGCCGTTTGGGGCATTCCCTGGCTTCGTTGGCACAACCTGCCAAGCCCGGTGCGCCTGCGCCACGTATTGTGGAGATCGCCGCGTTGCGTCAGTTGCTCGACCAAGAGGCAACGACGCGAGACAGAGCCGAATCCAAGCTTGTAGAAAGTGTTGCGCTTTACCAGCACACGCTGGATAGCATGTTTGAAGGCTGCCAAATCATTGGTCTCGATTGGCGCTACCAATACCTCAATGCAGCCGCCTTGCAGCAAAACAATCTGCCGAAAGAGGCCATGTTGGGACGCACCATGATGGAGGTCTATCCTGGTCTCGAGCAAACCGAAATATTTGCCGTCTTGCAGCGCTGCATGCAGGAGCGAACTGCACAACACACACAGACGGAATTCAAATTTCCCGATGGCAGGCAGCGGTGGTTTGATGTCAACATATTGCCGGCGCCTGATGGTATCGCCATCTACAGCATCGACATTACCGCGCACAGGCAGGCCGACAAAGCCTTGCGTGAAAGCCAGCATGCGGCCCTGCAGGAACAGCGGCGAGCCCAGTTGGCGGCGTTGAATTTGATGGAGGACGCCGTTGCGGCGCGCGCGCGGGCGGAGGCGGCCAATACCGCGCTGCGTGAGTTGTCGCTGGCGGTGGAGCAGAGCCCGGAGAGCATCATCATCAGCAATATCAAGGGCATGGTCGAGTACGTCAACCAGGCATTTGTCAACAACAGCGGCTATCAACGAGAAGAGGTTGTCGGCACGGAGTTCCACCTATTGCGGTCCCAAAAGACATCGGAGCAAAGCATGCTGGACATGCGTCGTGCTCTGGAGGCGGGGCAGACCTGGAAAGGCGAAATCGTCAACCTGCGCAAGGACGGCTCCGAATATGTGCAGTTCGCCATCGTCAGCCCTCTGCGCCAGGAAGATGGGCGCATCACCCACTACGTCGCGGTCAAGGAGGACATTACCGAGAAGAAGCGCGTGGGCCTGGAGCTGGACCAGTACCGCCACCACCTGGAAGAACTGGTGGCCAGCCGCACAACCGAGCTCGAAGCGGCCCGTGTGCAGGCAGACAGCGCAAACCGGGCCAAGAGCGCTTTCCTGGCCAATATGAGCCACGAAATCCGCACGCCGATGAATGCCATCATTGGCCTGACCTGGTTGTTGCGCCAGGACCAGCCCACCGCGGCCCAAAGCAGCCGCCTGGACAAGATCGACGACGCAGCGCAGCACTTGCTCAGCATCATCAATGACATTTTGGATCTTTCGAAGATCGAAGCCGGCCGTCTGGAATTGGAACAGTCCGATTTTGCGTTGGGCTCGGTGTTGGACAATGTGCACAGCCTGATTGCGGAGCAAGCCAGCGCCAAGGGGTTGGAGGTCTCCGTGGAAGGGGATGCGTTACCGCTGCGCCTACGCGGCGACCCGATGCGACTGCGCCAGGCGCTGCTGAACTTTGCCGGCAATGCGGTCAAATTTACCGAGCGAGGGCGCATTGCACTACGTGTTTGCCTGGAGAGTGAATCCACGGCCGGCTTGGTGATCCGCTTTGAGGTGCAAGACACGGGCATCGGTATTGCCGAGGACAAATTGCCAACACTGTTTGAATCGTTCACACAGCTCGATCCCTCCACCACCCGCCGTTTCGGCGGCACGGGCCTGGGCCTGGCGATCACCCGGCGCCTGGCGGAAAGGATGGGCGGGCAGGCGGGTGGCAGCAGCACCTTGGGGCAGGGCAGTACCTTCTGGTTCACCGCCCTGCTGCAGCGGGGGCAGGCTGCACCAGTCCAGCAGGCTATCTCCGCCCGTGAAGATGCCGCCGAAGCCTTGCGGCAAAACTTCAGTGGCGCGCGTATTTTGCTGGTGGAGGACAACCCCATCAACCGCGAGGTCGCGTTGGAGGTTTTGCAACTGGCCGGCCTGGCTGTCGACACGGCGGAAAACGGCCAGATTGCCGTGGACAAAGTGCAGGCACTGCGCTTTGATCTGGTCCTGATGGATGTGCAGATGCCGGTGATGGATGGCATGGCCGCCACGCGTGCGATCCGTGCGTTGCCAGCGCTGGATCGGCTTCCCATTCTGGCCATGACTGCCAATGCATTTGATGATGACCGCCGTGACTGCCTGGCAGCTGGCATGGATGACTTTGTAGCCAAGCCCGTGGTGCCGGCCGATTTGTACGGAGCCCTGCTGCGCTGGCTATCAGCCCGTACATCGGAAAGTGGGAATGCCGAACAGCCGGCGCAAGGGGGCACGCAGCACAACGGGCGAACCGAGTCTGCGCCAAGTCCTCCATCGCCAACATCATTGGCCGGCATACCGAGTCTGGATGCCGCCTTTGGGCTCAAGCTGATGGGGGGAGATGCGGCCAAGTACCAGAATCTGCTGCGTTTGTTTGTAGACACACATGGCGGGGATATGCAGCGCGCCATGCGGTGTCTGGAGCACGATCAAGCCGCCGATCTGCGTTATATCGCCCATGGTTTGAAAAGCGCCGCAGCCAGTGTGGGCGCGCGTGCCGTTGCCGATTTGGCAACCGAGTTGGACAGGCTATTGCATGCAGGTGCCCCATTGGCTGACTGCATGCCTGTCGTTGCACGCTGCGACAGTGAAATGCGCAGGCTGCTGAACGCCATTCAGTCTTTGCCGGAACCTGGGGGGGCGCCTGCGCGAGGGCCGGATGGCCAAGGCTTGCAGAAGATTCCCCTGGAGGAGTTGCTCGCGCAGCTCAGTGCAGGTCAGCTATCGGCGGCTCGCTTGGCGAGAGACTTCAAGGTGCCACTGCGTGCCCGCCTAGGCCCGCAGTATCCGGAGTTTGAACGCCGTATCAACCAGTTTGATTTCGAGGCTGCACTGGCCTTGCTCAAACCATTGCAATCGACCTGAAAAGGCCCTCAGTGCATGCCGGCAGGCAGTTGGCTCAGAAATTGGGCATACAAGCGCGCTGAGTCCTTTGGTGCCTCCATCATCGGCAAGTGCCCCACGCCAGGCAGCACATCGACCTGTGCCGCCTCTAGCCGCGTGCGCAGCACCTCGGCCCCCGAAGCGTGGAAGACCTGGTCATTGCCACCCCATAGCACCAGCGAGGGTTGCTGCAGGCCGGCGATGCGGCTGTCCAGCAGGTAGCGGTCTTGCAACTGGGTATTCCACAGCCGTACATTGGAGTCGGCGTTGCGCACTGCATCGGCCTCTGCGGCATGCCAGATGGGGTAGGGCAGGAAGGGGCGCCGGGTAAATAGCAAACCTATCATTTGCTCAAACTCGGCTCCGTTGTGCGCAATCAGCGGTGTCTTGCCGACCGCGATCAATCCATCCATCGCACTGGGCTGCGGTGTGCGTATGCCATGCGGTGCGCCGATGAAGGCGACGCTGGCCACCCGCTCGGGATGTGCCATGGCAAACAGTGCAGCAATGGTGCCGCCCATGGAGTTGCCCGCCAGGTGAGCGCGTTGCACGCCCAACGCATCCAGCAGGGCCAAGAGATGTGCGGTCTGTGCGGCATAGTCGTAGGTCTGCTCGGGTAGCCGGCCGCTGGCGCCATAACCAGGCAGGTCGGGTGCGATGACGTGGTAGCGGCCAGTCAACGGGCGTGCAAAGTCCACCCAATGGTCTTTCTCGGCAAAAATGCCGTGCAGCAGCACGATGGTCTCGCTGCCACTGCCGCCTTCCAGGTAATGCACCTGGTGTGGGCCTATCGGGATGGTCTGTTCGGCAAGGCCCGACAGGGCACGGTTCGCATCCAGCAGCGGCTGCTTGAAGCGATCGGGGAAGCTGTAGCTGGCCACGGCCAGCGCGGACAGCAGCGACAGGACAACAAGTATTAAACCAAGGGCTATGCGTTTCAAAGAAAAAGTCTCCGGGTCAATGGGTCGGTGAGAATGCAAGGCTAAGTGAACCCTTTGTAGAAAACTTGTATGTTTAGGCTATGCGCATACGTGGCAATACTCTGACCCTGGGCGCCAACCGCGCCCTCTACCAAGGCGAGTTGCCCGCCACCGGCTGGCATTGCCACGCATCACCGGTGCTGTTGATGGGCCTGTCGGGGCGCTTCGCGGTGCAGTTGCCGCAGGGCCCGGTGCATACCTGCCATAGCGCGCTGATAGACACCGGCGTGGAGCATGTGTTCGACCCCTGCGGTGAAGAGGTCGCGCTGGTGTACCTGGAGCCCGACTCGGCCGAGGCCCGCAGCCTGCGCCCGCACTTTGCGGTCCAGGGAGGTGTGGTGTTTGACGCCGCCGTGCCGGCGCAGGCCCGCAGCACCATGGACGCCTATTTGCGCAACTTCGATCTGCAATCTTTGTTGCTCCTGGATTGCCAAGCGGTCGCGCCTATCGATGCCCGCGTGGCACGCAGCCTGCGGGCCTTGCGTCAGCTGGGCGATACGGCACCGGGGCGCGATGTGGCGGCCGCGGCTGCCCATTTGTCGGCCTCACGCTTCAACCACCTGTTCCGCGCGGAGATGGGGGTCAGTTTCCGCAGCTACCGTGTGTGGTCGCAGGTTCGCGCGGCAATGGCGGCTTTGGGTAGCAACCCCACACTGACGCGTGCAGCGCTGGACGCGGGCTTTGTGGACTCATCTCACTTCAGCCGCATGTTCCGCCAGACTTTCGGCATGACGCCTTCCAGTGTGTTGAAGCCCTTGCGCGAGATTGCGCTCGTTTAAGCGTTGGGCTTACTTGGGCGCTATCGCACCGCCCGCGGGCCAGTCGGTATTGCCTATGCGTTTGAGCGTCATCTCAAAGAAGCGCGCCGGTTCCTTGTTGGGGACCATCTGGTCGCCCACCTCGTGCCAGGTGCCGTCTTTGATGGTGGCGGTGTAGCGGATCGTCATATTGGGGCCTGCGGGAATGGTCCAGACAAAACCGTCTGCCGTGGGGGTCAGCGCAAAGTCTCCGACACGACCCTGGGCATGTGAATGCATGGTGTAGGCCTGGGTGGCCGCGTTGTACGAAATGGTGCCGAAGGAATTGAAAGTGGGTTTGCCGTCGGCCTCATAGCCTTTGCCTTCGATGACCTTGACCGATCCATCCAGAAACGGCCCGATGCGTTCGGTTTGCGTGATCGTATGCTTCTCGCCCGACGGCAACAGCGTCCACGCCGGGCCGCGCCACATGCCGTCCATAGAGGCCAGTGGTGCCATGGCTTCGCGCTGGGCGGCAATCGCGGCTGCAGGGTCGTATTTGCCTTGGGCCAGCGCGCTGGATGCTGCCAGTGCAAGGCTCAGGCCCGCACCAGCAAGCAGGGATAGTTTGCGGTTGTTCATTGAAAACCTTTCAGATGGTCCTGGTCTGGATTGTCCCGAGGTCGCCACCTGGTGGTTATGCAGAGTTTCCCTAGGTCTCGATGCCACCGGCTATGCGCGTCCGCGCGGCAACCAGTTCATCCATAATGCAAGCACACCGCCACCACAATCAGCATCCCCCATGACCGGAGACCGGACTGCTTTTCTCCTGTATGCGAACAACCGGTTCCGTTATCGCGTCTGGCTGTTGCTGTGCGGCCTGCTCCTGTGGGTTGGCCAGGCCTGCGCCAGTGACCAGGTGCTGGATGCCAGCCCCATAGCCAAAACCCCGGTTTCATTGACCGAATACCTTGCTATCTTGGAGGACAGTAGCCTGGCCTTGGGCATTGACGATGTGCAAAAGCCCGAGTTTGCTGCACGCTTCAAGAGCGCCACGGCTTCGGGTGAATCCCTGAACTTTGCCTACACCACGTCGACCATCTGGTTGCGCTTGCACTTACAGAACAGCGCCGACGCGCCCATCGCACGGATGCTGGAGATTGCCTACCCCTTGCTATCCAGCGTGGCGTTCTACCAGCCCCTGGGTGATCAAGGCTACCAGGCGGTGCAAACCGGCTACGCCCGGCCCTTTGCCGAGCGCCCGCATGCCAGCCGGTATTTTGTGCTGCCCGTCGCGTTGCCGGCCCATGCCGACCAGATTGTGTATGTGCGCATTGCATCGCCCAACTCCATCAATCTGCCCATCCGGTTGTGGGAGCCCCAGGCCTTCCATGCGCACGAGCGGGCCGACTATGTGTTCCAGGCCCTGTACTTCGGCAGCGCGATAGCCATCATTCTGTACAACCTGATGCTGTTCGTCGCCCTGCGCGATACCAGTTATTTGCTCTACGTGGTGTCCGCGGCTTTCAGCGCCTTGACCGTTGCAGCCTTTGTTGGCATTGGCCCCGAATACCTGTGGGGAGACAGCCCCGGGCTGACGATGCGGGCGACCAATATTTCGTTGGCGATTGCGTTGACCGCGTTCCTGTTGTTCACGCGGCGCATGTTGCACACGGCGCAGCGGGTGCCCCGGCTGGATAGGTTTCTGATGCTGTTCGCCATACTCAATGCGATATTCCCCGTGTTGCTGGTGCTGTGGTTTGAACAATTTGCCCGCTTGTTCGTCATCAACTACGCGGTCACCGCCTTGCTGCTACTGGCCAGTGGCGCCGTATGTGCGGTCAAACGCGAGCGCAGCGCCTATTACTTCATGGCTGCCTTTGTCGTGGTGCTGCTGGCCTTGGCCCTGCTGTCCATGCGCCAGTTGGGCATCGTGCCGACCAACTCCCTGACCACGTCGGGCGCGCAGATCGGCTCGGCGCTGGAAATGCTGCTGCTGTCCTTTGCGCTGGCGGACCGCTACAACGTCATACGCCGTGAAAAGGAAGCAGCCCAGCAGCGCCTGGTCGAGACCCTGAGAACTTCAGAGGCCATGCTGGAACAGCGGGTAGCGGAGCGCACCCAAGAGCTGCAGGTACTGAACCTGAAACTCGAAACACTCAGCACTACCGACGCCCTGACCGGGATTGCCAACCGGCGCCACTTTGACAAGCTGCTGGCCAATGAATGGTTGCGCTGCACACGCCTGGCGCAGCCCATAGCCTTGGCCATGGTGGACATTGATTGGTTCAAGAAATACAACGACTGCTACGGCCATCAGGCAGGGGACGAGTGCCTGCGCAATTTCTCCAGGATCTTGGCCGCCACGGTGTGCCGCACGGGTGATCTGGTGGCCCGTTACGGTGGTGAGGAATTTGTATTCTTTGCCCCCGCCACCGATGCCGAGGGCGCGTTGAACATGGCCAACAAGGTCTGCGAAGAGTTGCAAACTGCCTCGCTCCCCCATGCATTCTCCGACTACGGGTGCGTCACCGCCAGCATTGGTGTCGCCGTCATGGTGCCGCGTGAGGGGCAAGAGCCTAGTGCGCTGATCCAGGCCGCTGACGAATCGCTGTACCTGGCCAAGAAGCAGGGACGTAATCGGGCGGTGCTGGCGTCTATGGTTGTTTGACAATTTGCGCAGTGGTGTCGTCGGGTTGGCTTCGTTCCGCCCAATGCTCCTTGACCTCCAGCACCTCCGGCAGGTGGGCCAGGAACCGCGTGACCAAGTCGGGATCGAAATGGGTGCCGCTGCTGGACTTCATGTATTCCAGCGTTCTGTCCACCGTCCAGGCGTCCTTGTAAGGGCGCTCGCTGGTCAGGGCATCAAACACATCGGCGATGGCCACGATGCGGCCTTCGTACGGGATATCCGTGCCGCGCAGGCCATTGGGGTAGCCGCTGCCGTCCCATTTCTCATGGTGCGACAGCGCGATGCGGTGCGCCAGTTGCAGCAGGCCGGGTTCGTGTTCACCAATGATGTCACCGCCGATGGCCGGGTGTCGGCGCATGGTGTCCCATTCGTCGGGGGTTAGCGGGCCTTTCTTTTGCAGGATGGCGTCGGGGATACCGATTTTCCCGACGTCGTGCATGGGCGCGGCATGCAGCATGTCTTCGGCCTGTGCTGCGGTGAAGCCGGCCGCGAGCGACAGGATTTTGGAGAAATGGCTCATGCGGATGACGTGCAGACCGGTCTCGTTGTCCTTGTACTCGGCGGCCATGCCCAGGCGTTGCACGATCTGCAAGCGTGTCTGCGTGAGCTCCTCGACCCGCACCAGCGACAAATGGGTGCGCACCCGGGCCTTGACGATCAGCGGGCTAACCGGCTTGGTGATGTAGTCCACGGCACCCAGGTCAAAGCCCTTGGCCTCGTCTCGGATGTCGACCAGCGTGGTCACGAAGATCACGGGTATGGCCGCAGTGCGTGCATCGCGCTTCAGGGCCGCGCAGGCTTCGTAGCCGGTCATGTTGGGCATCATGATGTCCAGCAGGATCAGGTCGGGGTGCTCACGCTGCGCCAGCGCCAAGCCCCGTTGCGCGTCCTTGGCGAACAGCAGGCGGTAGTCATCTTGCAGAATATGGCGCAACACCTCGAGATTCGAGGCTTCGTCGTCGACCACCAGTATTTTGGGGCGGCTGTCTGGGGTGCTCGTCATGGTTGTACCTCGTTGGCGCGGGAGTCCAGGCGCACCACCAGGGCGTGCAGCAAAGCCTGTGCGTGTTCGAAATCAAAGCGTTGGATAGCGGCTTCCAGGGCCTGCGCCTGCGGGGCCTGCTGGCTGGCGCGCAGCAGTTGACCCAGCTGTTGCAGCGCAGCCGCATCCAACTCTCCGCGCCCCAGAGCGTCGATGGCCGTCATGGCCAGCGGCCGCAGGTTTTGAGGAGCTGGTGTGCTGCCGACCGGGGCTTGTGTCTCAGTGGCGTCGTTTGGCAGGTCTTGCAAATTTTGTGCAACTTCTGCCAAAGCCTGGCCCAGCGGTTCCAGCAAGGCCCGCGCTTGGTAGATGCGCTGTGCCAGCAGCGCGCTCTCCAGCTGCAGTGACAACTGGTGCAAGGCGCGTAGTGCCAGATTGCCGCAGGTGCCGCGCAGCCGGTGCACCAACTGCACGGCCGCAGCCTGGTTGGCCTCTTGCAGGTAGGCGTCCAACTGTTCTGCCACCTGCTGGTTCTCTTCGAGGAAGCGTTGTATGGCCAAGGCCAGGGCCCGGGTGTTCCCCCACAGCGCAATGCCCTGTGGCCAATCAATCGCCGGAAAGACGCCGGGCGTGGTGGTGCCAGCCAGATCACCCAGCGCCGCGTGCCGGCTGTGGGGGCCATGTTCCAGCATGTTGGCGATTTCTGCCATCAGCAGACCCAGATCCAGCGGTTTGGACACGAAGCCATCCATGCCCACCTCTTGTGCGGCGTGCTTATCCTGTTCCTGCACGCCGGCGGTCAGCGCGATGATGGGGGTACTCAGCAGGCCCTGCTCTTGTTCGTAGGCCCGTATGCGGCGCGTGGCCTCCAGCCCATCCACCTGCGGCATTTGCACGTCCATCAACACGATGTCGAATTCGTCCGCAGTGAAGGCCTGCACGGCCTGCTGGCCGTCACGGGCGACGACGATCTGGTGCCCCTGTTGGCCCAGGGCTATCTTCAACAATTCCACGTTTTGCGCCACGTCATCGGCGACCAGGATGCGCAGCGGCCGCAGGTGTACGGTGTCGCCGGCCTGCGGTATCTGCACCGCCTCACCCGGCACCAGGGGCAACAGCACGTGGAATACGCTGCCCACGCCCACCTGGCTTTCCACATCGATGCGGCCCGCCATCAATTCCACCAGTTGGCGTGCAATGGTCGTGCCCAGACCGGTGCCACCGAAGCGACGGCTCATGGAGGCGTCGGCCTGGGCGAATGGATGGAAGATCTTTTCCAGCCGGTCCGCCGGTATGCCTATGCCGCTGTCGTGCACCGCAAAGTGCACTTGGCCCTGGTCGGGAAATACCGCCAGCCGCACGCTGCCGTACTCGGTGAACTTGATGGCATTGCCCAACAGATTGATCAGCACCTGCCGGATACGCAACGCGTCACCGCTGAAAAACTCGGGCAAGTCCGGATGGAAATCGGTGGAGAGGCCCAGACCCTTGGCCTGCGCGGCCAGGCGTAGGGAGTCGGCTGCCTGGTCCACCACCAGTTTCAGCGAAAAGTCCTTCAGCTCCAGTTCAACCGCACCTTTTTCCAGCTTGGCGGTATCCAGTATGTCGTTGAGCAGGCCCAAGAGCGAGCGGGCGGAGTTGCGCACCGTCGTCAAGTGGCGCTGCTGCATGGCGTCGAGCACGGTATTCATCAGCAGGTCGGTGAAGCCGATGATGGCGTTCATCGGTGTGCGGATCTCGTGGCTCATATTGGCAAGGAATGTGGTCTTGGAGGCCGCCGCTGTTTCTGCGCGGTCCTTGGCCTCACGCAAGGCCTCCTGCATTTCGCGCTGTTCGCTGATGTCGGTGATGAAAGCCACATACAAGGTCTGCCCCGGCAGCACCACGCGCCCAATGGCCACGCGTATCGGCAGCGGCGTGCCGTCCTTGCGCACCGTCATCACCTCACGGCTGGCGCTGCCCACATAGGGCCGGCCCTGGCGCGGGTGGCTGCTGTTGCCACGGGCGGCTTCGCGCTCGGAGAACAGCAGGTCTATGTTCTTGCCGATCACCTCGGCGGGCTGCCAGCCGAACACCCGCTGGGCGGCTGGGTTGAAGGTCTGGATGACGCCCTGGGCATCGAAAGTCACCAGGCCATCGGCCGCAGTGTCGACGATGGAGCGCAGGCGCGATTCGCTGGCCTGCATCAGCAGATACAACTGGCGGTAGCGCAGCAGGCCATTGGCCGCCGCCACAAAAATGGTCAGGGCCACGGTGATCAACGATACTGCCAGCGCCACAAACGTGGTTTGCGAGGCTTGGGTGCCGACCACGGTGTCGGGGGTTCCGACAAAGCGCGCCGCGGCCATGCCGGTGTAGTGCATGCCGGCAATGGCCAAGCCCATGACAACCCCGCTGACGACGATGGTCCAGCCGCCCGACAGTCTGCTGCGCAGGCCCACCAGGCCAAAGCGTATCCACAGCGCCAGCATCGCCAGTACCACGGCCACAACGATGGACAGCGCAAAAAACCAGGGGTCGTAGCGCAAGAGCGGTGCCATCTGCATGGCTGCCATGCCGCTGTAGTGCATGGCACCTATGCCTGCGCCCACCAGCACACCGCCGATCAGCAGTTGCAGACCGGTCATGCGGGGTCGGGCTAGCAACTGCAGCGCCACCCAGGACGCGCCCAGGCTGGGCAGCATGGACAGCATCGTGATCATGGGGTCGTAGGCGACCGAGGTGCAGAGCTGGAATGCCAGCATGCCAATGAAGTGCATGGACCAGATGCCACCCCCCAATGCCGCCGACCCGGTGATGATGGCCACCTGCTTGTGCAGCGTACGGTCACTGAGTTTGGCCATGCCGGCAATCTGCAAGGCCATGCCGGACGCAAAACAGGCAATTACCACCGACAGCGCGACCAGCCACGGGTTGTAGGTACCGTACAGGAACAGGCTGGGATCGACGGAGTCGATAAAGAACCGATTCAGGTCAAGCATGGCATAGCGTACCCATGACTGGGCACAAATTCAACTGCCGCCTCCAGTGGGAGCGCCTGTCCCTGCGCCTAGCCCCGAGGTTCAAGCGCGGTTCGGCGCCTTGCTCAACGGGCTTGGCCCTGGCCGGCCGCAACGCCGCGTAGAAACTCCACAAGGCCTGGGGCCACCGGCAGTCGGGCCGTGATGGCCAGCGCCTGCAGCACATCCCGCGTCAACCCCATGTCGGCCTGCAAGCGGCTGGCCTGCACATGCCAGTGCTTGGCGCGCCGCTTGGGCAGCAGCGGGCGCAGGGCCTCAATGCCATAGCGCAGGCGCTTGGCCAGGATGCGGGCGCGGTGGGCGCTGTCGGGGTTTTGCGCCTGGGCCAGGGCTTTCTTCAACTGGCTGTGCCAGTGTTTGATGTGGCGGCGGGCCCAGTCTTGGAGGCTGTGCTTGGGGTTGGCCTGTGTTGAATGGGCCTGATCCGCCAATTCGATTTCCAGCCAGCGTGTGGTGGCCAGCAAGGCCGTGCCTACCGCTGGTTCGCACAGTGCAGCATGCAGCACATCGCGTTGCTGGTCGGCGGCTTCAGCCAGGGTCTGCTCCATGGCGCGCCAATGGGCCTGGCGCGTGCGGTCGCCGTCGGTGTAGGCATTGGCCAGCATGGGCAGGGTCTGCTGGCTGGCCACTTCCAGGTCGCGCAGGGCGCCCAGCGCGTCCAGCAACGGCCACAAGGCTTGCTGTTGTTCGGCCGGCAGGCTGGTGCCGGCCACCTTGCCGAACAGCTTCAGGCCCGTCTTGAAACGCCGCCAGCCGATGCGGGCCTGGTGCACCAGCTCGGGGTCGTCGCTGTGCAGCAAGGCGTTGAGGTTGGCCGTACAGTGGGCGAAGGCCTCGCGCAGCATGCGCTGGGCGGCATCCTCCACGGGCAGGTCGGCCACCAGGGCGGGAGGGCGCGCGGCCTGGGGCGCATGCAGTGCGTTGCGGGCCAGTGCGTAGCCGCGCTGGGCCTTGCTGACGCCCAGCGGCAGCGTCGCAACCGTGCGGGCAATTTGCTCGGCTACGCGAAACAGAGCAGGGGGATCGCCCGCCAGCAGTTCCAATTCCAGCTCGCAAATGGGGGCGGTCTTGCCGTCCGCGATGACGTGGCCTATGTCCAAAGCTACTTCCACGGCGCTGCCATCGCGGTGGCGCACCGTCCAGATGGTGCGGGTGAAGGCGGTGGTGAAACAGGGCGCCAAGGTGGGGTACAGCCTGCCGTCGGTGTCCAGCGTGGCCCAGGGGGTGGCGGCCAGTGCTGTGGCGTCGAGTTGGGCACCGGGTACCGCGGTCTCCCACTCGCCGCGTTGGCTCAGCGCCGATTCGCTGCTGCCACCCATCTTCAGGGTTTGCAACCACTGGGGTGCGGTCGGGTTGCCCACGCGGCGCAACCGCAGCGCCACGCGCTGCTGCTGCAGGGCTTGCTCAGGGGTGTCGTAGTAGACGTTGTGCAATTGCTGCTGCACCGCCTTGCGCCGGGCCAACAGCGGGACCTTGGCCAGACGGGCCGCCAGGTCATCAGGGTCGGTGGTGGGCAGGGCTAGCTTGAGTTCGATTTCCATGGGTTTGCAGGTGTTGGGCTGTCAAATGGCTGGTAGTTGCTATATTTTGTGTAGCGATATGCGCTTATTCGACGAGGGCTACAGCCTGATTTTCTATATGAGGCCTGCTAAAAAACCCGATTTGGGGTTTTATCGCTTAACCCTCAGCCCATTCTAGGGCTTGGACGTGCCGCAGACAGGGCAGCCGGCGCCCAGGGATTTGTCACACAACTGCCATCAAACTGACGTGTGTGCGTCATCTGCGCCTTTCAGAATTCGCCGCATAACAAGCACGATGGAGAGAGCGCTATGGGAAAGCATCTGAATGCAGCGGTGGAGTTTGGCAAGTCGCTTGCCAGTTCCGCCATCCGCCCCCGCTTTGAGTTCGAGCAGCAGTGCCTGCGCATTCTGCGTTGCACGGCGCTGGCGCTGGCCAATAGCCCCGGCGGCCTGCGCTTCAAGGCGGGCACCCAGCCCTGGCTGGACGCACTGTCCGAACGGCGCGAACGTCTGACGATGTCGGTGCAACACGGAGGCTGAACACCATGGCAGAACATTTTGGTATCGAACTGTCACACACCGGCACTGCGCCGCAGGAAGCCAACAACAACACGCTGGGCGGCAATCGGCCGGCCAGTGCACCGGTCGCTCCGCAGCAATTGGCCATCAAGGTCTTTTGGGCCCAGCACCAGGACGAAGTGCGCGCAGCGCAAAAGCTGCGCTACGACATCTTTGCCGGTGAAATGGGCGCTCGCCTGAACACCACGCTGCCAGGCCACGACATCGACCTGTTTGACAACTTTTGCGAGCACTTGCTGGTGTGCGACGAGGTCACGGGCCAGGTGATTGGCACCTACCGCGTGTTGACTCCGGTGCAGGCCCAGCGTGTGGGCAGCACCTACAGCGACACCGAGTTCGACCTGACCCGCCTGCGGTCCTTGCGCGATCGCATGGTGGAGCTGGGCCGCAGTTGCGTGCACAAGGACTACCGCCATGGCGGCGTCATCATGGCGCTGTGGGGGGCCTTGGGTGCCTTCATGGTGCGCAACCAGTTGGACACGATGATTGGCTGTGCCAGCATCCCCATGCTGCACAACGGCGTGGTCAGTGGCGACTTGGCAGCCAGCATCTGGCGCAAGGTGCAGGCCACGCACCTGGCACCGATTGAATACCATGTGCGTCCCCGATTGCCGCTGCCCATCGAGCAGCTGGACGCATCGCTGGACGTGGAGCCGCCGGCGTTGATCAAGGGCTATCTGCGCCTGGGTGCCAAGGTACTGGGTCCGCCGGCCTGGGACCCGGACTTCAACTCGGCTGACCTGCCCATGCTGATGCGCATTGGGGATCTGCCCGCGCGCTACCGCAAACACTTTCTGGAGTCCTGATGCGAACCGGCCCGGACGCCTTTGCTCCGCTGGCGCGGGGCATGCTGAGTGGTGCGCACGCGGACCTCGCGGACGATGACGACGACCACAAGCACGGCCGCCGCTACCGGGCTATTTTTGTATCAGACATCCACCTGGGCACGGCCGGTTGCCAGGCGCAGGCCCTGTTGAGTTTTCTGAAAGCCCACCCCAGCGATTGCCTCTACCTGGTGGGCGACATCATCGACGGTTGGCAACTGCGCCGGCGCTGGTACTGGCCCCAGTCGCACAACGACGTGGTGCAGAAGCTGCTGCGCCGGGCGCGCAAGGGATGCAAGGTGGTTTTCATCCCAGGCAACCATGACGAGTTTGCGCGGGGCTTCCTGGGCCATGAGTTTGGCGGTATCGAGGTGCGCGAAGA
The DNA here is from genome assembly GCF_059418585.1 of Rhodoferax sp. GW821-FHT07G04. Lineage (NCBI taxonomy): Bacteria > Pseudomonadati > Pseudomonadota > Betaproteobacteria > Burkholderiales > Comamonadaceae > Rhodoferax > Rhodoferax sp. GW821-FHT07G04. The sequence continues at coordinate 77,398 of NZ_JBWKQD010000006.1, forward strand.
CGCGGTACATGTCACCGCCGATGGCAAACGCCTGTGGGTCACGCATGGCGACCACTTTGACGGCGTGATCCAGTGCGCCAAATGGCTGGCCTTCCTGGGTGACAATTTGTACGAGCTGACGCTCAGGCTCAACCGCCACCTCAACAGCCTGCGCGTGCGCATGGGCTTGCCTTACTGGTCCTTGTCGGCCTACCTGAAGCAAAAGGTCAAGACGGCACTCAACTACGTGACCGACTTCGAAGTGGCCGTGGCCAATGCCGCCCGCTCGCTGGGGCATGACGGCGTGGTGTGCGGACACATCCACCGCGCCGAGATGCGCGACATCAACGGCACGCTGTATTGCAACGATGGCGATTGGGTGGAGAGCCGCAGCGCCCTGGTCGAGCACATGGATGGCCGCCTGGAACTGCTGTACTGGAATGCCGAGCAAAGCAGCACGGTGCTGGTGCATGCTGCGCAGGAGGTGCCTGCATGAAGTTGGCGCTGGTGACGGACGCCTGGAGCCCCCAGGTCAACGGCGTGGTGACAACTCTGGTGGAGCTGGTGCGCGAGATGGAGGGCATGGGCCACCAGGTCGAGGTCATACACCCTGGGCTGTTCGATACCCGACCCTGCCCGGGCTATGCCGGAATTGACCTGGCGGTGCGGCCTCAAAAGGCGCTGACGCGCAGGCTGGACGCGATTGGTGCGGATGCGATCCACCTGGCCACCGAAGGCCCGCTGGGCTGGGCCGCGCGGCGCTATTGCCTGCGGCGCAAACTGGCGTTTACGACGGCCTTTCACACCCGCTTCCCCGAGATTTTGAAGGCGGCCATCAAACTGCCGCTATGGATAGGCTACGCGCTGTTCCGGCATTTTCACAGGCCGTCATCGGGCGTGTTGGTGCCCACCGAGAACGTGCTGCGCCTGTTGCAGGGGCGGGGTTTTTGCAATCTGCGCAGTTGGACCCATGGCGTGGACATGCGCCTGTTCCAGTACCAGGAGCAGCCCCAGGTCTATGCGCCCCTGGGCGTGCTGGCCCGGCCAGTATCGCTGTTCGTCGGGCGGGTCTCGTACGAGAAGAACATAGCCGCCTTCTTGCAGATGGACGTGCCGGGCACCAAGATCGTGTGTGGTGTAGGGCCGCTGGAGGCGGGCCTGCGCGAGCGTTACCCCCATGTACGCTGGCTGGGCGTGCTGCCCCGCGACGAACTGGCCCAGGTCTACGCTGCAGCCGATGTGTTCGTCATGCCCAGCCGCTCCGAAACCTTTGGCTTGGTGATGTTGGAGGCCATGGCCTGCGGCACACCGGTCGCGGCCTACCCGGTCGATGGGCCGACCGAGGTGGTGGGTGAGCCCGCATGCGGCGGGGCCTTGGACGCGGATCTGGCCAGCGCCTGGTACCAAGCCTTGAGCATTCCACGCCACGCGGCCCGCGCGCGGGCGCAGGTCTTCAGTTGGGCCTATGCTGCGCAATTGTTTACCGGGCATTTGGTCTCCGCCCGCAAGGGCATCCCCCTGGAAACGGACCGGGTTGTTCACAGTACCGTCACACAACTGTCATCAAACTCGTAAACAATTCTTCACTGTTGTGTCATAGTGAAGCTGAATCTATGTTGTCCTTTCTTCGCAGTCCCAGCTTGCCAACCGCCTTGAAGGTGCCCGACAAGGCGCCAGAGCTGCTGGACCGCGACCACAGCATCCTGGCTTTCAATGAGCGGGTGCTGGATTGGGCCGTGCGCGAAGATGTGCCCCTGTTGGAGCGCTTGCGTTACCTGTGCATCGTGTCGTCCAACCTGGACGAATTCTTCGAGGTGCGGGCCGAACCCCATGTGATTGCCATGCAGGCCGGGGACCGCAAGGGCGCGTTTTCCGTCAATTCGTTCGAGCGCTTGGCCGCTTCGCTGCATGACATCGTGGGCCGCCAATACGCGCTGTACAACGAAAAACTGATGCCGGCCTTTGAGCGCCAGGGCATCAAGATCGTGTCGCACGGCGATCGCAACCCGGCCCAGCGCCACTGGGTCAAGCAGTATTTTGAGCGCGAGGTACGCCCGCTGTTGATACCGGTGGGATTGGACCCATCTCACCCCTTTCCGCAGGTGGCCAACAAGTCGTTGAATTTCATAGTCCGCCTGTCCGGGCGTGATGCCTTTGGGCGTGAGAACGAGATCGCTATCGTCAAGGTGCCCCGCGTGCTGCCGCGCATGATACGCATGCCGGCCAAGGTGGCAGGTGGGCGCACGCTGTTTGTGTCACTGTCCAGCGTCATCCGTGCCCATTTGTCGGAGCTGTTCCAAGGGCGGCATGTGGGGCAGTTCTCGCAGTTTCGGGTCACGCGCCACTCCGATCTGGCGGTGGACGAGGAAGACGTGCAGAACCTGCGCATGGCCCTGCGCCAGGGTCTGGTGCACCGCCACTACGGCCAGGCCGTGCGCTTGGAAGTGTCGGCGGGCTGCTCCGAGCATTTATCCGACTTTTTGCTGCAGCAGTTCGATTTGCCGGCCAAGGCTTTGTACCGGGTGCAAGGCCCGGTGAACTTGGTACGCCTGACCCAATTGATTGATCTGGCTGACCGGCCGGACTTGTGCTTTGCGCCTTACAAGCCGTCATACCCGGCACAGATGAACTCCAATCTGACGGTGTTTGACCAGCTCAAGCGTGGTGACATCCTGATCCACCAGCCCTTCGAGAGCTTTGACGGTGTGCTGGACTTTTTGCGCGAAGCGGTGAATGACCCGCAAGTACTGGCCATCAAGCAGACCATCTACCGCACCGGACCTAATTCCGAGCTGATGGACCTGCTACGCGAAGCCGTGCGCAAGGGCAAGGAAGTGACCGTGGTCGTGGAGTTGAAGGCTCGCTTTGATGAAGAGGCCAATATCAACTGGGCCGAGATGCTGGAGTCCATCGGTGCCCAAGTGCTATACGGCGTGGTGGGGTTGAAAACCCATGCCAAGATGATGCTGATCACGCGCAGCGAGGGCAAAGTACTCAAACGCTATGGTCATCTATCCACCGGCAACTACAACCCCCGCACCGCGCGCTTGTACACCGATGTCAGCCACCTCACGGCCGACCCGGTGTTGACCACCGACATGGAGCACGTGTTTGTGCACCTGGCCAGCCAAAGCAAGCTGCCGCCCTTGCGCAAGCTGTGGTTCGCACCCTTCCATCTGCACCGCAATTTGATCGACCGCATCGATGCGCTGGGCTTGGCGGCAGGGCGGGGCGCAGATACGCGCATCGTTATCAAGATGAATGCGCTGACCGATGACGCGCTGATCCAAAGCCTGATGCGTGCCGGTCGCAAGGGTGTGAAGATTGACCTGATCGTGCGCGGCGCCTGCATGCTGCCGGCCCAGGTTCCCGGTCACACCGACAATATCCGCGTGCGTTCGGTCATTGGCCGTTTTCTGGAGCATTCGCGGGTCTTCTACTTCCGCGAGGGGCAGGACGACGAGTTGTATCTCTCCAGCGCTGACTGGATGAACCGGAACATGGTGCGCCGCGTAGAGCTGGCCTGGCCGGTGACCGATGCCGTGCAGCGCCAGCGCCTGGTGGACGAATGCCTGGTGGCCTACCTGCACGATGGTGTGGACGCCTGGGACTTGGGGCCGGATGGCAAATACACCCGCAGCCACAGTGACGGCAAGACGCCGGCGCACGGCGCCCAGGCTGCGTTGATGGCGCGCTATGCCGAAGCCGGCAAGGCGCAGGTTGGATAGGCCATGGACCTGATTCTGTGGCGGCATGCAGAGGCAACGGAGGCGGTAGGCGCCGACGACGATATGGCCCGCATGCTGACACCGCGCGGCGAAAAGCAGGCGGCCCGCATGGCAGCCTGGCTGGACCGCCAGTTGCCCGATGGTGCCCGCATCTGGGTCAGCCCCGCGCGGCGTACCGAGCAAACCGCCCATGCACTGGGCCGTAAATTCCGGTTCAGCCCTGCGCTAAGCCCCATGGCCAGCCCCGCGCAACTGCTAGAGCTGGTGCAATGGCCCCACGCGAAGGGGTGCTTGCTGGTGGTAGGGCACCAGCCCACGCTGGGCCAAACGATTGCCAGCCTGCTGGGCCTCAGCGCCAGCGAATGCAGCGTCAAGAAGGGCGCGCTGTGGTGGCTGCGCTACCGCGAACGCGAAACCGGTGGGCAGACCGTGGTGGTGACAGTGCAATCACCTGAGGTGCTGTAGGCCGCCCCGCGAAGGGCGGCATCTGCAGTTTTGGTCAGGCGGCCTTGGGCTTGGCGGGGCGGCCGGTCTTCAGGCTGGGCACGGCTTTCAAAGCAGCCAGGAAGGCGGTGTCTTGCAGAGCCGCAATGGCCTTGATGCCGGCGCGCAGCAGCTCGGTTTTCTTGGCAGGGCTGCCCAGTTTGGCGGCACGCAACTTCAGTGTGTCCAGGACGGCGTATTCGGCCTTGGGGAAGGTGAAGCTGTCGCGAACCATCTTGGGCTTCTTGGCTTTGACGGGTTTGGCCGGCGCCGCTTTCGCCGAAGGTTTGGCTGCGGGTTTTGCAACGGGCTTGCTGGCCGACTTGGCGCTTGTGGGTGCTGCGGTCTTCTTGGCCGGCGCTGCGGCAGCCTTCACCGTAGTGGCCTTGCTGGTGCTCTTTGCTAACGCCTTGCTTGCTGGTTTAGAAGGGGATTTTGCGACAGCAGGTTTGGTTGCAACAGCAACAGCTTTTTCGACAACGGTCATAGATTGAATTTCCTTTTTATATAAACGGTATATACAGTTTATATGGTTAGCCGAAAATCGTCAATTTTCACTAACCAACCTTCACCCCACGAGCGCCAGGAGTCTGGGCGGTTATGCGTTCTGCGCAGGTAAAGGAGGAGCCCGAAGGGCGGGGCGGAACCTGGAAGCTGGGGAGCAGAACGTATAGCCGCCCAGACTCCCTCCCAGAGGAAAGGGCGGCGCGGTCTATGGCGTCGCAGGTGTTTCGTTCTGCACCAATTGGATCCGCCGTTGCAGGGCAGCGGCAGCAGCCGTGTCTCCGGCCAGCGTGGCCCGTTTGGCCTGCACACCCAGCCAGGCCAGCAGCGGCCTGCGCCACCCTTGGGCCGAGGCCGCATCTACCGCCTGCTGAATTGTGGCCGGGTTGGCCCTGCCTGTTTGCAGCAGTGCGCCTGCTGCGACCAGCAAGGACAGGGGGTCTTCAATGCCTTGCAGGGGCTTGCCGTCATCCGCACCGCGGTTGGCGGCCGCCTGTTGGCTTGTGGGCAACAGCGGAATCTGGCCAGGGGCCAATTGCCCGTGCAGGTAGTCCGCGTAGGCGCGTTGAGCCGCGTTGGCGTCGGGGCGCAGGGCTTCAAATCGGGCGCACGGCTCGAACACCAGGCTAGCTACCTGTGCCGCGCAATGCAGCAACTCTGCGTTGGCAATCAGGTCGGCCCGGCCGGTGCTGGAGAGCTGTGCCCGTGCACGGGCCAGCTCGGCCTGCTCGACGCGGGTATTGCCTTGCAGGTAGGCGGCCACGGAGCGGTCCATGGCGGCCTTGGCTTCGAGTTGCCAGTCGGGTGCCTTGGGTGTGTTGGAGCAGGCCTGCAAAAGGCTTGCGGCCAGCGTCAGACAGATGGCCGCGCGCGTGTGGCGAGAGTGAGGGGCGTGAGACATGGTCATGGCAGTTGGAGTTCGGTGCTGCGTGCAAACGGCCATTTGCGGTTGATCTCGTTGACCAACCCATCGATCTTGCGCAGGCTGGTTTCCACATCGGCGCGCAGCACGCCCAGGTCGGCCGTGGCGTCCTTGGCATTGGCACTGATGGCTTGGGCATTTTGCAGCACGGTGTCCACCTTCTTCAGGCTTTCGCGCGCATCGCCCAACAGGGCATTGAGTTGCACTACGGTGGCGCGGGCCTCGGGCAGCACCCCCTTGCTGCCGAATACCTGGGTGTCGGTCTTGACGGCCATGCCATCGAGCTTGGCCAAAAGTGCATTGGTGCGGTCCAGCGTGTTGGCAATCTTCTTCGCATCCTGCTCATTGCCGAACAGCACACCCAATGCGCCCTGTGGGCCGTTGAGTTTGCCCGTCAGGGTCTGCAGATTGCCCAAGCTGGCATGGACGGCGCCACCTGCACCGACCAGGGTGTTGAGGTTTTCAATCAGTTCCTTGGTGGCTGAGATGACCTTGGGGATCTCCGCACTGACATCGCCCTGCAGCACGGTGCGCACTGCGCCGTCCGGCAGGGGTGGGTCGTCCAGCAAGCCGGTATAGGCGCGGATATTGGGCGCACCCACGACACCGCGCACCAGCGTGAATACACTGCTGGTGCGCAGCCAGTGGGCATCCTTCTGGGCCACATCGACCAGGATGCGCACCTTGCCGGTTTCCGACAATTCGATGTTGCGGACCCGCCCGATCGGAAAGCCGGAGAAGGTGAGGTCCATGCCAATGACGACGCCCTCGGAGTCGTCGGCCATCAGCACCAGGCGCTGTGTGGCGTCAAAGGCGCCGCGGGCGTACATCACAAAGAGCACGGAGCTGCATACCAGCACCAGCATGAAGACCATCAGCAGCCGGGCTTTGAATTCCAGGTTGCTAGCGGATACAGGAGGCGGGGACTCGGGTGCGTTCATGGGGGTAGGCTTGCAATCAGTAGTAGTTTCCGACCAGGGAGAGCATCTCGATCAACAGTATCACGGTGAACATGCGGACCAGGCCACGCATCTCGGCACTGGTGCGCACGGTGCTGGCACGTGTGCCCTTGGTGTCCGTCATGCCCACCAGGGCCGATGTCATGGGGATCAGCGACACGGTCAGGCAAAACAGCACAATCTTCAGCACAAAAATCAGCGTGACCGCCGGACTGAAAACCTGGCCAAACATACGCGTGAAGTGGGCCAGGCCCGATGTGGTGAAGCCGTAGCTGGTCAGGTAGGCCACACACAGAGCCACCACACTGCTTAGCGCGGCCAGCGTGGTGCCGGCAAACAGGCCGGCCACCACCCGGGGCGGTACCTCGCGTTGCGTGGTGGCCAGCCGGTGCTGCGGCGAAGTGTCGAATTGGCCGTTGGCATGCATGGCAAGCAGCTCGGCCCCGTCGGGAATGGTGCAGCGCAGGGCGACAAAGAGTGCAGCCGTCAGCGGGATCAATTCCAGCACCAGTACGCGAATGACGACCTGCAAGGCGTATTGGGTGAGGCCGTAGCTATGGGCCGTGACCACGACAATGCGGGTGAGGATCATGGTGGCCAGCGCGCACACCACCGTAAAGCCCAGCAGTATGGGGGCCGTGTTGACATACATGTGGCGCACCAGAATGGCCCGGTTGGCGGCCGAATAGCTGCTGGGGGACAAGGCCAGCACCAGGATACCGGCTCCCAGGTGCAACAGGCCTACCCACTCCACGGCCGCGCGTTGGATTGCTTGACCCGTCTGCGCCAGCCAGCGTTGCAGGTAAACCGTTAGGTACATGCGGCCATGATAACGGCGGGTCTGGCTGTCGGCGCCGCCGTGTGTGTTACCAGATTTAACAGCCCAGGACCTGCAGGGACCACGGTGTTTTTTGCCAAGCCTGGGCCTCTTCGCGCAGCAGGTAGGCGGACTGGGGAAAGGCCTCGGCCCAACCGGCGCGGCAGGTCAATTGCATGCTGGTGCCTTGCGGGTCCAGGCGCTCTAGCACCATGCCTGCCATGTCCGGGTCGCGCCGGGCGTGGCACAGGATGACGGCCAGGCGCAGCGCCATCAACTGGGCCAGCAAGTCGGTATCGGACAAGGTCGCTTCCAGCTTGCGCAGCTTGCCCCGATGGCCCAGCACCAGTAGGCTCAGGCGGTGCATTTCGGACAAGGAGAAGCCCATCGCGTCCGCGTGGTCCAGGATATAGGCGCCATGCTTGTGGTAATCACTGTGCGAAATGTGGCTGCCGATCTCGTGCAGTTGGGCTGCCCAGCGCAGCTTGCGCAGATGGCGGCCACCGTCGGTAGGGGGCACGCCGGTGGAGCCCATCAGCTGCCCAAACAATTGCGTGGCCACACGGCCCACGCGCTCACCGTGCACGCCGTCGACGCCAAACTTGGTGGACAGGCGCTGCACGGTCTTGACGCGCAGGTCGTCGGTCTGGTGGGTGGCACCTAGCAGGTCGCAGATCAGGCCGTGGCGCAAGCCACCGGCCGCCTGGTGCAGGGTGTGGATGCCCAGCAGGCTGAAGAGGGCGCGCATGATGCTGACGCCGCCGCCAATGATGGCCTTGCGGTCCTCGCGCATGCCGGCCAGCTTCAAGCGGTCAGCGCTTTGGGCCAGCAGCAGCTTGTCGAGCAGCCAATCCAGGCCGTCCTGCGTCACGGTACCTGCAGGCCAGCCCGAGGCGACCAGCACGTCGGCAATGGCGCCCACCGTACCGGCCGAGCCATAGGCCATCTCCCAGCGGTCGGGGTGGTAGGCGTCCAGCGCCTCATCCAGCACGGCCTTGGCGGCGATCTCGGCGGTGGCGAAGGATTTTTTGGAAAACTGCCCGTCCGGAAAATAGCGGGTGGACCAGGCGATGCTGCCCACCCGGAAAGACTCCATGACCAGCGGATTGGCGCCCTGGCCCAGAATGAGTTCGGTGGAGCGCCCGCCGATGTCGATGACGATGCGCCGTTCTTCGGACTGTGGCAGCATCTGTGCCACGCCCTGGTAGATCAAGCGCGCTTCTTCCCGGCCCGAGATCACATTGATCGGGAAGCCCAGTATGGTGTTGGCACGCTGCAAAAAATCGTCGCGGTTGCGGGCTTCGCGCAGGGTTTGGGTGGCAACGGCCCGAACCTCCTGGGGCTTGAAGCCGGCCAGGCGCTCGCCAAAACGGGCCAGGCAATCCCAGCCGCTTTGCATGGCCTGGGGTGTCAGGCGGCGGTCGTCATCAAGGCCGCCACCCTGGCGCACGGTCTCTTTCAGGTACTCGGTACGCTGGAAGACGCCGTGTTCTACACGCCCGATTTCGAGTCTAAAACTATTGGACCCCAAATCCACGGCGGCCAGGCGATTTCCCATTTGCATCAGTATTGTTCGGTAAAGGATGGAACGACCGCCAGAGCATAGCACCGGCCCTGGGCCGGCTGCGGCGCGCCCCTAAAGGATACGGGCCTCAACCGACCAGGCGACCGTCCACAGAAATCATGCTCTGGGTTACGTAGGCGCCGCCGCGGTTGCGGATGTCCGGCGCGATGCGAAAGCCCGCCAGGTCCACTGTGCTGCGGCGTGCGAAGGCCTGCAGGGCGTTGGCGCGGTTGATGCTGCCATCCACGCTCTGCAGCACTTCGTGTGTGTAGCGCGCGGAGACATAGCCCGCCAGGCTCAACGGTGTGGGCGGCTCGTCAAAGAAACGGCTCAGCGCCGCGCGGTAGGCCCGGACGATGGGCAGACTGGCATTGACCATGGGCACCACCTGGGTGGCGATCATCGGCGTGAAGCGCGACATGCCCATTTGCTGGATGCTTTGCAGGTTCACGTCTGACATCGCGATGATGTAACGCTGCGCAGCCTGTTTCTCCACGCCCTGCGAGAAGCGCACCAGCTCTGGCGTGCCGCCCACGAACAGCAAGACGCGTGGGCTGTCCACCTTCAAAGACTGGGCCAGATCCCGCAAGTCGCCGGACGTGGTGTAGGAAACGATGCCCAAGTTCAGCGCACTGGCGATCTGTTGCAGGTCGTTCTTGTAGGCAGCGTGCTCAGCCGCCGAGCCATAGACGGCGCCTACCTGGGTGATACCCATCACCGACAGCGACTTGATGGCATGGGCGATCTGCTCCTGGCGCGACGCAAAGATCGGGAAGGTATTGGCCGCGGTCGTGGCTTCCACGTTTTGCAGCCAAGGGGCCACGTGGGCCAGATCCGGCAGTTCACGACCCAACAGGCTGGCGATTTGCGATGCCGTCCTGTCGCCGGCCGTGCCGAACAAGGCTACGCAATGGGATTCACCCCTCAGCGTGTCCACCGCCGAACGCAGGCTGGTAGTAGAACCGTCCACCTCGATGACCAGATGCTTGACCGCCGCACCTTGCAGGCCGCCGCGGCTGTTGATTTCTTGCCAGGCGGCACGGGAACCCACCAGAAAGTCTTTGGTCACGTCGATCTGGCTGGTCGAGGTGTCAACAATCTGGGCCACCGAGAGGGCACGCCCGCTCTTGGACGGCTGGGCCCATAAGGGCGTTGCACAAGCCAGCGACAGGCTGGCCAGATTGCGGAGGGCGCCTCGGCGGCCGGGGTTGGAGAGGGCGTTCATGGTCATGGGCCTTTTGTGAGCGGGGCGGGCGAGCGCCCACCATGCTATGGATGTGATAGCTGTTCACGCAATGCCGACAAGGGCTGGCGTGTGTTTTTATGCGATGGCCGGTGGCGGGGATGCCACCGAATGGGGGCTGTTGCGGTCCGCGGTCTTACTTCTTGGGAGGCAGCAAGACGGTGTCGATGGTGTGGACCACGCCATTGGTGGCGCCCAGGTCGGCGACGACGACGGCGGCGTTCTCGATGGTGACGAATTCACCGGCCTTGGACAGGGCCACGTTCGAGCCGTTCAGGGTCTTGGCATTGCTGTTTTTGATTTCGACCGCCATCAGCTTGCCGGTGGTCACGTGGTAGTTCAGCAGATCCTTTAGCTTTTCCGGGTGCTTGTTCAGGTCATCCAAGGTAGCCGCAGGCAGTGCCTTGAACGCTTCGTTGGTGGGGGCGAACACGGTGTAGGGGCCACCGGTCTTCAGGGTTTCGGTGAGGCCGCCTTGGGCCACCAGGCTGTTGAAGGTGCTCAACGACGGATTGCCCGCCACGCTGTCGGCCAGGTTCACGGGGGTTGCCGTGGTAGCGCAGCCACCCATGGCCAGCGTAATGGCGGCCAGCAAAGCGGTGCGGCGGAGGGTTGCGAAGACGTTGGTTTGTGACATGGTGATGGGTTCCGTTGGTTGAAAAGAAAGGCTGTAGCGTAGAAATCTTTTGTGACTGTCATGTGACAAATTGGCGAAAGTTTGGCTACATACCCCCGTGCAAACCTGCTGGGGAGGGGGTTTCAAAAACCCAAGATATGTCACAGACTTGTCATAAAAACTTCTTAAAGTCCTTTCATTCCTCAATCCACCGAATAAAGGTTACCCATGCGAATCGTCTCCAAACTGCCGCTTTTGTCCTTGACCCTGGCCACCACATTGGGCTTTGCCGGTGCGGTGGGTGCGCAGGAAGTCACCGGTGCAGGCGCTACATTCCCCGCGCCTGTCTACTCCAAGTGGGCGGCTGAATACAACAAGGCCACTGGCGTGAAGGTGAACTACCAGTCCATCGGTTCGGGTGGTGGCATCAAGCAGATCGACTCCAAGACGGTGGATTTCGGTGCGTCTGACATGCCCCAGACCGACGAGGTGCTGAAGTCGAAGGGCCAAATGCAGTTCCCCACCGTGATGGGCGGCGTGGTGCCCATCATCAACGTCAAGGGCATCAATCCTGGCGAACTCAAGCTGACCGGCCAACTGCTGGGTGACATCTACCTGGGCAAGGTGGCTCGCTGGAACGACCCCGCCATCAAGGCGCTGAACCCAACGCTAAATCTTCCCGATGCCGCCATCGCTCAAGTGCGCCGCGCAGACGGTTCGGGCACCACCTTCATCTTCACGAACTACCTGAGCAAGGTCAATGCCGAGTGGAAGACCAAGGTCGGTGAGGGTACCGCCGTGAACTGGCCCGTGGGCGCCGGTGGCAAGGGCAATGAGGGGGTCGCCGCCTTCGTGTCCCGCCTGCCCAATTCCATGGGCTATGTGGAGTACTCTTATGTCAAGCAAAACAAGATGTCTTACGCCCTGGTGCAAAACGCTGCCGGCAATTTTGTGAAGCCTGAAGACGACACCTTCAAGGCTGCTGCTGCCGGCGCCGACTGGGCCAAGTCCTTTTACCAGATTCTGACCAACCAGCCTGGCAAGGATGCATGGCCCATCTCCGGCGCCACCTTCATCCTGATGCACACCAAGCAAGACAAGCCCGCTAACGCGACCGAAGTGCTGAAGTTTTTCAGCTGGGCGTACAAGAACGGCGACAAGACAGCCGCCGACCTGGACTATGTACCCATGCCCAAGCCCGTGATCGCCGCGATTGAAAAGTCCTGGGGCGAGATCAAAGACGGTGCTGGCAAGCCCGTAGCGTTCAAGTAAGCCGTTTTGGACGCAGCAGAGCAGGGATTGACGAGGCAAACTACCATGTCAACTACACTTGTGCACAGCGACTTTCCCTCCAATCCCACCGCCAGTGAGCCGGCTCGTGCAATGACCCAACCTCCACCTACCAAGAGGGCTCGATCGGGCCCCTGGGCCGATTTCGTCTTTGGTTTGTTGGCCAAGGGTGCGGCGTTTGTCACCTTGGGCATGCTGCTGGCGATTCTGCTGTCGCTGACCATCAGCGCTTGGCCGGCCATACACAAGTACGGGCTGGGCTTTCTGACCAGCACCACGTGGGACCCGGTCAAAGAGGAGTTTGGTGGCCTAGTAATGATCTATGGCACGCTGGCGACCTCGGTGATTGCACTGCTGATTGCCGTGCCGGTGAGTTTTGGTATCGCCTTGTTCCTGACCGAACTGTCGCCCGCCTGGCTCAAGCGTCCGCTGGGCACAGCGATTGAGTTGCTGGCGGCAGTGCCGTCCATCGTCTACGGCATGTGGGGTCTGCTGGTCTTTGGGCCGGTGCTGGCGACTTATGTGCAGCAACCCATGCAGGCGGCTTTCTCCGGCGTGCCCTACCTGGGGGCCTTTGTCTCCGGACCACCGGTGGGTATTGGTATTTTGTCGGCGGGCGTCATCCTGGCCATCATGATCATTCCGTTTATTGCGGCGGTGATGCGCGATGTGTTTGAAGTCACACCGGCGCTGCTGAAAGAGTCCGCCTATGGATTGGGTGCTACGACCTGGGAGGTTGTTTCCAAGGTCGTGTTGCCCTACACCAAGACGGGTGTGATCGGCGGCATCATGCTGGGCCTGGGGCGTGCGATCGGAGAGACCATGGCCGTGACCTTTGTCATCGGCAACTTCAACCAACTGGATTCGCTGAGCCTGTTTCAAGCGGCCAACAGCATCACGTCGGCCCTGGCCAATGAGTTTGCCGAAGCCGGCGAGGGTCTGCACCAAGCCTCGTTGATGTACCTGGGCTTGGTGCTGTTCTTCATCACCTTTGTCATCTTGTCGCTGTCCAAACTATTGCTCGCACAACTGCGTAAAAACGAAGGAGCGCGGACATGAGCGCGACCGCATTGCAGCTCAAGGCTGCCAAGTTTGCGCGCCGTAAGCGCGTGAACCAACTGGCAACCAGCCTGGCACTGATCGCCATGGCCTTTGGCCTGTTCTGGTTGTTCTGGATCCTGTGGGAGACGATTCGCCTGGGCCTGGGCGGCCTGTCGGTCGCCACGTTCACGCAGATGACGCCTCCGCCCAATGACGAAGGTGGTCTGGCCAACGCGATCTACGGTTCTTTCGTGATGGTGGCCCTGGCTACTGGGTTGGGAACTCCGGTGGGTGTGATGGCAGGCATTTACCTGGCCGAGTTTGATTCCAAGAGTTGGCTGGCCTCGGTGACCCGCTTCGTCAATGACATCCTGCTGTCCGCACCATCCATCGTGATCGGCCTGTTCGTTTACGCCGTGGTGGTGTCGCGCTTCAAGTCCTTCTCGGGTTATGCCGGTGTGGTCGCGCTGTCTCTGCTGGTGATTCCGGTGGTTATTCGCACCACTGAGAACATGCTGCAACTGGTGCCCGCTGGCCTGCGTGAAGCCGCCTACGCGTTGGGTGCGCCCAAGTGGAAGGTCATCTTGAGCATTACGCTCAAGGCTGCGCGAACCGGCGTCATCACCGGCGTACTGCTGGCCGTAGCCCGTATTGCCGGTGAGACCGCGCCCTTGCTGTTCACCGCCTTGAGCAACCAGTTCTGGACCTCTTCCTTGAGTGAGCCCATGGCCAGCCTGCCGGTGACCATTTTCAAGTTCGCCATGAGCCCCTACGAAAACTGGCAAAAACTGGCCTGGGCCGGCGTCTTCATCATCACCGCAGCGGTATTGGGCTTGAACATTCTGGCGCGGGTGCTGACCCGTTCCAAAGCGTGAACCCCGTTGCAGCCAACCCATCAAAGAACATTCCATGCTGAATACATCCACTGCACCCGAGAAGACAAAAATCGCCGTCAAGGATCTGAACTTCTATTACGGCAAGTTCCACGCCCTCAAAGGCATCAATCTGGAGATCCCCGAGAACAAGGTGACCGCGTTCATCGGTCCTTCGGGCTGTGGCAAGTCCACGTTGTTGCGCGTGTTCAACCGCATGTTTGAGTTGTATCCCGAGCAGCGCGCCGAGGGCCAGATCATGCTAGACGGCGAAAACCTGCTGACCAGCAAGGAAGACGTGGCCCTGCTGCGCGCCAAGGTGGGTATGGTGTTCCAGAAGCCCACGCCGTTTCCCATGTCCATCTTCGACAACATAGCCTTTGGCGTGAAGTTGTTCGAATCGCTGAACACCAGCGATATGGAAGAGCGGGTTGAATGGGCGCTGCGTAAATCCGCTTTGTGGAACGAGGTCAAAGACAAACTGCACCAAAGTGGCTCCAGCCTGTCGGGCGGCCAGCAGCAGCGCCTGTGCATTGCGCGCGGCATTGCGATCAAACCCGAGGTGCTGTTGTTGGACGAGCCCTGCTCGGCGTTGGACCCTATCTCCACCGCCAAGGTGGAAGAGCTGATTGTGGAACTGAAGAGCGACTACACCGTGGTCATCGTGACCCACAACATGCAGCAGGCCGCGCGTTGCAGCGACTACACCGCCTATATGTACCTGGGCGACCTGGTGGAATTCGGGGCAACGGAACAAATGTTCTTCAAGCCCACACGCAAAGAGACAGAAGACTACATCACCGGCCGATTCGGTTGAACAGAAAGAGACCTATGGTTGACAAACACTTATCAACGCAATTCGATAGCGAACTGACCTCTGTCTCGTCCCAGGTCATGGAGTTGGGCGGTCTGGTGGAGTCGCAAATCCGCCGCGCCATCTATGCCCTGTCGCAGTTCAGCGTGGAGGTCGCCGACGAGGTCTCGGCCAACGAGGCACGCGTCAATGCCATGGAGATCGAGATCGACCGCGATCTGTCTTCCATCATCGCCCGGCGCCAGCCCACGGCCCGTGACCTGCGCCTGTTGATTGCTATTTCCAAGACCACAGCCAACCTGGAGCGGGTGGGGGATGAGGCCGAGAAGATCGCCCGCATGGTGCGCTCCATCATCCAAAGCGGTTCGCCCCGTGCCTTGCCATCGCTGGAATTGCGCGTAGCGGCCGATCTGGCCTCGGGCCTGCTGAACAAGGCCCTGGATGCCTTTGCCCGCCTGGACGTGGCTGCTGCAGTGGCCATCCTGAAAGAAGACGACCTGATCGATGCCGAGTTTGATGGCTTTGTGCGCAAGCTCATCACCTACATGATGGAAGACCCGCGCATGATCTCGCCGAGCCTGGACCTGTTGTTCCTGGCCAAGGCGATTGAGCGCATTGGCGACCATTCCAAGAACATCGCCGAGTTCATCATCTACGTGGTCAAGGGCGAAGATGTGCGCCACACGACGATGGAAAAAATTGAATCGGTGGTCAAGTAAATGAGTTTTGTTGCTGTGCACGCCATGCAATCGGTGCCTGCCACAAGCTTGCGGGAGATGCCATGAGAAACATGCCCTCGGTACTGGTGGTAGAAGACGAGTCGGCCATTGCCGAACTGATTGCCGTCAATCTGCGGCACAACGGCTTTCGCCCCATCTGGGCCAGCGACAGCGTCACCGCGCAACGGGATCTGGACGCTGGTTTGCCGGACCTGATCCTTCTGGATTGGATGCTGCCTGGGGAGAGCGGTCTGGTATTGGCCAAACGTTGGCGCGCAGACCCGCGCACGCAGTCGGTTCCCCTGATCATGTTGACCGCGCGCGGTGACGAGGCCGACCGGGTCGCAGGCCTGGATGCCGGCGCCGATGACTACATCGCCAAGCCCTTTTCCACCAAGGAATTGCTGGCTCGAATCCGTGCCGTGCTACGGCGCCGTACGCCTGAACAGGCGGGCGAGGTGATCACGATTGGCGCCTTGGTATTGGACCCAGCGACACACCGTGTGTCGTTTGAAGACAAACCCCTGAAGTTGGGGCCCACGGAGTTCAAACTGTTGCACTACCTGATGGGCCATGCTGAGCGCGTGCACAGCCGTGCCCAGTTGCTGGACAAGGTGTGGGGTGACCATGTGTACATCGAAGAACGTACGGTGGATGTGCACGTCAAGCGCCTGCGCGAAGCGTTGACCACAGCCGGTCCCATGGTGGAGACCGTTCGCGGGGCGGGCTACCGCCTGACCGCGACGCCGGCAACACCCGTGTTGACCGCTGCGGCGGAAAAAGCCAGCGCCTAGTCCGCGGCTCTTCTTTTCTCTCGTTTGCGGGTTATCGTTAGGGCATGTATTGGCGTTTGTTGTCTTTGGTACTGTGCCAAGCGGTTGCTGCGGGCATAGGGTGGCTGATCGCGCCTAAGGGTGATGAATGGCAGATGACGCTGGCCACGATATTGGCCGGTAGCTACCTGTGGTTTGTGCTGGACAGCGTGCGCGGCTTGCGCCTACTGCGCTGGCTGCGTGTGGGGGCGACCGAAGATTTGGCAATCGGCAACGGCTTGTGGGGTGAGGCGCATGACCGCATACGCCGTATGCTGAAGGCCAGTAACCGGCTGACGGTGGAAAGTGAAAGTCGCCTCAAAGACTTTCTGGCGGCTCTGCAGGCCTCGCCAAACGGCGTGGTCTTGCTGGATTCAGCAACCCGCATCGAGTGGTTCAATCAGACTGCGGCCGACCACTTCGGTTTTGATACGCGGCGCGATTTGCTGCAGCATTTTGGCAACCTTGTGCGCGACCCTGGCTTTGCGGCTTATCTGGCGTCGCGCGACTTCCTGCATGGGGTAACGATGCCGGGGCGAGACAGCAGCAGCTCCAAGCCCGTGACCTTGTCGGTGAACTTGCACCCCTATGGCGATGGTCGCATGCTGCTGCTGTCGCGTGATATCACGGCGGTGGAGCAGGCGGAAGCCATGCGGCGCGATTTTGTGGCCAATGTGTCGCATGAAATCCGTACCCCGCTGACGGTGTTGGCGGGCTTTGTTGAGACTTTGCAAACTCTGCCGTTGAACGACCAGGACCGCCAGCGCTACCTGGGCTTGATGTCGCAACAGGCCACGCGCATGCAGACCCTGGTCAGTGATTTGCTGACGCTGTCCCGTCTGGAGGGCAGTCCGTTGCCGTCGGCCCATGAATGGGTGTCGGGCGATGCGCTGATGCAGCAGTGTGAGCAGGATGCCAAGGACTTGTCGCATTTGCTGTGGACGCAGTCACATGATCTGCGATTTGAGCATGCGCAGGGTTGTGAAATTGCGGGCTCGGCGTTGGAGTTGCATAGCGCCATGTCCAATCTGATTGGCAATGCCATCCGCTACACGCCTGCGCAGCGCCGTATTGACGTGGGCTTCAAGACCATGCCGGAGGGCGGCGTGGTGTTTTATGTCAAGGACCAGGGGCCAGGTATTGCCCAAGAGCACATACCGCGGCTGACCGAACGCTTTTACCGCGTGGATCGCAGCCGCTCTCGCGAAACCGGCGGTACGGGATTGGGGCTGGCCATCGTGAAGCATGTGGCCCAACGCCACGGTGCCGAGTTGTCTATCGAGAGCCAGCCCGGCAAGGGCTCTACTTTTTCGCTGACGTTTCCGCCACAACGGGTTCGCTCGGCGCTGGAAGTGCCGGCACTGCACTGACTTCGGACGCCTGGCGCTTAAACAGCAACACGGATTCCCCGCTATTGGCCGGGTGCTGAATCAGCGTCTGCTGGGCCCATACATCGGGGTCGATGCCGGGCGGTGCGGACAGATCAGGCAGGGGTTCCACTAACAACCAAGGGCATTGGGCGTCTTTGTGCATGGGTGTCAACTCTAGTTTGCCGTAGAACTGAAAGGCAGCAATCTGGCCTTGGCCCAGACCCAGCGCTTCTACGCAGCCGGGTGTCGTCAGTTGCGCCTGCGTACGCTGCACCAGCACGTTGTAGCTTTGGGCATAGTTGAGTGGCGGCATCAAGAGCGTCATCGACAACAGCCAACCCAAGGTGGCACCGCCAGCGGGCAGCACCAGGCTCTTCCAGATGGCGGCGCGATGGCGCCCCACACGCCATTGCACCAAGGCGCCCCAGGCGAGGGTGGCTACGGCTGCGAGTGCAAATGTCGGCAGTGAAAAGCTGGCTACAAACCCCGGGGCCAGGCGGGCCATATTGGCGGCGGGCTGGGCGGGAACACCGGTCTGCATCGCGATCCAGACCACCCACACAATGAAGGCGCAGCCGGAAAAAAACAGCAGCGTGAACCAGTCGATCAAGGCTGTCACCTGGCGTTTCATCGTAGGCAGGGCAAAGGCTGCCAGCGTTGCCAGTGCCGGCAGAGCGAGCAGCAACGTGCGGTCTGAAGAGCCAGTCAGCAATGTGGCCACCACGCACACGCCGACAAACCAAGTGGGCAGCGCAATGTGCCGACTGATGCGGCGGCTGAACAACTGGTAGCGCCAGCGCCAAAGGGTCCACAGGGTCAGCGGCCAGGCGGGCCATGTGAACCACACCAGCAACTGGATGTAGCCATTCCAATCGGCCCACTGCGCTTGCGGCCACTGCAACTTCCAGCGCAGCAAGCCCAGAGCCATGGCCAGCGCGGCGCTAACCAATGTGGCCAGAACGATGGCGATGCTTTCGCGGACAACGCGGCGGTTGCGGGCCGTGTCTTGCGTGTCAGCGGTGTGGTCCACGGAATGCAGCAACGCACTGCCCAAGCCAAACAGGATGGCCAGGCTGGGCGCACCGGATAGTGACAGGCCGATCAGCCCCAGTGCCGCCGCGATGGCCGGAACCTTGCGCCGGTAGGGCAGTGCCCCCATCGCATAAAAGAACAGCGCCGAGAAGCCCAACTGAGCCAATGCCGGGGTCGTCTCATGGGCCAGCTGGCCCAGCCCCAGGCAGGCGATAAAGGCCAGCAAGCCACCGTCCGCCATGGCCCGTGCATAGTCGGCGGGCAGGGCTTCGCCGCCAAAGGCGAACGGGACCGGCTGGGCCAATGGATTACGGGCGAGATAGTAGGTGCCATACCAGGTAGCGAGCATGGCAAGGCCTAGCAGCAGCACAAAGGGGATGCGCGCCACGAAGTCGAGGGCGACCCCAGCGGGTGCCAGTTGCATGGCCCAGGCCCCTAGCCAGTAGGGCAGCAGGGCCGGGTTGTCATTGGGCAGTCCAATCAAGCTGGGGGCCAGCCAATCGGAGCTGCCTTGCACCAACTCAGCCATGAACCCCAGGGCCGCCATGTCCTCGCTCTTCCAAGCATCTCGGCCCAAGAAGCCTGGCAGCACATAGGCGCAGCACAGCAGCAGCAAGGCCCAACGCGGAAAACGCCGGGCGCCGGCCTGGGTGACGATGGCGGGGTTGGGGTGGTTCACGGATTCAAAAGGGAAAGAAAAAAGCAGCGCGGAAATCCGGGCTGCTTTTTGGGTGACAGTTCAGGCCAAAACCTGAAGTCGAATTACTTGGCGGCGGCTGTTTTGCCGAAGCGGTTGCGGAACTTCTCAACGCGGCCACCCATGTTATCCACGGATTTTTGTGTGCCGGTGTAGAAGGGGTGCGATTCGCTGGTGGTGTCCAACTTGATCCAGGGCAGCTCGCGGCCGTCTTCCATCTTGATCATTTCCTTGGCGTTGGCGCAGGAACGTGTCACAAACTTGAAGCCGTTGGACATGTCCTGGAAGCACACTTCGCGGTAATTGGGGTGAATGCCGTCTTTCATAACTCTTCCTCAATATGCGGGAGCCGGACCAGCCAATCTGGACTACTTTCCGCAGAAAACCTCGGATTATACAAGTAAATCAAGCACTTGCACTACGTTCGGCGCCGCGCAGAAGCAGAACGTGGGGGCAACAAATTTCCCGCCGGGCCGCCCCAAGGGAAATTAGCCCCCTTGGGGGGTAGCGACCCGCGCAGCGGCGGAGCGTGGGGGCTATAAATTGTTTAGCCGCCCCGGCGCATCATGTCGAAGAACTCGCCATTGGTCTTGGTTGCCTTCATCTGCTTCAAGACCATTTCCATCGCCTCGATTTCGTCCATGTTGTACAGGAACTGGCGCAGGATGCGGGTTTTTTGCAGAATTTCGGGTTGCAACAGCAACTCTTCGCGGCGTGTGCCGCTGCGGTTGAGCTGGATGGCGGGGAACACGCGCTTTTCGTACAGGCGGCGGTCCAGGTGGATTTCGCTGTTGCCGGTGCCTTTGAATTCTTCAAAGATCACTTCGTCCATGCGGCTACCGGTGTCGATCAGCGCAGTGGCGATGATGGTCAGCGAACCGCCTTCTTCCACATTGCGGGCAGCACCCAGGAAACGCTTGGGGCGTTGCAGGGCGTTGGCGTCCACACCGCCGGTCAGCACCTTGCCGGAGCTGGGCACCACGTTGTTGTAGGCGCGGGCCAGACGGGTGATGGAGTCCAGCAGGATCACCACATCTTGCTTCAGTTCGACCAGGCGCTTGGCGCGCTCGATCACCATTTCGGCCACGTGCACGTGGCGGGCGGCCGGCTCGTCGAAAGTGGAGGCAATCACCTCGCCCTTGACGGTGCGCTGCATTTCGGTCACTTCTTCAGGGCGCTCATCCACCAGCAACACCATCATGTGGCTCTTGGGGTAGTTGGCGCTGATGGCGTGGGCGATGTGCTGCATCAGCATGGTCTTGCCGCTCTTGGGCGGTGCGACCAGCAGAGCGCGCTGGCCTTTGCCGATGGGGGCAATGATGTCGATGATGCGGCCGGTGATGTTTTCTTCGTTCTTGACGTCGCGTTCCAGGCGCATCTGCTCCTTGGGGAACAGGGGCGTCAAGTTTTCGAACATCACCTTGTGCTTGTTCTCCTCGGGGCCACCGCCATTGACCTTGTCCAGCTTGTTCAGTGCGAAGTAACGTTCACCATCCTTGGGTGTGCGCACTTCGCCTTCGATCATGTCGCCGGTGTGCAGGTTAAAGCGGCGCACCTGGCTGGGGCTGATGTAGATGTCGTCGGTGCTGGCGGTGAAGCTGGTGTCGGGGCTGCGCAAAAAGCCAAAACCGTCGGGCAGGATTTCCAGCACGCCATCCGCAATGATCTGTTCACCCGCGCGGGCCCGCTTCTTGATGATCGCAAACATCAGCTCTTGTTTGCGCATGCGGCCGGTGTTTTCGATCTCAAGCTCTTCGGCTTGCTTGAGGACTTCGGACACGTGCAGTGCCTTGAGTTCGTTTAAGTGCATGGAATGGGTCCCGTAGGGGAAATGACCGAGAAGTTCGGAGTAATCAGAAGAGAGAAATTCAGGGGGAGGGGGGTGAGGCAAGACCTGTCACTTGGCCTCAATGTTCTTAGCCCGGGAGCGGGACCAGCCCTTGTGGGTTGCTGGTAAACGATTGGAATTATGACAGGAAAAAAAGCGACCGCGGAATATTTACCCCCACGCTCCGCCGCTCCGCGGGTCGCTGCCCCCCGAGGGGACTAATTTCCCTTGGGGCGGCCCGGCGGGAAATTGCTTCTCGCCGATTGGGGCACGGCACGTTTATGCCAGTTGCTGGTCAATGAATGCAACCAATTGGGCCTTGCTCAAGGCGCCCACCTTGGTGGCGGCCAGTTGGCCGTCTTTGAACAGCATCAGTGTGGGGATGCCGCGGATACCGAACTTGGCCGGGATTTCGCGGTTTTCGTCCACATTCATTTTGGCAATATTGAGCTTGCCTTCGTAGGACGTGGAGACTTCGTCCAGAATCGGGGCAATCATTTTGCAAGGACCGCACCATTCGGCCCAATAGTCCACCAGAATGGGTTGTGCCGACTGCAGCACATCCGCCTCGAAGGTGGCGTCGGTTACGTGTTTGATCAGGTCGCTGGCCATGGGGGTTCCTTTGCGAGTTGGCGATACGTCTAAAGTTGCGGCATTGTGACAGAAACCAAGACCCAGCCAGGCACACGCTGCCTATGACCAGCATAGTGAAAATTGATTCTCCAGCCTCTGTAGTGGCCGATCCCGGGCAGGACCATCCCGCCCTGCGCCTGTGGACCGAAGCGGTCCACGGCCTGCTGCCGCGCATCCACGCCGCCATGCGGCAACGCGGTGCCCACGCGGCCCGCACCCTTGTGTTGCTGCCCTATGCACAACTGCGCCCCCTGGCCGCGCGCATGTGGGTGCAGCAGTTCCCCGATGGCTTTGCCCCCCAATTCGAAACCACACAAAACTGGAGCACCAGCATGGGCTGGCCCCGGCCCGGCGCGACCGATATTGCTTTTGATATGGCCCAGGACACGCTGACGGCCTCCGCGTTATTGCGCAGCGCCGGGCTGGGCCCGCAGCAAGAGGCCTTGGCAGGCCTGTTGGTGCAAGCCGCGCAGCAATTGGCCCCGTTGGCCGCGGCGCGCGCGCCGCACCACCGTACGGAATGGGCACAGGAGGCGCGCTATGCCGCCGCACTGGGCATGGAGGGTCCGGCGCTGGCCTTGGAGGCCGCCATAGCCCGTATCGCCGTGGAATGGGCTGCCCAATCGGCCTATGCCAGCGATCTGCTATTTGATGCCAATGTGCAGTCGGGGGTGGACTGCTTGCTAGTCGTGCAAGGCCTGGCCGCGGACCCCATGCTGCCCGCCTTGCATCAGTGCTGGGGCGAGCGCATGGCCAGCATGCCGCTGGCGCAGAGCGTACCGTCGTCAACCGCTGCGGACCTGGGCAGTATGGCCTGGCATGCCTGCAGCGATGCCGAGGACGAGGCCCAGCGCACGGCCGCCTGTGCCATCGCCCATATTGCGGCCGGCCGCTATCCAGTGGCCTTGGTCTCGTCGGACCGCGCCCTGACACGCAGGGTGCGCTCCATGCTGGAGAGCGTGGATGTGCAAATACGCGATGAAAACGGATGGAAACTCTCCACCAGCGCTGCGGGCGCCCAATTGATGGCCTTGCTGAAGGGGGCGGTGTGGAATGCCTCCAGCGATGCGGTGCTGGCCTGGCTCAAAACCGCGCCGGCCTTTGCGGCGCCCTTGGTCTCCGAATTGGAGGCCGCGGTACGTCGCGACCAGACCAAGGACTGGCGCAGTGTGCCCCATGGGTCAGCGGTGAAACAGTCGGCCAATTGCCTGCAGTGCCACACCGTTGCCAATGCACTGCGCGATGGCTTGCAAGGCAGCCGCACTCTGGTGGCTTGGCTTCATGCGTTACGCGGTGCTTTGCAAGCCGGCGGCCTGTGGGATGGCCTGCAGACGGATGAGGCGGGTGCCGCGATGCTGGCCGCGCTGCGGCTGGCAGGGCCAGCCCAGCAGTCGTGGGAGGTGTTGTCGCAGCAGGCGCTGTGGGCTGCACGGCGCATGGATTTGACCGAGTTCACGCAGTGGGTCAACCAGGCGCTGGAGGGTGCCAGCTTCCAGCCACCGTACCCACTGCACGAGCAACTCGTCATCTTGCCGATGAGCCAGATGCTGGGGCGTCCCTTTGCCGCCGTCGTCTTGGCCGGTTGCGACGAAGTGCGTCTGAATCCCTCACCCGAGCCGCCGGGTGGCTGGACGGCCGCCCAGCGCGCCGCGCTGGGCATGCCCTCGCGGGACGACTTGCAAGCCGCGACCCAGGCAGCCTGGCAACATGCGCTGCAAACCCCGTTTTGCGACGTACTGTGGCGCTGCAGCGATGACACTGGTGAAACCCTGCTGCCCAGCGTGCTGGTCCAGCAGGTGCAGTTGGTCCGTGGCGAGACTGCATTGGCGCCGGACCCGCGGCCGGTCCGCGCCATTGCGCCCGCGCCGGTGCCCCCTCCGCAACCCGTGGGCCAATTACTGCCCGTGGCCCATTTGTCGGCCAGTGCTTACGAGGATCTGCGCAATTGCCCCTACCGGTTTTTTGCCTTGCGCCAGCTCGGTCTGCAGTCGGCGGATGAGCTGGACGGCGAGGTCGACAAGCGGGACTTCGGCAACTGGCTCCACGAGGTGCTGAAGCGCTTCCATGAGGCTTTGGCACCGCGCAACCACCCAGACCCCGCGGTCAAACGGCAATTGCTGGAAGACGCCAGTGTGGCGACTACCGAATCCATGGGTTTGGGGGACGGCGAATTTCTACCCTTCGCCGCCGCCTGGCCCACGGTGCGCGACGGCTATTTGCGCTGGCTGGAACGCCATGAGGCCAGCGGTGCCACATTCAACAGTGCCGAGGTGGCGCAGACCCAGCGTGTGGGCCCGGTCAAGTTGCTGGGGCGTATTGACCGCATAGACCATATGGCCGACGGATCGGTGCTGGTACTGGACTACAAAACCGAATCGGCCGCCAAAACCGCAAGCCGTATCAAAGACCCGCTGGAAGACACCCAACTGGCCTTTTACGCCGCGCTGCTGCCGCAAGACACGCTGCAAGCTGCGTATGTGAACGTTGGTGAAAAAGATGGCACGAAATCCTACGTCCAACCCGAGGTCGTGGAGGCGCGGGATGCCTTGATCGCTGGCATCGTCGTGGATATGGAACGAATAACCCAAGGTGCAGCGCTGCCCGCTTTGGGCGAAGGCACAAGCTGCGATTTTTGCCAAGCCCGGGGCCTGTGCCGCAAGGACTTCTGGACATGATGCAAGCAGCTGCTTTTGAACATAACGGCGCCTTAGTCGAGCGGGGTCGCTTCTATGCCATTGCGTGCGACCCGCGGCGCAGCGTCGCGGTGGAGGCCTGCGCCGGCGCGGGCAAGACCTGGATGCTGGTGTCCCGCATCGTGCGTGCGCTGCTGGAGGGCTGTGCCCCGCACGAGGTACTGGCCATTACCTTCACCAAGAAGGCCGCCGGCGAAATGCGACAACGCCTGCAGGAATGGCTGCTGCACTTCTCGCAGCAAACGGATGCTGAATTACGCCAGGAACTGCTCCACCGCGGCCTGACGCAGGAGCCCAGCGCGGCTCAATTGCAGACCCTGCGCGGCCTGCACCAGGCCCTGTTGTTGACCGGGCGGCCGGTGCAGATTCGCACCTTCCACAGTTGGTTCGCCGCATTGTTGCGCAGTGCTCCCCTGCAGGCCCTGGGCGATCTGGGTCTGCCCAGCCAGTACGAGTTGCTGGAGAACGACGCCAAGGCCGTGGCCCTGGTCTGGCCACGCTTCCAGTCCGTCGTCGCGCATGACGCCACGGCACGGCAAGACTATCTGGACGAGGTCGCCGCCCATGGCCGTCACCAGACCCACAAGGCGCTGGAGGCCGCGCTGTCCAAGCGCGTGGAGTTCGCGCTGGCCGACGAGCATGGCGTGGTCGACGCCTCGGTACTGCACTTCGCGGAGCAGTTTCCCGACTTTGCGGGCTGGGATGCGCCCTTTGCGCGCCTGCAGTCACCCCCTGTGCGCAGCCTGCTGCTGGACGCCGCCAAACTGCTGGACGCATCCACGCTGAAGACCTGTCTGGAAGGGGCTACCGCGCTGGAGCAGGCCGTCACGGCCGCCGACCCGACCGCGGTGCAGGATGCCTTGCTGACCAAGTCCGGCACGCCGCGCAAGTTCAGCGACAAGCTCAGCGGCATAGAGACCGTGCGCCAAGCCCAAGAACTGGTGTTACAGGTGCTGGCAGCCCAGGCCCAGCATGAAGCCTGGCTGCACCAGCAGCGCATGGCCCGCCTGACCCGTTTGCTGGTCGTGGAATACGCCCAGCTCAAGCGCGAGCGTGGCTGGATCGACATGGGCGACCTGGAGCGCTCCGCCTTGGCGCTGATGGCCGACCCTGTGCTCAGCGGCTGGGTGCAGGAGCGGCTGGATGCCCGCGTGCGCCATCTGCTGATCGATGAATTTCAAGACACCAACCCGCTGCAGTGGCAGGCCTTGAGCGCCTGGCTGTCCAGCTACGCCGGTGCGGGCAATGCGCCTAGTGTCTTTCTGGTGGGTGATCCCAAGCAAAGCATCTACCGCTTCCGCCGCGCGGAGCCGCAGGTGTTCAAGGCGGCGCAGCGCTTTGTGGCCGAGGGCCTGGGCGGTGACTTGCTGAGCTGCGACCATACACGGCGCAATGCACCGGCCATCATCGGCTTGGTCAACGCAGTCATGGGGCAGGCCCAGGCGAATGCGGAGTTTGATGGCTTCCGCGCCCACAGCACGGAGTCGAAGGAGGCGGGCACCATCGTCAAGCTGCCGCGCATTGCACGGCAAGGCGTGGCCGAGGCAGTAGCCGGGGAGGGGGCTGCCTCAGAACCCGCCGAAACGCTGCCCGACACGGCAACGGGCTGGCGCGATTCCCTGACCACGCCCCGCGTGGTCGCCGAAGAAACCCGCAAGACGCTGGAGTGCCGCCAGGCCGCCCAATGGCTGGCCCAGCAGATGCAGACCCAGGGTTTGCAAGCGCAAGACATCATGGTGTTGGCCCGCAAGCGCGAACGCCTGGGGCTGATGCAGGCCGAGCTGGTGGCTTTGGGCATACCCGCCCAGCAGCCCGAGAAAAATGATCTGGCCGAGATGCCCGAGGTACAGGACATCGTGGCCCTGCTTGACGCCCTGGTCTCGCCGGCGCATGACCTGTCCTTGGCGCGGGCATTGAAGTCCCCCCTGTTTGGCGTGGCGGACGATGACCTGGTGCAACTGGTGTTGCGCCAGCGGGCATTGCTGGCCGCGGCACGCGCCAGTGCGCAGGCGGCTTTGTTTGATGAAGAAGGGGCTCCGGCCGAACCTACCGCAGCACCGGCCAAGCCCAGTTGGTTCCAGGTCTTGCAGCAGGGGCAAGGGCTGCCTCCCGCGCTGGCCCCGCTGGGTGCGGTCCTGGCACGCTGGAAAACCTGGGTAGACAGCCTGCCACCCCACGATGCGCTCAGCGCCATCTACCACGATGGCGACGTGCTAGCCCGCTTTGCGGCTGCCGCACCACCCAACCAGCGCGATGCGGTGCTGGCCAATGTGCGGGCGTTGCTGTCGGCGTCCTTGCAGGTGGATGGCGGGCGTTATGTCACGGCCTACGCCCTGGTGCGGGCCCTGCGTGCGGGCGGCATACCGGCGCCGGTGCGGGCGGACACCCACGCGGTGCGCTTGCTGACCGTGCACGGAGCCAAGGGACTGGAGGCGCCGCTGGTCTTGTTGCTGGACACCGATGGCGAGGCTTTGAAAGCCCAGACCATGGGCGTGCTCGTGGACTGGCCGGGCGAGGCCGCCTATCCCCAGCGCTTTGTCTACCTGGCCAGCGAATCCAAGCCCCCGGCCTGTGTGGCCGAGGTGCTGGCCATCGAGCAGGCCGCGCGCAAGCGCGAGGAGCTCAATGCCTTGTATGTGGCCCTGACCCGCACCCAGCACACGCTGGTGCTGTCCAGCCTGGAGCCCCATATCGCCAACGCCGCCAGCTGGTGGCAGCGCCTGCAAGACCATGCCACCGACGCGCCTTGGCTACAAGAAACTGCCGGAACCCTTGCCGGCCCAGCCGATGTTGAGCAACCGGTTTTCAGTCTGAGCGTTTTGCCAAATATGCCGCTAGCCCTCGTAAAGTTTGCACGGAGTGCTACCAATTTCGAAGCAAACGACAAATCGCAAAGCGAAACTGATAGTCTGGACAGCCGCATAGGCCAGGCCATGCACCGCCTGCTGGAGCGCTACCGGCCTGGTGCAGCTGCGCCCGGCCACGCGCCGCAATGGCCCGATGCCTTGTGCAACAGCGTGGCACAGGAGTTCGCGCTGGAGGCTGCGCAGTTCGCCACCGCGCGTGCCATGGCCGAGCGCATCCTGCAAGGCGAGGGGGCCTGGGCCTGGGATGCGGACCAACTGGCCTGGCAGGGCAACGAGGTCGGCCTGGTGCACCAGGGCCGCCTGCTGCGCCTGGACCGCCTGGTGCTGCGCAAAGGCGATGGGGCTGCCGGATCGGATGGGGGACAATGGTGGGTGTTGGACTACAAATCTGCGGTCCAACCCCAATTGCAGGCCGAACTGCGCGCCCAGTTGCTGGACTACCAGGCCGCGGTGGCCAAGGCCTATGGCGGACAGTCTGTCCGCGCCGCTTTCCTGACCGCCCACGGCACCTTGATTGAATTAGAAACCCCATGAATGTTGATACCCCCATGCCGTCGCAACCCTCTGACACCGCTTTGCCGGTTGTCGTCATCGGCGGTGGCCCCGCTGGCCTGATGGCCGCTCAGGTGCTCAGCGAAGCGGGCTTGGCCGTGCACCTGTTCGACGCCATGCCCTCGGTGGGCCGCAAATTCCTGCTGGCGGGCAAGGGCGGCCTGAATTTGACCCACTCCGAAGGCCTGCAAGCCTTTGTCGGCCGCTATGGCGCGCGCGCGTCCACCATGGAAGGCCTGTTGCACGACCTGGACCCGGCCGCCGTGCGGGCCTGGGCGGCAGGTTTGGGCATCGAAACCTTCGTCGGATCTTCCGGCCGCGTGTTCCCCAAGGATATGAAGGCTGCGCCGCTGCTGCGCGCATGGCTGCAGCGGTTGCGCCATCCTTCTGGCGACGGCCCAGGCGTGCAATTTCACATGCGCCACCGTTGGACCGGATGGACAAACGATTCCCGCCTGGCATTCGACTCCCCGCAAGGCCCGGTGCAGGTCCAGGCGGCAGCGGTCGTGCTGGCGCTGGGCGGTGCCAGCTGGGCTCGGCTGGGGTCGGATGGCGCCTGGGTGCCCTTGCTGGCCGCGCGGGGTGTGCAGGTAGTGCCGCTGTTGCCCGCCAATTGCGGCTTTGATGTCCAGGGTGGCTGGAGCGAACATTTCTCCAGCCGCTTTGCGGGCCAGCCCTTCAAGTCGGTGGCCATTGCAGTGCAGACCGCACAGGGCACGGCATTTGCGCGTAAGGGTGAATTCGTGGCCACAGCCACGGGCGTGGAGGGCAGCCTGGTCTATGCCGCATCCAGCCTGCTGCGGGACACCGTCCTGCGCGACGGCAGCGTCACCTTCCACCTGGATTTGCTGCCTGATATGAGTGCGGAGAAGGTGCTGGCCGAAGTGCGGCACCCGCGCGGCTCGCGTTCGCTGTCCAGCCACCTCAAGAGCCGCCTGCACATCGACGGCATCAAGGCCGCTATCTTGTACGAACGGCTGTCCAAGGAAGCCATGGCGGACCCGGCCCAGTTGGCCGCCGCCATCAAGGCTCTGCCCATCACCCTGGCCGCTGCCCGCCCCGTGGACGAGGCCATCAGCACTGCCGGTGGCGTGCCGTTTGAAGCGCTGGCGCCCGGGTTGATGCTGAATTCGTTGCCCGGCGTGTTTTGCGCCGGTGAGATGCTGGACTGGGAGGCACCCACCGGCGGCTACCTGCTGCAGGCCTGCTTGGCTACGGGGCACCGCGCTGGGCAGGCTGCTGCCAGGTACCTCTTGGCCAAATAGAGCCCTAGCCCTCGCGAAATATGCGTGTTGCGCTACTAATTACATAGCGCTTGCAAAGTTGCAGTCTCGGGTCTACGCTTGAAGCAGTTTCGCACTGCAGGCGGCACCATGATCAATGCACTCAACGGTTCCCTGGACGCATCGGCCCACGTACTGGACTCGGCGGTTGGCCGCATGGGATCGGGTCTGCGCATCAATTCTGCGCGCGACGATGCTGCTGGATTGCAGATAGGCAGCCGCATGTCGGCCCAAATCAGCGGCCTGGCCCAAGCGCTCAACAACCTGGGTGACGGCAGTTCGCTGGCGCAGACAGCGGCGGGATCGCTGGGCCAGATTTCCTCGGCTTTGCAGCAGATGCGCGAATTGGCGGTGCAGGCGGCCAACGGCACGAACAGCCCCGCGGACCGGCAGGCGCTGCAGGCGCAGTTCGCCCAGTTGGCTGGCGGTATAGACACCACGGCCCAACAAACGCAATTCAACGGGCAGAAGCTGCTGGATGGCACACTCAACACCAACCTGCAGTCCGGCCCCAATGCCGGCGACACGACAGCGCTGCAGCTTGCCGATGCAACCGCCGCAGGCCTTGGGGTCAACACCTTGGACATCTCTACGCCAGGCGGCAGCAGCACGGCCTTGACCGCCATCGACCAAGCCCTGCAGCAGGTCAGCAGCCAGCAGGCAGGCACGGGGGCGCTGCAATCCAGCCTGGAATCCACCAGCGCCAGTCTGCTGACGGCGCACACCAACACCAGTGCCTCGCTGGGGCGCCTGAGCGACGCCGACTACGCGCAGGAAAGCGCCAACGCGGCCAGTGCCAACGTGCGCCAGACGGCCGCGCTCAAGGCGGTGGCGCAGTACAACGCCCACCAGGCGAACGTGCTGAGCCTGTTGCCCACGCAAAAATAGAAAAAGGGGAAGTTGACGAGCCTTGACCCCAGCACTAGCTCCACAGTTAGGGCTGCTTGGTTCCCCACCTGACCCGGTTGGCCGCTTCACCATGTGGGAAGGCCCGTCAGCTTGAATTGTAGCCGCATGCAAAAGGCCTTTTCCTCAGGCGGGGCACAAACGGCTCAGAGCCTGGGTGGCAGAGCGTTCTGCGCAGGTAAAGGCGGAGCCCGCGCAGCGGGCGGGGGACACGGAGCAGAACGCTCTGCCACCCAGGCGCCTACAAAGGCGTTGGCGACGTGGGGTGCGGCTTGCCGGACGAAAAGCGGAAGCTATTGCGCCCGGCGTCCTTGGCTTGGTACATCGCCCGATCAGCGCGGGCCATCAATTCGCCTGCCGTACGCCCGTCTTCGGGGTACAGGCTGATGCCGATGCTGAAGCCGATCTGCAGCTCCTGGCCCCTATGCAGTATCGGGGAACGCACGCTCTCCAGCAGCTTTTCGGCGACATTGGCAATGTCTTCGCGCTGCGCGGGGTTGTCCAGCAGCACGACAAATTCGTCCCCGCCCATGCGGGCAATGGCGTCGACCTTGCGCATCGTGGCCACCATGCGCAGTGCTACGATCTTCAGCAGTGCGTCTCCGCCGTCGTGGCCCCAGCGGTCATTGATGCTCTTGAAGTTGTCCACGTCGATGAAGAACAGCGCAAAGCGTTCGCCGCTGCGCTGCGAGCGCGACAAGGCCTGCTCCAGCCGCTCTTGGAAGGCGCGGCGGTTAGGCAGTCCCGTCAGCACATCATGCCGAGCCATGTGCTCCAAATCCTGGCGGTTTTCCTGCAGATCGTCGATTTGCTGGCGTATTTCATTCTGCATCTGCTGGAAGCTGCGGGCCAGCACGCCAATCTCGTCGCGCCGCTGCAGGGCCAGCGTCTGTGACGGGACCGGCTGGTGGCTATGGGCGAAGCCTTGCACGGCGGTGCTCATTGCATTGATGGGGCGCGTCACGGCGCGGGCCACCAGAGTGGCGATCACCACACAGACCAGACACAGGCCTATGACCAGTTGCAGCACGACGGCGCCCAGTTTGTCAGCTTGCTCCAGCACGCCAGACAGGGGTTGAGCCAGACCCAGAATGAAACTGTCTTCGTCATTGCTGACCTTGGCCGCGCGGCCCACAAAGGAGGCGACCATGGGTGCCCCTGCATAGCGGCCGTCGCGGGCCTCGACCATGGCATGGCTGAGCTTGCCAGTCACCAGGTCGTCGGTGGCGGCGAACTCGTCTTGCACCAGCACGCGGCGGCCTTTGTCGAAACCAAAGGTCTGTGTGGAGTCGGGGTGTATCAGGTAGTCGCCTTTGCCATTGGCCAGGTAAAGCAGGTAGTCCTGTGGCAGGTCGGCGGCCAGCGTTGCAAAAACGCTGTTGAGGTCGACATTGATGACGACCGTCCCCTTGGCCTGGCCTGTGCCATCGACCACGGGCATGGCCAGAATCACCGAGGGCTGGTCCAGGCCGGCATGGGCGCCGCGTTCGTGGTTGATGACCACCCGTGACAAATACGTGGCGCCCGCCGTCAGCTTGAGTGCACCCGACACATAGGGAAAGTGCCCCTTCTCCTGCAGGTCGTCGCCCCGCACGCGCAGGATACGGTCGCCCTCGCGGTCCACGCGCACGCGCTCCAGGCCGTTATCGCTGGCCGAAATCAGCCGGATCTGAAAATACGAGGGGTTGGCCCGCATCATGGTCTCGAACACGGCGGCCAGTTGGTCCTCGGGGGCGCTGGCGCCAGAGACCACGGCCGCCAGTGCAGCCGGGTGGCTGCTGAGCACCTGCAAATTGCGCGACACTTCTTCGCGGTTCAGCGTGACCCGTCTGGCCAGCACCATGGTGGTGGTCAACAGCTCGGACTTGGCGGATTGCACCAGCAGGTCGCGGCTGGCCTGGTAGGCATAGAAACCCGTTAGGCCCGCGGCCAGCATGCTGACCCCCGCCAGCAGCAGGCCCAGCTTGAGCGCGATGCCAAATTTCATGGTGCCAAGACCTTGCTGGCGCGGTAACCGGCCACGATGCGCTCCCACAGCGCCGTGCGGCGGTCCACGTTTTCAACCGGTTCCAGCCACACCATGCGGTCCTGGGGGCGCAGGTAGGGTGATTCGGACGTGGTGTTGGCCAGGCCCTGGCGCGTCAGCAGTGCGTGACCGGCCTGGGGTTCCAGAAAGTAGTTGATCCAGGCCTCTGCCAGCTTGGTGTTTTTGGCACCGCGGGTGATGGCCCAGCAATCCAGCCAGGCCAGGGCGCCCTCCTTGGGTACGACGTAGCCCACGTCCACGCCGGCTTTCTTCAGCAACTGCAGCTGTTGCGAGCCGTAATTGGCAAACATCAGTGCCGAGTGCCCGTTCTTGAACATCTCTACCGACTCTTCGGGTTGGGTGTAAAAGCCCTGGGCGTTGCGCCGCAGCGCGATCAACTGGTCCACGGCTGCTGGCCATGCCTTGGTGTCGATGCGGTAGGGCGTGGCATCACCCAGGGCCTGGGCCGCCAGCGAGAAATTATGTGAGGCCCCGTTGTAGAGCAGCACCTTGCCGCGGTAGCGTGGGTCCCACAGCGCCTGGATGGAGGTGGGGGGCTGCTTGACCTGCTGGCGGTCAAAAATCAGGCCCATCTCGGCATAGGTATAGGGGATGGCAAACGCCTTGTCGCCATGGACCAGGCCCGGTATGCCCTTGAGATCCCGAAAGCGCGGCAACTGGCTGGCGGTGTTGTTGATATTGGCGGCGTTGACGGGAACCGCCAAGCCAGCCTGAATATAGCGCTGCAATTCTGCCGTGTTGACGGCAAATACGTCGAAATCGGTGGCCTTGTTCTTGTTGAGCCTTTGCCACATCACGTCGTCGGAGTCTATGAATGTGACTTCCACCTTGCTGCCTGTGCGCTGTTCAAAGGCTTTGACCAGATCTGGGTCGGCATAGCCCGGCCAGGTCAGCACCCGCAAGCTTTCCTGGGCTTGGGCGGCCAAGCCCATGCAAGCAGCGGCCAGAGCCCAGGCCAGGCCGCGCAGCAGGCGTGCGCAACGGCGGGTGGTGAAGAGTGCCATGTTGCTTATATCGGCAGGCGATGAATAGGCTTTCAGTCTAGCGCAGGATCTGGCGCAGGCGGTGTGGCTTGGCCAAAAGAACGGGGCGCCGCGCCCTTTAGAATCAGAGCATGTCCTATCTCGTGCTCGCCCGCAAGTACCGCTCTCGCAATTTTTCCGAGATGGTGGGGCAAGACCATGTGGTGCAAGCCTTGACCAACGCGCTGACCACCCAGCGGCTGCACCACGCCTACCTGTTCACCGGCACGCGGGGCGTGGGCAAGACCACGGTGTCGCGCATTTTGGCCAAGTCGCTGAACTGCCAGGGGCCGGACGGGAATGGTGGAATCACTGCCAGCCCCTGTGGAGTATGCCAAGCGTGCTCTGATATCGATAGCGGTCGTTTTGTCGACTACACCGAGCTGGACGCCGCCAGCAACCGCGGCGTGGACGAAGTGCAGGCCCTGCTGGAGCAGGCGGTCTACAAACCGGTGCAGGGGCGCTTCAAGGTCTTCATGATCGACGAGGTCCACATGCTGACCAACACGGCCTTCAACGCCATGTTGAAGACGCTGGAGGAGCCGCCCGAGTATTTGAAGTTTGTGTTGGCCACGACCGATCCGCAAAAGGTGCCGGTGACCGTGCTCTCCCGCTGCCTGCAGTTCAACCTGCGGCCCATGGCACCCGAGACCATACGCGAGCATCTGACGTTCGTGCTGGGCCAGGAGAACGTGGCCTCCGAGTCGCAAGCCCTGCGCCTGCTGGCCCGCGCAGCGCGTGGCTCCATGCGTGACGCCCTGAGCTTGACCGACCAGGCCATTGCCTTTGGCTCGGGCCAGTTGCAAGAAGCGACGGTGCGCCAGATGCTGGGCAGCGTGGACCGCTCCTACGTGTTTCGTTTGATCGAGGCGCTGGCCACCGGCGACGGAAAGACCGTCGTGGAAACCTCGGAAACTCTGCGTCTTAACGGCCTGAGCGCTGCTTCCACGCTGGAAGAAATGTCCACCGTGTTGCAGCGCATGGCTGTGGTCCAGGCCATGGGGGATGTTCCAGCGGCGAACGACGACGGCGACCCCGAGGCCCAGGACACCGCCCGTCTGGCCGCGCTGATGCCTGCCGACGAGACCCAACTGCTCTACAGCATCTGCCTGCACGGTCGCGCCGACCTGGGGCTGGCGCCCGACGAGTACGCGGCGCTGACCATGGTGCTGTTGCGCCTGCTGGCCTTCAAACCCCAGGGCGCGCTGGCCACGGCGGAAAAAAAAACTCTAAATAAGCCTGCACCGACGGCCGCCGCCGTTCCGAAACCTGCTCCGGCACCTGCCGCCGGTGGTGTGGCCACCCGGTCTCCGGTCGTGCCCGCGGTGGCCACTCCTGTTTCGCCCCCTCTTGCCAAGGCACCCGCTGTGCAACCCTGGGAAGACGAGCCCGTCGTAGCAGTGGACATGGCGCCAAGTGGCAGCGCCATACCTATGCCGACGCCAGCCCCTCCACCCGGCCAGGTCTTGCCCGTGCGCGAGAGCGCTCGACCCAATGCCCACTCGGACGCGGATGACGACGGCAGGCCGGATCTGCCAGATGACTATGTGCCAGATATGGCTCGAGCCCTCGTCGAACGTACACCATCTGCTACCAAAATCGTAGCAGTCCCTGTGCGCACGCAGGTGGAGTCACGCTCGGACGTGGCCGCACAGCAGGCGCCGCACCCACTGGTGCCGACCGAAGAGGGTGATTTCTGGCATGCCACGGTGCAGCAACTGATCAAGGCCGAGGCCATCAACGCCCTGGTGCGGGAGCTGGCGCTGCAATCGCAATTGGTGGCACGCGACACCGACCAGTGGATCTTGCGCGTGGAACGCGAATCGCTGAACCAGCCCGGTGCCCGCGATCGGTTGACTGCCGCACTGAAAGGGGCGGGGCATGATGTGAAACTGGTCGTGGAGATCGGCCGCGTCAATGACTGCCCGGCGCGGCGCAACGCCCAGGCATCGGCCGAGAAGCAATTGGCCGCCGAAAAGATTATTTTTGACGATCCCTTCGTGCAAAGCATGATGCGCGACTTTGGCGCGAAAATCGTGCCCGGTTCCATCAAGCCGCTATGACGATGGAAGACAGCGGACGGCCCCCCGATTCGCTGATTGCATAATTTCGAAACCCAAAAGGAAAACCATGTTCAACAAAGGACAACTCGCCGGCCTGATGAAGCAAGCCCAGGCGATGCAAGAAAACATGAAGAAGGCCCAGGACGAGCTGGGCCTGATCGAGGTCACCGGTGAGTCCGGCGCCGGCTTGGTCAAGGTCACGATGACTTGCAAGCACGATGTCAAGCGCATCACCATTGACCCCAGCCTGCTGGCTGACGACAAGGACATGCTGGAAGACCTGGTGGCCGCCGCCTTCAACGCCGCCGTGCGCAAGGCCGAAGAGACATCCAACGAGAAAATGGGCAAGCTGACCGCGGGTATGCCTGGTTTGCCAGGTGGCATGAAGTTCCCATTCTGATTTACTGACGCGTGTCGGACACCCATTCGCTGGACAACCTGGTCCAGGCACTCAAGCGCCTGCCGGGCGTGGGCATCAAGTCGGCCCAGCGCATGGCCTTTCACCTGCTGCAACACGACCGCGGGGGGGCACAGGCACTGGCGCGCGCGCTGGAGCAGGCCGTGGGGCAGGTGCGGCATTGCGAACGCTGCCATACCTTCACCGAAGGCGATGTCTGTTCCACCTGCCTGGACAGCCAGCGCGACCGCAGCAAGCTCTGCGTGGTGGAGACCCCGGCGGACCAGTCCGCACTGGAGCGCACCGGTGCCTACAGGGGCCTGTACTTCGTGCTGATGGGCAAGCTCAGCCCGCTGGACGGAGTAGGCCCGCACGACATTGGCCTGAAGAAGCTGTTTGACCGCGCGCTCGATGGCGAGGTGCAGGAGGTGATCCTGGCCACCAACTTCACCGCCGAGGGCGAGGCCACGGCCCATGTCATCAGCGAGGCGTTGAAGGCCCGCGGCCTGGGCGTGACTCGCCTGGCCCGTGGTGTGCCCGCCGGCAGCGAGCTGGAGTACGTGGACTTGGGCACCATTGCGCATGCCCTCGTTGATCGGCGTTAGCCATATGGCCCCCACGCACCACCGCTACACGGGTCGCTGCCCCCCATGGGGGCCGTCGTCGCCTTGGGGCGGCTCGGCGGCGACGTGATTCCATACCTCCAACTTTCTTCGCTATGCAACACATCCATTTCACATTGGCCTACTGGTGCCTGCTGGTCGCAGCCCTGCTGCCGATAGCCTGCGCCTGGCTGGCCAAGGCTGGCATGCTGGGCAAGCCCCGCCGCGAAGGCGGCTTTGACAACACCAACCCCCGCAATTGGCTAGCCCGGCAAAAGGACTGGCGTGCCCGTGCCAACGCGGCCCAGGCCAATAGTTTTGAAGCCCTGCCGCTGTTCATGTCGGCGGTCATCATTGCCCACCAGCTAGGTGCTCACCAAGGGTGGCTGGACATCTTGGCCTTTATGTTTGTCGTGCTGCGCATCCTATACATCATGATGTACGTGGCCGACATGCCCAGGGCCCGCAGCACCGTGTGGGCGATCGCCCTGGCCGTCAATATCGGCATTCTGTTCATCGGCTACCGCTAGGTTCGCGGCGGCGCCTTCACATCCAAAGAGGTTTTGGCTTAGCGCTTGGCCCGGCGCGTTGGCGCGGCCCGGCTGCTGGTGGCTACACGCCGCACGGGCGCATTCTTGCTGTGTGAGGCGGTGCGCGTGCCGGCACTGGTGCGCTTGGCCTGCGACAGCGGCAGGAAGACCACCACTTGCTGGCCCGCCTTGAAGTTGGCTGACTGGGCCACCTTGTTCCACTGGGCCACCTGGTCGGCATTGACCTTGTATTTGCGGGCAATGCTGGCAACAGTCTCACCCTTGGCAGCCCGAACGGTGCTGCGCTTGAGTACCACCTCGGGAGCCAGCGAGAGCTGTCCGTTGTCGGCCACGGTGACGGCCACGTCCTGCTTGATGGAGTCGGTGCGGGGCACCAGCAGCGACGACCCCGCCTTGATGACGACCTTGGGCGGGATGGCGTTGACGGATCGGAAATCGGTTTCACTCATGCCCACGCGCTTGGCGGCATCGGCCGGGCGCATCGTCGTGGGGGCGACCCATACCGTCCAACTGGCCAAGCGGTTGCCGGCATAGGACTCCAGATTGCTCTGGAACACTTCTGCGTTGTCCCAGGGCAGCAAGACCTGGGGCGTGCCGGCTGCCATGATGACAGGGCGGTTGATGGAGGGATTCAGCGCCTTGAAGTCGTCCAACGGCACCTCGGCCAGCTTGGCGGCCAATACGACGTCGATGTCGCGGTGGATGGTGACGGACTGGAAGTAGGGGTGGTTTTCAATCAGCGGCAGCTTGGAGTTGAAGGCGGAAGGGTTGGACACAATGTTCTTGACCGCTTGCAGCTTGGGCACATACAGCCTGGTTTCCATCGGCATGGTCAGGTCCATATAGCCGGTGGGCTGGCCAATACGCTGGTTCTTGGTAATGGCGCGGCCGACGCTGCCCTGGCCCCAGTTGTAAGCCGCCAGCGCCAGGTGCCAATCGCCAAACATGCCATAGAGTTTTTGCAGGTAGTCCAGCGCGGCGCGGGTGGAGGCCAGCACATCGCGCCGGTCGTCGCGAAACGCGTTTTGCTTGAGTTCAAAGTATTTGCCGGTGGCCGGCATGAACTGCCACATGCCGGCGGCCTTGGCGCTGGACACGGCTTGTGGATTGAACGCGCTTTCAATAAAGGGCAGCAAGGCCAGCTCGGTTGGCATATTGCGCAGCTCCAGTTCCTCGACGATGTGGAACATGTACTTTTTGGAGCGCTCGGTCATGCGGAAGATGTAGTCGGGGCGCGTGGCATACCACTGCTCGCGGTCGTGCACCAGATCGTTATCCAGGTCGGGCATGGCGTAGCCGCGGCGTATGCGGTCCCATAGATCCACCGGCGGCGACAAGGGCGTGACAGCGCGCGACCCCGCCTCTTGGGCGTACAGCGGCGCAAAGGGCGGGTGCGCGTTCGATGGGCTGGTGCCGTAGTTGGGCTGTTTCTGTGGGGCCGGGCGGGTGCCTATTTCGCGGCTGGTTTGCAAGCTGATGCCGGTGGCGTCGGAGACAGGTGGTTTTTCTTGTGGCGCCTGGGAGGTGGTTGCGCAGCCGGTCAGCCATAGCAGGGCCACGAGGCCCCAGATTTTCAGATGAGTCATCGGTATTGGTTTTTCCATTGGCGCAGCGTGGCAAATGCCCCGTCGCGTGCCAGCGCATCGGCATCAAAGCGTTGTGCCGACGCACGGATGGTCGGCTGCTCGCTGCGCAAAAAAGGGTTGATCTGGCGCTCGGTTGCAATCGTGGAGGGCAGTGTGGGCAGGCTTTGCCTGCGCAGTGCCTGGCACTGGGTCTGGTAGGCCAGGAGTTGCAGGTTGTCGGGTTCGACTTCGACTGCAAATTTCAGATTGCTCAAAGTGTATTCGTGGGTGCAGCATACGCGGCTGTTGCCGGGCAGTGCGGCCAGCGTCTGCAAAGAGGTCAGCATTTGCTCGGGCGTGCCTTCAAACAGGCGGCCACAACCGCCGCTGAACAGCGTGTCGCCGCAGAACAGGATCGGGGCTTGGCCTGGCACATCGCAAAAGTACGCAATATGGCCCGCCGTATGGCCGGGCACGTCCAGCACCTGAAAGTGCAAACCCAGCAGATCAACGCTGTCACCACCCTGGAGACGCTGCAAGGGTTCGGGCATGGCTTCATAAGCCGGGCCAAACACGCTGGCACCGGTGGCATTGCGCAATACATCGACGCCGCCCGTGTGGTCGGCATGGTGGTGCGTGACTAAAATGCCCTGCAATTGCATGCCTTCGCTTTGCAAAGCCGCCAGCACCGGTTGTGCGTCGCCGGGGTCCACCACCAGCGCCCTGTGTCCATCGTGGAGCATCCAGATGTAGTTGTCGTCAAAAGCGGGCAGCGGTATTAACTTCATGAGCAAACAAAGTATAGCGATGCACGATTGGTTCCAAACCCCGGCCGGGCGCTACCTGTTGGACTGGGAGCGTACCCGGGTCGACGCAGCGGTGGTCGACATGTTTGGCTACCACGCCTTGCAGTTGGGCGTGCCCGAGCTGGACGGCCTGCACACCAACCGCATGCCGCACCAATGGCTGGCCTGCGAACAGCCCCCGGTCGAAGACGGAGCACCCGTCAAGCAAGCCGCCGTGCTCTGCGATTTTTCTGCATTACCCTTCCCAGCGGCCAGCCTGGACCTGGTGGTGCTGCCCCATAGCCTGGAGTTCAGCGCCGACCCCCACAACACGCTGCGCGAGGTTGAGCGCGTGCTGGTGCCTGAGGGGCGTATCGTCATCTGCGGCCTGAACCCTGCCAGCCTGTGGGGCCTGCGCCAAAGGCGTGGCCATTTGTACCGGCGCATGGGCTTTGGCCAATTGTTCCTGCCCGACGGCGGCGAATTCATTGGTTACTGGCGGTTGCGTGATTGGTTGCGCCTGCTGGGCTTTGAGGTGGAGATCGGGGAGTTTGGCTGCTACAGGCCCGGTGTGGCGAGCGACAAGTGGTTGCAGCGCTTTGCCTGGATGGACTGGGCTGGCGCCCGCTGGTGGCCGATTTTTGGCGCTGCGTACTTTGTGGTGGCCGTCAAGCGGGTGCGGGGCGCCCGTCTGCTGGGGCCGGCCTGGAAGACTGTGGCGGCCAATCCACGCAAATCGGTGTCGGTGGCCAACCGCAGCCACGACACGACAATGGATACATGAAGCACACGGAGACACGCGTTTTGAATGAAGTAGTGATATACACGGACGGTGCCTGCAAAGGTAACCCGGGACCGGGGGGCTGGGGCGTTTTATTACGCTCGCCCGACGGCACTGAGAAAGAACTGTTTGGCGGTGAGCTGGGTACCACCAACAACCGCATGGAGATGATGGCCGTGATACAGGCCTTGCAGGCGCTCAAGCGCCCCTGTACCGTGACCTTGCATCTGGACAGCCAATACGTGCTCAAA
Source organism: Rhodoferax sp. GW821-FHT07G04 (assembly GCF_059418585.1). Lineage (NCBI taxonomy): Bacteria > Pseudomonadati > Pseudomonadota > Betaproteobacteria > Burkholderiales > Comamonadaceae > Rhodoferax > Rhodoferax sp. GW821-FHT07G04. The sequence goes on from NZ_JBWKQD010000006.1 coordinate 117,686, forward strand.
GGCATTACCGAATGGCTGGCCGGCTGGAAGGCGAAGGGCTGGAAGACGGCAGCCAAGGAACCGGTCAAGAATGTGGACCTGTGGCAGCAATTGGACCAATTGGTGTCGCAGAAGGGGCATGCCATTGATTGGCGCTGGGTCAAGGGGCACGCGGGCGACGTGGGCAACGAGCGGGCGGACGCGCTTGCCAACCGCGGCGTGGAGACGGCCCTGGGACGGTGAAGGCCTGGGTCTTAAAGTTATGCAAAGTTGGCGCCCGGCGGGCTGGCGGTTGATATGCGACGCCGATAATCTGACACAACCATGAACAAGCAATTTCTGTCTATTCCTTTGTCGTTGGGGGCTGCCGCAGCCCTTGGGTTGTTGGTGGGCTGTGGCAACAAGGCCGATTCCGGCCCTGCGCCGGCTGCCAACGCCGCCAGCGTACCCGCAGCCCGTGCGGCCGGCGCACCGGTTTCGGTCACCACGGCGCTGGCCACCCAGCGCAATCTGGATGTGACGCTGGAGGCCATCGGTACGGTAACTCCGCTGGCCAGCGTGGACGTCAAGCCCCAGATCAATAGCGTGGTGACCCAGGTGCATGTCAAGGAGGGGCAGTTCGTCAAGGCCGGCGAACTGCTGTTTACGCTGGACGCCCGGCCCGACGAGGCCAATGTGGCCAAGGTGCGGGCCCAGATGGTCAAGGACCAAGCCGTGCTGGACGATGCGCAGCGACAGCTCACGCGCAGCAAGGATTTGCTGGCCAAGAATTTTGTGTCACAAGGTGCTGTCGACACGGCCCAGGCCCAGGTGGATTCCCAACTGGCCAACCTGGCGGCGGATCGCGCGGCGTTGGAGGCGGCGCAGTTGGCACTGTCGTACAACAATGTGCGTGCGGCGGGTGCCGGCCGCCTGGGCGCCGTCAACATCTACCCCGGTACGGCAGTACAAGCCAGCCAGACGGTACTGGGGACCATCACCCAACTGGATCCCATCAACATCAGCTTCAACCTCCCGCAAAGCAATTTGAACGCGGTATTGGAGGGGCTGAAGTCGGGCGGTGCCGCGGTCAGCGCTACGTTGCCGGACGCCAAGAGCGAGCTCAAGGGCCGCTTGCAGTTTGTTGACAACACGGTGGACGCGGCTACCGGCACGGTCAAAGTCAAGGCGCGCTTTGACAATGCAGACGCTCGGCTGTGGCCCGGTGCCTTCGTCAAGGTGGCTCTGGTTTCGCAGACATTGAAAGACGCCGTGGTCATCCCTACGGCCGCCATCATCCAAAGCACGCGCGGCTCCATTGTGTACATCACCGACAAGGGTGTTGCGGCTTTGCGCCCCGTCAAGGTCGTGGCAGCGCAGGGTGAAGACTCCGCGGTGACCGGTCTTGCAAAGGGCGACAAAGTGGTCTTGGAAGGCCGCCAAAACCTGCGCCCGGATACACCGGTGGTTGAGCGCGCACCCGGTGGCGCCCCCGCCGCACGCCTACCCGCATCTGCCGCGTCGGCCGCACCATGAACCTCTCCGAGCTCTTCATCCGCCGTCCGGTGATGACGGTCCTGCTGAACCTGGCCATTGTGCTGGCTGGCGTCATTGCCTACCGCAGCATTCCGGTGGCGGCTTTGCCGAGCTATGACACGCCAGTGATCAACGTGGGCGCGTCGCTGCCCGGTGCCAATCCCGAGACCATGGCGACATCGGTGGCCCTGCCGCTGGAAAAGCAGTTCCAGACCATTCCGGGTCTGGCTGTCATCAGCTCCACCAGCACACTGGGCAACACATCCTTGACGCTGGAGTTTGAAGAAGGGCGCAACATTGACGGGGCTGCGTTGGACGTGCAGGCAGCCCTGTTGCGGGCCCAGCGGTCCCTGCCGCAGGACATGACACAGCTGCCGGCCTACCGCAAAGTCAACCCGGCCGATGCGCCTATCCTGCTGGTAGCGCTGACTTCGCCATCCATGCCTTTGTCCGATTTGCAGGACTATGCCGAGCATTTGATCTCGCCCACGTTGTCGACGATTGACGGCGTGGCCCAGGTCAATATCTTTGGTTCCAAGCGTTTTGCCGTGCGTGTGCGGGTGTTGCCCGAGGCCCTGGCCGCGCGCAATATCAGCCTGGAGGAATTATCCAGCGCGCTGCGCCTGGCCAACGTCAACACGCCGGTGGGCACGCTGGAGGGGAGCAAGCAACTGTTGACTCTGCAGGCGAACAAGCAGTTGCGCAATGCAGCCGAATTTTCCGAGTTGATCGTTGCCAGCCGCAATGGCATCACCGTGCGTTTGAAAGACGTGGCGAATGTCGAGGACAGTGTCGAGACCGTCAAGTCCTACGCCAACCTCAACGGTGAGGCTTCCATCACGCTGGCGATTCTGCGCCAGCCCGGTGCCAACACCGTGCGCGTCGTGGACGCGGTCAAGCAGGCCCTGCCCAAGCTCAGGGAGCAGATGCCGCAGTCGGTCAATATGACCTCAGTCAACGACCGCTCCGTGTCGGTGCGCGACGCGCTGCACGATGTATCGCTGACGCTCCTGGGCACGATTGCGCTGGTGGTGCTGGTGATTTTTCTGTTCTTGCGGCGATTTGTGGCTACGGCCATACCCACTTTGTCGTTGCCCGTGTCACTGATCGGGGCGGTGGCCTTGCTGTGGGGTTTGAAGTACAGCCTGGACAACGTGTCGCTGTTGGGCCTGACGCTGGCCGTGGGCCTGGTGGTGGACGACGCCATTGTGATGCTGGAAAACATCATGCGCCACGTGGAGAATGGTGAGGAGCCGTTCAATGCGGCTCTGCGCGGATCGCGCGAGGTGGGGTTCACCATCATCTCGATCTCCACATCGCTGATCGCCGTCTTTATACCTATCTTCTTCATGCCCGGCGTCATCGGACTCTTGTTCCATGAATTTGCCGTGGTGGTGGGGTTGGCAATTCTGGTGTCGGCTTTCGTGTCATTGACCTTGGTGCCCATGTTGTCCAGCCGCTTCCTGAGTGAAGAGCCCCATGGCAAGCAACACAGCTTCCTGATCAATCTGTTTGAGCGCGGCTTCAATGCCACTTTGAGCGCTTACAGCCGTTCGCTGGATTTGGCCCTGTCGCATCGCAAGACCGTGCTGGGAATCGCCATTGCAACTTTTCTGGCAACGGGCTGGCTGTTTAACGTCATTCCCAAAGGCTTCTTTCCCGAAGAGGATATTGGCCAGATCACGGTGACCACCGAGGCGGCGGAAGACACCTCCTTTGCCGAAATGGTGCGCCTGCAAGAGCGTGCGGCGGCGGCCATCCGTGCCGATGCCAATGTGTTTGCCGTCAGCTCCTTCAATGGTGGCAGCGGTGCCCAGAACTCGGGCCGCATGTTCATCACGCTCAAGCCCCGCGACCAACGTCAGCCGATGAAGCAGGTGGTGGAAGGGCTGCGGCGCAAGCTGCGTGATGTGTCGGGCATCAGCGTGTTCATGCGTCCCATCCAGAATCTGCAGCTGGGCGGCAGGCCCAGCAAGGCGCAGTACCAATACATCTTGCAAAGCGTGCGGGCCGATGAGCTCAACGACTGGGCCGTGAAGCTGCAAGAGAAATTGCGTGGCGATCCCCTGTTCCGCGATGTAACCAGCGATGCCCAGTTGCGCGGGCTGCAGGCGCAGCTCAACATCGACCGCGACCGCGCCAATGCGCTGGGCATCTCGATAGACGCCATCCGTACAGCACTCTTTGGTGCCTTTGGCGAACGCCAGGTGTCGACCATTTACCTGCCCACCGACAGCTACCAGGTCATTCTGGAGTTGGCGCCGCAGGCCCGCTTGGACGAGAGCGCCATCAACAACATCTATGTGCGCGCCTCCACGGGTGCCCTGGTGCCTCTGGCTTCGTTCACCAAGGTGAGCCGGACCGTGGGACCAACCTCCATTAACCATGTGGGGCAATTGCAGGCTGTCACGATATCGTTCAATCTGGCGCCGGGCGCCGCCCTGGGCGATGCTACGGCCCGGATCGACAAGGCCCGCGATCAGATCAACCTGCCCAGCTCGGTCATCACCAGCTACGGTGGTGAGGCGGCAGTGTTCAAAAGCTCGCAGGGCAACCAGGCTGTGCTGATTGTCTCGGCGCTGTTGGTGATTTATGTGCTGCTGGGCGTGCTGTACGAGAGCTATATCCACCCGCTCACCATTCTGGCGGGTTTGCCATCTGCGGCGGTGGGAGCCTTGGCCACGCTGATGCTGTTTGGCCAGGACCTGACGGTGATTGCGATGATCGGTATTCTGCTGCTGATCGGTATCGTGAAGAAGAACGCCATCATGATGATCGATTTCGCGCTGGATGCCCAGCGCCACCATGGCATGACACCGGAGCAGGCAATCCGCGAGGCCTGTGTGCTGCGCTTCAGGCCCATCATGATGACCACGCTGGCGGCGCTGATGGGTGCTCTGCCGATTGCGTTGGGCTTGGGTGCCGGTGCCGAATTGCGCCAGCCGCTGGGGCTTGCCGTGGTGGGTGGTCTGGTGTTTTCCCAGGCGGTGACCTTGTACATCACGCCGGTCATCTACCTGGCGCTGGACCGGTTCAGTGGCCAGGGTCCGCTGACAACGCCCGAGACCCAGGCCTCGCAGGCCTAGGGCCTCAGCCGCCGATGTAGCTCATCTCGACGCGGCGCACCGCTGCGCCCGTCTCGCTGGCCAGAGCGCTGCGCAGTTCCGAATAGCGGTCGCTGCGTGCGCTCCAGATGCGGGCGATGGCGTCGGCCAGGTTCTGGTCGCCGGCATCGCTTCGGACAATGCTGCGCAGGTCATAACCCTGGCTTGCGAACAAGCACAGGTACAGTTGCCCCTCTGTGGACAGGCGCGCCCGGTTGCAGTCGCCGCAAAATGCCTGGGTTACGCTGCTGATGACACCAATTTCCCCGGCCTGCGCGTCGTGCGCACCCTTGGTATCGGCATAACCCCAGCGCTGTGCTGTTTCGCCCGGTTGCGAAGCCTCCAGCGCCAGCAATGGCAGCTCGGTCTGTACGCGCGCAATGACCTCGGCCGAAGGCATCACGTCATTCATGCGCCAGCCATTGGTTGCGCCCACATCCATGAATTCGATGAAGCGCAGCGCCATGCCGCTGCTCTTGAAGTGATGGGCCATGGGCAGGATTTCCTGGTCATTGGTGCCACGCTTGACCACCATATTGACCTTGATTGGCCCTAGGCCCACACGCTGGGCGGCATCCAGTCCGTTCAAGACCTCCGATACCGGGAAGTCCACATCGTTCATGCGGCGAAAGATGGCGTCGTCCAGCGCGTCCAGGCTGACGGTCACGCGTCGCAGGCCGGCGTCTTTCAAGCTTTGCGCCTTGCGGGCCAGCAGGGCACCGTTGGTTGTCAGTGTCAGGTCCAGCGGCTGGCCCTGGGGCGTGCGTAGCACCGCCAGTTTCTCTATCAAGACCTCGATGTTCTTACGCAGCAAAGGCTCGCCGCCGGTCAGTCGGATCTTCTGGACGCCCTGGCCTACAAACTGCTGCGCGATGCGCACAATCTCTTCGAAACTCAACAAGGAGGCATGGGGCAGGTAAGCGTAGTCCTTGTCAAAAATCTCCTTGGGCATGCAGTAGCCGCAACGGAAGTTGCAGCGGTCGGTCACGCTGATGCGCAGGTCGCGTAGCGGGCGGCCCAGGCTGTCGATCAGTTGTCCCTGGACGGCAGTGTTGCTGACTAGGCCGGACATGCCAGGTATAGGCAGCCCGGAGGTGCGTAGATCGCGCAGCGGAAGCACTTTGGGACTAAAACGTTCAGACATGGTGCCATTGTCCCTCGTTGGCGTCTAGTTGGCTGTCGCCCATGAAAAAAGCCCGCCAGAGCGGGCTTTTTGGGGAGCAGTGGGGCTCAGCCGCCGTGCACTTTCATCACCAGCGGCACGATCAGCAGGGCCACGATGTTGATGATCTTGATCAGCGGGTTGACAGCTGGGCCGGCCGTGTCCTTGTAAGGGTCGCCCACGGTGTCACCGGTCACTGCGGCCTTGTGGGCTTCGGAGCCCTTGCCGCCGTGGTGGCCGTCTTCGATGTATTTCTTGGCATTGTCCCAGGCACCGCCGCCGGTGCACATGGAGATCGCCACAAAAAGGCCGGTCACGATTGTGCCCATCAGCAGGCCACCCAGTGCAGCCGGGCCTAATGCCAGGCCGACGATGATGGGAACGACAACTGGCAACAGGCTGGGGATCATCATTTCCTTGATGGCTGCGCTGGTCAGCATGTCTACTGCCGTGTCGTACTCGGGCTTGCCGGTGCCGTCCATGATGCCCTTGATGGTCTGGAACTGGCGGCGTACCTCTACCACCACGCTACCGGCTGCGCGGCCCACTGCCTCCATGGCCATGGCGCCAAACAGGTAGGGGATCAGGCCGCCAATGAACAGGCCAATGATGACCTTGGGGTCACTCAGATCGAACTTGACGTGGGCGCCCAGGCCTTCGAGCTTGTGGGTGTAGTCGGCAAATAGCACCAGTGCGGCCAAGCCAGCGGAGCCGATTGCATAGCCTTTGGTCACGGCCTTGGTGGTGTTGCCCACAGCGTCCAGTGGGTCGGTGATGTCGCGTACGCTGCTGGGCAGTTCGCTCATTTCGGCAATGCCGCCGGCGTTATCGGTAATGGGGCCGTAGGCGTCCAAAGCCACCACGATACCGGCCATGCTCAGCATGGAAGTCGCCGCCACGGCGATGCCATAGAGTCCACCCAGGCTGAAGGCTGTATAGATGGCCACGCAGACAAAGATCACAGGCCATGCGGTGGAGCGCATGGAGACGCCCAGGCCAGCAATGATGTTGGTACCGTGGCCGGTGGTGGATGCCTGGGCAATGTGCTGCACCGGTGCGTATTGCGTGCCGGTGTAGTACTCGGTGATCCAGACCAAGGCGCCGGTCAACACCAGGCCCACGGTGCAGGCGCCAAACAGGTTGCCGGCGGTGATCACATGCCCATCGGTCAGCGTGACAGCGGCGGGGAACAGGGCCTGTGTGACGAAGTAGAAGGCGCCCAGCGACAACACGCCGGCAATCGCCAGACCCTTGTACAGCGCGGGCATCACGTTCTTCATGCCGGGCGAAGCCTTGACAAAGAAGCAACCAATGATGGAGGCGACAATGGATACCGCGCCCAATGCCAGGGGATACAAAACGGCGTTAGCCCCCGCCACGCCTGCGAGTAGTGCTCCCAAGACCATAGTAGCGATCAGCGTCACCGCATAGGTCTCGAACAGGTCGGCTGCCATGCCGGCGCAGTCACCCACGTTATCGCCCACATTGTCGGCGATAACGGCGGGGTTGCGGGGGTCATCCTCGGGGATTCCGGCTTCCACCTTGCCCACCAGGTCGGCGCCCACGTCAGCGCCCTTGGTGAAGATGCCACCACCCAAGCGGGCGAAGATGGAAATCAGCGATGAACCAAACGCAAAACCAATAAGCGGGTTGAGTTTGGCAGCGGTCACAGCGCCATCGGGTACCAGGAACCAGTAGAAAGCGGTCACGCCCAGCAGGCCTAGACCCACGACAAGCATCCCGGTGATGGCGCCGCCTCGGAAGGCGACGTCCAGCGCCGGGCCAATACCCTTGGTGGCCGCTTGCGCGGTGCGCACATTGGCGCGTACCGACACATTCATGCCGATGAAGCCACAAGCACCCGATAGCACAGCGCCAACGACGAAACCAATGGCACTGAGGCCGTCTAGAAATACACCGATCAGGATGGCCAACACCACGCCAACCACGGCGATGGTCTTGTACTGGCGAGCGAGGTAAGCCGCTGCGCCAGTCTGGATGGCGGCAGCAATCTCTTGCATGCGTGCATTGCCAGCGTCTTGGGAAAGTATCCAGCTACGGGCCCAAAAACCGTACACGACGGCGATCAGTCCACAGCCAAGCGCCAGAATCAGCGCCGAGTTGCCTGTCATAAACATCTCCTCTATTGTTGTTTCGCGAAGGAGGAGGCAACAACGCTAGTGGTGCCTCCACTGCGTTGCTTCCTCTAAGCTCCAGCCCAACAGAGCGTCACGGAGATGATTGGCCAACGGGCGGACTGTAACGTGAAAAAAAGACGTTTTTGTGATTCGCAAGAGGCGAGTCAGTAAAATGAGGGTAAATACCAACCGGTAATTACCCTTTTTTACGTAGCCCAGAGAGTCCCCATGTCCCTTGATAAAGTCACCCCCGGTAAAAACGCACCCGAGTCCTTCAACGTGATCATCGAGATCCCTATGAATGCAGACCCGGTCAAATACGAGGTGGACAAAGACAGCGGCGCCATTTTTGTGGATCGCTTCATGAGCACCGCCATGCATTACCCCACCAACTACGGTTACGTGCCCAAGACCATCTCCGGTGATGGCGACCCGGTGGACGTGTTGGTGATTACCCCCGTGCCCCTGATTCCTGGTGTGGTGGTGACCTGCCGCGCCATCGGCATCCTGAAAATGGAAGACGAAGCCGGCGAAGACGGCAAGGTCCTTGCTGTGCCGGTGGACAAGAAGTGCTCGCTGTACACCCAGTGGCAAAAGCCCGAAGACCTGAACCCCCTGCGCCTAAAGACCATCTCCCACTTCTTTGAGCATTACAAGGATCTGGAAGAAGGCAAGTGGGTCAAGGTGCTGGGCTGGGAAGGCCCCGAAGCAGCCAAGAAGGAAATCGTGGACGGCATCGCCAACTACAACAAGCAGTCAGCCTGATGACCTGAACCCAACAGCTGTCGCGGCGGCTGCGGCTGTTGGTTTACTTTCTGCACAAAGCGCTGTTAACGGCGTGTATGATCTTTAACGAAGGGCCCGCGTTGCCAGCGAAGGTCGGCCTGTAGCGTTAAGGAGATAAGCATGCAGACATCACCCAGTTCGCCGTCCTTCGATCCCAAAGCCAAGCAAGCTGCTGCCACCACGGTAGATTCGGGCCAGTACCTGACCTTGCGTCTGGGTACTGAGGATTACGCCATCGACATCATGCGCGTGCAGGAAATTCGGTCCTACGAAGAACCCACCCGCATGGCCAATTCCCCGAGCTTCATCAAAGGGGTCGTCAATCTGCGTGGGGTCATTGTCCCCATCGTGGACTTGCGCATGAAGCTCAATATCGCCAAGGTGGATTACACCGAGTTCACGGTGGTCATCATCCTCAATGTCAAGGGCGCGGTGACCGGTGCGGTGGTAGACGCGGTCTCCGATGTGGTGACGCTGGACTCCAAGATGATCAAACCCGCGCCACAGTTTGAATCGGCGATTGACTCGCGGTTCATACTCGGCATCGCCAATGTCGGCGAGCGCATGTTGATCGTCATGAATATGGAAACCCTGCTCAGCAACGCTGAGCTGGGCATGGTCGCCTAGCCAATTGGGCTTCGTATTCCCCAAAAGCCGCGCTAGGTCGCGGCTTTTTTCTTGCGCGTCTTTTTGGCTGCGGGTGCGGTGTCAATCCCCAGCGCCGCCTCCAATTCCGTGATGGCGTTCTGCGTGTAATCCAGCATGCGCTGCAGGGCGGGCACCGATCGGCGGCAGGCGATGTAGCCAAAGCCCAGGTTGTCACCATAGCCACTGATCGTGATGTTCATCGCCAGGTAGTGGTTGGGTATGGACACCGGATACGCCTCATCCAAGCGCGCGCCATTGAGGTACAGCGTGTCCTTGGGGCCGGGCACGTTGGAAATGACGAGGTTGAACAAAGGATGTTTCTCCGCCGTGCCGGTGACGATGCCTACACCCAGCGGCGAAATGGATGTGATGCCGTGGGCCATCTTCTGCAGGCGCGGCATCTTGGTCAGGCGTTCCTTGGCGTGGGTGGTCGACTCCACAATGCGCTTGAGCCGCTTCAACGGATCGGCAATGTGGGTGGCCAGGCCGGCCAGCAAGAGCGAGACCTGGTTGCCACCCAGATTGGTCTCCCCATGCAAGGAAACCGGCACCATGGCCACCAGGGGTTTCTTGGGTAGCTTGTGCTGCGCCAGCAGGTACTCGCGCAGGGCACCGGCGCAGATGGCCAGTGTGACGTCGTTGACCGTTGCGCCGGCGGCCTCGCCAATCCGTTTGAAGCGGGCCAGCGAATACGATTGCGACGCAAACCGGCGCGAACCCGAGATTTCCACATTGAAGGGTGTGGGTGGGGCTTGGAAGGGTAGAGCGCCCACCGTCTCTTCGTCGGAGGAGCGCATGATGTCCCACAGGCCGCTGCCAATACCCGGCAAGATGTCCTTGCCCGCCTTGGCGGCGTTCCCCAGTTGTTCCAGCAGACCCGGCGGCTTGGATTTGGCGCGGGAAGTGGGGTGCTGGCCAAAGGGCATGGCCCATAGCGGCGCCTTGATTTCCGCAGGGTTCAGGCACATGGCATTGGCCGCCATGCGTGCACCTGTCACACCATCGATCAGCGCATGGTGCATCTTGGCATAGGTGGCAAAGCGGCCCCCCGGCAAACCTTCGATCACATAGGTTTCCCACAGGGGCCGGTTGCGGTCCAGCAGGTTGCCGTGCAGGCGGGACACCAGCGCCAGCAGCTCGCGAATGCGGCCCGGCTGGGGCAGTGCCAGATGGCGCAGGTGGTAGTCCAGCTCAAACTCCGTGTCCTCTTCCCAGTACCACAGCCCCATACGCAAGACCGGGCGCAGATTGAAGGGCGCGATGGCCTGTGGGTACTCGTTCCACTGCGCCAGCAATTTGCTGACATAGTCAGGCCCGGAGCCGGGCGGTGGCGTGTAGATGTTCAGGCCCGCCACATGCATGGGCTGGTTGCGGGTTTCCATCCACAGAAATGCGGAATCGGTTGGGCTTAGTGCTTGCATGGTCCAAATGTCCTTGGGAGATCAGCCATTGTGCGCGAACGCTCGCGAAGCCCAAACCGAGGCCGGGGGTAGCCGGTCACCTGCGTGACGCCTCTCTTAAGCGGGGACGGACGCCGCTTGGCCCACCACGGAGAAACGCTCCGTATTGTCGTGCAGCCATTGCACGGAGTGAGACAGGTCCTGCTGGCGCGGATGAAAACTCGGGGACTTGTAGGCCCGCCAGGCCGCCGCGTTGCCGCGGACCATGCCGTCCTTGGCCAGCAACAGCTTGGCAGCGCTGCGCCAGGTGCTCCATTGGAAGAGGCTGCCGTCGTGCCACAGGTTGCGGATGGTTTGCCGGGTGATGTCCAGCGCAAAGATCCAGGTGATGTAGCGCAACAGGCGTAAACGCCACTGTTCGCTGCCCTGCAGGGCCTTGTACAGATCAAAGGCCGTGCTGCAGTGCTCGGCCTCTTCCGCGGCATGCCACAGCCACAGTGTCTGCAGCCGGGTTTCTGCGCCTTGCAAGGCCTCGGGGTGACGGAACATCCAGTCAGCAAATATCGCGGTCAAGTGTTCGGTGGCCGCCGTGGCTGCTACGTGGATGCGCACGTCCAGGTGGGCGCCGTTGCGCACGCGCCGCGCGGCACGCTGCTCCAAGGCATTGACAAAGCCCTGCTTCTGCAAATGGCCGTTGAACAACGCGTGGATGCGCCGGTGGGTAGCCTCCTGGCCCACGAAGCCTTGGATTTCGGCAGCAAAGGGTTGGCGCTGCTCCTCGGGCAAGGCCTTCAATCCGGCCCGTACCGAATCCATGAAGTATTGCTCGCCCACCGGAAAGCTCATCGACAGCGCGTTGAAGAACGCGGACCGGAAGGCATCGCCCCCATTCCAGCGTGGAGGAATGGGAACGCTCAGGTCGATCAACAGCCGGCGTACTACCAAGTCAGTCATGTCGTTGCTCCTTTTTTCGCAGGGCGTGTGGGCGAGAGCGTTAGCCCGTTTGCGGATGGACCGCCAGGCCGTCCAATTGCGTGCCTACCCACTCCAGAACCGAACGGTCCAGGCACATCTGCAGATGCCCGATGCCTTCAAAAACCTGGGGCTCCAAGCCCGGCAAAACCTGGGCTCGTTGGGGATAGACAATGCCGTCCTGGGGCGTCAGCGCGACGCGGAAGCGCTCGCGCAGCGCGGCGTTCTCATTTGCGGCCAAGTCCGCCAACCAGGAGCTTTGCCACACCATCTGCTTGCCGTTGGTGGTTCGTGTCTTGGGTGCTATCTGTGTGCCCATATGGGGTGTGCCCAGCGTTAGCACCCGCGCTGCCCGCTGCGGGCCATACAAGCGCATCCATGCCCGTATCGCCAGGCCGCCCATGCTGTGGCCGACCAGAGCCACCTGGGTGGCGCCGGTGTGCAGGCAGATGGCATCGACTGCCTCTTCAATGGTATGGGCGTAATTGTCTATCGACGTAAACAGCGGCTCCAGGTTGACCGCCAACACGGCGTGGCCCTGTTTGCGCAGTCTGCGGGCCAGTTTGCCCCAGATGCGGTGGTTGCACAGGTAGCCGTGCACCAGTACCACCGGTATCTGCTGTACGGAACTGCCCGTGGCGGGCAGCAGCTTGGGCTGGCCAAAAGTCCAGGGCTGACGCAGCAAGAAAATCACGATGCTGGCCCAAAACTCGCCCCAGACAGAGCGCAGCCAGGGCGCTGCAGGCTCATCCTGGGCCTTGGACTTTAGGGCCGTCACCCAACTAACCAGGTAGGTGCCGAGTAGCGGCGCCAAGAGGGCGCCTATCAAGGCGCTCCACTGCGTGGTGCCGGCGAACAGGAATAGCAAATAGCCTATGCCGGCACCCAGTACGAGTTGGAACAGGATCAAGCGGCGAAGCAAATGGGCAAGCACAGAGGTTTCTTTCTAAGCGTTATGGCAGACCAGGGTATGCCGGGCGGGTTCCACCCGATCCTTTTCCGTTTCGTAGTCACCGGTCAGAACCCGCATCAGCAAAAAGCCGTGCTTGGATGGACTGACGACAACCTGGGCTGCGGGCGCACCAGCGGGCGTTTGGAGGGCAGCATCCTGCGCCGACACCAACCACAGGTTCACCGGCTTGCCGGCGGCCTTGCGGTCGTTGACGACATAGAAATTGTCGCTGTTGGCGCCGTACAGGGCAATGGACCAGTAAGACAGCAGGCCGGGGTCGGCGCTGATGTGCACCGGCCCTTTGGTCACGTCGTAAACGCAGACCGAGTACAGCAGGTCCGGGCTGGGCATCACCACGGTTCGCACCTTGGCGCTGACAGGGGGTGGAAAGCTGGCCTGGTTGTGCGCATCCGTGGCCAGCGCGCGCGACCCGTCCATCAACAACTTCATGATGAGATAGGGCGCCGACCACACGGCCAGCACGTGCACGAGTACCGCTGTGGTCAAAAGGGGCAGGGCGCGGCGCAGCCATCCACGCTTTTGTTGGGCAGGTTGTTGCGTCATGCGCAGTCTCCCACGCGGGTGATGCTGGGTGCTGCTAGCGACGCAGGGTTGGTTTGCAAAGCCGGGCTGGGGTTGTACAGGCGCAGTGTCAGCACCATGCCCCGGTCACCATTGGCCGCCAGCCAATGTGTGCCCGCATACTCTGTGCTGCCGGCGGTCAGGGCAAAGCGGCCTTGGGCGTCCAGCTTGGCGGTGCTGCCATTGAGGCTGTGGTGGCCTACGTCGGTGTCGAACAAGAACATGTCGTCGGCATAGGCGGTCACGCTCCACCAGCGGGCCTGCGGTGGCGTTCCGGTGACGCGGTAGTTGCAGCGGGAGCGCAAAGGGCTGCCGGTATCGTCTTGCGCGGCGACGAAATACATGGTCTCACTGCGGTCCAGCGCCAGCAGCGCATTGAGTGCAATGCTGGCGCGGGTGTACATGTCCGCGTCCTGGCTACCCGCTTGCAGGTTGGCCCGCCAGGCACCGGCTTGCACAGAGTTGTGCATCCATGGTGCCTTCTTCAGCACCCACCAGGCCGAACCCAGGCCGACGGCCACCGCGCCTGCATATAAGACGGCGGCAGTGGCAATGCTTTGGAGTCGTGAAGGGAGTCGCCCACCCATCATGCCGCTACCGTCCTGGATTTGGCGCGCAGGCGCTTGCCGATGCCGGTCAGCCACGCTGACGCGCGGCTGGGCGCCAGGCGGAACAGAAAATCCATGAACCGGGCGTCGGAGCCAATCAACACCCGGGTCTCGCCGCTGGCAATGGCCCTCAGGATGATTTCGGCAGCCTGCTCGGGCGAGGTGCGGGCCATTCGCGTGAAGCCCTCCCGCAGCTTCTGGTCGCTGTCGGCCACCATGCTGGAGTCGGTGATGCGGGCCGTGTTGGCAATATTGGTGCGTATGCCACCGGGGTGCACGCACAGCACCGAGACCGGGCTGCCGCGCAGCTCCTCGCGCAGTGCGTCACTGAAGCCGCGCACGGCCGCCTTGGAAGCGTTGTAGATGCTTTGCGTGGGCAAGGACACCATCGCAAAAATGCTGGACACATTGACCAACACCGCCACCGGTCGCGTGCGCAACTGTGGCAAAAAGGCCCGGCAGCCATGGACCACGCCCCAGAAGTTGATGTTCATCAGCCATTGGGCATCCGGCGTGGCAAGCCGCTCCACCGGGGCGATCAGGCTGACGCCCGCGTTGTTGATCACCACATCGGCGGCGCCCAGCTTGGCCTGGGTTTGCGCGGCCAGCGTGTGGATGGCGGCCTCATTGCCGGTGTCCGTAACTTCCCAATGGCAGTCGCAGCCCTGGCTGCGTAGCTTGCTGGCCAGGGCTTCCAGGCCCGCGGCATCAATGTCCGCCAGCATCAGCCGCGCGCCACGCCCTGCCAGGTTCGTTGCCAAGGCGGCGCCTATGCCCGAGGCAGCGCCGGTGATAACAATGACTTTTCCTTGGAAACCGAACATAGGCAGGTGGGCTTTCTTCAGTATTGCGGTTGGTGCTTTCGGATCGCCGCTTTCACGGTTTCGCCAAGTGTAAACCCAGAACCATACAGTTGTGTCAAGTTTGCAGCGCGCGCCTCAAATTCTTCAATGCCCATCCCATAAATGAATTGCATGGCGCCGCCTGTCCAGGCCGGGAATCCGATACCGAAGATGGAGCCGATATTGGCGTCGTGCACGCTGGTGAGCACGCCCTCGGCCAGGCAGCGTGCCGTCTCGACGGCTTGGCGGTACAGCAGGCGGTCCTTGAGGTCGGTGATGTCCCACTGTGCGTCGGGTTTCTCGAACAGATCCTTGAGCTTGGGCCACAGAAATTTTTTGGCGCCTTTCTCGGCCGGGTATTCGTAGAAGCCACCACCACCGGCGCGGCCGGGCCGCTCGTGCTTGCGCACCATGTCGGCCACCAGCAGTTCGCCGGGGGAGGGGGTGTAGGTCTTGCCCTCAGCCTCGAAGTCGGCACGGGTCTGGTCCATGACATGCAGACTCAGCGTCAGCGCGGTCTCGTCCAGCACGGCCAGGGGGCCGACGGGCATGCCGCACTGGATGCCAGCGTTTTCGACGGCCGCAGCGGGTATGCCTTCGCCAACCATGGCCACGCCTTCCATGACAAAGGTGCCAAACACCCGACTGGTGAAGAAACCGCGCGAGTCGTTGACAACGATGGGCATCTTGCCGATGGCCTGCACGTAGTCAAAGGCGCGGGCCACCGTCTCGTCGTTTGTCTGTTTGCCGCGGATGATCTCCACCAGCTTCATCTTGTCCACCGGGCTGAAGAAGTGGATGCCGATGAATTTCTCGGGCGCCGCACTGGCGGTGGCCAGGCCGCTGATCGGCAGGGTCGAGGTGTTGGAGGCAAAAAAGCCGCCGGTTGCCAGCAGCGGCTCGGATTCCTTGGTCACACGGGCCTTGAGCTCGCGGTTTTCGAACACCGCCTCGATGATCAGGTCGCAGTCTTTCAGGTCGGCGACCGCACCGGTGGTGTGGATGCGGTCCAGTACGGTCTTTTGTTCTTCGACCGTCATGCGACCCTTGTCGACGCGGGCCTGGGTCAGTTTGGCGGTGTAGCCCTTGCCTTGGTCGGCTTTCTCCTGGCTCACGTCCTTCAACACGGTGGCGATACCCTTGGTTGCCTGGGCGTAGGCAATGCCTGCGCCCATCATGCCGGCGCCCAGCAGGCCCACCTTGGCCGGCTTGAAGCGCGGCACATCTTTGGGCCGGCTCTGGCCGCTCTTGATGGCGTTGAGGTTGAAGAAGAAGGTGTTGATCATGGCCCGTGCATTGGTGCCCGTCATCAGCTTGGCAAGCGCGCGGCTTTCGATGCGCAGCGCGGTGTCCAGGTCCACCTGCAAGCCTTCGACCATGCAGGCCATGATGGCCTCGGGCGCAGGGTAGAGGCCGCGGGTCTGCTTCTTGATCATGGCTGGGGCCACGGGCAGCATCTGCGCCACCGCGGGGTTGGATGGCAGGCCGCCGGGCACCTTGTAGCCCTTGGCTTCCCAGAGGTGCTG
Source organism: Rhodoferax sp. GW821-FHT07G04 (assembly GCF_059418585.1). NCBI lineage: Bacteria > Pseudomonadati > Pseudomonadota > Betaproteobacteria > Burkholderiales > Comamonadaceae > Rhodoferax > Rhodoferax sp. GW821-FHT07G04. The sequence goes on from NZ_JBWKQD010000006.1 coordinate 133,900, forward strand.
GGCCGTGGGGTTGGCGGCTATCCAGGTCAGGGCCTTGGCCTTCATCTCGGCGGCGGCGTTCTCACCGGGGGCGACCAGGTCGTGCACCAGTCCCAAGCCCTTGGCGTCGGCCGGCGAGAACAGCTTGCCTTCAACCAGGTAGGGCTGCGCACCCATCAGGCCCAGGTGGCGTGTCATCTTGGTCACACCACTGGCGCCGGGTAGCAGGCCCAGCGTCACCTCGGGCAGACCGAGCTGGATCTTCTTGTCGTCGATGGCGATGCGGTGGTGGCCCACCAGCGCCACTTCCCAACCGCCGCCCAGTGCCGTGCCATTGATCAGGCTGACCACAGGCTTACCCAAGGCTTCGATGGTGCGGAAGTTTTTCTTCAGGCGCTCGATCTCTGTGTAGATGGTGGGAGCGTCCGAGGGCTTGAGGCGCATCGCGCCCTTGAGGTCGGCGCCGGCAAAGAAGGTGGACTTGGCGGAGGTCAGCAGCATGCCGCGGATAGCGTCCTTGTCCTTGAGGATTTGCTCGGCCAATACCGTCATGTCCTCCTGCCACTGCAGGCACATGGTGTTGACGGGGGAGTTGGGCTCGTCGAAGGTGATGGTGGCGATTCCATCTACCAGGGAATATTGGATGGTTTTCATGATGCTATGTATTTCAGAGCAGGTTGTGTATATTTTACGAGGGCTAGCGACCAATTTGCTTAAAGGCGTTCCACGATGGTGGCAATCCCCATGCCGCCACCCACGCACAGGGTTGCCAGGCCGTAACGCAGCTTGTGGCGGTGCAGCTCGTCGATCAGCGTGCCCAAGATCATGGCGCCGGTGGCGCCCAGCGGGTGGCCCATGGCGATGGCGCCGCCGTTCACGTTGACCTTGTCGTGCGGAACCTTCATCTCTTTCATGAAGCGCATCACCACGGCGGCAAAGGCTTCGTTCACTTCGAACAGGTCGATGTCGTCCACCGTCAGCCCCGCCTTGGCCAGTGCCTTGCGGGTGGCGGGCATGGGGCCGGTCAGCATGATGGTGGGGTCGGCACCGCTCAGTGCCGTGGCCACGATGCGTGCGCGCGGTGTCAGCTTGTGTGCCTTGGCAGCCGCCTCGTTGCCAATCAGCACGGCGGCCGCGCCATCAACGATGCCAGACGAGTTGCCGGCATGGTGCACGTGGTGGATGCGCTCTACGTGCGGGTAGCGGGTCAGCGCGACTTGGTCAAAGCCCATGCCGCCCATCTGCTCGAACGAGGCCTTCAGGCCGGCCAGGCCTTCCAGCGTGGTGTTGGGCTTGATGAACTCGTCCTTGGCCAGTATCACTTGGCCTAGGCTGTCCCTGACGGGGATGACGGACTGGTCAAAGTAGCCTGCTGCCTGTGCCTTGGTGGCGCGGCGCTGCGACTCCAGCGCAAAGGCATCCACATCGGCGCGGCTGAAGCCTTCCAGCGTGGCGATCAGGTCGGCGCCAATGCCCTGGGGCACAAAGGCGGTTTGGGAATTGGTCTCGGGGTCCATGGCCCAGGCACCGCCGTCGGAGCCAATCGGCACACGGCTCATGCTTTCCACGCCACCGGCCACGACCAGGTCTTCCCAGCCCGAGCGCACCTTTTGTGCGGCCATGTTGACGGCCTCCAGGCCCGAGGCGCAGAAGCGATTGATTTGCACGCCAGCGGCCTGGAAATCCCAGCCCGCCTTCAGCGCCGCCACCTTGGGTATCACCGAGCCCTGGTCGCCTACGGGCGACACCACGCCCATGACCACGTCGTCGACCAGCGCGGTGTCGAACTGGTGGCGTTGCTGTAGGTCGGTCAGCAGGCCGGCCAGCAGACTGACGGGCTTGACCTCGTGCAGGCTGCCGTCTTTCTTGCCCTTGCCGCGCGGGGTGCGGATGGCGTCAAATACAAATGCTTCCGTCATGGTGGTAGTTCTCCGGTTCAAGTGGATGTAGTCGTCAAAAAGGGTGCGGTGGCTTGCCGCACCTGTTCGTGGAACCAGGTCAGCGCCATTTCGGCGCGGCCTACGGTGATGTGGGTGTTGGCCTCGGTCTTCAGCCCGCGCTGGATGCCGATGGCGCAGTGGATGTCTTCCTTCTGGAACACGCCTTGCTCGATCAGCTGGAAGGTTTTTTCCCAGTGCGGCACCCAGTCGGGTGTGGTCTTGTCCGCGGGGATCAGCATGCGGTGCGTCCAGCGCAGTGTCTCCGGCCCGGTGGGTACGACGCTGATCAGGCTCAGGTAGTCGGGGTGGAAGATGGTCACTGTGTTGGGAAAAATCACCTGGCTCGTGGTGGCCAGCTGGCTCAGCGCGTCCACCGAGGTCGGCGCCTGGCTGTCGGGCTGCTGGGCCCATTCCTGCGCCAGACGACGCGCCACCAGCGAGTGGATGTGGGGCCCAAAGCGCTCGGCCGACGTGACGCTGTCGGCAAAGAAGGGGTATATCGTCTTCTGGTGCAGCACGCGGATGTGGTACGACTCCAGGAAGGCGTCGATGATCAGCTTCCAGTTGGCGGGGTACTCGGCCTCTATGGTGCGGAAGTGCTGCAGCTTGTCTATGCCGTAAAAGGGTAGCTCATCGTTCAAACCACCCAGGTATGCATCCAGGTCCAACGTGCTCTTGGCGTCGGGCACCACCCAGATGAGGCCATGGCGCTCGGCGCAGGGCACACGCACCAGGTCGCGTGCGCCCTTGGCGCAGTTGTCAAAAGCTTCGGCATGCAGCATGTGGCGCAGGCTGCCGTCCAGCCGGTAGGTCCAACCGTGGTAGGGGCAGACCACGCTGTTGCGCGTCTGGGCAGAGCCGGCTTCCAGCATGCGCATGCCGCGGTGGCGGCACACGTTCAGAAAGCAGCGTAGCGTGCCGTCGGCGTCGCGGCTCAGCAGTAGAGGTACACCAAAGGCATCGTGGGCCAGGGCCTGTCCGGGAGCCAGCTCGCTGCTGTGTGCTGCTATCAGCGGCAGGGGCTTGAACAGGGCCTGCAACTCGGCCTGCCAGACCTCGGGCGAGAAATAACGCTCCACCGGTATGCGCATTTCGGCGTCGGTGTTGGCCTTCCATTCCGGCTGGCCGCTGGTGAACTGGCCGCGCACGCGCTCCAGCAGCGCCGCGGTGGCAGGTGGCAGGCCCAAAGGCGCGGAAGCACTGCCGGGTACCGTGGCGGCAGGCGTGTCGAAACCAGGTGCTGTGTTTTGCATGGAAATTGCAGTATATTCTTTTTGCCAAGCAAATGCTTTGTAAAATTCAAAGATTACAAAACCCAAGGTGCACCATGATTGATAGAACCCTTTTCTCTTCCGACCACGAATCCTTTCGTGACAGTTTCCGCCGCTTTGTAGAGAAGGAGATCGCCCCTTTCCATGCCGAGTGGGAAGAGCAGGGCTATGTGGACCGCGCGGTGTGGACCAAGGCCGGTGAGAACGGCTTCTTGTGCATGAGCATGCCCGAGGAGTACGGCGGCTCCGAAGCCGACAAGCTGTACTCGGTGATCCAGTTCGAAGAGATTGCCCGCGCTGGTTGCACTGGCATCGGCTACAGCCTGCACAGCGAAATCGTCGCACCCTACATCCTGCACTACGGCACGGCTGAGCAGAAGGCACGCTACCTGCCCAGGATGGCCACCGGCGAAATGATTGGCGCCATTGCGATGAGCGAGCCTGCCGCTGGCTCGGACCTGCAGGGCATCAAGGCCACGGCCATCCAGCAGGCCGACGGCAGCTACCTGCTGAACGGCAGCAAGACCTTCATCACCAATGGCTGGCACGCGGATGTGGTGGTCGTCGTAGCCAAGACCAACCCTGCTGCTGGTGGCAAAGGCACCAGCCTGCTGCTGGTAGAGCGCGGCATGCCCGGCTTTTCGGTAGGCAAGCGGCTGAAGAAGATGGGCATGAAGGCCCAGGACACGTCCGAGTTGTTTTTTGACAATGTGCGCGTGCCGGCCGAGAACCTGCTGGGCGGCGCGGCCTATGAAAACAAGGGCTTTATCTGCCTGATGGAACAACTACCGTGGGAGCGTTTGCAGATCGCCATTTCCGCCGTGGCATCGGCACAGGCGGCGATTGACTGGACGGTGGATTACGTCAAGGAACGCAAAGTCTTTGGCCAGCCCGTGGCATCGTTCCAGAACACCCGTTTCACACTGGCCGAACTGCAGACCGAGGTGCAGGTGGCGCGCGTGTTTGTTGACAAATGTTGCGAACTGATCTGCCAGGACAAACTGGATACCGCCACGGCCAGCATGGCCAAGTACTGGACTACGGACCTGCAGTGCAAGGTCATGGACGAATGCGTGCAGCTGTTCGGTGGTTATGGCTATATGTGGGAATACCCCATCACCCGCGCCTACGCCGACGCACGCGTGCAGCGCATCTACGGTGGCACCAACGAGATCATGAAAGAGGTCATCACCCGGTCCATGGGGCTGGGTGGCAAGTAGGCCGCTGCGCCCAGCTTATTTGGGCTTGTAGGGCTGGAAGATCTTGCCCAGCTCGCCGCTCTTGGCCAGCTTGTCCAACGCGGCGGTCAGTTTGTCTTTCAGCCCGGCGGGGGCCTTTTTGGAGACGATGAAGAAGCGGCCTTCGGTCGTCAACTGGGCAGGCAAGAGCTTGACCTTGTCGCCCAGGTTGTCGCGCTTGATCTCGTCGACCAGTGCAAAGTCATTGTGCAGGATGAAGCGCCCCCGGCCTGCGACCAGTTTTTGCAGATTTTGTGAGGTATCTTTGGCGGCGGAGTCCACCTTGATGCCGGCCTGCGCCGATGCCATCTCGGCCTGCACGGTCTGGGTAACGGTCAGCACAACGGCGTCGGCCCCCAGTTTGCGGATGTCGTCAAAGCCTTTGACATCGGCCGTCTCCTCTTTGCGGGCGGCCAACACCAAGTGGGTGGTGTAGATCGGGATGTCGATGACGTCAAACTTCTCCTTGCGGTCCTTGGTGGCTGCCAGGCCGCAAATGACGTCCAGGGAGCCGTCCAGCAGCAAAGACTCGGTGCGGGGCAGGGGGGTAAAGCTGGTCAGGGCCGGAAACTTCAGATCGGGATCGGTTTTCTCCAGCGCCTTGAAGATGTCTATGCACAGGCCGGTGACGGCGCTACCCTCCTTGATGAACTTGGGCTGGCTGTCCTGCGCCGCGGTGCGGACTTCCAGCGCATGTGCTGCCGACACGGATAGGGCGGCCAGGAAAACGACGCGCGCCAGTGTCTTCATAGTGAATCCGTGCATGGATTGATCTCCCCGGGAATGTGATGGATTGAGCACCCAATGTGCACCAGTTCGGTGAAGCCGTCAATCGGGGTTCTGCATGGGGTTGCAGGCCTGCGCTGGCGGCATGCGGTGCCTACCGAAATTGAAAAATTTGTTCCCGCATTTGCCAGGAACGCGCTACATTGTTCACCGCCCATCAACTCAACTCGGAGAGACAAAAATGGATCCTGTGGTGCACTTTGAAATTCCCTACGACAACAAGACACGCATGGCCGCCTTCTACGAAAAAGCCTTTGGCTGGAAAACCCAAGCGCTCGGAGAAGAGATGGGAGGCTATGTGTTGGCGACGACAGCCGAAGACATGGAGGGGGGGGCGCCCGTTCCTGGCACGATCAACGGCGGATTTTTTCCAAAGAAGGCTGGCGCCCCACAGCAACTGCCCTCCGTTGTGATCGCCGTAGAGAACATTGCGGATGCCATTGCCAATGTTGGCAAGGCCGGAGGCAAGGTGCTGGGCGAGCCCATGGAGATCCCTGGGGTAGGCAAGTACGTGTCGTTCAACGACACCGAGGGCAACCGCATCAGCATGCTGCAAGCCGCCCCCAAGGCGTAAAGTTTTTTCTTTACAGCACGGTCTGCCGAACCGCGTGCTCCCAGCGTTCCATCAAGTCCTTGGCGCGCTCGGGGGCCAGGGTCGGCAAGAAGCGGCGTTCTGAACGCCATAGACCGCTCAATTCCTCTGTGCTCTTGTAGACACCCACGGTAAGCCCCGCCAGATAGGCGGCCCCCAGGGCTGTGGTCTCTATGACCGCCGGGCGCACAACCGGAATACCCAGCAGATCCGCCTGGAACTGCATCAGCAAGTCATTGACGCAGGCCCCACCGTCCACCCGTAACTCAGCCACCGCGGCCCCACCGGCTTGCACCGCATCGCGGCTCATGGCCTGCAACAGCGCGGCACTTTGGTAAGCAATGCTTTCCAGTGCGGCGCGGGCGATATGGGCCACCGTGCTGCCCCGCGTCAGGCCCGTGATCGTGCCCCGCGCTTCGGGCTTCCAGTACGGTGCCCCCAGGCCGGTGAAGGCGGGTACCACCATGACGCCGCCCGAATCGGGCACGCTCTGGGCCAGTTCCTGCACCTCGCCGCTGGCCTTGATGGCATGCAGGCCGTCGCGCAGCCACTGCACCACTGCGCCGCCTACGAAAACGCTGCCTTCGATTGCGAACTCGGTTTTGTTCGTCGTCTGCGCCGCACTGGTGGTGATCAGCCCGTTGTGCGAAGTCTGGAAGTTGTGCCCGGTGTGCATCAGCATGAAGCAGCCCGTGCCATAGGTGTTTTTCACCATGCCCGCCTTGAAGCAGGCCTGACCAAACAGCGCGCTTTGCTGGTCGCCGGCCACGCCACCAATCGGGATGGCATGGCCCAGTAGCTCGGGCGCCACCTCACCATAGGCTGCGCTGGAGGGCTTCACCGTGGGCAGCAGGCTGGGTGGAATGTCCAGCGCCGCCAGCAGTTCGGCATCCCATTCGTTGGTGTGGACATTGAACAGCATGGTGCGCGACGCGTTGCTGACATCGGTGGCATGCACGGCGCCTTGGGTCAGGCGCCAGATCAGCCAACAGTCCACGGTGCCGAATGCCAACTCGCCGTTCTGCGCCAATTGCCGCGCGCCGGCCACGTGGTCCAGTATCCACTTGAGCTTGGTGCCGGAGAAATAGGCATCGACCAGCAGCCCGGTCTTGGCCTGAATCGTGGCAGCCAACCCGCGCTCGCGCAGTTCCAGGCAAGTGGGCTCGGCCCGCCGGTCCTGCCACACAATGGCGTGGTGCAAGGGCAGACCGGTGCGCCGGTTCCATACCACTGTGGTCTCACGCTGGTTGGTGATGCCCAGGGCGCGTACCTGGTGGGCCGCTATGCCGGCCTTGGCCAGGGCATCGCGCGCGGTGGCCAACTGTGTGCGCCAGATCTCCTCTGGGTCATGCTCCACCCAGCCCGGCTGGGGGTAAATCTGTGTCAACTCTTGCTGGGCTTGCGCGAGGACATGGCCCTCGGCGTCAAAAACGATGCTGCGTGAACTGGAGGTGCCTTGGTCCAAGGCAAGCAGGTAGGTCATGGGTTTTCCTGGAGAGAGGGGTCGGCCGCCATCGTAGACGCCACGGTGTAGCGCACCTGTGCATCGGCCAGCAACGCGGGAAATGGGTCCGGCGGATTTTCGTCGGTAAACAGGCGGTCGATTTGCGACAAGTTGGCCACCTCCACCATGGCCGGGCGGTTGAACTTGCTGCTGTCGGCCGCCACCCAGACCTCGCGCGCATGCGCAATGATGGTTTGCGACACCTTGACCTCACGGAAGTCGAAGTCGCGCAGCGTGCCGTCAGCCTCGATGCCGGATATGCCGATCAGCGCAATGTCTACCTTGAACTGGCGGATGAAGTCGACGGCGGCTTCACCGACGATGCCCTGGTCGCGCCCGCGCACCACGCCGCCGACCACGATGACTTCGCTGTTGGTGTTGGCGCTCAGGATGCTGGCCACGTTGAGGTTGTTGGTTATGACCCGCAAGCCCGAGTGCCCGAGCAGCGCGCGGGCAATGGCTTCGGTGGTCGTTCCAATGTTCAGTATCAGCGAGCAATCGTTGGGCACTGCTGCAGCCACATGGCGTGCGATACGGGCCTTGCCATCGGCATTGAGGTTCTCGCGCTGCTTGTGGGCGATGTTTTCAATCGTGGAGCCGGGCACCCGTACGCCGCCGTGGAAGCGCGCCAGCAGGCCCTCGTCGGCCAGGCGCTGCACATCACGGCGTACTGTTTGCAGGGTTACGCCCAGTGTTTCCGCCAAGCGCTCAACGGAAACCGTGCCATGGGTCTGTACATAGGCCAGCAATTCAAGCAGTCGGGGGTGTCGGTTCACTTCTGTTCCTTTGTCCTTTTCAGGCCGTGGCGGCATCTTAAAACGAACTCAAACGAATTAAACTAGGGTAATTACCGATAAAAAACGAACTTAAAAGAATAACAATTGCCAAATTCGAATATTCGACGAAAACCCAGAAATAGAAGGTGGCGTGATGCAGTTGAGCCTTGAGGGCATCCACAAAAAGGTAGGACCACAGATGTGGCTGCACAACATGAATATTGCCCCACAGAGTGGCGCAGTCACGGTCTTGCTAGGGGCTACCCAGGCCGGCAAGACCAGCCTGATGCGCATCATGGCGGGGCTGGATGTACCCACCTCCGGCCGGGTCACGGTGGATGGCAAGGACGTGGTGGGTGTGCCGGTGCGTGCGCGCAACGTCGCCATGGTGTACCAGCAGTTCATCAACTACCCATCCATGAAGGTGCGCGACAACATTGCGTCGCCCTTGAAGTTGCGCGGTGAAAGCAATGTCGACCAGCGCGTGCGACAGCTTGCCGAGAAACTGCATATTGACATGTTTCTGGACCGTTTGCCGTCGGAACTCTCGGGCGGCCAGCAACAGCGTGTGGCACTGGCCCGTGCCTTGGCAAAGGGTGCGCCCTTGATGCTGTTGGATGAACCTCTGGTCAATCTGGACTACAAGCTGCGCGAGGAACTGCGCGATGAGTTGAGCGCCCTGTTCGCGGCCGGTGATTCCACCGTGGTCTATGCCACGACCGAGCCGGGCGAAGCCCTGCTGCTCGGGGGCTACACGGCGGTCCTGGATGAAGGTGAGTTGCTGCAATATGGCCCCACGGCCGAGGTCTTCCACAAGCCGGCTTCCCTGCGGGTGGCGCGCGCCTTCAGCGATCCACCGATGAATCTGCTGGCCGCCACGGCCACGGCCGACGGTGTGCGGCTGGACGGCGGGCCCTTGCTGACGCGCACGCTGTCATCGCAATCCACGCCCAAATTGACCGTGGGTCTGCGCGCCAGTGCGGTGCGCGTGCAGCCCCAGCCGGGCGATGTGGCGCTGCCCGGTACCGTGGAGTTGGCAGAAATCTCAGGCTCTGACACCTTTGTCCACGTGCATACCTTGGTCGGTGAGTTGGTGGCCCAACTCACCGGTGTGCATTACTTTGAATTGGGGACTGCGTTGAGTTTGCACTTCGATCCCGCGCAATCCTATGTGTTTGATGCCGCGGGCATGCTGGTCTTGTCGCCGGTACGCGGCGGGGGACGCTGATATGGCACGCATTGAACTCGATCTGGCCCACGCCTATCGGCCCAACCCCCAGCAGGACAGCGACTATGCCTTGCTGCCGCTGAAAATGACTTTTGCGGATGGTGGTGCCTATGCTTTGCTGGGTCCGTCGGGCTGCGGCAAGACCACACTGTTGAACATCATGTCGGGCCTGGTGACACCGTCCCAGGGCACGGTGCGCTTTGACGGACGTGACGTGACGAACGAGACGCCGCAACAGCGCAATATTGCGCAGGTGTTCCAGTTCCCCGTCATTTACGACACGATGACGGTGGCCGAGAACCTGGCCTTTCCGCTGCGCAACCGCAAGATGCCCAAGGCGCAAATCGACAAGCGCGTGGGCGAGATTGCCGAGATGCTGGAGATGAGTGGGCAGCTCAACCAGCGGGCCGCGGGCCTGGCCGCCGATGCCAAGCAAAAGATTTCCCTGGGCCGCGGTCTGGTGCGCCCCGATGTGTCGGCCGTGCTGTTTGACGAGCCACTGACCGTCATCGACCCGCATCTGAAGTGGCAATTGCGGCGCAAGCTCAAGCAGATCCACCACGAGTTGAAGCTGACCTTGATCTATGTCACGCACGACCAGGTGGAGGCGTTGACCTTTGCCGACCAGGTGGTGGTCATGACGCGGGGCCGAGCCGTGCAAGTGGGCTCGCCCGCAGACTTGTTCGAACGCCCCAGCCACACCTTCGTGGGGCACTTCATTGGCTCACCCGGCATGAACTTTCTGCCTGCGCAGGTGCAGGTCGATGGCCTGCGCGTCGCCGACAAGACGCTGGCCCTGCCGTCTGGCCGCGCGCTGCCAACCGGGGACATCAAGCTGGGCATACGGCCTGAATACCTGGGGCTGACCCAGGCCAACACTGAAGGGGCCTTGGCCGTGCGCGTGTCGCGCGTGCAAGACGTGGGCACCCATGTGATGCTGAGTGCGGACTTTGCCGGCACCACGCTGAAGGCGCGCCTCTCTACCGATGCCGCACAACTGGCGGTGGGTGACACCGTATGGCTGCAGGTCATGGGTGAGCACACCTGCTTCTACAAGAACGAGGAGATACTGGTATGAGCACCACCGTAAAACCGGTTAACCAGAAGGCCTGGTTTTTGATACTACCCGTGCTGCTGTGCGTGGCCTTCTCCGCCATCCTGCCGCTGATGACGGTGGTGAACTATTCGGTGCAGGACATCATCTCGCCCGAGCGCCGTGTCTTCGTGGGCACCGAATGGTTCGCAGCCATCATGCGCGATGAGGAACTGCACGGTGCGCTGCTGCGGCAATTGACATATTCCTTCTCCGTGTTGGCTGTTGAATTGCCGCTGGGTATCCTGCTGGCCCTGTCCATGCCATCCCAGGGCTGGAAGTCATCGGCGGTGCTGGTCATCGTATCGCTGTCCTTGCTGATTCCGTGGAACGTCGTGGGCACCATCTGGCAAATCTTCGGCCGTGCCGACATCGGGCTGATGGGCGCAGCCTTGCAAGGCCTGGGTATTGACTACAGCTACACCGGCAATCCCACGCATGCCTGGTTGACCGTACTGCTGATGGATGTGTGGCACTGGACGCCGTTGGTCGCACTGCTGGGCTATGCCGGCCTGCGCTCCATCCCTGACGCCTACTACCAGGCGGCCAGCATTGACGGCGCCAGCAAGCTCGATGTGTTCCGCTACGTGCAACTGCCCAAGATGCGCGGCGTGTTGATGATTGCCGTGCTGCTGCGCTTCATGGACAGTTTCATGATCTATACCGAGCCCTTTGTGCTGACCGGTGGTGGGCCCGGCAATGCCACGACCTTCCTGTCGCAGTTCCTGACGCAGAAAGCCGTGGGCCAGTTTGACCTGGGTCCGGCGGCGGCGTTCTCGTTGATCTACTTCCTGATCATCCTGTTGCTGTGTTTTATTTTGTACAACTGGATGCAACGCGTAGGCACCCAGGAGAAGGAGGGTGGCCATGAATAAGCCGAAATTTCAAAAGCGCACGCTGTTCCTGCTGTGCTACATCGTCTTTGCGCTCTTGCCCATCTACTGGATGGTCAATATGTCGTTCAAGACCAACCAGGAGATCGTGGCCGGTTTCTCATTGTTCCCAGAGCACTTCACGTGGGCCAACTACGCGACGATCTTCACGGATTCTTCGTGGTACTCGGGCTACATCAACAGCCTGATCTATGTGGCCATCAACACGGTGATCTCGTTGACCGTGGCACTGCCCGCAGCCTACGCGTTCTCTCGCTACAGCTTCCTGGGCGACAAGCATGTGTTCTTCTGGTTGCTGACCAACCGCATGACGCCGCCCGCGGTGTTCTTGTTGCCGTTCTTCCAGCTCTACACCACGGTCGGGCTGATGGATACCCACGTGGCCGTTGCCCTGGCCCACCTGTTGTTCAACGTGCCACTGGCGGTGTGGATTCTGGAAGGTTTCATGAGTGGTATCCCACGCGAGATTGACGAGACCGCCTATATCGACGGTTATTCCTTCCCCGCGTTTTTCGTCAAGATCTTTTTGCCGCTGATCAAGGCCGGCGTGGGTGTGGCTGCCTTCTTCTGCTTCATGTTCAGTTGGGTGGAGCTGCTATTGGCCCGCACGTTGACCAGTGTCAATGCCAAGCCCATTGTGGCCATCATGACCCGCACCGTGTCGGCATCGGGCATGGACTGGGCCACGCTGGCCGCTGCCGGTGTGTTGACCATCGTGCCCGGCGCCATCGTGATCTGGTTTGTGCGCAACTACATCGCCAAGGGCTTTGCGATGGGCCGCGTCTAAGCGCCCCGCAATTGACCAAACGAGAGGGAATAGAGCATGTTTGAATGGATGGCTTGGACCACACCCGTGGCCGTATTTTTCAGTTGCATCGTGCTGATGCTGGTCTGCATGACGGTGTGGGAAATCAAATCTCCCACCAGCCTGCGCCGCGGCTTTTTGCCCATGGAAACCACCCGTGGTGATCGTCTCTTTATTGGCCTGCTGACGGCCGCCTATGTCAACCTGAGCTTTGTGGGCCTAAGCGGCAAGCTCGTCGAGTGGATGGGCCTGCAAAGCGAGCCCTCCATCTGGTTCAGTTTTGTACTGTCCATGGTTCTGCTTGTGGTGATCATGCGCAAGGGCTAGTGGCGCAAGAAAGAGTGAGTATGCAAGGTTCGGCTTGTTTCCCCCTGGAGCCGTATACGCCTTCTATAAACAGGGGTTGTTTCGACCTGAGGAGTTAGACAATGAAATTAAGGTATTCGGTATTGGCGGTCGCACTCGCCTGCGCGGTGGGCAGCCAAGCTTGGGCTGACGAAGCCGCAGCGAAGAAATGGATCGATGAAGAATTCCAGCCTTCGACCTTGTCCAAAGCCCAGCAGACTGCCGAGCTCAAGTGGTTCATCGACGCTGCAGCAAAACTCAAGGCCAAGGGTGTCAAAGAGATCAGCACCGTGTCGGAAACCCTGACCACGCACAGCTACGAAGCCAAGACCCTGGCCAAGGCGTTTGAAGAGATCACCGGCATCAAGGTCAAGCACGATGTCATTCAAGAAGGCGACGTGGTCGAGAAGCTGCAGACCTCCATGCAGTCCGGCAAGTCCATCTATGACGGCTGGATTTCTGACTCTGACCTGATCGGAACCCACTACCGTTACGGCAAGATCCTGAACCTGACCGACTACATGACTGGTGCCGGCAAAGAATGGACCAACCCGGGCCTGGATGTCAAAGACTTCATTGGCACCAGCTTCACGACGGCACCCGATGGCAAGATGTACCAATTGCCTGACCAGCAATTCGCCAACTTGTACTGGTTCCGTGCCGACCTGTTTGCCAAGCCCGAACTGAAGGAAAAGTTCAAGGCCAAGTATGGCTATGAACTGGGCGTGCCATTGAACTGGAGCGCTTATGAAGACATCGCCGAATTCTTCACCAATGATGTGAAGATGGTCGATGGCAAGCCCATCTATGGTCACATGGACTACGGCAAAAAAGACCCATCGTTGGGCTGGCGTTTCACCGATGCCTGGTTGTCGATGGCTGGTACGGCGGATATCGGCATCCCCAACGGCAAGCCTGTTGACGAGTGGGGCATTCGCGCATCGGCTGACGGTTGCAACCCGCAGGGTGCTTCCGTGGCACGCGGTGGCGCGACCAATTCGCCCGCAGCGGTTTACGCGTTGACCAAGTACATCGACTGGATGAAGAAGTATTCGCCCAAGGAAGCCATCGGCATGACCTTCGGCGAAGCCGGCCCCGTGCCAGCCCAGGGCCAGATCGCCCAGCAGATCTTCTGGTACACCGCCTTCACGGCCGACATGGTCAAGCCAGGTCTGCCCGTGGTGAATGCCGATGGCACACCCAAGTGGCGCATGGCCCCTGGACCCAATGGCCCGTACTGGAAGCAAGGCATGCAAAACGGCTACCAGGACGTGGGCTCATGGACTTTCTTCAAGGACCACAACCCTGACCAAGTGGCTGCGGCCTGGCTCTATGCCCAGTTTGTAACCAGCAAGACCGTGTCGCTGAAGAAGTCCACGGTCGGCTTGACCTTCATCCGCGACAGCGACATCCGCTCCAACGCCATGACACAGATGGCGCCCAAGCTGGGTGGTCTGGTGGAGTTCTACCGCAGCCCCGCACGCGTGGCCTGGACACCTACCGGAACCAACGTGCCTGACTATCCGAAGCTGGCACAGCTCTGGTGGAAGAACGTGGCCGTGGCAGTCACAGGTGAAAAAACACCCCAGGCCGCCATGGACAACCTGGCCAACGAAATGGACGACGTGATGGGCCGCCTGGAGCGGGCCGGCATGGCACATTGCCCGCCCAAGCTCAATCCAAAGGGCGACCCCAACAAATGGCTGAGTGACAAGGGTGCTCCATGGAAGAAGTTGGACAACGAAAAGCCGAAGGGTGAAACCATTGCCTATGACACGCTGATCAACGCGTGGAAGAACGGCAAGACACGCTGATTCGTTTACCAAAACTTTAATGCTCTAAAGGTCGGCCGTGTGAGCACATTTGCCACACGGCCTTTTTCCTACCGCAATGCCTATGTCCACCACACCCATGCAAGCCCAAGCAACCCGACGTGACGCGCTGATCGCACAACTGGCGCAGGGGCGGCCGTATGACATCGCCATCGTCGGCGGCGGTGCCACGGGCCTGGGCGTGGCCTTGGACGCCGCAGCGCGGGGCTTTAGCGTAGTGCTGGTCGAGTCGCACGACTTTGCCAAAGGCACCTCATCCCGGGCGACCAAGCTGGTCCATGGCGGCGTGCGCTACCTGGCCCAAGGCAATATCTCGCTGGTGCGCGAGGCCCTGCACGAGCGCACAACCCTGCTGAACAACGCGCCCCACTTGGCGCAACCTCTGCCTTTCATCATGCCGTCTTATAAGTGGTGGGAAACCCCCTTTTACGGCATAGGGCTCAAGATGTACGACGCGCTGGCTGGCAAAGCCGGCCTGGGCAAGACCGAATTTCTGAACCGCAATGCCACCTTGCGCTACCTGCCCACCGCACGCCCCGAAGGGCTGCAAGGCGGCGTCAAATATTGGGACGGCCAGTTCAACGACGCCCGGCTGGCCTTGGCCCTGGCCCGCACCGCGGCGTCTCATGGTGCGCTGCTGGTGAACTACTGCCGCGCAGCCCATCTGTTGTATGCGGATGGCAAAGTAACGGGCCTGGTCTGCGACGACACGCTGACCGGCAAGCAATACACCATCAACGCCCGCTGCGTGGTCAATGCCACCGGCGTCTGGGTCGACGAGCTGCGCCAAAAGGACGGTGCCGCCAGCGGCGCCCACAGCAAACGGGCGACCAAGCCCATGGTGACCCCAAGCCAGGGCGTGCACATCGTCGTGGACCGGTCGTTTCTGGACAGCGATGTGGCCTTGATGGTGCCCAAGACGGCCGATGGCCGGGTGCTGTTTGCCGTGCCCTGGTTGGGCAAGGTGATACTGGGTACCACCGACACGCCGCGCAACGACCTGGCGCGGGAGCCCATGCCGTTCAAGGAGGAGGTGGAGTTCATCCTCAACGAATCGGCCCGCTACCTGCGCAAGGCGCCCACCCGTGCCGATGTGAAAAGTGTATGGGTCGGCCTGCGGCCCCTGGTCAAGCCGCAGGACGACGATGGTGACAACACCAAGGGCATCAGCCGCGAACACACGGTCATGGTCAGCCGCAGCGGCATGGTGACCGTGACCGGTGGCAAGTGGACCACCTACCGCGCCATGGCCGAGGACGTGCTGGATGCCTGTGCCGACAAGGGCTTACTGGAGAAGCGCGCCAAGGGCGTGACCACCCATTTGAAGCTCGTGGGGGCCGACATACCCGCAGCGCTGATCCAGTCGATCTGCATGCCACCGGGTCTGCACTCCTATGGAGGAGAGCAGGCCACGGTGTTGGCCATGCCGGGCGCAAACAACGTGTTGTGCGAGGGCCTGACCGAAGGCATGGTGCGCTTTGCGGCGCGCTACGAGTACGCCATCACGGTCGAGGACATGCTGGCCCGCCGCTCGCGCTTGCTGTTTCTGGACGCCCAATTGGCTGGCAGTCTGGCCGCCACGGTGGGTGCCATCCTGCAACAGGAAACGGGCCTGGACCCTGAGGTCAAGGCCTTTGAGACTCTGGCCCAGCACTACCTGCAACTGCCTGTCTGACGCCCGCTTGGGCTGCCGCTGTATGCGGCTTTATACCCCTTGACGGGCTCGCGCAATTGCCGGACGATGCGCCGAAGACGTGGCTCGCACGTGCTGCCGTTGGAAGAACAATTAAGGAGACACAAGCGTGAAAATCTTTACACGTCTGGCGCTTTTGGGCGGCATCCTGTCTGCGCTGTTGCTGGTCATAGGCTGCCTGGGTTTGTATGGCATAGGGGCCAGCAACGAGGCCTTGCGCACCGTGTACGAAGACCGCACCGTGCCCGCAGGTCAGTTGGGCGAAATCAGTGCCAAGCTGATCAGCAACCAACTGGCCTTGTCCGCGGCGCTGATCACCCCCACACCCGAAGTCATTGCATCCAGCACGGCCACGGTGGATGCCAACATCGCCGCCATCTCCAAGCTGTGGGCTTCTTACACCTCCATCAAGCTGTCGGACGAAGAGCAAAAACTGGCCAAGGCCTTCGTAGACGATAGAAAGAAGTTTGAAGAAGGCCTGCAGCCGGCCTTGGTGGCCCTGCGTGCCAATGACGTCATCGAAGGCCAGAACATCCTGGTCAACAAGATTCCGCCGCTCTACGCACCGGTCAAAAAGGGTGTTGACGCCTTGAGCCAGTTGCAGGTGGATGGCGCCAAGAAAGAATTTGGCGATGCATCGGCCCGCTATGCCACCTTCAAGCTGGTATCGCTGGTGGCCATTGTCGGTGGCTTGGCATTTGCGGGCATTTTTGGCCTGGTAACCTTGCGCACCATCACCGGCCAACTGGGGGCCGAGCCGGCTGAGGCCGCAGCGCTGGCCCAAAGCGTGGGCGAGGGCGACCTCACCACCTCCGTGCATCTGAAGTATGGTGACAGCGTCAGCCTGATGGCCCAACTCAAGGCCATGCAGGACAACCTGACCCAGGTGGTCACCAATGTGCGCAATGGTTCCGAAGGCGTGGCCACCGCCAGCGCAGAGATCGCCCAAGGCAACCAGGACCTGAGCGCCCGCACCGAGCAGCAGGCCAGCGCGCTGGAGAAGACCGCATCCAGCATGTCGGAGTTGAGCTCTACCGTCAAACAAAACGCCGACAGCGCCCGCCAGGCCAACCAGTTGGCGATGAATGCCAGCACCGTGGCCGTCAAGGGTGGCGAGGTCGTGACCCAAGTCGTGGAGACCATGAAGGGCATCAACGAGTCCAGCCGCAAGATATCGGACATCATCAGCGTGATCGATGGCATCGCGTTCCAGACCAATATCCTGGCGCTCAACGCCGCCGTCGAGGCCGCAAGGGCAGGGGAGCAGGGCCGGGGTTTCGCCGTCGTTGCAAGTGAGGTGCGGTCCTTGGCCGGACGATCGGCCGAGGCTGCCAAGGAAATCAAGTACCTGATCAACGCCAGTGTTGAGCGCGTCGAGCATGGCAGTGCACTGGTCGACCAAGCTGGGGTGACGATGACCGAGGTGGTGACCAGCATCCAGCGCGTGACCGACATCATGGGCGAAATCAGCGCGGCCAGTTCCGAGCAAAGTGTGGGCGTGGCCCAGGTGGGCGAAGCGGTGGCACAGATGGACCAGGCCACGCAGCAGAATGCGGCGCTGGTCGAGCAGATGGCGGCGGCGGCCAGCAGCCTCAAGTCGCAGGCCCACGACCTGGTGGGCACCGTGGCCGTGTTCAAGTTGGCCCATGGCATGGGCGCCCCATCGCACGGGAGTGCATTCCAATCTCCACCGGTCAGCATGACGGTCGCAACGGCCAGGCCGCCCAGCCTGGCACCCGGTAGAAGGCCTGCACTGGCAGGGCCAAATTAACCCACCAGCCAGCGCACCAGTTTCTGCGAACAAACGAAGGAGCTCCTTTGTATGCGTAGCAAAACGAAACACTACCCAGGGGGCGAAACGCAGAGGCACTGGGCACTGTCATGGGTGCTGCTCGTGGCATGCGCGCCGGCTTACGCGCAAGTCGGCTCGGCCGAAGTCATAACCCGACTGCAAAAAGAGTTCAGCCCCACCACACTGAGTAGCGAGGCGCAACGCAAAGAATTTGAGTGGTTTGCCAGCGCCGCCAAGCCCTTTGGCGGCATGAAGATCTTCGTAGTATCCGAGACGCTGGACACGCACAAATATGAATCCGACGTCATTGCCAAGGCTTTCACCGAGTTGACCGGCATCCAGGTGGTGCATGAGGTGACGGGTGAAGACGACGTCGTCAAGAAGATCGAAACCCAGGTGCGCACCGGCCTGCATCTGTATGACGCGTACGTGAACGACAGCGACCTGATCGGCTGGCACTACCGCACGCAAAGGGTGGTCAACCTGACCGACTACATGGCGGGGGAGGGCAAGGCCGTCACATTGCCCACGCTGGATGTGGACGACTTCATCGGCAAGAGCTTCACCACCGGGCCCGATGGCAAGCTCTACCAGTTGCCAGACCAGCAGTTCGCGAATCTCTACTGGTACCGCAAGGACTGGTTCGATCGGCCCGACCTGCAGAAGAAATTCAAAGAGATCTACGGCTACAAGCTCGATGTGCCGGTCAACTGGTCGGCCTATGAAGACATTGCCGAATTCTTCACCGTGCATGTCAAGGAGCTGGACGGTAAAAAAGTCTATGGCCATATGGACTACGGCCGCAAAGACCCATCGCTGGGCTGGCGCTTTTCCGACTCCTGGCTGTCCATGGCCGGCGCCGGTGACAAGGGCCTGCCCACCGGCAAGCCGGTGGATGATTGGGGCATACGGGTGGAGGGCTGCAACCCGGTGGGTGCCTCGGTGGAGCGCGGCGGCGACATGAATGGCGCGGCCGCGGTCTACTCGGTCAACAAGTTCATCGAATGGCTGGACAAATACGCGCCGCCCGAGGCCAAGCAGATGGACTTTGGCACCGCGGGCTCGGTGCCGGCCCAGGGCCAGATTGCGCAGCAGATCTTCTGGTACCTGGCCTTTGCAGCATCTATGAACAAGCCCGGCTTGCCGGTCACCAATGCGGACGGCACACCCAAATGGCGCGTGGCGCCTTCACCGCACGGCGCCTATTGGCGTGCCGGCATGAAGCTGGGCTACCAGGATGCCGGCTCGTGGACGCTGGTCAAGGGCACGCCGCCCAACAACATGAAGGCCGCATGGCTGTATGCGCAGTTTGCGGTGTCCAAGTCGGTGTCCTTGAAGAAGACCCTGGTGGGCTTGACGCCGATACGGGCCTCCGACATCGACTCCAAGGCCATGACCGATGCGGCGCCAAAGCTGGGCGGCCTAGTGGAGTTCTACCGCAGCTCGGCCCGCAAGCTGTGGACACCCACCTTCACCAATGTGCCCGACTACCCCAATATGGCACCGTTGTGGTGGACGAATATCGGTGCGGCGATACGGGGCGAGGTGCCGGTGCAAAAGGCGCTGGACACCATGGCCCAGCAGGCCGATGACATCATGGCCAGCCTGCAGAAGAAAGGCATGGCCAAGTGCGCGCCCAAGCTCAACCCCAAGCTGCCGCCCAGCTATTGGCATGCCAAGGGCACGGCCCCTTTCCCTAAGCTGGTCAACGAAAAACCCCAAGCGGAGACCTGGAGCTATGAAGAAAGCCTTAAGCATTCTTGGTAGCTGCTGCTGTCTGCTGCTGTGCGCTACTGCGCAGGCGCAGCCCAAGCCCTATACGCTGGAGTTTCCCGAGGACCAGCCCTTCGCCTGGAGCGAGAACGGTAAGTTCTTTGGCGTAGCCGTGAATGTGGTGACCAAGCTCTTCGATACGGCCAAGTTGGGCTACAAGCTGCAGTCATCCCCGCTGGCCCGGGGCATGGCCGATGCTCGCAGTAACGAGGCCGTCTGCGTGTTCCCAGTGCAGCGGGCGCAGAGCATCGAGGCGGAATACCAGTGGATCAGCCCCATCTACATCACCACCTCGGGCCTGTTCGTTGCGCCGGGTGCGACCGAGCAGTTCGTGGTCCTGAGCGATGCCAAGAAGCTGGTCGTGGGCGCGGTGCGGGGCAGTGGCGATGCCGAATACCTCAAATCCTTTGGCTTCAACGTGGAAGAGGTCAGCAGTCAGGAGCAAAACGTGGAGAAGCTGCTGCGCAAACGCATACCGGTATGGGCCACCGACGTGCTGTCGGCCAAATACTTCACACAAAAGACCAACACAAAGGAGCGCATGCCCAAGGAGGCACTGACCTTTCGGCGGTCCCTGGCCTCGCTGGCCTGCAATACCAAAATGCCAGCCACCGATGTGGCCGCCTTGCAGAGCGCGTTGGACGCCATGATCCGGGATGGCAGCCTGCAGAGGATGACCTCGGAGGTCAATTAATACCCTATTTGGGTTTATTGGCGAGGCTCGCAATTGAAATATGGCTGTAGCCCTCGTCGGATATGAATTGTGTGCTATTGAAATGATAGTTATTGTGAATGCAGCCGAATATGCAACTAGGCCCCCCAATTACTTGACCGCCACAGTCACATGCGCCTGAATCTTGCCCGCCACCGGCCCTGTGCCATGGCGACTGGCGATAGCCTCTGTAGCGCGGTCCATCACCAACGGCATCAGGCTGGCGTCGCGTGCCTCAATCTCGTTGCGTAGTGGCGTGCCCTGGCAATAGGCGGTGGCAACGTCCCGTGCCGAGGGTGCGCGGCTGGTCTTCTCGGCGGTGTTGGTCTCAACGGTGGCGAACCCCGCGTGGTTCAAATCCGCACGGATCACGGCAACGTCGTGGTAGCCATGTGGCGTGCGGGCGAGAAATCGGGGTGGGTCATGTGGAAACACCGTGGCGACGGCATTCGTCACCTCGTCGGCAAAGGCGTTTTCTCCGATGCGATCCCACACGCTGAAGATAAAGCGCCCACCCGGCCGCAGCACGCGCAGCGCCTCGGCGTAGCCGGCAACCCGGTCGGGAAAGAACATTGCGCCGAACTGGCAGAACACCACGTCAAACGCGGCGTCCTCAAAGGGCAGGGCGAGCGCGTCGGCCTGTCGCCATGCGATGCGGTTGTCAGCTCCCTGCCGCGTAGCGGCATAGTCAAGCATGGGCTGGTTGAGATCGGTCACCGTATAACGCGCGTCTGGCTTTAGCTTGGGTGCAAGCAAACGCGTGACCACGCCACTACCGGCAGCCGTCTCCAGCACCGCACCGGGTGAAGAAGTGGCGACAAGCTCCGCCAGATCCACGGCATAGGCCTCGAAGATCAGGGGGACCATCAGCGTGTCGTAGAACTTCGGGATGGAGCCCGCGAACAACTTGTCGCCCTCTGCCATAAGACCCTCCCCTCTGTTGAAAGATATGCCAAGCCTATACTGCAAAACCAAAATTGCAAATGGGGATTGCGATGGCCTTGTCTGAGCAAATTCCTGTGAAGTGCGGGCTGGGTGCCAAGTCCACCGGCACTGAAGCCATTGCTGATTCGACCTGGCGGGCAAGGTAGCTGTTGTCCCTGTTTTCTCTCTGGATCCGAGGCGAGTGAAACCCTCCACTTACACTTGCGTTCATGAAGTATTTAATCGCGCTTACCTCCACCATTGCGGCCCTGATGCTTTCAGGCTGCGGCACTTCTGCAATCTTGGATAAAACCGCCAAAGATCCAGGAGAGCTTGAGTCGATCGTGATATTCAAGGTGAGTCCCGCAAACTACAGACTTCTGTTTTTTCCCGGTACCACTACCAATGGCAGATTCAAGCAGAACGCATTTCTTGGGGCCGAAATAAATGGAATGCCCAAGGACGGATATGTCGTCGCCAAGGTAAAGACTGGTCAGACTTTAGGCCTCACCAACGTAGTTGAAAAAAAGGGTGACACCTCCATTGGTGGCACAACATTCAGAGCCTGTGGCGGTGCCAAAGCCTTGGTGTTTGATGTGCCCAAAACACGGGTTGCGTATCTAACGGACATTGACTATGAACGCGTCGGAAACAAAGTCTCAATTCAATACCGCCATGATCTGGAAGCGGCTGTCAGGCACATACGTTCAAACTATCCAGAAATAAAAGCAGACATTCAACCGCTCGAATTTCAGATACTTCCGGCAGACTTGGACTGCGGGGGCGGTACAGTGATTATTCCAATCTACATCAAAAAGTAATTCGGCGGGCCAGTAGTGGTCGTTGGCCAATGGGCTTTACGGTATCTATTGCCTTGAACTTTGCCCTTTCCTCTCTCATGAAGCGCACCTTAACCTCCATGGTGGCGGCCTCGGTAGCCGCTTGTGTTCTCGCCGCAGATCCTCCCGCGGTACAAAAGACGTCGGGCAACACATCTGTCAATGCTTTGCGTGAGGAATACGATAGGGCAACCGCGCCATACGTAGCCCAAGCCAAGAGGTCTTATCCCGAGGCGAAGCGACGATTTCTTGCTGGCCTTCCGAAGGGCCACTTGTTCTTCGTCACCACACGACTGTTTGACAAGGACGGCACAGAGGACCCCTTCATCGAAGTACAGGACATTCAAAACGGCCAGATCAGCGGGAAGATCGGGAGCGAGATCGTGCGGGTAAGCGGGTACAAGCGCGGTGATCCCATCGCATTTCCTGAAACGGCTGTGATCGACTGGACCATTACGAGGCCTGATGGCAAGGATGAGGGAAACGTTGTCGGTCACTTCCTTCGCACTTGGCGGCCAAAGTTGCCTGCGTCGCCTTGATTCACGTTTGCGCCCCTCGGTCTGCGAGCCTTTGAACATGAGCATCACCCACATCTGCATTGCCCGCCACGGAGAGACCGACTGGAACAAGCGCGGCGTGCTGCAGGGCTGGCTGGACGTGCCGATCAACGCACTGGGCCGTGAGCAGGCCCATGCGCTCGGGACGAGTCTGGTGGATGCAGGATTCGACGCGGTGTGGTCCAGCCCGTTGGCGCGCTCGCGCGAGACTGCAGAGATCGTTTGCGCTGTGCTGGGCTTGCCCGCGCCGTTGTGCCATGAAGGCCTGAAGGAAAAACACTTTGGCGCCGTGCAGGGCATTCCCAAGAACGAATTGGCCGAACTCAACCCCGCCCTGCTGGAGCAAATTCTGCGCCGCAACCCGGCCGCCGAATTCGCCGGGGGTGAGACTCTGGACGAGTTTGCGGATCGCGTGTTGGAGGCTTTCAACGATATCGGAGCCCACCACCGCGGCGGGCGGATACTGGTGGTGACCCACGGATGGGTCATGGATGTGGTGACGCGTCACATTAATGGACTTGCGCGCCATGCCGTGCTACACATCAAACGAAAGAATGGGGAATGTGTCTGGGTGGAGGCGGGGCAAGAACTGCGGGCACTGCCGATTCAGCGTGTCGACATGCCATAGCGCTTGGCCATGCGGTCCATATCACCGCTGCTCTGCAGCCGCGCAATCGCTTTATCAACCTCTGCCAGGGACAGGCGAGACGAGCGCCCGATGGCGCAATGCGTGGGCGTGACAGAGTAAGCGGAGCGCGACACGTCAAACTCGCTGCGCGCATTCGGGTTGTCGTTGAAGTAGCCTTCTATTTCTCCCTCGGACGTGATCAGCAGATCCGCCATCTTGACGTCCAGTGACCGGAACTGCAGGGCTACCTTGCTCTGGTCCACCCGCACCGCCTTGCCGGCATCGATCAAGGATTGCAAGGCCGGGTAGTGGTAGCCCAGTTGCAAGGCCACGCGCTTGCCTTCAAACTCCCAATTGGGGGCGCTACCCATGCGCCCGCCCTTGGGCGCCACCACACGCTCAATTTGCGGCAGCATGGCCATAGACCACGCCAGCTTATCCGGCTGTTCTGCCCAACTGGGGTTGAAGTAACACAGCATCTCGATCTGACCCTGAATCAAGGCGGGCTCAACCCTGCGCCGGGGCAGGGGCACCGCAACCACGTCCAAGCTCAACTGCCGCGCAATGGCCTCACCCAGTTCAATCAGCAGGCCACTATGCGGTGTGCCGCCAGAGCCCGCCACGAAAAAAGGGTAGCCCATGGACTCGAACACGCCATAACGTAAGGGCGGTGGCTGTTGTTGTGCAAATGCTGCTGCGGCCGCTCCAAACCCCAGGGCCGTCACTAGTACCCGACGAACGAAGACCAGGCTCTTGAAGCCGAAAGCACAGCGTGTCATGGGCGGATTGTCAGTGAAATATTCATCGCTGTCAGCCCCCTTTTCGCCAGGCTTTCCGGTCTATCGCAAGGCAACCAGAATTACACTGATCACGAGCCCAGACAGCAGAACCAAGTACCCAATTCCGACTATGGATCCAAAGGCAAGGGCATCGCACTGGCAACCGTCGCAATCAGCCCACACACGAAGGGCCCGACTAAGAAGATGGGTGCAGGCTTGGTCGGGGGCTCACGCTGCCTCCCCAAAGCGATGGCATAGGCCTTGCCAAACAGTAGGGTGGGCCTGCACTTGCAGACCATGATGGCGGCTTCCGGATGGGGTATGCAATGCGGGTTGGGTGATGAGGGTATTTCGGAAGGCGATATATGGCGTTCGGTAAGGCTTTGATCTGGTCCTGTCCAGTTGCGGCCTTCTCACAATGACTGCTTTGGAGTAGTGCCGTTGGCGACCACTTTGGCGATACCGCAGTAGAAATCACACGCAGCCGTTAGCCGAACCGCTCTGCATGAGACGGGAGGGCCAACCGATGCGGACCAGCAGGCCATCCGGCCCGCACACCCCAACTTCGTAGAGACCCCACTCGCGGTGACGCAGGACACCCCCTGGACGGATGATGAGGTCGTCCACCCGCGCGGCGATGGCATCCACCTCCGGCGTGCGGATAAATACGCCGAACGGGTTGTGCTCTGCAGGCACCCTCCAAGGGCCGCTCCCCGCCTGTGTCAGGTGCACTTCGCAATCCCAGCCAGTCATGATGATGTAGCCGGCGTCGCCACCTGTACGCTGAAAGCCCAAGCGCTCCCAGAACGGCAGGGCGGCAGCCAAATCGTTGCTCGGCACGATGGCGAACGCGCCTGTGGTGACAGGGATGGGCATGCGGCACTCCGGTTGATTGCGTTTTGAAGAACCGGGCCACTGTAGCGTAAGTCCTGCCCGGGAATCGGGCTTGTTTAGAGGGATTTACGCGCCAGCACTGAAGGCCTTGGCCTAAGAGTAAGGCAGTAGTGCCTTAGCAGCTTCGATGCGTAAATGCATTTCTATAGATTGGTCGTTCATGACCTCTGTCAGGAAGCGCTTGGCGTCTGAATCGCTGTGTTTGGTGGATGGTGGCGCCACCACGGGAGTGCTGGATTGATGGGTTGCCGAGATTCGTTCGGCATCGGAAATAACCTGATCAAAGATCGCCTCAAACACCGACGCCTTGATAGATTCAAGCGGTGCAAGAACGTTGGCCTGCGCTTCAACCCTTGGGGACACATCCAGTCCTGGCGAGTCGGCGAATATGGCTGCCAGATCAGGGGCAACAAAAGCTGACCATAGTCCAGTGCTTGGCTGCAGAGCGGGTACCAACGGGGCATGCCGAGTTTCTGTGGGCAGCAAACTGATGCGTTCCGGCGCGATATCACTCAGAAAGCGTTGGCGCAGGGAATCCAAGAAGAACGACGCCTCCGCCGCAGTAACTGGTTCACCCAGAGAGAACCACAGCTGGTAACCGTCATTTCCCGTTACCGCAATCGCCGGAGGCGGTAAATCCAGGTCGCTCTGTACACGTTGCCAAACTGTGGATACAACGGACCAGTCTGCAGGGCGAGCGAGTTCTATCACCATTGCACGTACACGCCCGTCCACGGTCATTAAGCTTGGTGCGACGGCTGTAGCATCGTCAACAAAGTACAAGCGATGGAATTCAGTTTCGAGTGGGTTCATTCGGGGAATATACCGTGCGCCCCACGCGTAAGCTTGCCTTCCCCCCCGCTGCGATTGGGCCGTTGCGGTCCGCTAAGCTAGTACGCTAGGTCTCTCCCGTGAAGCATTCAGTCCCTGCCATTCACACCGAGGCGTCACCCCCCATCCCCGTATCCCCCAATATCCCCAGCGCCTTCTCCGAAAACGCAATCCACTGTGCCTCTTGCAGAATGCCCGCGCTCAGCACCAGGTGCTGCAGTTGCTGCTTGCGCGAGCCATCTTCCGCCACGTTCGCAAAGTCGCGGGCTTCGATGGTCTGGTACAGGGCCAGCTTTTGTTTGTGCAGCTCCATGCGGCGGCGGATGTCGTCGGCCAGGCCGGTGGGGCCTAGCACGGCCTCGGCGCGCAGGCGCACCATGAACTCGTCGCGCACGGGCTTGGGGTCTTGCTGCTCGGCCACCCAGCGTTGCAGCTCTTTGCGCCCGGTGGGCAACACGCGGTAGACGCGCTTGCGGCCGCGGCCACTCTCGGGCGGCAGCGATTCCACCCAGCCGGCTTCTTCCAGGCGGCCCAGTTCGCGATAAATCTGCTGGTGGGTGGCGTGCCAGAAGTAGCCTATGGAGCGGTCGAAGCGGCCGGCCAGGTCGGAGCCGGAAGAGGGTTGTTCGACCAAGGCCGTGAGTAGGGCGTGGGGTAGGGACATATGGGCTTGAGGGTAGCAAACCCATTTTATGCAACCAGTTGCATAAACGGTAAGTTTCTGCGTAGAATTGTGCAACCAGTTGCATAAAGGAGCTTTCATGTCCGCTTACCCCAATCTGCTCGCGCCCCTAGACCTGGGCTTTACCACCCTCAAGAACCGGGTCCTGATGGGTTCCATGCACGTGGGTCTGGAAGAGGTGCCCAATGGCTTTGAGCGCATGGCTGCTTTCTACGCCGAGCGGGCGCGGGGTGGTGTGGGCCTGATCGTGACCGGCGGCATTGCCCCCAACGAGCGCGGCCGCCCCATGAAGGGTGGCGCGATGCTGACGACCGAGGCCGAGGCTGTCCACCACCGCGTCGTGACAGATGCCGTGCACAAAGAGGGTGGCAAGATCGCCATGCAGATCCTGCACTTTGGCCGCTACTCCTATCAGAAGGACCTGGTCGCGCCTAGCGCACTGCAGGCGCCCATCAACCCCTTCACGCCCCACGCGCTGAGCACTGAAGAGGTAGAGCAGACCATTGACGACTTCGCCCGCTGCGCCGGCCTGGCCCAGGTGGCGGGCTATGACGGCGTGGAGATCATGGGCTCTGAGGGCTACCTGATCAACGAATTCATTGCGGCGCGTACCAACCACCGTGACGACGAGTGGGGCGGCAGCTATGCCAGCCGCATCCGCTTCCCGGTGGAGATCGTGCGCCGGGTGCGCGAAAAGGTGGGGTCCAACTTCATCATCATCTACCGCCTCTCCGCGCTAGACCTGGTGGAGGGCGGCTCCACGCTGGACGAAGTAGTGCAACTGGCCCAGGCCATCGAAGCAGCTGGCGCCACCATCATCAACACCGGCATCGGCTGGCACGAGGCGCGCATCCCCACCATCGCCACCAAGGTGCCGCGCGCGGCCTATGCCTGGGTCACGCAGCGCCTGATGGGCTCGGTGAAGATTCCGCTGGTGGCCACCAACCGCATCAACACGCCCGAGGTGGCCGAGCAGTTGTTGGCTGATGGCTTTTGCAACATGGTGTCGATGGCGCGCCCCTTCCTGGCCGACCCCGACTTCGTGCGCAAGGCGGCCGAGGGCCGTGCCGACGAGATCAACACCTGCATTGGCTGCAACCAGGCCTGCCTGGACCACACCTTTGGCGGCAAGATCACGTCCTGCCTGGTCAACCCCCGCGCCTGCCACGAGACCGAGCTGGTGATTGCGCCCGCGGCCAAACCCAAGCGCATTGCTGTGGTGGGCGCCGGCCCGGCCGGCCTGAGCTTTGCCACCACCGCCGCCGAGCGTGGCCATAGCGTCGAACTGTTTGATGCAGCCAGCGAGATTGGCGGCCAGTTCAACATCGCCAAGAAGGTGCCGGGCAAGGAAGAGTTCTACGAGACGCTGCGTTATTTCGACCGCCAGCTGAAGCTGCGCGGCGTCAAGCTGTCGCTCAACACCCGCGTGACCGCCGAGGCCTTGAAGGCCGGTGGCTTTGACGAAGTGGTGTTGGCCACCGGTGTGATCCCGCGCACGCCCGACATTGAAGGCGTGGACCACCCCAAGGTCATGGGCTATCTGGATGTGCTGCGCGATGGCAAAGACGTGGGCCGCTCCGTGGCCGTCATCGGAGCCGGCGGTATTGGTTTTGATGTATCGGAATACCTGACCCACTCGGGCACCAGCGCCAGCGTGGATGCGCCCAAGTTTTATGCCGAATGGGGCATTGACACGGGCTACGCCCAGGCCGGTGGCATCGCGCAGCCGCATGTGGAGGTGCCCCCGCGCAAGGTGCACCTGCTGCAACGCAAGGTCAGCAAAGTGGGCGACCAATTGGGCAAGACCACGGGCTGGATCCACCGCACCGGGCTCAAGGCCAAGCGCGTGGGCATGACCCCCGGCGTGCAGTACCAGAAGATCGACGATGCCGGATTGCACATCCGCGTGGGTGACCAGGACCAGGTGGTGTCTGCTGACACCATCGTGCTGTGTGCCGGTCAGGAGCCCCAGCGCGAGCTGTATGGTGCGCTGCAGGCCGCGGGCTGCTCGGTGCACCTGATTGGCGGTGCCGATGTGGCTGCCGAGCTGGACGCCAAGCGCGCTATCAACCAGGGCACCCGCCTGGCTGCCGCGATTTGATTTTTCCCCAACCCCAGATTTCCCCCAAACCGGAGCATTCCATGCACCCAGCACCCAGCCAGTTGAAACCCGCCGTCGCCGCATCCCTTGCCAAGTGGCACGCCATGGTGGCCAGCGGTAACTTGCAAGACCTGCCCAGCATTGTTCACCCTGACGCGGTATTCCGCTCGCCGATGGCAATCCATCCCTACCAGCCCGCGGCCGCGCTGATCCTGGCGTTGAGCACCGTGATCCAGGTGTTCCAGGACTTCACCTACCACCGCCAATTGGCGTCGGAAGACGGTCTGAACGCCGTGCTCGAGTTCAGTGCCCGCGTGGGCGACAAGCAGCTCAAGGGCATAGACCTGGTGCGCTTTGACGAGGAGGGCAAGATCGTGGAATTCGAGGTCATGGTCCGCCCCCTGAGCGGCCTGCAGGCCCTGGGTGCGGAGATGGGCACACGGTTGGCGGAGAAGATGCCGGCGTTCAAGGTCAAGGCCTGAGGGAGCGGGTGTAGGGCCTATTCGACGTTCAGGGTGTACGTAACAGCCTGCAGCATGCTGGGCAAGGCACCGCCAAAGTTGAGAGTGTGCAATTGCGTTTGCACTGCATCCCGCAGTCGGTCTATAGTGCAATGGCCGACTTCAGTAGCAGCCAGAGTCAAGGAGCAGCACCATGGCCATCCAACATGCCGTTTCCGGAGAACCCGTCAGCGTCTTGCCACCCGCCAATGCGCCGGGCGAGCGGCAGACGGTGGCGCTTTTCAAGACCAATGAACTCGAAGTGATGCGCGTCGTGCTGTCCAAGGGCAAGTCCATGCCCGCGCATAAGGTGGCGGGTGACATCACGGTGCAGTGCCTGGAGGGCTCCATCCGCTTCCACAGCGAGGGCAAGGACCAGGTGCTAGCGGCGGGTGACATGCTGTACCTGGCCGGTGGCGTGGTGCACAGCCTCACCGCCATCGAAGATGCCTGCGCATTGGTCCACATCGTGCTGAGGAAGTAGGCGAATGACGATGCTGCGATCCCTCACAGCCTATGGGAGCAGGGCGGTGGTGGCTGCCTTGGCCGCGTTCACGTGCCATATGCCGTCTTATGCGCAGCCTGCTGCAGCCGATACGACCAACCCCGCCTTTGACGCCGAGCTGGCCAAGCAACTAGGGGCTGACGAGCGTGGCATGCGCACCTATGTGCTGGTGGTGCTGAAGACCGGTCCCAACAAGGTGCCCGCCGGTCCCGAGCGGGACGCAATGTTCAAAGGCCATTTCGCCAATATGGCCCGCCTGGCGGCCGATAAGAAGCTCGCGTTGGCAGGCCCCTTTGACGGTGTGGATGGCTGGCGCGGCCTGTTCATTTTTGCGGTGGCCGATATCGAAGAAGCCAAGGCCCTGGTCGCCACAGACCCGGTGGTCATCCAAGGCGAGATGGTGGCCGAGTACCACAAGTACTATGGCTCAGCGGGCGTGATGGCGATCAACGACATCCACAAAAAGCTGGGCAAGAAAAGCTTCTAGTCTGCCTTGCTGCAGCGCTCAGGGAAGCGCTTCAAGAACTCACACTGCTTTTTGCGCATGAACAGGGCGATGGCCTGTGCGCGGGCTGGGCCTTCTGCCACGCCGTAATTGGGCCGTGTGCAGTGGTCCGGATTGGCGGGGCATACACCGCCGGTGTTCAGGGCCTCCAGCTTGGTTTCGGCTTGCTGCATTGGCTGCACCATGGGCATTGGTGCGGGCGCTGCCGGGTTACCCTTCGTCACCTTCACCGCGGTGTCGCCCTTGTCGCATTGGGTGGCGTCTGCGTACTTGATGCCGTCGGGCGTGGTGCAGTTCCAGAAATAGTCATTGGCCGCCAGGGCCGGCCCAGCGGTGGTAGCCAGGACCAGAATGAGTGCGATACAGCGGACGGCAAGGTTCATGTTCGTTTCCAAGTGGGTGGCATGGTCACTGCAAACTATACGGCAGCCGCCGTGCATCCCGGTTGCCACTGTATGGATAACTTTTCCCAAGGTTTACATCCACTTAACCCAAGGATGGTGTGATGCAGTGCATCCGACGGCCACACTCAAACATTGACGGGAGAAGATTCCATGGCACCAAGCTTTCCAGCCTTCGCATCCCAACGCCTGGCCTTGGCCGTGCTGACGCTGTGTGCATCCCTGAGTGCCCACGCTGCCGACAGCTTTGACCCTGCGACCAATTTGCTGACCATGGCATCGGTCTCCGTGGCCGGCACCCCGTACAGCAATGTTTCCGTCACCTTGAACTCCTACGTCCTGCTGGGCGTGGATGGTGGCACGTCGGTGGCCGACAGCTTTGACCCCGCCAGCAATCTGCTGACCCTAGGTGCCGTGTTGTACCAAGGCGCCACCTACAACAATGTGCGCGCCACCATCAATGCCTATACGCTGCAGAGCGCCACCCGCAGCACCACGTCACCGGGCGGCCCCAGCCTGGACCAGCGCGTGACAGCAGCTACCGCCACGGCACAGAGCGGCAGCAACCATTGCGCCACGGTCGCGCCGTTCTATTGGGAGATAGGTGACAAGAATGGCGCGCAGGCATCGGGCTCGGTCCCGGTGGCCGGTGGCAGCCCGGTCTATACCGCCAGCAGCCTGATGAGTATTGCCTCGGCCTCCAAGTGGTTGTATGGCTCTTATGTGGCGCAGAAGCGGGGCGGTGCGCTTAGTGACAGCGATATCAAATTCCTGAGCTTCCGCAGTGGCTACACCAACTTTTCTTCATGCCTGCCGGGTCAGACCGTTGGCAGTTGCGCCGCCTTTTTGACCAATGGCGTGCACTCCAATCTGACCGATGGCCGGTTCTACTATGACGGCGGCCACATGCAAAACCACGCTAACCTGGACGGCCTGGGTGGCTTGGACAACGCCGGTCTGGCTGCCGAGGTGCGTTCACAAATCGGCACCGATATTGGTCTGGAGTATTCCCAACCGCAGCCCGCTGGCGGCGTTGTCAGCAGTGCCAGCAACTACGCGCGCTTCCTGCGCAAGCTGCTCAATGGCAACCTGGCCATGGCCGGCCTGCTGGGCAGTAATGCGGTGTGCACCAATCCCACGACCTGCCCCTTGGGCCAGGCGGTCAGCACGCCTATCCCGACCAATGAAAGCTGGCATTACTCCATTGGGCACTGGGTGGAAGACGACCCAGTGGTGGGTGATGGTGCCTTCAGCAGTCCCGGCGCCTTTGGCTTCTACCCCTGGATAGACGCTAGCCGCAGCACATACGGCATCCTGGCCCGCAGGGTGGACTCGGGCGCCTATGATTCCGTCCAGTGTGGGCGGCAGATACGCAAGGCCTGGGCGACCGCCGTGCAGCAGTAGCCAGTGTTTTGGCAGCGGCGCGGTTTTAGAAAATAGGCCGCTAGCCCTCGAATATATTGCACATGCTGCTATCAATTTAGGAATGCATGGTATGCGCCGGTCTGGAGCCTGCCGTCGTTCGCAGCGAAGCCGGGTCTGGCTGGCTCCCCAATACTTTGGTGATAAAGAATTCGTGTATCCCTTTTCGCAATTCGTCCACCTGGTCGAATTCGATGTAGGTCACGTCGCACAAGTCGTCCAGCTCCCGGATCAGGGTGGTCTTGATGGGGGCCTGCTTCCACACCAGGAACAGCATGGGCGTGCACTTGCCCTTGAAGATGTGGTAGCCCATTTCAAACGCGCTGCTCTCGCTCATGCCGACCCGGATATTGATGAACGCGTCGGCTTGGTCCAGCAGCGCAAGCCGGTGGTCGCGGAAGTTCTTCGGGGTGAAGGGCATGTGCATTTTCCGTTCGAACGACTGCTTGAACGTGGCGGCGCTCTCGGCCTCCTTGCCCGTCAGGTAGTTGAATGCATAGGGGGCGCCGTCGGCGTTGGCAATCAATTCCATGATGTCGGCGATCATGCGTTGCTGTTCCTGGTCGGACTCGGTAAACGGTTGGCGGATGAACAGATTGACGAGTGGCGCACCCGGCTTGCGTTCCAGGCGCCGCAGACGCCGTTCGGGCAACTGGGTGGCCGCAGCCGCCAGATCCTCCATACTCGGAATGGTGCGTGCCGCCTGCTCTTTGGCGCGTAGCACGGCATCGGTCTTGGGCACCGACTGGTGCAGGGTCTGCAAGGCCTGCACCTCGGTGGCGTCGATGTAGCGCATGGCCTCCAGCGCGGCATCCGCGCCCGAGATCGTGGTGTACACCGTGGCACCGGCTTTTTGCGCCGCGACGCGAATCGGCTTGGAGGCAAAGACGGCCGCACGCTTCTCATCCACGGTCAGAATGACCAGCCCGATGTCCTTCTTGGCCAGTAGGTCCAGCGCCTCCGCGTCTTCCAGGGCCCGGACCTCAATGTCGGCGGCGCGCATGATGGCAGCTGTGACCGGGCTGGCATACACGCTGTAGCCACGCGCGCTCAACTGGCGCGCGATCGCAATCGCCCGCGGCTGGTCGCCCTTTTTGACGCGCATGTAGGCGCATCCGGTAGGTTTCAGGTGGATGCCGGCGGCCAACTGCGATCGGTAGTAGGCGTCGCCAAACGTGGCTCCGGCCCCCATGACCTCGCCAGTGGATTTCATCTCGGGGCCCAAAATGGTGTCGACGCCGGGGAATTTGGCGAATGGGAATACCGCTTCCTTGACGCTGAAGTGCGGTGGCACCACTTCGTCGTGGACGCGTTGGCTGTCCAGTGACTGGCCGACCATGCAGCGGGCCGCGATCTTGGCCAAGGGCAGGCCGGTTGCTTTAGACACAAATGGTACGGTGCGCGATGCGCGCGGATTGACCTCCAGCACGTAGACAACGTCCTGGTACCGGCCATCTACCTTCTGGCGCTGCACCGCGAATTGCACGTTCATCAGACCGACCACGTTCAAGCCCTTGGCCATCAGCGCGGTCTGGCGTTTCAACTCGTCAATGGTTGCTTGTCCCAAGGAATAGGGCGGCAGCGAGCAGGCCGAGTCGCCCGAATGGATGCCGGCTTGCTCGATGTGCTCCATCACGCCGCCGATGAGTGTGCGCTGCCCGTCCGACAGGCAATCCACATCGACCTCAATGGCGTCGTTCAAGAAGCGGTCCAACAGCACCGGCGAGTCATGCGACACCTTGACCGCCTCACGCATGTAGCGCTCCAGATCCACTTGCTCATGGACGATTTCCATGGCTCGCCCGCCCAGCACATAGGAGGGGCGCACCACCAGCGGGTAACCCACTTCGTCGGCCATGCGCACCGCGTCGTGCTCGGTGCGCGCGGTGCGGTTTTCGGGTTGGCGCAAACCCAAGGTGTGCAGCAATTTCTGGAAGCGTTCGCGGTCTTCCGCCGCGTCTATCATGTCGGGCGAGGTGCCGATGATGGGCACGTCATTGGCCATCAGGTCCAAGGCCAGCTTCAATGGCGTTTGTCCGCCAAACTGCACAATCACACCGACCGGTCTTTCCAGGTGCACGATCTCGAGCACGTCTTCCAGCGTGACGGATTCGAAGTACAGCCGGTCCGAGGTGTCGAAATCGGTAGACACCGTCTCCGGGTTGCAGTTGACCATGATGGTCTCGTACCCGTCCTCGCGCATCGCCAGTGCGGCATGCACGCAGCAGTAGTCGAACTCTATGCCTTGCCCGATGCGGTTGGGGCCGCCGCCCAGCACCAGGATCTTCTTCTTGTTGGTCGGCTTGGACTCGCACTCCTGGTCGTATGTGGAGTACATGTAGGCGGTGTTGGTGGCGAATTCGCCGGCACAGGTATCGACCCGCTTGTACACCGGGCGAAGGCCCCAGGCGTGGCGGCGCTTGCGCACCGCGGTTTCGGTGGTCTTGAGCAGGGTAGCCAGCCGACGGTCACCAAAGCCTTGCTGTTTGAGTTGGTACAGCAGTGGTTTGTCAACGGCCTCCAGTGTTTGTGTTTCCAGCCACAACTCGGTTTCAACAATGTCCTGGATCTGAACCAAGAACCAGGGGTCAATATGGGTCAGCGCATGCACTTCTTCCAGCGTGAAGCCGTGCGCGAACGCGTCGCCCACATACCAGATGCGGTCAGGCCCGGGCGACTTGAGCTGCTCGGCGATCACTGCCGGACCGGTGATCTTGCGGCGCAGGCCATCGGCACCCACTTCCAGCCCACGCAGGGCTTTCTGGAACGATTCCTGGAAGGTGCGGCCCATGGCCATGACCTCACCGACTGATTTCATCTGGGTCGTCAGGCGGTCGTCGGCGGTAGGGAACTTCTCGAATGCAAAGCGCGGGATCTTGGTGACGACGTAGTCAATGGACGGTTCGAACGAGGCAGGCGTGGCGCCGCCGGTGATCTCGTTGCGCAGCTCGTCCAGTGTGAAGCCCACCGCCAGCTTGGCGGCGACGCGCGCAATCGGAAAACCAGTGGCCTTGGACGCCAGCGCCGACGAGCGTGACACACGTGGATTCATCTCGATGACGACCATGCGGCCATCGACCGGGTTGACCGCGAACTGTACGTTGGAGCCACCGGTGTCCACACCGATCTCGCGCAGGACCGCCAGGCTGGCGTTGCGCATGATCTGGTATTCCTTGTCGGTCAGTGTCTGGGCCGGGGCCACAGTGATGGAGTCGCCGGTGTGCACGCCCATGGGGTCCAGGTTTTCGATGGAGCAGACGATGATGCAGTTGTCCGCCTTGTCGCGCACCACTTCCATCTCGAATTCTTTCCAACCCAGCAGCGACTCTTCGATGAGCAATTCGTTGGTCGGCGAGAGTTCCAGGCCGCGCGTGCAGATGGTGTGGAACTGCTCCACATCATGGGCGATGCCGCCGCCGCTGCCGCCCATCGTGAAGGAGGGACGGATGACCGTGGGAAAGCCCAACTCCTGCTGTGCGGCCCAGGCTTCGGCCATGGTGTGTGCAATGCCGGAGCGTGCCGACCCCAGGCCAATCCGGGTCATCGCGGCTTTGAACTTGGACCGGTCTTCGGCCTTGTCGATGGCTTCTGGCGTGGCGCCTATGAGCTCCACACCATACTTTTTCAGCACCCCCCGGTTGTGCAGGTCCAGCGCGCAATTCAGTGCGGTCTGGCCACCCATGGTCGGCAAAATGGCGTCCGGCCGTTCCTTGGCCAGGATGCGCTCCACCACGCTCCACGTGATGGGCTCGATGTAGGTGGCATCGGCCATCCCCGGGTCGGTCATGATGGTGGCCGGATTGCTGTTGACCAGGATCACCCGGTAACCCTCTTCACGCAGCGCCTTGCAGGCCTGCGCCCCCGAGTAGTCAAACTCGCAGGCCTGGCCGATGACAATGGGACCGGCGCCTATGATCAAAATGCTGTGGATGTCACTGCGTTTAGGCATGTTTCATACTCCCCATCATCCCCACGAAGCGGTCAAACAGTTGGCCAATGTCATGCGGGCCGGGCGAGGCTTCCGGGTGGCCCTGAAAACAGAAGGCCGGTTTGTCGGTGCGGGCAAAGCCCTGCAAGGATCCGTCGAACAGCGATACATGCGTGACCCGGCAGTTCGATGGCAGTGACGCCGGGTCCACCGCGAAGCCATGGTTTTGCGAGGTGATCATCACCTTGCGCGTGTGGACGTCCTGTACCGGGTGGTTGGCGCCGTGGTGGCCGAATTTCATCTTCAGCGTCTTGGCGCCCGAGGCCAAGGCCATGATTTGGTGGCCCAGGCAAATGCCAAAGGTCGGTATGCCGCGATCTATTAACTCCCGACTGGCTTCAATCGCATAGGCACACGGGGCCGGATCGCCAGGACCGTTTGACAGGAAGATGCCGTCAGGCTTCAGCGCCAGGGCATCGGCCGCGCTGGCCTGCGCCGGCAGCACGGTCACCTGGCATCCCCGCTCGGCCAACATGCGCAAGATGTTGCGCTTGACGCCGTAGTCATAGGCCACGACATGGCAGTGGGGCGCACCCTGGTCGACATAGCCACGCCCTAATTGCCATTCGCTCTGGGTCCATTGATAGGCTTCTTGGGTGGACACGACTTTCGCCAAATCCAGGCCGTTCAAGCCGGGAAAGGCCCGGGCCAAAGCCAATGCCTGGCCGGCGTCATCTCCGGCCAGAATGGCACCGCTTTGTGCTCCACCCTCGCGCAAGATGCGTGTCAGCATGCGGGTGTCAATGCCGGCGATGGCAACGATGCCTTGCTCCTTCAGATAGCCGTGCAGACTCTGTGTCGAGCGGAAGTTGGACGCCAACATGGGTAGATCCTTGATGATCAGCCCCGCAGCGTAGACCTTGTCGGACTCGACGTCCTCGGTATTGACGCCCGTGTTGCCCACATGCGGATAGGTCAGCGTGACGATCTGCCGCGTGTAGCTGGGGTCGGTCAATATCTCCTGGTAGCCGGTCATCGCGGTGTTGAACACCACCTCGCCGCTGGTGTGGCCGTCCGCGCCAATGGACAGGCCCTGGAAGATGGTGCCATCGGCCAGTGCCAGGATGGCGGGCGGGTGCAGACGACCGGGCCGTCGCAGTGGTCGGTTTGTCATTGTCATTGTGTCTCCTCCCAGAGAAAGCGCGCACTGACGCCATACCAGTCCGGCGCGCGCGGACTGTAACTTGCAGCGGGTGACTCTTTTGCGCCTATGCGCTCAGGGCAAATGGCTCGGGCCGCACAGCCAATGTCCTGGGCTTGGGCGCAGGGCTGCTGGGCACCTGTACGGGTGCGATTGACGGCCTGGCGGATGGACTCCCCACGCCGTGGTTTTCATTCAGTTTGAAGATGCTGACCAACTGCACCAGATTCTTCGCCTGCTCTTCGAGCGAATTGGCCGCGGATGTGGCTTGTTGAACCAGCGCAGCATTTTGTTGCGTTGCAATGTCCATCTCGCCGATGGCGTGGTTGACATGGTCGATGCCGTCACTTTGCTCCTTGCTGGCCATCGAAATCTCACCAATGATGCTGGTGACACGTTTGACGCTGGTGACGATTTCTTCCATGGTCGAACCCGCCTGGTCCACCAACTGGCTGCCATGCTCGACCTTCTCGACCGAGTCGGCGATCAGTGTCTTGATTTCCTTGGCCGCACTGGCAGAGCGTTGGGCCAGACTCCGGACCTCGGTTGCCACGACCGCGAAGCCGCGCCCCTGCTCGCCGGCGCGGGCGGCTTCGACCGCAGCATTCAGGGCCAGAATATTGGTCTGAAAAGCGATGCCATCAATGACGCCGATGATGTCGACAATCTTCTTGGCAGACGCGTTGATGGACCCCATGGTGGAGACCACTTGCGAAACCACCGCCCCGCCTTTGCCGGCAATCTCGGCGGCAGACAGTGCCAACGCATTGGCTTGCACCGCATTGCCGCCGTTTTGGCGCACGGTGCCGGTCAGTTCTTCCATCGAGGCGGCGGTGACCTGCAAGGAGCTGGATTGCTGCTCGGTTCTTCGGAATAGGTCATGGTTACCCGAGGCAATCTGGTCCGACGCATCGTGAATGGTGTGTGTCGACGCACGCACGTCTTGCACGATGTGCGCCAGGCTGGCATTCATGTCACGCAGGGCTCCTATGAGTTGTCCAAACTCATTGCGCGAATGCACTTCTATGCGTGCGGTCAGATCGCCCTCGGCCACCCGTTGTGCGATGCCGATGGCCTGCTGCAAGGGCAGCGTGATACCACGCACCAGCACGACTCCGGTCGCAACACCGACGACCATGGCCAGAATCAGGACGGCCACGCTGAGGTAACTGGTCTGGGTGATGTCCGCACTGACCATGTCTCCGTTGGTCTTGGCTCGCTTGCCCAAAAACTCGGTCAAGGCTTTCAAGTCGCTATCGGACACGCGGTACGTGGGGTTGACGCTTTTGATCAACACCGACTCACCGTCGTCCCACTGGTCTTTCTGTATGGCGGCGCTGGCCGCGGCAACAGCGTTGACGCCCAAGCTGCCGCTCTTGGCAAACCACTCGTCGGCCAGTTTGCGTTCCTCTGGGGACGTGATGGTGGCTGTGTACTGGGCCCACAGCTGGTTGATCTCTTCCGTGGTGTCGGCCATGGCCTTGAAATGCACCGTCAGCGGGTGGTCGTGCAGCTTGGCCCATTCCATCACCGGGTTGTGTTGCAGCGCCTGCAGTATCTGGCTGCGGTTCACTTCCATCTTGAACCGGATTTTTTCCACCGTGGCCGCGACCTTGACGTCTTTCAGCGTGGTGTTTTGAAGGATGGCCGCCGTATGGTTCGTGCTGTAGATGCCCAGGCCCCCATTTACCAGCAGCAGTGCGATGAGCAAGCCCAAAGCGAGAATGATCAGTGTCCTGATCTTGATGTTGTTCAACATTACCTACTCCCCCTGAAACCGAGTCGTAAAAATTCTTCTCTCCGCCTTCTGTGGGTGGAGTTCAATTAACCAACGACGGATCGAATAGTAGGTGGATTATTGGATCGGTTGCAGCACTTTTCGTGACAGTCGAAATAGCATCCGATCGAATGGTCCTTTATGGCATACCAGACAGAAAATGTTGCAGACCAGAATAGGATCGATTGCCGGGTTTGTCAATGCATTTTCGGCAGCATGCTTGTGCAAGCGCGGTTGCACAGTAGAAAGGCACTACGCCGCAGATGTCTTTTTCGCCTCTGCCAACAAGGCATCAATCTGTGCATCCTTCTCCCGCCACAACTGCTGCACCCATTGCGAGAAGGCCTCGCGAAAGGCTGGGTCCTGGGCGTAGTCACCGGTCATCAGATGCTTGGGGATGGGCAGGCTGCGCACCCGCACGATCACCCGGCGCAGCTTGCCGCGCAAAAAGTCGCTGAAGCTGATGGGGCCGTCGGGGTAGACGATGGTCACGTCCAACAGGGCCTGGAACTTGTCGCCCATCGCATTGAGCGCCATCGCCATGCCACCGGCCTTGGGCTTGAGCAGGTGGCGGTAAGGCGACTGCTGCTTGGCGTGCTTGGCAGGGGTAAAGCGCGTGCCCTCCAGGAAGTTCATGACGCTGGTGGGGATCAGCGCGTATTTCTCGCAGGCCTTGCGGGTGGTCTCCTGGTCCTTGCCGCGCATCTCGGGGTGTTTTTTCAAATATTCCTCGGTGTGGCGGCGCATGAAAGGGAACTCCAGCGCCCACCAGGCCAGGCCCATGACTGGCACCCAGATCAACTGCTGCTTCAGAAAGAATTTCAACAGTGGTATGCGCCGGTTCAGCAAATGCTGCAGCACCAGGATATCCACCCACGACTGGTGGTTGCTGTTGACCATGTACCAGCTGTGCGGGTCCAGCCCCTCCAAGCCCTGCACGTCCCAGGTGGTGCGCTGGGTCAGGCGCATCCAGGCGCTGTTGCCCCAGATCCAGTTTTCGGCAATACCCAGCAAGATGGGGTCTATGCGCAGGCGCACGGCCTTGAACGGCAGTATCAGCTTCAGCGAAGAGAACACCAGCAATATGGGCACCCAGAACAGCGCATTGAGCGCCATCAGCAGGGTCGCAATGGTGAACCGTAGTGGGGATGGGAGGAAGGAGAGCATGGGGTGTCGGTGTTGGCGTTAGGGTCTGCGGAGGTATGCTATGAATACGGTAGCGACATGATTATGTTTGGCGAGGGCTAGCGGCCTTTTTCTCGAAAGAAGCATAGCGTGTTGCGGCCCTGGGCCTTGGCCTCGTACATGGCCATGTCGGCCTGCTTGAGCAGCTCGGTACCCGCAACGGCATGGCCCAGGAACAGCGTGGCGCCTATGCTGGGCGTGATCGAGTGCATCACGCCCTTGAGACGGTAGGGCTCGTTCAGGCTGGACAGAATCTTGTGTCCCACGGTGCTGGTGTGCAGCTTGGCGTCTTCCGGGTCGACACTCTGGTTCTGGATCAGCACGACGAATTCATCGCCGCCCAGGCGCGCCACGGTGTCGATGGCGCGTATGCATTGCAGCAGGCGCTGGGCTACTTCTTGCAGCATCAGGTCGCCCACATCGTGGCCGTAGGTGTCGTTCAGGTCCTTGAACTTGTCCAGGTCCAGGAACAGCACGGCGCCATGCGTGCTGTTGCGTTGGCTGGCTGCCAATGCGGTCTCCAGCCGGTCGTTCAACAGGCGCCGGTTGGGCAGGCCGGTCAGCGTGTCGTGGAAGGCCAGGTGCTCAATCGCCTGCTCGGCCAGCTTGCGCTCGGTGATATTGCGGGCAATCGCAATGAGGCGTGCTTCTTCGCCTACCGGCGTGGGCTTGCGAACCACCGACAGCTCAAACCACTGCTTGCCATGGGCCAACTGCAGGCTGTAGTGCTTGCCCGCCGAGCGGCCGGTGTCCATGGCCTCCCGCAATGCGGACAAGAAGATGTCGGCCGCCTCCTGCGGCAGCACCTCTGTGACCAGCTTGTTGATCTGCTGGGCGGCGGGTTGTACCAGCTCCTGTGTATCGTGGCTGTGGATGACGCGGTAATGCCCGTCGCTGCTGAATTCAAACACCAGGTCGGGCAGGGCCTTGAGCGTGGCTTGTAGCTCAGACTGGGTGGCCAGTAGCTCGTTTTCGACCAGCTTGCGCTTGGAGATGTCCATCAGCGTGCCGACCATGCGCAGTGGTTTGCCAGCTTCGCTAAATTGCACCACCTTGCCACGGTTGCCCATCCAGACCCAGTGGCCGTCGGTGTGGCGGGCGCGGTACTCGGCCTCGTAGGCGGGCAGGGCGCCGCTCAGGTGGGCGCGCATGGCGTCTAGCGTGCCGGGCAGGTCGTCGGGGTGTATCAGGTGGCCCCAGGCCCGGCCGTGGCGGCTCTCGGCGGCATCGCGGCCCAGCATGGCGCAGGAGCGCTCGTCCAGGTAGTAACCTTTCTCTATGCTGAGGTCGTGGTCCCAGCGGCCCAGGTCGGCGCCCATCAGGGCCAGCTCCAGTTGCTCGGTGGCATCACGCAGCTGGGCCTCGGTGTCCTTGCGGGCCTGGATATTGCGGCCCATGCCCAGCACGCCGATGATCTGTCCGTCGGCCCCGCGCATCGGGGTCTTGATGACCTCGTAGATGGTGGGGTCGGTGTGCGTGGGCGAGGGCATGGAGCCTTCCAGTGCCAGCGATTGGCCGGTCTCGATGACGATGCTGTCGGCACCCACGAAATCCTGGGCAGCTTCTGCGCCAAACCAATGGGCGTCGTCGGTGCCGATGATCTGGTCGGTGGTGGTGCCTACGTGTTCGGCAAAGGCGCCGTTGCAAGCCAGGTGTATGCCCCGGGTATCCTTGAGCCAGACCCGGTCGGGTATGGTCTCCAGCACATTGCGCAGCAGGTTTTCGCTGTGCTGCAGGGACAGCGTGGCGGTGCGCTCGCGCGTGATGTCTTCGATGGTGCCTTCGATGTACAGCGTGTTGCCCTGGGCGTCGCGCACCAGGTGGGCATGTTCGCGCACCCAGATGCGCTCGCCGGTCTTGAGCCGGTAGGTCTCGGACACGAAATCGGTCACCTGGCCCTGGGCTTCCAGAATGTCGCGGAACTGCTGGCGTCGGCCGGGCTGCACGTAAGAGTCTGCGCCCAGGGTGCGCGGATAGGCCAGGCATTCGGCCTCATCTGCGAAGCCATTGAGGCGCGCCAACGCCGCATTGAGGCGCACGATGGTTCCGCCCGCGTCGGAACGGTAGGCCCCGATGGGCAGGAGGTCAAACAGCGTGGATAAGTCGTGGTGGATGGCCAAACTGCACGCTCCTGCCTCGCTTACTTGAGGCTACCCGCCAGGAATTGCTGCAGCCGTTCGCTCTTGGGCGCGGCCAGCACCGTGGCGGGGTGGCCTTGCTCTTCGATGCGACCTTGGTGCAAAAAGATCAAGTGCTTGGACACCTCGCGGGCAAAGCCCATTTCGTGGGTCACCACGACCATGGTGCGGCCCTCTTGCGCCAGGTTTTGCATGACTTTCAGCACCTCGGACACCAGTTCGGGGTCCAGCGCGCTGGTGGGTTCGTCAAAGAGCATGACCTCGGGCTCCATGGCCAGTGCCCGGGCTATGGCCACGCGCTGCTGCTGGCCGCCGCTCAGGTGGGCGGGGTAGCTGTCTTCCTTGCCGGGCAGGCCCACTTTGGCCAGGTATTTGCGGGCGGTTTCTATGGCCTGGTCCTTGGGCACACCCAATACGTGCACAGGGGCCTCGATGATGTTTTGCAGCACCGTCATATGGGCCCACAAATTGAAGTGCTGGAACACCATGGCCAGCTTGGTGCGCAAACGGGCCAGTTGTTTGGGGTCGGCAGCGCCCAGTTCGCCATTGGCTTGTTTGGTCAGGTTCAGCGTTTCACCGGCTACCGCAATGCTGCCCTCGTGCGGTTTTTCCAGCAGGTTGATGCAGCGCAGAAAGGTACTCTTGCCCGAACCGGAGCTGCCAATGATGCTGATGACGTCGCCT
Organism: Rhodoferax sp. GW821-FHT07G04; assembly: GCF_059418585.1. Taxonomy (NCBI): domain Bacteria; kingdom Pseudomonadati; phylum Pseudomonadota; class Betaproteobacteria; order Burkholderiales; family Comamonadaceae; genus Rhodoferax; species Rhodoferax sp. GW821-FHT07G04. Next base: position 176,633 of record NZ_JBWKQD010000006.1, read on the forward strand.
GCATGGGCCGAGAGCGAAACGCCCTTGAGCACCTCATTGCTGCCAAAGCGTTTGTGGATGTTGTCAACCTGGAGTTTGAGCGGCTGTGGCGTCGTCATGGAGGAGAAATTGGAAAAGGTAAGAGGGGAGCGGTGTGGGTGGGTGTCAGGCACCCAGCAGTTCACCGGTTTTGAAGGCAACGGCGCCGGCAATCTTGCCCAGCTCGCCGCCCGTGGTCACATAGCGGTCGCGCACGCGGGCATATAGCAGGCCCGCGACACCCGCGAGCACGCGCTGGCTGCGGTTGGCAATGGGGTCAATGACCTCGGCCACCAGGTCTCCGACTTGCAGCATTTGCCCGACTTCGGCAGCAAAGACCACCACACCGGCGCAGGGGGCGTTCAGGGTTTCTGACCCAGCCAAGGGTGTGGCCTGGCAGCGCGCGGGCGGCACGGTCGGCGCTTGCGTAGCGGCTACCACCTGCAGGTGCTGCAGGTAGGCGAGCAGGGCCTGCGCATCGGGCTGCGCCAGTGTGTGGCTCACATCGGTCTCACCACGCAACTCAATGGTGGTGCTGCAGCAGCCCTGAGGCATTGGGGCCGGGTTGCCGGCCGCGGCCAGGTTTTCGGCCAGGCGCCACCAGATGCCGGACAGGCATTCGTCAAACGGACCGCTGCCCGAGTTCTTGGCCAGCAGGATGGCCTGGCATTGCAGGAAGCGGGTCAGGGGTTCGAACTGCGGCCAGCAGGCTTCTTCGGTGTAGAAGTGCATCACGGACTCGCAGTCGCAGTGCAGGTCCAGCACGTAGTCGGCGTCGTACGACAGTGACAGCAGACGGTGGCGCAGGCTCTGCAATTCGGTGTCGGGCTTCCAGTCTTGCTGCAGGTACTGGCCTATGGCACGGCGCACCGTGGCCACATTGGCCTGTGCATCAGCCGTCAAGCGGTCCTGGATGACCGGCCACACCACGGCAGCAAGGTCCGGGTAGTAGCGATTGAAGTTTTCGGATGTATCCAGGTCAAAGCGGCCCATGGGTTTGTGGTCCACGCGCTGGGCCAAGCCCAAGGGGTTGGCCACAGGGACCAACACCACCTCGCCCAATATCTGGTCGGCCGCATCGGCCGCTTCCAATAGCGCGCGCAGGTGGTGGGCCACCAGCATGCCGGGCAGTTCTTCGGCATGCAGGCTGGCCTGTATGTAGACCTTGGGGCCACGCCCCGGTGTGCCGAAGTGGAAGCTGCTCAGCGTCTTGTAGCTGCCCAGGCTGGGCGACAACAGAGGATGGTCTAGGCGTTGCATGTTCGGGTCTGGTGCTAGTGTCAGTGGGTGCGCGGCGCCAGGTAGGCCAGCAAATGCCGTTCGCTGAATTTGAAGAGCCCAATCAGGCAGAACGAGGCCACCAGGTAGATGGCGGCGGCGGCCAGATAGGCCTCAAACGGCAAGTAGTAGGTGGCGTAGATGCTGCTGGCGGCGGCGGTCACATCCACCAAAGAGGGCACGGCGCTGGCCAGGCTGGTAGCGTGCAGCATCATGACCACTTCGTTGCTGTAGGCGGGCAGGGTGCGGCGCAGTGCGCTGGGCAGCACGATGCGCAGCATTAGCTTGAAGCGGCTCATGCCATAGGCCTGGGCCGCTTCGATTTCGCCAGCGCTGGTTTCGCGGATCGCACCAGCCAGCATCTCGGCGGTGTAGCCGGCCGTGTTCAACGCAAAGGACAGCAGTGCGCAGAAGAAGGGCTCCTTGAAATGCGTCCAGGGCCACACGGTGTCCCAGCGGGCCTGGATCCATTCCAATTGGGCCAGCCCGTAGTAGATCAGGTAGACCTGGATCAGCAGCGGCGTGCCGCGTATCACATAGGTATAGGCACCTACTAGCCAGCGCATCGGTGCCCAGGGGCCGGTCAGCAACAGTGCAAAGACCAGCGCCATGACGGCGCCCACGGCCAGCGACGCAAACAGCAGCGTCAGCGTAGTGGCTATGCCGGTGCCAAACAGCGCGATGTTTTGCGCCTCAAACAAAACGGAAAAATTCATTTACAGCGTTCCCCGCTTGGCACCCAGGCTGAAGCGGGCGTTCAGCCGGCGCAGCACAAACAGCGAAACCGTGGTGTAGACCAGAAACAGCCCTGCCGTGAACAGGAAGAACATGAACGGCGAGCGCGTGGCCGCACTGGCTTGCTTGGCGGCGTAGGTCATTTCCTGCAGGCCGATCAGGCTGACCAGGGCCGTGGCCTTGATCAGCACCAACCAGTTGTTGGTGAAGCCGGGCAGGGCGTAGCGCACCATTTGCGGCGCGGTGATGCGTACAAAAGTCTGGGTGCGGCCCATGCCAAACGCCCAGGCAGCTTCGGCCTGGCCCTTGGGTATGGACAGCAGGGCGCCGCGGAAGGTCTCGGTCATGTAGGCGCCGTAGATGAAGCCCAGCGTCAGCACACCAGCTACCAGTGGGTTGATGTCCACCGTGGCCTCGCTGCCCATCCATTCCAGCGCATTGTTGATGCCAATGGTGCCGCCATAAAAGATCAGCAACATCAGCACCAGATCAGGGATACCGCGGATGACGGTGGTGTAGGCGGTGGCCAGTCCCACCCAGACGCGCCGGCCGGAGAGCTTGGCGCCGGCACCTAGCAGGCCTAGCACTATGGACACCAGCAGCGCCGCTATCGACACCCCCACCGTCAGCACCGCGCCCTGCAGAATGGCAGATACGTAGGCGTTCATGCTTGAACAGGTTCGCGTGGCGGTGGCTTACTTGCCGTAGACGTCGAACTTGAAGTACTTGTCGTTGATCTTCTTGTAGACGCCATTGCCGCGCAGCGCCTTGATGGCGGCGTTCAGCTCGGTCTTCAGCGCGTCCTGGCCCTTGCGCAGGCCAATGCCGGCGCCATAACCAAAGTATTTGGGGATGGTCAATTCTTCGCCCTTGAGCTCATAGTCCTTGCCCTCGGGCTTGCTCAGGAAACCGCCGGTCACCTCCACATGGTCGGCCACGGTGCCATCCAGGCGGCCGGCACGGATGTCCAGGTAGACCTGGTCTTGGGCGTCATACGAAACCACGTCCACGCCGACGGTCTTGAGCTCGCCCAGCGCGTACTTCTCTTGAACGCTGGCCTTCAACACGCCAATCTTCTTGCCCTTCAGCGAGGCGGGGCCAGCGTATTTGAAGTCTTTCTTGGTGACGATGCGGGTGGGGGTGTTGTAGTACTTGTCGGTGAAGTCGATCTGCTTCATGCGGTCATCGGTGATGGACATGGAGCTGATGATGACGTCGTATTTGCGTGCCATCAGGCCCGGGATCATGCTGTCCCAGCCCTGTTCCACGAACACGCATTTGCGCTTGATCTGCTCGCACAGGGCGTTGGCAATGTCCACGTCAAAACCGGCTGGCTTGCCGTCCACCTTGTAGGTGAAGGGCTCATAAGTGGGGTCAATGGCGACTTTCAGGTCCTTGCCCTGGGCAAAAGACGCGGTGCCCAAGGCCCCCAAAACGATGGCCAGCAGTAGTTTCTTCATGGATGCATCCTCGGAAAAGCAAAATTTCATTCTACGGGCTGCGCCTGGCCAAATTCGCGGTGGTTTACACCAACTGCCCACTTTCTGTGCAGTGTTACGTGTAAAACCTTAAAATAGCGGGTTACCCCGAAAGCACCATGAACGCCCCAGTCGACGTCTCCTTTTTCGCGCGCGCCGCCAAGCCGCTGACCAGCTACCGCAAGTACTGGGCCGCCCGCTTCGGCACAGCGCCCTTCCTGCCCATGAGTCGGGCCGAAATGGAGAAGCTCGGCTGGGACAGCTGCGACATCATCATCGTCACCGGCGATGCCTATGTGGACCACCCCAGTTTCGGAATGTCGGTGATTGGCCGCATGCTGGAGGCCCAGGGCTTTCGCGTGGGCATCATCGCCCAGCCCGATTGGTCCAGCGCCGACGCTTTCAAGGCGCTGGGCAAGCCAAACCTGTTCTGGGGCGTGACGAGCGGCAACATGGATTCCATGATCAACCGCTACACGGCCGACCGCAAGATTCGCAGCGACGATGCCTACACCCCCGGTGACGTGGGCGGCAAACGACCCGACCGCGCGGCCATCGTCTACAGCCAGCGCTGCCGCGAAGCCTTCAAGGACGTGCCCATTGTGCTGGGCGGCATCGAAGGCAGCCTGCGCCGCATCGCCCATTACGACTATTGGAGCGACAAGGTGCGCCGCAGTGTGGTGGTGGACGCCAAGTGCGATCTGCTGCTGTACGGCAATGCTGAGCGCGCCATCGTCGAAATCGCCCACCGCTTGGCGGCCAAGGAGCCGGTCGAAAAAATCACCGATGTGCGCGGCACCGCCTTTGTTCGCCGCCCGGATGATGAGACGGGCAAGGGCTGGATCGAGATCAATTCCACCAGCGTGGACGAGCCGGGCCGGGTCGAGTCGCACATCAACCCTTACATGACCACATCCGAGCAGGCGGCCGGCCAGGGCAGCACCTGCGCGAAAGAGGATGCCGAGAAGGATGTCGCCAGCGGTGCTATAAAAAACGAAGCGGGTGATTCAGTTCTGACGAGGGCTACAGGCCAAAATGGCATAAGCGTTCCCGTCAACGACAGCATCAAGCCCCTGACTTTCGTACCCAATCCAGCGCTGCACGGCCTGGGCAAATACAAGGTGCCGCCGCGTGAACGCTCGGTCATCCGCCTGCCGAGCTACGAGCAGGTCAAGAGCGACCCCATTCTCTACGCCCACGCCAACCGCGTGTTGCACCTGGAGACCAATCCGGGCAATGCCCGTTCCCTGGTGCAGGCCCACGGCGAGGGCGTGACCGCGCGCGATGTGTGGATCAACCCACCCCCCATTCCGCTGACCACTGCCGAGATGGATTTCGTGTTCGACCTGCCGTATGCGCGCAGCCCGCATCCGCTGTATGCGGACGAGAACGGCAGCCACGACCATGCCACCAAGATCCCAGCCTGGGAGATGATCCGCTTCTCGGTCAACATCATGCGTGGCTGCTTTGGCGGCTGCACCTTTTGCTCGATCACCGAGCACGAAGGCCGCATCATCCAGAGCCGCTCGGAAGAATCCATCATCAAAGAGGTGGAAGACATTCGCGACAAGGTCAAGGGCTTCACCGGCACCATCTCCGACCTGGGCGGCCCCACGGCCAATATGTACCGCCTGGGCTGCCGCAGCCCCGAGATCGAAGCGGCCTGCCGCAAGCCCAGCTGCGTCTACCCCGGCATCTGCCAGAACCTGACCACCGACCATGGCCCGCTGATCAAGATCTACCGCCGTGCCCGTGCGCTGCGCGGTGTCAAAAAGATTTTGATCGGTTCCGGTCTGCGCTACGACCTGGCCGTCAAGAGCCCCGAATACGTCAAGGAACTGGTGCAGCACCACGTGGGCGGCTACCTGAAGATTGCGCCCGAGCACACCGAGCAGGGCCCGCTGACCAAGATGATGAAGCCGGGCATTGGCAGCTACGACCGGTTCAAGACGCTGTTCGAGAAATTCAGCGCCGAAGCCGGCAAGAAGCAGTTCCTGATTCCCTACTTCATCGCCGCCCACCCGGGCACCACCGATGAAGACATGATGAACCTGGCGATCTGGCTGAAGAAGAATGGTTTCCGCGCCGACCAGGTGCAGACCTTCTACCCCAGCCCCATGGCCACGGCCACGGCCATGTACCACTCAGGCCGCAACACGCTCAAGCGCGTGCACCGCACGGCCGAGAGCGAAGACGAAACCGTGGACATCGTCCGTGGCGAAAAGCGCCGCCGCCTGCACAAGGCCTTCTTGCGCTACCACGACCCGAACAACTGGCCGCTGTTGCGCGAGGCCCTGAAGGCCATGGGCCGCGCCGACCTAGTGGGCAACGGCAAGCACCACCTGATCCCCACCTTCCAACCTTTGGGGGATGGCGGTTACCAGAGCGCGCGCAAGAAGAATTCGACCGCCGCACCTGCCAAGCCGGTGAAACCGACCAAGGGCTTGATCCTGACCCGTCACACCGGCCTGCCACCGCGTGACAACGGAGCAGGGCGGCAGACGGTCAAGCCGACAACACGCAAGCCTCGTTAGGGCAAGCGTATGGGACCAGGCCCGGCGATTAGTCCGGGTTCTTGGTGGACCGTGTGATGGTGTAGCCCAGGAAGTCGCGTGCCTTCTTGATGTTGGCGAGATAGCTCGTCATGTTCTGTGGCTCTATGGCATCTGACAACGTGCGATAGCGGTCCACCATGGTCAGGCGTCCGGGTTCGACGCTGGAGTCACTTTGGTATTCGAAGACCGCATCGGTTACCTTGGTGTTTGCTCCCTTCAATGCCCATTGTTTGGGGACCAGAAAGTAGGTCGTTTGGCTGATATCCACCGGGTGGGCCAAGGCCATGGGTTCCGTGCGCACGGTGTTTTGCGGTATCTTCAGCAGTTCGTGGATGTCGGGGATGGCAGCATAGCTCTCTGCCCGGTCTTCTCGGGCCGTCTTCCAGAAATCGGGGATGACGTAGTACTCGGTCATGACCAATTGGTTGGTTGTCTTGTTGTCCTGGACTTCAAAAGGGCGCACCAATTGAATGCCGGTGTAGTAGCGCGCGAAATAGTTGGTCAGTTTCTGTTGCAAGTTTTCTGACGATTCCTTGGCCAGTGTGCTGCGCATGCGTTCTGCGCTTCCGCCCTCCAGGTAGCTGGTCACTGTGAAGGGCACCGGCTTTTGCCAGCCTGCGCTGCTGTCAAACACTGCCAACACCTTGCGGGTATAGGTTGTCGCCGGCCCCGACCCCATGGCGGTCAGGCCTTGCTGAGCGGGGTCCAATACCATGGCAAAACCAAAGTTGGCTTGCGAAATATCGCGAATGCCACCCTGTTGTGGCGGCAGTGTGGGATCCAGCCAATAAGTCTTGTCACCGAGCTTGGCATGGACGATGACATGGTCAAAGGCGCCTGGCGAGGCTTGCATGTCTGCAATGCCGCGCCGTTTTTTGCTGTTGACCAAGGCGGCGTGGGCATCTATGCCCAGTGCCTTCAGCAAGGTGAGCGTCAGCAGCGTCTTGTCCTTGCAGTCGCCGAATCGACGGGACAGCACCACATCTGGTGGGCTGGGAGCGTGGGAGCCCGGGCCTACTTCTACGCCCATATAGCGCACATTTTTCTGTACGTAACGCAGAGCTTCAACCGCCTGGTCCTCTATGGTGCTGAAGGTGTGGCCAATTCGGTCCACTTCGGCCGTAAGCTCCTTGGGCAATTGGGCAGGAGTCTTGTACAAAGGGGCTCCCCATTGCGCCACGGCGTTCCAGTCTTTGAAGTCGCTCCATTGCACATTGGAGAGGGGGTCATACCAGGCTGGAGTGTCTTCCCGGTAACGCACCGCTGCGACGTCCTTGAGGTTCCACTCGCGCTCCTCCATGCCGCCGAGGGCCCGGACCGTGGCCTGTTGTTGCATGTTGAGCAGTTTGATCTCTGGCTCTCTGCCGGGTTCGGTCAACAACCGGGCATATACCTGTTGCACTGGGACGCCCCATTGGAGATCGAAGCGACCGTAGTGGCGATTCCCAAACACCGGGTTGCTGCCACTTACCGAATACGCATACTCCACCACATCACCAACGCGCACGTCCTCGAGAAAGAGATTGGCTGTTTTGGTGCCATCAAAGATCAACTGTTCCAGCGAGCTTTCCCGCTGCAGAATCTTGATCGCCGCGGGCGCCAGCTTGGGCAGAATTTTGTCGCCTCGCCGGACGTTGACGGCATGCAGGACCAACGTCTGGTAGGAGGGGTCGAAGCGGATTTCGATGTTGGAAGTGCTTTCCAATCCGCTATCGTTCACGATCTTGGTCGCGATATGGCTGTAGGACTGCTTGGTCTTCCCTTTAACCTGGACCTGCCGATCCACCAGCAAATAGGAAACGCCACCACTGATTTGCTGGGCGGAGGGCTCCGTCTGCAGGTCTGGCACAACGGGGGTGACCCAACTGGGGGCTTTGTCGATCTTGTATTCGGTTTTGACCGGAGCTGTTGCGCCAAAAACCGTGAAGCTTGTTGTCAGGAGCAGGGCTGCAACATGCAGCTGCCGGAAAGAGATTGCCATATGTGTCCTCAATCTGTGGAGTAGTCCAATGTTTCGCGTCTTGGCCGGTTCACGGGGTTGTCGCTTTGTCTAGTGCTGTCAGGAATGCGCCCGGGACGGCCATGTCCCGCGCCAACTGTTTGGCGCGGCTGACATCTCTTTCGCTCATGGCCGCTTCCAGTGCCGTTTGTTGCGGACTCAGCAAACGGTCCATGCCGGTGTCGCCTGATCGTGCAATGGCGTACAAGGCGTATGCAGCTACAAAGCTCTGGCGCACAAAGATGCCCTTTCGGTAGGTGTCGGCCAGACGGGCCTGCGCTATAGTGCGGCCCTTTTCTGCCGCGAGGCGGCTGAATTTCAAACCTTGCTCGGTATTGGCGGGCAGACCCAGGCCGACCATGTAGATAGTGCCCAGCTCTTCCAGGGCGGCGGCGCTGCCTTGTGCGATTGCGCGTTGGTACCACGTGAGGGCTTCGTCCGTATTCTTGTTGCGCAACAGAAAGCGTGCCAGCACCACTTGCGATTCACTGCTCCCGGATGCCGCGTCCAGCCTATACGGTTTGGAAGCCTCTGCCAGTGCCCGCTTGGAGTCCTCCATGCAGCAGTCTGGGTACAGGCGCATATTGCCGGGGTCTGCATGTTGCAGGTTGTTTGCCGCTTGCTTTCTCCATTTCTGGGCTGCTTGCGCGTCGGGTGGTACGCCGTCGGCGAATTCGTAGGCGCTCGCCAAAGATTCCTGTGCAGCGGCCGAGCCTTGTTCTGCGGCAAGTTGGAACCAGCGCACGGCTTGGGCGCTGTCCTTGGGCACGCCCCAGCCGTTTGCATAGGCCGTGCCCAGAGCAAATTGGGCAGCGGGAGTTTTCTTCTCGGCGGCAATGTTCCACCAGTGCAAGGCGCGGCTGTGATCCCTGGCGACACCAAATCCTCCGGAATACAACGCCCCCATGCCGACCTGGGCGTGGGCATTTCCAACCGCAGCCCCTAAAGTGAACCAGCGAAGGGCCTCGGCATACATTTTTTTGGAAAAATAGAAACCGCCCAAGAACGCGTAAGCCTTTTCCTGGCCTTGTGCTGCGGCCTTCAACAACCAACGTTCGGCAACCGCATCGTCTTTCGCGGCGAACATCCCTTGGTAGTGCAGCAGACCCAATGCGGCCTGTGAGCCTGCATGGCCGGCGTTCGCGCCGGTTTGAATCCAATACGACAACTTAGCCCCATCGTAAGGAACGTCAAGATTTCCTGAATACAGCGTGATCAAAAGCTCGGTCGCCGTTGTGTCCCCTTGGGAGTGGGCTTGCTCCCATATGCGAACCGCCTCGTTGACATCGCGGGGGACGCCCAGACCACAGGCATACAACAGCCCAAGCCACGGTTCAGTTTTTGCCTGATTGCCGCGAGATTTGTCCCGGAGTGACGCCAACTTTTCTTCGGCCAGCGCCTCACCGGTTTTCAAGCCCATGCGGGACCGGGCCTCGCTGCAGTTGAATCCCTCCGCAGCATGGGATGCCATCGCGATGCCCAGCAAAGCGATTGCCACACATTTCTTCATTGAATACCACCCTTTTCTGCGGATGGATTCTAGGGCTCTACGCCGAGAAGGGTGTGTTCCTCGTCAAATATGCGGATGCAGCTATTAAGTTGATAGCGATTGTCGGAGAAGCAACTCCGACGCCTGACTGCGCCCAGGGTTAAAGCCATTCACCGCATGGTCTGAGGCATAGCCCATGGACACGCCGCAGATCAGCTTGTAGGGCTTGGGTATGTTAAAGGCATGGCGTACCGGACCCGCCCAGGTGGCCAAGGCCCCTTGGGCGCACGTGCCAAGGCCGTGGGCATGGGCGGACAGCATCAGCGTCTGCACATAAATGCCGGCGTCCAACACTGAGAACTCACGCAGGCCGCTGTGCACAAACACGAAGATGGCGGTTGGGGCGCCAAAGAATTCAAAGTTCTTGCGCATCTGCGCTTCCCGTGCCGCATGGTCCTTGCGGCCAATGCGCAGCAGCTCGTACAGGCCGTGGCCGGTGGCGCGGCGGCGGGGTTGCAGGTCTTGTGGATATTCGAAGTTGGTGACGAAGTCGCCATCGGGCAGGCCATCGCGCGTGACCAGCAGTTTGAGCTTGCCCAGCCAGCCGCCGCGCTGTGCGGCCATGCCTTTGTCGAAGCGGGTGGACAGTTCCGCTTGCAGCCGGTCGCGCACCGAGCCAGTGGCAATGGCGATGCGGTAAGGCTGGGTATTGGACCAACTGGGCGAAGCATTGGCATCGGCCAGCACCGCGTCCAGCGCAGCCTGGGGAATGGGCGTGGGCAAGAAGTCGCGCACGCTGCGGCGGCCGTGCACCAGGGTGGAGAAGGCTTGCGCGGCAGGGATGGTAAGCGCCATGGATTTCAGGCGTGCAGGGCGCTTGCAATCGGTTTTCGGTACTCACCAAACCAGCGCAGCGCGTCTTCCCACAGAGGCTGGGCCGCGCGGCGGAAGTAGCCCATGTGACCAATAGCACCCAGGCCGCGGGTGTTGGGAGCGATGTCCACCGCCTGCAGATTGGTGTAGCGGTAGCCGGCCATGAAGGCATCGCGCGATGCGGGTGGTGCCCACAGGTCGTCTGTGGCGTTGGCGGCGACGATGGGCGTGGTCACATCGTCAAACAGGTCTTGCACCTGTGCGCCCATGGTCGGGTCGTCGAAGAAGTAGCGGGGGTAGCTGCACCAGTGCTTCCAGTCCTTGTAGACACCCATTGGCAGGTCCTCGCCCATGCCCAGCTTGCTCCAGGGCAGATAGCCCTTCCACCATGTCATCAGCGGGCCGAGGAAGCGCCACATCACCTGCACCTTCAACTGCTCCAGCGCGGGCATCCAGCCGTGCCAGCCGGCGCCGGTAGCAAAGGTGTAGAAGCGGGCCACCTTGCGGTGGTTGGGCAGCAGGCCAAAGGCATGGCCGCCGAAGGAGTGGCCGATCATGAACAGCGGCACCGTGTCGCTGGCCATGGCATCCACCGCAGCGCTCAGGTCGTGGCGCGCCCAGTCCAGGTAGTGCATGCGAAAGCCGCGTAGCGTTGCCGGCTTGGACAGGCCTATGCCACGGTAGTCCAGCGTCAGCGTGGTGTAACCCTGGCTGGCCGCGAAGGTGGCGAAGTTGCGGTAGAAGCCCTGCGGCACCCCGGTGGCACCGCCAACGACCAAGTTCCCGCGCAGTGGGGCCGTGGCCGCGTAGCGCAGTGCGGTGATGGCATAGCCGTCTGCCGTGCGAAGGGTGAGGGTTTCGGGTTGGGGGGACTGGGAAGTGGTCATGGTGCTCTCCAGAAAAAACAGTCGTGCTCAGCGCGCGGCAGCCGGAAGGCTCAGGCGAACGAGGTCTAAAAGGGCTTTTGACGTGGCCTGCATGGCGTCCACGTTGCCGGCCACGCGGGCTTGCACCAGGGCACCTTCGTAGGCCGACACCGTGAGCGCGGCCAGGCTGTGGGCGCGGGCTTCATCGATCCCGGCCTGTTGCAGGGTATGACCCAGGCGTTCGCGGATGGCGGCAAAGCCGGTGGCCAGGGTCTGGCGGATGGCGATGTCGTCGGGGGCGGACTCCAGCGCGATGGTGGCCAGCGGGCAGCCGCGTTCGTAGCCGCTGACGGCCAATGCCTTTTGCGCCGATGTCATCCAGGCCTCCAGCGCCTGTACCACGTCGGGATAGCGCTGCGTCAGCTTGTCCAGGCCTGTGGTGATCTGCGCGATGACGGCCTCGATGCTCGCCACGGCCAGTTCGGCCTTGCCGCCGGGGAAATGGTGGTACAGCACGCCCTTGGGTGCCTGGGCCACATCCAGCAATTCCTTGAGGCCCACGCCGTGGTAGCCCTTGTGGCGCAGGGCGTCTTGCATGGCGGCGATCAGGCGCTCGCGGGTGCCTGGCGGGTTGGTTGGGGATGCGTCGGTTGAGGTGGGCATGGCTTGAATTCTATAGACCGGTCGGTCTATTGTCAAGCCATGCCTGACCTCCATATCGCCGAACCCTTGTGGGGCCGGCGTGGGGCTTAGCCGCTAAGGCGGCTAGCTGGTCTTCCCATTGGAGGTATTCTGGCCACGCGCGGACTCCAGAATCTTGACCTCCCGCAGCTCTTCGGCGTTGAAGTTGGTTTGCTCCAAGCGCTCTATCGCCGTGGCCTTGGCTTCGGCGCTCAGCGCTGTTTGGCGCAGCACACCGTCTTTGGCGTCACGGTAGTTCTGCAGGCGCTGTGTCCATGCGGCTTGCTCCTGGTCGATGGCGGCGAGGCGGTTGGCTTCTGCTTGGCCATAGAGTTCGGTCCGCAGGTTGTGGATGGCCTCTTCGTTGCCACCCTGCGCCTGCAACGCCACTATGCGCTGGTTCAGCATCGCCTCTTTGCGTTCCTGCTGAACCCGTTCGCGCTTTTCCGTCGGCAGCAGCTGCTCGGCCTGTGCGATCTGCGCCTCCCGGTCCGCCGCACTCAAAGAGGCGTTGCTTTCCGCTTCGAGCCGTTTGATGGTGTAGGCGTCATATGCCTCGTCGTCCTTGAAGAAGACGTCGGCCACCTCTGCCCCCAGAAACTGGCGCCGGGCCGCCATGCGCTGGTTCATCGCCGCCTTGACATCGCTAACCGTTGCGATGAGGTCTTCGCTCTGGTTGCCGGTGAACACGCGGTCTTGTGGTGGTGCGAAGCGGGTCAGCCCTTGCTTGTAGGCCAAGTAGGCGCGCAGGATGTCCAGCGCCTCTTGGGCGGCGGCCTCGGGCAGCGTGCCCCTCAGGTACTCGGCGATCCGCGCCAGCGAGGTGGGCAGGCCCTCCTCGGTGTGCGAGGATAGGAAGAACTCGAACAGTGCGGCCAGGTCGCGCGAGACGACCAGCTTGCCGTTTGCGTTGGCCATGATGTTCCAGTTGACACGCAAGCCCGTCAGCGAGTTTGGAAGGCGGCCGTATTGGGACACGGCCTCGTATTCCTCCAGCGTGCTGAACCGCAGGATGCGGCCGCCTGCAGCGGGCGGAAGGTCCAGCCTCGCTTTGACGAAGTCGCCGTTGGCCGCCGTGGAGCCCCAGTGCGGCGGGGTTGGGGCTGTCTGTGCCGGCACATCCTTGGCAAAGTGCTTGAGGGCTCCGCCTAGTCCCATGATGACCAGCGCGCCCACGTAAACGCGTTGCTTCGCGTTCATGGCTCAGCGTCCAGCCAGCATCAAGCGGTTGGCGTGGGCGCGGTACACCGCTACTGGGTCGGCAGCGCCCCAGCCTAGGAGCCCCAAGGTCTGGTTTTGCTCGTCGACGTGGTTCCACCAGTAGCTGTCGGAAATGGTCTTGCCAAAGCGGGCGCTGGAGACCGGGATGAAAGAGTCCGCATCGCCGGTGTAGCCATACCAATTGCCGAATTTGCGTATCACCAGCAAGGCCCAGTCCGCCGGATCGGTGACGATGGGGAAGCCCGGTGCGGTGAAGGTGTCGTTGTGGGTGTTGCCCGTGAACGAGTAGAACAGGATGGCATTGGGGTCGGTCATCGGTTTCTCGGCGCCCAAGCCGTTGCCAGCCCATTTGCCCAGGGCCGTGGCGTCTGCACCGTATTGCTTGGTGCCATAGCTACCGCCCACTGGCACGCCCGCGCTGGGGTACTTGGTGTTGAACTGCTTCATGCCGGCCTGGGTGAAGTCGTTGAGCACGCCATTGGCGTTTTGCTGGAACAACCAATCCAAACGGCCGCTGAACAGCGCCACCACGCTACCGGCCACGTTGATGCCAGCAATGGCCGCCATCAGCACGGGCTTGGGCAGGGTGACCGCGTAGTCGGGCATAGGCGTGCCGTAGTGAGGGCCGGCTACGGTGGTCAGCGAGGCGATGTTGTCCTGCATCAAGCTGGCTGCCACGCGGGAGGTAGTGGCGCCGTGGCTGTGGGCGATGATGTTGACCTTGTGGGCGGGGGTCAGCGTGGTCACGCCATAGTGGGTCTTCAGAATGCGGGTGAGTTCGCTCTTCAGCGCCACGCCGCGTTCTTCGGTCGACATCCAAGCCGAGAGGGAGACGTTGTAGGTCTTCTGCCCGCCCGAGTAGTCGCGTATACCGTCGGCCACCTTGTAGAAATACTCGACCGAGCCGAACAGGGTGTCGAAGCCCATCACGCCCGGTACCAGCACGATGGGGTACTTGGTCTTGGTATCGCCGTTGACCCATGCGTGGGCCGTGCCCGTGGCGGATAGCAGCAGGCACAGGGCCAGCGCCGCCGACAACAGTCTGGAAATGAATGGATTGCGCACTTTCTCTTCTCCTTGTCTTGTGAATGAATTTGCAAAACGAGGGACACGCGCCCAGGGCTGCGCCACCATGCAGCCCGCGCGCGAAGCGAGGAGCCGGTGCAATGGCTGGATGACCTGGCGATGCGAGTCCGATTGAATCAATCAGATTGCGACGGTCTTGGTGCGGGTCGTCGTGTGACTCCCGACGCGGGCCGCGTTTGACGGCAGACAGGGAGGTCGTAAATAGCACGGTCGTGCTATTTACGAATAATAGAGCGCTGTCACCTAGGCGTCACGCTGGTAAACCCGCGTACGCCCAGGGGCATTTGTAAGAACTTGTTGCTGAAGTGCTGCTAGGTGGACTGCAGCGTATGCAGGGGAATGTCTTTCTCGGTGGCCAACCGGTCCAATTGCTGGCGCGTTTGCGTCAGCAAGAAGCTGGCCACCGCCGCATGGGTTTCGGGGGCAAACATGGCCATGATGTTGGACACCTTCAATCCCACGGCATTGGCCAAGGCCGCTGCAAAGTGTGGCTCCAGCGCGGCGACGGCCACACGGCCGTCTTTGCACGGGTAGACGCGGTATCCCGCATGGCCGCCACCCACCGCCGCACCGGGTGTCGTCAGCCCCCAGGTGCGCGGCAGGGCTAGGTAACCGGCAGCGTTCGACAGCGCGATGTCAAAGCGCACGCCTTTACCTTTTTGCAACTGCAGCAGGCGGGCCTGCAGCACGGCTTCGGACGCCATCAACGAGCCGCCCATATCGGCGTATAGCGTGGGTGGCAGGTCCAGGCCGCCGACCAGATTGTTTTCGGCGAGGTAGGTCAGGTCGTGGCCGGGTTCTTCGGCCCGCGCCCCAGGAGCACCAAAAATGGCGACCAGGGAAAGCGTAGGGTAGAGCTTGTGCAATGACTTCCACTCAAGCCCCAGCTTTTGTAGAGCCGAGGGGCGAAACGAGGTCAGCAGCACATCCGCCTTGGCCAGCTCGCGGTGCAGGGCCTTCTGACCTTTTTCGGACTTCAAATCCACTTGGGCGACGCGCATGCCTTGGTGCAGCGTGTCATAAGCCTTGCGGTTGTACAGCCCCATAGGGTCGCCCGATGTGCCTTTGGGGGCTGTGGGGTGGGCGGGCGGCTCCAGCTTGACGCAGGTAGCGCCCATCTGCTGGCAGCGCATTAGCGCTGCGGGGCCTGGCAGGTTCAATGCCAAGCTGAGGATGCGGACGCCTTTGAGGGGCATCAAGGGCTTAGGAGCAGAAGGTTTGGACGACGTTGACGTGGGCGTAGCCATGGGAGGTGCGTGATCACAAAAAGGGTGTGCTGGCGGGGCAGCGGGCTGTAGCCCATGATAATGGTGCCAACCGCTTGGCCTTTGCGCTATGGCGACATTTCCTGACGCATGAGGTAGTTCCTTGTCCCCCAATGACCAACTTGACTTTGCGTTTGTCGCAGAGCTTCCCACCAAACCAGTGGTTCCAAAGAAGCGCGCGCCACGCGGCAAGATTGCCGCCGTCGCCGCTCCGCGCCTGGCGCCAGTCTTTATTACCCCTGATCCTCCGTTCCCGACGGATGCTGCCGCTGCGAGGGAGTCCGCAGACACTGAATCAATGGCCGCCGCGCTAGACGCCCACCCTGACTACAGGGTCATGCGCCGCCTGCGCCCCCGCTTGGAGTGGCCTGCCATCGGAGAAGGGCGGGGCGTATGCCGCGTCGTTGTCCTGGATACTGAAACGACCGGCTTGGAGCACAGCCGGGACAAGATCATGGAGCTGGCGCTGCTGCGGGTGGATGTGGATCTGGAAACTGGCTTGCCGGTCGGTGGGGTTCAGGTTTATGACGGGCTCGAAGATCCGGGCATGCCCATACCCAAGGAAGTGCAGGAGATCACCGGTATCACCCCCGCCATGGTGCAGGGCCAGCGATTGGACGAGGAGCGCATTGCAAGCCTGCTGGATGGCGTGGACTTGGTGATTGCGCACAACGCGGGCTTTGACCGCCCATTTGCCGAAATGCGTATGGAACAGTTCCGAGGCCTGGCCTGGGCCTGCTCGTTCGCAGACATTCCCTGGAAGGCGCAGGGGCGGCGCTCATCCAAGCTGGAAAGCCTGGCGCAGGACATGGGGTGGTTCTACGACGCCCACCGGGCCGAGATGGATTGCCATGCGCTGCTCGCGGTGCTGGCCGCGCGCTTGCCTCAGCTGCCGCACACCGGGCTGGCGCACCTCATCGAACAAGCCCATAGGCCCAGCTACCGCCTGATGGCCACCCACGCCCCCTTCGACGCCAAAGACAAACTCAAGGCCCGCGGCTACCGCTGGGGCGCCGAGCAAAAAGTGTGGCACACGCGGGTGGGCGATAGCAAGGCCCTGCAGGCGGAATTTGATTGGCTGAAGGAGCATGCCTACCACCAGCGTTCTGCCGTGGTGCAGTTTGAGAAGCTTGACGCCCTGGTGCGCTATTCGAACCGGGAGGGTGAGTTGTTGCACCACCAGTTGTGAAACGGTGAGTCTGTAGATGACAACAGCACAAGCGCAGGGCAGGGCGCTGGTCGGCGTGCAAGTCGGCCAAGCCCGCAAAGTGATGATCGCCGGGCGTTCCATCCTGACGGCCATCCACAAGGAGGGTCTTACAGGCCCGGTAGCCGTGCAACCGCTGGGATTGAAGGGTGATGAGCAGGCCGACCCGTCAGTGCACGGTGGCCTGGATAAAGCCGTCTACGCCTATCCGAGTGAACACTATGCCTTCTGGCGCCAGCAACGCCTGCAGGCCGGCGTGACCGGCATCGACGACGCGCTGCCTTTGGGCTCCATGGGTGAGAGCCTGACGCTAAGTGGCTTGCTGGAGGCAGATGTGTGGGTGGGAGACATTTTGCGCTTTGCCGACTGCGTGCTGCGGGTTCAACAGCCCCGCGAGCCCTGCTACAAGTTCAACGCAGCCATGGGTTTCAATACCGCCGTCAAGGCCATGGCGCAGAGCGGTTTCTGCGGTTTTTATCTGTCGGTGGACACGCCCGGATCGGTTCAGATGGGCGAGTCATTTGAGCTGGTGCCGGGGCCACGGCAGATGGGCATTGGGCAGCGCTTCCAGGCCAAAATGTTCAAGCACATGCGCTAAAGCGCGAGAGGCCGTTGCGCCCGTCATACCTTCAGGTGCGGTGACCCAAGAGTCGGGCGGGCAAGTACAGAATGGCCTTGATCAGGGCAAACACCGCCCCGACCCCGATACCCACCAAAGCCAGAGGCAGTGAAATCAGCCAGACTATGGGTAAAACGATCAGCGCCAGCAGTGCCAAGGGCCAGCTCAAGGTAAACAGGATGAACCAACCCACGATAAACAGGAGTAGCTTCACGGCAGTCGCTCCAAAGACTTAGATGCGGTGGCCGACGATGGTGACGGTTTCCAGCACCGCCACATTGCCAGCCTGGGCGCTTTGGGCCAGCGAAGCGGCTGTGGCCACACTGTCGAACTTCATCAGCATGCTGCCATTGACGGCGACGGCCATCAACACGGCAAAGGCGAAACCGGCCAAACGGGATGTGCGATTTGAGGCTGTGAACATTTTGATCTCTCCAGATTCGGACCACTGCGGCCCGTTGAAGAGAATGTATTTCCGCCAGAAACCCATTGCACCCGGTTTGTGACGAACTGCATTTCTGCGTGATACCTAGGGTAAATACCGTGATGAACGGCAAGCACCAGCCGCCCCAACTCAGTGCCCAAACTCCTGCCGGGGCCTTGTTTTGTGAAAAACCAGCGGCACGCCTTCTGCCAGCGCACCCGCATGCTCCTTCTTGGCCTGGTTTAACACCGAGGTCTTGATCTTGCCCACCACGTGCATTTCGCAGGGTTTGC
Source organism: Rhodoferax sp. GW821-FHT07G04 (assembly GCF_059418585.1). Taxonomy (NCBI): domain Bacteria; kingdom Pseudomonadati; phylum Pseudomonadota; class Betaproteobacteria; order Burkholderiales; family Comamonadaceae; genus Rhodoferax; species Rhodoferax sp. GW821-FHT07G04. The sequence continues at coordinate 194,720 of NZ_JBWKQD010000006.1, forward strand.
AGTCAAAGCGCAGCGTCAGCTTTTCCTTGCCGTTGATCAGTTGCAGGGGCTCAGCCTTGACTTGCCCTTGCACGCCGACCACGCCCTTGGCCTGCTTGGGGCACAGGCTTAAAGAGAAGCGCACGCAGTGCTTGGTGATCATCAGGCTGACTTCACCCAGCTCCTGGTTGTCCTCATACGCTGCGTCAATGACCTTGACGCCGTGCTTGGCGTAAAAGGCGTGGGCCTGTTGGTTGTGCACATTGGCCAGGTAGCTCAGACTGTCTTGCGGATAGGGTGCGGGCGGCTCAACGGGTGTTGCGCGGGGCAGGCGCTGCAGGGCCCTGGCCCGCGTGGCTTCCAAGGCTTCCACAGCCTCGCGGCGCAGGGTGTTGAGGGTAGAGGCTGGAATAAACTGGCCGCTAGCCCTCGTCAAATCTACGTCAAGCGCTTCAAATATGGTAGCGCCGAGTTTTTCGATCTGGCTGCGGTTGTTGGTGTCGGCAACGGCAGCATCCTTCGCGCGCTCAGCGGGCAGGGTGGTGCGGGCGGTGCCCAGGCAGCCGTCTTCGTCGGTGTAGGTGAGGGTGATGCCTTGGGCCGTGGCGGCCAGAGCGGCCCAGACACCGATGCGCCGGTCGCTGGATTTCTTCTCCAGCACGCGCACCCAGTCCACATCGCGGTTGCGATTGACCTCCAGTCCCTTGCGCAGATCCTTCAAGCTGGCGATGGCGTCCTTAGGGAACACGCGCCAGCGGCCCCTGGCCGCGTTGACCGCCTCGGCGCGGTTGATGGCCAAGCCTACCAGTTCCTTTTGCAGGTCGTAGTAGCACAGGCCATCCCCGTTGTGCAGGGCCAAGGTCCTGTCGCTCAACTCCAGCTCCACCCAGTTGGGGCCGACCTGGGTCACATAACCGATGGCCTGGCCCGGGTTCTTGGGTGAGTCGAAGGCGCCGATGTCATCCTTGCGGCCCTGCACAAAGTAGTCGGTGAACTCGCGGTTGAAGTTCTGGTTGGGGTCGGGCGTGAAGGTGAAGGTGGTGGTGCCGCTGCTGGCGCGGGACAGCGGTTGGTCCGAATATTGGCGTACCTCGATCAGTTCGTCCAGCAGCTTGCGGTAGTGGGCGGTGATGTTCTTCACATAGCCCATGTCCTTGTAGCGACCTTCGATCTTGAAGCTGCGGATACCGGCGTCCACCAAGGCCGCCAGGTTGTCGCTCTGGTTGTTGTCCTTCATGGACAGCACATGCTTGTCATGCGCCACGAACCGGCCCTTGTCGTCCACCACCTGGTAGGGCAGGCGGCAGGCCTGGCTGCATTCGCCGCGGTTGGCGCTGCGTCCGGTGTGGGCGTGGCTGATGTAGCACTGGCCACTGTAGGCCACGCACAATGCGCCGTGCACGAAAAACTCCAGCGTGCAACGCTCGGGGTCGGTCTGGGCGCGGACGGCGGCGATCTGCTTGAGCGTCAGTTCCCGTGCCAGCACGATCTGCGACAAACCCGCGTCCTGCAGAAAACGGGCCTTCTCGGGGGTGCGGATATCCGTCTGGGTGCTGGCATGCAGCTGGATGGGCGGCATATCGATTCCCAGCAGGCCCATGTCCTGGATGATCAGCGCATCCGCACCGGCCTCATACAACTGCCATGCCAGCTTGCGCGCGCCTTCCAGCTCGTCATCGCGCAGGATGGTGTTCATCGTGACGAAGATGCGGCTGTTGAAGCGGTGGGCATGGCGCACCAGGCGCGCAATGTCGGCCACGCTGTTGTCGGCGCTGGAGCGTGCACCGAAGGACGGGCCGCCAATGTAGACGGCGTCGGCACCGTGGTTGACGGCCTCAATGCCGATGTCGGCATCGCGTGCGGGGGCCAGGAGTTCGAGTTGGTGGTCGAGCAGAGACATAGACCCCAATTATCCCAAATGACTGGTTAGGCGGCAAAGCGGCCGCCCGGTACTAGGCCTGTACGGTGAGCTGGGTCTGCGTGCCCAGGCCATCAATGCCCAGGTGCATGGTCTGGCCGGAGCGCAGAAACACTGGCGGTTTCTGTCCCATGCCGACACCGGGAGGCGTGCCGGTCGAGATCACATCGCCACTCTGCAAGCTCATGAAGCGGCTCAGGTAGCTGATCAGGAAGGGCACCTGGTAGACCATGGTGGCGGTCGATCCGTCCTGGTAGCGCTTGCCGTCCACCTCCAGCCACATGCGCAGGGCCTGCGGGTCGGGGATTTCGTCGGCAGTCACCAGCCAGGGCCCCAAGGGGCCGAAGGTGTCGCAGCCCTTGCCCTTGTCCCAGGTACCGCTGCGCTCCAACTGGTATTCGCGTTCCGATATGTCGTTCACGATGCAGTAGCCCGCCACGTGGGCCATGGCGTCGGCTTCGGCGATATAACGGCCACCCTGGCCTATGACCACGCCCAGTTCCACTTCCCAATCGGTTTTGATCGAACCGCGCGGGATTTGCACGGCATCGTCCGGGCCGCAGATAGCGCTGGTCCATTTGTTGAATACCACGGGCTCTGGCGGCACCTGCATGCCAGCCTCGGCAGCATGGTCGGAATAGTTCAGGCCTATGCAGATCAGTTTGCCGGTACGGGCCACGCAGGGGCCCAGGCGCAGGTCTTGTTGCGGTGTGCCCTGCACCAGGGGCAGGGCATTCAGATCCAGGGCCTTCAGCTTGGCCAATTGGCTGGGCAATAGCGCGTCGCCCGCCAGATCGGGGATGACCTCGGACAGGTCGCGGACACGGCCTGCCGCGTCCAGCGCGCCGGGTTTTTCGTGGCCTGCCGGCCCATAGCGAAGGAGTTTCATATTGCTGGCCTCGGTTTGTTTCAGAAAAAGTGAAAAGTACGCATCCCCAATGAGAAAACGCGGCCTAGGCCGCGTTTTCTCTCTGCACTATGGCGATGTCGCCACCCTGCGCAATGCTTACTCGATGCGAGCCTTGGCGCGCAGTTCGGCTTGGAATTTGCCGATCTTCTGCTGTTGCAGCTGTTGAGCGATCTGGGGCTTCACGTCTTCGTACTTGGGCAACTGAGCATCACGGATGTCGTCCAAACGGATGATGTGGTAGCCAAACTGGGTCTTGACCGGTGTGTCGGTCATCTTGCCCTTGCTCAGGCTGGACAGCGCTTCGGCGAATTCCTTCACGTAGTTGCTGGGGTTGGCCCAATCCAGGTCACCACCCTTGGCGCCGGAGCCTGGGTCCTTGGACTTGGCCTTGGCGATTTCATCAAACTTGCCGCCTTTTTTCAGCTTGGCGATGATGGCCTTGGCTTCGTCTTCGGTTTCCACCAGGATGTGGCGGGCCTTGAATTCCTTGCCGGAGTTCTGGTGGGCGAACTTGTCGTACTCAGCCTTGGTTTCTTCGTCAGTGACGGGGTTCTTCTTCTGGTAGTCGGCGAACAGTTCGCGGATCAGGATGGCCTGACGGGCCAGTTCGATCTGGGTCTTGAAGTCTTCGGTGGCGTCCAGGCCGCGCACTTGGGCTTCTTGCATGAAGATTTCGCGGGCAATGACTTCTTCCTTCAACTGGGGTTGCATGTCGGGCGAGACTGGACGACCAGAGCGCTTCATTTGCTCTTCCAGCGCTTCAACGCGGGACTTGGGAATGGCCTTGCCATTGACGATGGCCACGTTTTGGGCCATGGCCGCGGGCGCCAACGCTGCCAACAGGGTAGCGGTCGCCAGCGCGGACAAAACTTGCTTCTTCATGCGTTTTCCTTCAGGGATACAAAAAAGGGATGCCAAAAAGGCGTGTCAAACGGGAGTGGTGTTTGGCGGGTTTTCAGTCTCAATGGCCAGGGCATGCAGGCCTTGGGCAATGAAATCTTGCAGCGCATCATACACAAGCCGGTGACGGGCCACCCGGCTGAGACCTGTAAACAAATGTGAAGCGACCCGAACCCGGAAGTGTGTGCCGAAGCCCGTGTCATTGGCGCCAGCGTGCCCGGCATGCTGGTAGCTCTCGTCCAAAACCTCCAGGCGGGTGGGGTTCAGTCGCTCTTGCAGGCGCAGCGTTATGGCATCTGCCGTGGGCATCACACCATTCATTGTTCGGATTCCTCGGGTGGCAGGTGCTTAAACATATACACCACTTGACCCATGACAAACACAAAGGTTCCGCCAACGCTCCACAGTTTGAAGTTGACCCAGTCGCCGGTGCTGTAGTTCAGCACCACATAAGAGTTCAGCAAGGCCATGACGACAAAAAACAGAATCCAGGCCAGGTTGACATGGTCCCAGACCGCGTCTGGCAGCGGGAATTTATCCGCCAAGCCAATCTTGGTCAGGTTTTTCTTTTTGACCCAAGTCATGAAAGCAAAGACGATGGCCGACAACGCATAGAGAACGGTGGGTTTCCACTTGATGAACTCTTCATTGCGCAGTATCAGTGTGACAGCGCCAAAGCCCAGAATCATCGTGAGGGCGGTTTTCTGCATGCCGGTCAAGTGCCGGTACAGCGCAAACAGCATGGCAGCGGCGATTGCACTGGTGCCCATCAGCACCGCGGTGGCCGTGTAAATATCCCAAACCTTGTACGCAATGACGAAACAGATGATGGGGAAAAAATCAAGAAGTGTGCTCATTTGGGGCTGAAGTGTAACGAGGCCGAATTCATGCAATAGCGCAAACCCGTCTCGGTGGGGCCGTCGTCAAACAGGTGGCCCAGGTGGGCGCCGCAGTGGCCGCACAGGGCCTCGGTGCGCACCATGCCCAGGCTGCGGTCGCTGCGGGTGGCCACGGCACCCTCGGCGATGGCCTGGTCGAAGCTGGGCCAGCCGCAACCGGCGTCAAACTTGGTGTCGGATGTGAACAGCGGCGTGTCGCAGCAGATGCAGACGTAGGTGCCGTTCTTGTAGTTGTCGGCGTACTTGCCGGTGAACGGGCGTTCGGTGGCGGCCTGGCGGGTCACTTCAAAGGCGCGGGGCTCTGCCCCCTTTTCGGCCAGCAGGGCCTTCCACTCGGCGTCGGTCTTGGTAATGGGGTAGGTCATGGTTTGCCTCTTTTGCGGGTTTCGATCCGGAAGATGGGGTTTTGTTCAGGAACTGCAACTGATGGAAATACTGCTGGCCCAGTCTGGTGGAAAGCCGGCAAAGGACTCCAGGGCCGGGTGCTCGTCAAACGGACGCTCCAGCACCTGCAGCAATTGTGCAACGACCGAGAAATCCTTGGCTTTGGCCGCCTGGATGGCCAATTCGCCCAGGTGGTTGCGCAGCACGTATTTGGGATTGCTCGTCAACATCAAATTGGCCGCTAGCCCCCGTGGAATATGTGTGAGTCGCTCTGAATACCGTAGCAACCAGGCATCAATACCGTCGCGGTCCAGGAACAGGTCGCGCACGGTGTCATCCTGCACGCCGGGATTCTCCTCCCGGTTTTTGACCCAATGGCTCAGGCGGCGCCAGAAGATGCTGTAGTCCACGCGGTCGGCGGCCATCAGGCGCAGCAGGTCGTCGGCCAGTTCGCGTTGGCCGTTTTGCACCTCCGCAAAGCCCAGCTTGGCTCCCATGCAGGCGTCCACGGCTGCGGGGTAGGTGGTTTTGTAGGTTTCCAGGGCTGCAATGGTCAGATCCTGGTCTTCTATCAGCGGTAGCAGGGCTTGGCCCAGGCAGTACAGGTTCCAGTAGGCGACGTTGGGCTGCTTGTAGAAGGCGTAGCGGCCCTGGTGGTCGGAATGGTTACAGATGTGGCCCGGGTCAAAGGCATCCAGAAACTGGAAGGGGCCGTAGTCAATCGTCAGGCCCAGGATGCTCATGTTGTCGGTGTTCATGACGCCATGGCAAAAGCCGACCGCTTGCCACTGCGCAACCATCTTCGCCGTGCGCTCGGTCACCGCCTGCAGGAAGTTGGCGTAGGCATTGCCGTTCAGGCGGGTGTCGGTGCGGCACTGGGGATAGAACCGGTCGATCACGTAGTCAGCCAGCTGGCGCAACTGGGGGTGCAGATCGTGGTGGCAGAAATGCTCGAAATGCCCAAAGCGTATGAAGCTGGGCGCCAGGCGCGTGACGACGGCGGCGGTTTCGGGCTGTTCACGGTATACGGGGTGGTCTGAGCCCATCACGCTGAGGGCCCGTGTGGTCGGGATGCCCAGCCCATGCATGGCTTCGCTGCACAGGAACTCACGGATGCTGGAGCGCAGCACGGCTCGGCCATCGCCCATGCGGGAGTAGGGCGTCAGGCCCGCGCCCTTGAGCTGGATTTCCTGGGACTGGGGTCCGTCACCGGGTGGTGGCGTCACCTCGCCCAACATCACGGCCCGGCCGTCGCCCAATTGCCCGGCCCAGACACCAAACTGGTGACCGCTGTAGACGGTTGATAGAGGGTGCGACCCGGATGCGGTCAGGTTGCCGATCAGGATGTTTTGCCAGGTTTGCGATTGCAGAGCCTCGGGCGTCAGCCCCACAAGCGCAGCAGCAGAGGCGCTTTGGCCCACCAGATAGGGCTCCGCCACAGGCTGGGTGGCCATGGGGGAATAGAAGTCGGGGCCGAGGGCGGCAAAGCTATTGGTCCATTGCCAGCCAGGGGGCAGGCCGCTCGGGCCGGGAGAAGTGTCTTGCATGGCGCTATTGTCTGGCAGCCGGTGAAACCCGCCCCAGACAAGGGTAAGTCCTAGGCTGGCCGGCGCCCCAAAGCCAGTGATTTGGCCATGTTCGGATACCCCTTCTATGGGGCTTGCTTCCTAGAATTTTTTCACCTCAGGGGCTTCGGCCTCTGTGGCATCACCCCACCAAAAAAAGGAGACAAGCATGACGGTGTTTTTACGTTCGGTGCGTGCGGTATGGCTTGTTGCATGCCTTGCCGCCACCGCCACCCAGGCCTGGGCGGCCTACAACCAGAGCCTGACCCGCACATTGGATGCGGGTCAGATCTACGGCAAGGTCGACGCCAACAACAGCCACGCTTTTCTGGGCATTCCGTACGCGCAGCCACCGGTAGGCAGCCTGCGCTGGCGTGCGCCCCAGGCGCCAACGCCCTGGAGCGGCGCACGGGCTGCCACCAGCCTGCCACCCATGTGCGCCCAGGTGGGCAGTTTCTTCGGCGAGCCGGACCCGGCCACCTTTGACCAGCCGGTTGGCAGCGAAGACTGCCTGTATGTGAATGTGTGGCGCCCCAACTCCAGTGCCGACAACCTACCGGTCTTCTATTGGATACACGGTGGCAGCAACATCAAGGGCTCGGCACGTGAGCCGCTGTACAACGGTGCCTACCTGGCCAACAAGGCCAATATGGTCGTGGTGACGGTGCAGTACCGCCTGGGCATGCTGGGCTGGCTCAACCACCCTGCGCTCAAGACCGGCAACGCCAAGGACGATTCGGGCAACTTCGCAACGCTGGACTTGGTGCGCGGGCTGGACTGGGTGCAGACCAATATCCGCGCCTTTGGCGGCAACCCGGACCAGGTGACTATTGCCGGCCAGTCGGCGGGGTGCATCAACACCTGGGGCCTGCTGCAGTCGCCACTGGCCGGTGGCAAGTTTCACCGCGCCCTGTGCATGTCGGGCATTCCCAATGGCTACCCGGCGGCGGTGGGTACGCTGGCAGCGGAGTCCTTGATCGACCAACTGCTGGTGGACAACGGCAGTGCCTCCACGCTGGCCCAAGCCACGGCGCAGCGCCTGGCCATGGGCAGTGCCCAGATCAGCACCCTGCTGCGCAATGCCAGCGCCGCGCAGATCATGAAGTTGACGCCGTCGCCGGTCGTTCCCGGCCACTTTACCGACGGCACCGTCATTCGTGCCGGCGGCTTGTTGGACCTGGTGGCCGGCAATTACAACCGCGTACCACTGATGATTGGCAGCACGCACGACGAGGGTTCCTACTTTGCCTATTCCTTTGGCATGGGCAAGCCCAATGCGCAAGAGTTTTGGCAGTTATCCAACTACGCCGCGCCCGGCAGCGTCACGGTCAACGACCTGATCAAGCCGGAGTTCCAGCCCATCTTTACGCAAACCCATGAGGCGATTACCTACGCGCTGGACCTGACCATCGACAACACCGTGCGCCTATTGCGCCTGAGCAGCGGCGCGGGGGCCCTGTACCGCTACAACTTCAATTGGCGTGACACGCCGACACCGTGGAAGAGCACCTTCGGTGCCTTCCACGGCATCGACGTGGCCCTGCTGTTTGGCAACTACGTGGTCAATGAGCCTAACTTCATGCACTTTGCGTGGAGCGCAGCGAACGCGACGACCCGGCAGAACCTGTCAGACCGGTTCATCAAGCATGTGTCCACCTTCGCCCGCACCGGCAAGCCGAGCCAACTGTTTGATGGACAGACAACGTGGAACGACTGGACCAATTTCACCTGCGGCCTGCTGTGCCCCAAGCGCATGGTGTTTGACAATGCTTCGTATATGTCGGGCGACGACTACCTGTTCTTCTGGCCGCGCTACCAACTGCTGTCGCAGCAGCAAAAGGACTATGTGTGGAAGACCATTGACTTCAACGCCTTGCCATCCAATGTGGACCCGTTCCGCGACGGGCCCCACTGAGGGTCAAGCACCGCCGTCGGTGCCGCTGCCAGCAGGCCTGTCCAACTGCTGGCGGTACTGGCTGGGCGACAGGCCGAACCAGCGCTTGCAGGCGCGAAACAGGTTGCCTTCGTCGGCAAAGCCCAGCAGGTCCGCAACCTCGCTGAGTGCGTAGCGCTCTTCGGCCAGGTACTTGCAGGCCAGTTCACGGCGCTGGGCTTCCAGCAATTGCTGAAACGTGGTTTGCTCATCGGACAGGCGGCGCTGCAAGGTGCGGTCGGACAGCGATAGGCGGGCTGCAATGTCTTCCCGCCGAGGCTCACCTTGGCTGATGCAGTGCAGGATTTCTTCGCGCACGCGGTGGCTTGTGCTGGTGGCTCCCAGATCCTGCAGACGGTCGTCTATGACCCGCTCGTGCAAGGCATGCAGCGATGCGTTGTGGGAGGGGAGCCGTGCGTCCAAGTCGGTTTGGGGCAACAGCAAACGGGTCGCAGGCTGGTTGAATCGCACCGGGCATTCAAATGCCTGCTGGTAGGGCAGGGCATCCTGGGGTTCGGGGAATGTGAACTCGGCGGCCAACGCTTGCACGTTGCGCCGCGTAACCCAGCGGGCCAGAGTGAGCAGTGTTAGCAGGCCATACTCCTGCCGCTGCCGGGGCACGCGGCGCCGGTTGCCCACATGGCCCAGTACGAGCCAACTGCCCAGGTTGCGCTCAGGCAGCAATTCAAAGGTAGCAGCGTCCGACACCAGGGCCATTTGGTGCGCCAGTTGTTCCAGTCCCGTGCGCAGGTTGGGGCAGGTCAGCATGGCGTGGCCCACGATGTCGAAGTTCGCATGCTTGGCAGGCAAGTCGCGCAGCAGCCCCAGGGTTGGATTGCCCGACGCAGCAACCGCTTGCTCCCACAATTCGGATACTTGGTCGGCACTGAAGCGGGCCTGCGGGTCATCGAGTTGCGCTATGTGCAGGCCCGCGGACTGGAAGAGCCGCGGCACATCTACCCCCTGCGACGCGAACATGCTGGCAATGCCCTTGAGCCAGGTCGAAGAACTTGTGCGTTCCATGGAGGGACCGGTAGGCCTTGCAATCAGGGGTTTTGCAATTGCGTTAGTGCACCGTCGTCCAGTATCTTGATGCGGTTCATGGACAGGCTGATCACCCCTTGCTCCTGCAGGGCGTTGAGCACCCGGTTGGCGGTTTGGCGTGACATACCCGCCAGGTTGGCGAGTTCATCCTGCGTGAGATCCAACTGGCGGGTGCGGCTCCAAAAAAGGCGGCTCAACGACAGGGCGATGCGCTGCTCCGGGCTGCGGGTGCGTCCCGCTTCGATCATGGCCATGGCCTGCGACAGGCGCAGGTTCAGGCAGGCCACCACGCACTGGTTGAATGCCAGATTGGACGACCGCAACTGGTGAAAAGCAGCGCTGGGCAGGCACAGCAACTCGGTGTCGCGCAAAGCGACGACTTGGTAGCGGCGCATTTCGTTCTTTAAGGCCGCACCTTCGCCAAACCATTCTCCGGCGGCGACTCCAAGGAAGTCGGAGCGTCGTCCTGCCACCGCGGGGGCAGAGATGCGAATCAGGCCACGCAGCACGCCATACCAGCCCTGGGTGCGCTCATTGGCCTGCAGTATGGTTTTGCCACGCGCTGCCGACAGCGTGAAGACTTGACTTTCCAGTGCGTCCTGTTCGTCGCCGGGCAGGGCGGTAAACCAGGCTTGTGACTGCAGAAAGCTGCGAACCGGACTCTGTGTGGAAGGGAACATCAGCTAGTGCAGCGCCATCGCAGATGCATGGCTGGTGCCGGCCAGAGCCCTGCGGTATTCCCCCGGAGGCACACCAAACCAGCGTTTGCAGGCACGGAAAAAATTGCTTTGGTCGCCAAAACCCAGCAGATCGGCCATGGCAGCCAGCGGCAGTCTTTCTTGCGCCAGGTATTTGCGGGCCAACTCGCAGCGGACTTCGTCCAGCAGTTGCTGGAACGAGGTCTCTTCTGCGCGCAGGCGGCGCTGCAGCGTGCGGTCCGTCAAAGCGAGCAGGGAGGCAATGTCTTCGCGGCGTGGCTCGCCCTGGTTCAGGCGTTGCATGATGATCTCGCGCACTTTGTTGCTGACCGTGGTGTTGCCCAGGTGGCTGAGCTGTTCGTCCATGAGCCGCTCATGCAGCGCCAGCATGGTTGGGCTGCGCGACGGCAGCGGCGTGGCCAGATCGGCGCCAGCCAGCAGCATGCGGGTGATGGGTTGGCCAAAGCGCAGCGGGCAATCAAAGGCCTTGCGGTAGGGCAACTCGCACTCGGGTGGCGGAAACATGAACTCAACCGCCAGGGGTTGCAGATCGCGGCGCGTCAGCCAGTTGCACAGGATCAGCAGGCTCAGCATGGCGTGCTCCTGGCGCTGCCGCGGCACGCGCAAGGTGTTGCCTATGTGGCTGATGGTCAGCCAACTGTCGGGCCGCTCTGGCCCCAGCTCTATGGTCGTGGCATCGGAAATCAGTGCCAGGTAGCGGGACAGGCTGTCCAGGCCTCCGCGCAAGTCGTGGCTGGACAACATGGCATGGCCCAGCACGTCAAAGTTCACGTAGCGGGCCACCAGTTCGCGGTCAATGCCCAAGGCCGGATTGCCCGAAGCCTGAATGGCCTGGTCCCACAAGCGGATGACCGCATCAGCCCCCACGCGGGCCCCGGGTTTGTCGAATGTGGTGCTGTCAATGTCGGCACTGCGCATCAAGCGCTGCACGTCGAGCCCCTGGGACGCAAACATCTCCAGCACGCCTTTGACCCAGGTGGCGGAACTACTGCGATTCATTGAAAAAATGGCTCTCCAAAGTCACTAGATTGGATGCGTTAAGACAGTCATCCAGATGCATGCGGTTTTTAGAATTCTTGCACCGCACCAACGCAATGCGAGCCTACGATTTCAAAGTATTTCGCCAGGTTTTGCAAGCTGCGGCTTACCCTATAAGGAGACACAAAAATGCAAGCTGGATTCAGAGCGCTGTTGGCATCTGGTGTGACTTTAGCCGCACTGGTGAGCGCCTGTGGCGGGGGAACGATGGTGGTTACCGATTCGGCGTTGAGCCGTACTACCAGCTATGGTGCCGTGCTGGGCAGCGACGACTCTGCCAGCAATGGAACCTATGCGTGGAAAGGCATTCCCTTTGCCAAACCCCCAGTGGGTGCGCTACGCTGGAAAGCGCCTGTGGAACCCGACGCCTGGCAGGGGCAGCGGGTGACGCAAAGCTTTGGCAATGCCTGCTTGCAAAACGGGCGCATCTATGGCCCCGGCGTCAACAACCGCTACGACAGCAGCATCGCCACCACGCTGAACACGCCGGTGGGCCAAGAGGATTGTTTGACGCTGAACATATGGCGGCCTGCCAATGACAGTACCAATCTGCCAGTCATCGTATTTGTCTATGGAGGCAGCAACATCTCGGGCTATACAGCCGACCCGGTGTATGACGGCGCGGCCTTGGCCAAGGCGGCCAACGCGGTGGTTGTGACGACCAATTACCGGCTGGGCATTCTGGGATTCATGAACCTGCCGCAATTGAAGACTGGAGCGCCGGCCGACGCGGCATCCGATTCAGGCAACTTCGCACTGCTGGACATTGTGCAGGCACTCCGATTTGTGCGTAACAACGCCGCCGCCTTTGGCGGTGCGGCCGATAACGTGACGCTGATGGGGCAATCGGCTGGGGCCATCAACACCTGGGCGTTGATGGCGTCCCCGTTGGCAGCGGGCCTGTTCCACAAAGCGGTGCCTGTCAGCGGTGGCATCTCCTTGGCCAGCAACCTTCCGGCTGGCATGTTGCCCACCTTGAACCCTGCGAGCACTTATTTGGCACAAGCCAATGGCTTGCTGGTCAAGTTGCTGATCGCCGATGGCAAGGCTGGCGATGCGGCAGCGGCCAGCGCCTATATCGCAACACAAAGCAGCGCACAGATCGCCGACTACCTGCGGTCCAAATCCGGCGGCACGATACTGTCCACGCTGTTGCTCAATGGCCTGACCGGCTCCGGGCCTATACCCGATGGTCTGGTGTTACCCGTGGACCCCATCGCCGCCATGGCCGCGGGGCGCTACAACAAGGTGCCTGTGCTGGCTGGCAACACGGCTGACGAAGGCAAGCTGTTCGCGCCTTTTCTCACTTTGCTGGGCGGAAAAAATGGCAACAAGATCAGCGATGCCGAGCGCTTTGGGCTGATGGCGAATTTCAATCCAGACTTGCCCACGACCTTGACAGCGGCCGATGTCCTGGATGCGTCTTACCTGCCTGTGGATACACCGGTCACCGGCTTCAATGCCAAGACTGCGCTGTTGGGCAACGTGTTCACATCACCCAGCCGCGACAACGTGCTCAACACCCTGGCTACCCAACAGCCGAACATGGTGTGGCACTACCAGTTCAACTGGGCGCAGGAGCCGGCGCCGTGGAACGATGTGTACGGCGCGGCCCATGCCTTTGACCTACCATTCCTGTTCGGCACCTTCGGTCCCTCGGTGTTTTCCAATGCGGTCAATAGCAATGCCAACAGAGCGGGGCGGCTGGCATTGTCTGCCGCCATGATGGCGAGCCTGGGCAGCTTCGCACGCACCGGAAATCCGAATAGCAGCGCACTGCAGACCACCTGGCAACCTTGGCCCAAGAGGCTGATCTTTGATGCCACCTTGACGCAAGCCCGCATTGCGTCGGCACCTTGAACTGAGCATGACGGACCGGTGTCGTCCAGACGACACCATTTGCGCGGGGCGGTTTGCGCCAGCACACTCACGCCCGTCGTTAGTCGCGCACGAACACATACAACAAGAGGAGATGGTCATGGCGATTGCATCGCGGTATTTTTCCCGGCTGCTGGGTTTGGCTTTGTGCGTTCTGTTGCTGCAAAGCGCCCACGCGGCCGAGCCGGGCGTTACCGATAGCGAAATCCTGCTGGGGCAACCGCTGGGGCTCAGTGGCCCTTTGGCCGAAATCGCGCCTGACATCGTGAACGCGACCAAGGTCTTGTTCGACAGCGTCAACGAAAAAGGCGGCGTCCATGGACGCAAGATTCGCACCCTGACGATGGACGACGCTTATGTGGTGACCAACACCGTCAAGGTCGTAGGCCACATGATCGAAAAGGAGCCGGTCTTTGCGCTGATGAACATGACCGGAACCTCCAATGTCGCGGCCGCACTGCCCTTGCTGGAGAAAGAGACTCCGCCGCTGCCACTGATTGCACCTTTTACCGGCGCCGAGTTGATACGCGCACCGGCTATTGACCATGTGTTCAATATCCGCGCCAGCTATGGGGACGAGGTGGAGAAGATCGTGCAACACCTGGCTACCCTGGGCGCGCAACGCATCGCCGTGCTGTGGAGCAACAATGGCTTTGGCAAGGATGGGCTCGCGGGTGTGCAAAAGGCTTTGGAGAAGCGCGGCATGAAGCTGTATGCCGACGCACCGATTGAGCAGAACGCGTCGGACACCGACAAGGCCGTGACTGCGCTGTATGACCGACGCCCCGAAGCCATCATCATGATCACGGCTGGCGCACCCACGGTCAGCTTCGTCAAGGGCTATAACAAGGTGCGCAAGGGCATGCACTTCTACGCGCTGTCGGTCATGGGCAGCCAGGCCACGCTGCGCGCGCTAGGAGCGGATGGTGTGGGCGTTGTGGTGACCAGTGTGGTGCCGTTTCCGTGGGATGTAACCCACCCCTTGGCGCGGGAGTACCGCAGCATGATGCAAAAGGCGGGCTATACCAATTTGTCATTCCTGGGCTTTGAAAGCTTCATCAATGCCAAGGTTGTGGTCGAAGGTCTGCGTCTAGCCGGCAAAGACCTCAACCGTACGCGATTTGTGAATGCACTGGCCAGTATCAAGCGCCTGGATCTTGGTGGTTTTGTCGTGGGTTTCGGCAAGGACTCGCGCCAGGGATCTCGCTACGTCGGCCTTACCATCGTCAGCCCCGGCGAGAAGTTCACCAAGTAGATAAATGCTGTCGCCTAGGCATTAACCGCACTGTATTTTCAATAACAAACCACTATGATGATTTCCAGTATCCACTGTCTCAAGGAGTATCCATGTTAGGGTTAATGCAAAGCCAGCAACTGCTGATTTCGTCGCTGATCGAGTTCGCTGAGCGCCACCACAGCGAGGCAGAAGTGGTCTCGCGCCGGGTGGAGGGCGATATCCACCGCTGCACCTACAAAGACGTGGCCATACGCGCCCGCCAGGTGGCCAATGCATTGGATGCCATGCAGCTGGCGTTCAGCGACCGCGTGGCTACCCTGGCCTGGAACGGCTACCGCCATCTGGAGCTGTACTTTGGTGTCAGCGGCTCGGGCCGCGTGCTGCATACGCTGAACCCCCGCTTGCACCCCGAGCAGATCGCCTGGATTGCCAACCACGCCGAAGACCAGGTCCTGTGCTTTGACCTGACCTTCCTACCCATCATCAAGGCCATGCACAGCCATTGCAAGACGGTCAAGCACTTCATCGCGCTGTGCGATGCCGACAAGCTGCCAACGGACAGTGGCATTCCCGGCCTGCAAAGTTACGAGGCCTGGATTGGCGCCCAGCCCACCAGCTACAAGTGGCCCGAGTTTGATGAAAACTCTGCCTCCAGCATGTGCTACACCAGCGGAACCACGGGAAATCCCAAGGCGGCGCTGTACAGCCACCGTTCCACCATGCTGCACGCCTTGGCTGGTGCGCTGCCTGACGCCCTGAGCATGAGTGCCCGCGACTGCGTGCTGCCTGTGGTGCCCATGTTCCATGTCAATGCCTGGGGCCTGCCGTACTCCGCCGCCATGACCGGTGCCAAGCTAGTGTTCCCTGGTCCGGCGATGGATGGCAAGTCGATTTTCGAATTGATCGAATCCGAGCAGGTGAGCTTTGCCGCTGGCGTGCCCACGGTGTGGCAGATGATGCTGGCCCATATGCAGGCCGGCAATCTGCGCTTTTCCACACTCAAGCGTACGGTTATTGGCGGTTCGGCCTGCCCACCAGCCATGATCACCGCTTTCAATGACGTTTATGGCGTCGAAGTGCTGCATGCCTGGGGCATGACTGAGATGTCGCCCCTGGGTACCGTGTGCACGCTGAAGAACAAGCACTTGCCCATGGACAGCGCCGACAAGATGAAGGTCCGCCTCAAGCAGGGCCGTGGCATCTTTGGTGTGGACATGAAAATCGTGGACGACACCGGTAAGGAACTGCCTTGGGACGGCAAAGCCTATGGCGATCTACTGGTCAAGGGCCCCTGGGTCATCAATGAATACTTCAAAGGCGAGGGCGGTGGCTCTCCGCTGGTTGACGGCTGGTTCCCCACCGGCGATGTGGCCACGATAGACCCCGACGGCTATATGCAGATCACCGACCGCAGCAAGGACGTCATCAAGTCGGGCGGCGAATGGATCAGTTCCATCGACGTGGAAAACGTCGCCATGGCGCACCCCGCCGTGGCGATGGCAGCCTGCATCGGCATGAAGCACCCCAAATGGGACGAGCGCCCCATCGTCGCGGTCGTCAAGAAGCCGGGGCAAGAGGTCACGCGCGACGAATTGATTGCGTTTTACGAAGGCAAGACCGCCAAGTGGCAGATTCCGGACGATGTGGTTTTTGTCGACGCCATTCCCTTGGGTGGCACCGGCAAGATGCAGAAGACCAAGCTGCGCGAATTGCTCAAGGATTACAAGCTGCCAGGCACCTGAAGCCCGGCGTCCCCGAGGCCTCTCAGTCACCAAGGTGATACGGTCTAGGGGAAACCCTCGCGTTGCAGTGCAGTAATTCTTGTACTCTCACTTTAGTATTTTTCCAAGGAGACACGTTATGAAGTTTGGTCTGAAATTGGTCGCTGCTTCGGTCGCGCTGGTCTGCGCCCAAGGGGCTTTTGCCCAAAGCGGCGAGACGGTTAAATTGGTCAGAATTGATCCCCTGACGGGCTTACTCGGCCCCGTGGGTGTCAACCAGGACAAGAGCTACAAGTTCTTCGCGGAAAAGTTTAGTGGCGCAGGCAACCCCGCTGGCGTCAAATTTGAATTCACCACCATTGACAACAAGCTCAGCCCCACGGAAAGCTTGAATGCACTAAAGGCCGCCATTGACCAGGGCGCGCGCTACATCGTGCAGGGCAATGGCTCTTCCGTCGCTTTGGCGCTGTCTGACGCAGTGGCCAAGTACAACGAGCGCAACCCCGGCAAAGAGGTGCTGTACCTCAATGACTCTGCTGTGGACCCAGACCTGACCAATAGCAAATGCAGCTACTGGCACTTCCGCTTTGATGCGGATACCTCGATGAAGATGGAAGCCATGTCCAGCTTCATGAAGGACCAGAAGGACATCCAGAAGGTTTACATCCTGGGCCAGAACTATTCCCACGGCGTGCAGGTTGCCAAGTTTGCCAAGGAAACCTTGGCCCGTAAGCGCCCCGACATCCAAATCGTGGGTGAAGACCTGCACCCCTTGGCCCAGGTGCGTGACTTTGCGCCCTACATCGCCAAGATCAAGGCATCGGGTGCCGACACCGTTATCACCGGCAACTGGGGTTCTGACTTGTCCTTGCTGATCAAGGCAGCCAATGAGAATGGCTACACCGGCAAGTTCTACACCTACTATGCAGGCGTCACCGGCACGCCGACTGCCCTGGGCACCAATGGTGCGGGCCGCGTCTACCAGATCGCCTACAGCCACTACAACATGGGCGGCCAGATGGACAAGTGGATGAAAGAGTTCCATGACAAGTACAACGACGACTTCTTCACGGGTTCCGTGATCCGCGTGTACCAGACCCTGGGTGCCGCCATGGCCAAGGCCAAATCCACCGATCCGCTCAAGGTCGCAGCTGCCATGGAAGGCCTGAAGGTCGCCAGCTTCAACGGCGAAGTGGAAATGCGCAAGACCGACCACCAATTGCAGCAGCCGCTGTACATGGCGGTCTGGCAAAAGGCGGACAAGAAGTACCCCTACAGCCCCGAAAACACCGGCATGACCTTGGCCCCCGTCAAGGAGTTCCCGAACTATGTGTCGAGCACACCCACCAGTTGCGCGATGAAGCGTCCCTAACCCCTTTTTTGAGGGCGCTTAGAAAACAGGAGCCCGAGCGGGTTTGCCGCATCGGGCTTTTTTTCTGTCAACGACGATAAAGGCTTGTCGACAATGGAGTTCTTCATCATCTCAATGCTCAACGGGCTGAGCTACGGCCTGTTGCTGTTCATGCTGAGTTCAGGGCTTACGCTCATCTTCAGCATGATGGGCGTATTGAATTTTGCGCATGCCAGCTTCTACATGCTGGGCGCGTATGTGGGTTACACAGTGTCGCGCTTCGTTGGTTTCTGGCCGGCGTTGGTGATCGCGCCTATTGTGGTCGGCGCCTTGGGTGCGCTGTTCGAGCGCCTGTGCTTGCGCAAGGTGCACAAGTACGGCCATGTGCCAGAGCTGATGATCACCTTCGGCCTGTCCTATGTGATCCTGGAGTTGGTGCAACTGATCTGGGGGCGCATTGCGCTGGAGTTCCAACCGCCTGCGGCCTTGCAAGGCCCGGCATTCACGCTGATCAACCACTCCGTCAACGGCCTGAGCTTGCTGTGGGGCGCTGCGCCCATGGATATGTGCAACGCGGCCGATGCGGCCATACGCGTCGTGTGCTCGCCATTCCCAGCCACACGGGGTTTCATGATGCTGGTGGCCTTGATCATGCTGATGGCGGTGTGGCTGTTGCTGACACGCACCCGCATCGGCCTGGTCATCCAGTCCGCGTTGACCCACCCGGAAGCGGTGGAGGCCTTGGGCCACAACGTGCCGCGTATCTTCATGCTGGTGTTCGGCGCGGGTGCCGCACTGGCCGGGCTGGCTGGTGTCATTGGCGGCAGCACCTTCCTGACCGAGCCTGCCATGGCGGCCACCGTGGGATCGGTGATCTTTGTGGTGGTGGTGGTCGGTGGCATGGGCTCGCTGTCGGGCGCGTTCCTGGCGTCAGTGCTGATTGGTGTGATACAGACCTTTGCTATCGCGTTTGACTTTTCGGTTGGCTCGGTGGCTCAGCAGATGGGCATTCAATTGGGGGACGCCGCGCGCAACAACTCGTTCGTGAAGCTGACCCTGTCGCAGGTTGCGCCCATCTTGCCCTACCTGTTCCTGGTGCTGATTCTGATTTTCCGGCCCAAAGGCCTCTTGGGTACACGGGAGGGCTGAGCCATGACGACGATGAACAATACAAAGCCGTTCAATATGGGACGTTGGATCATTTGGAGCCTGTTTGCGCTGGTGCTGGCCGTGGCGCCCCTCGTGTTCAGCGGCGGTTTGGGCCTGACCGTGCTGTCGCAAATGGGCATTGCCATCATTGCCTGCCTGTCCTACAACATGCTATTGGGTCAGGGCGGCATGTTGAGCTTCGGCCATGCGGTGTATACGGGCCTGGGTTCCTTTCTGGCTATCCATGCGCTCAATGCCATTGCCAGCGGAGCCCTGCCTATTCCGGTATCGGCCATTCCCCTGGTGGGTGGAGTTGCGGGCATGGGCTTTGCGGCGCTGTTTGGCTATGTGACCACACGCAAGTCCGGCACCACCTTCGCGATGATCACGCTGGGGCTGGGTGAGCTGGTGTTTGCAATGTCGCTGATGATCCCCGAGTTCTTTGGCGGGGAGGGCGGTGTGTCGGGCAATCGGGTCATCGGCAGCCCGGTCATGGGTATCAGTTACGGCCCAGCTATCCAGGTCTACTACCTGATCGCGGTCTACACCTTCATCTCGGTTGTGGCGATGTTCGCGTTTACCGGCACGCCGCTGGGGCGCATGCTCAACGCCGTTCGCGACAACCCGGAGCGGGTTGAATTTGTGGGCTACAACACGCAGCGCATCCGCTACACGGCCTTCATCATTGCGGGCTTTTTCGCTGGTATTTCGGGTGGCTTGGGTGCGCTGAACTTTGAAATCGTCACGGCCGAGGTGGTGCATGCTGCACGCTCGGGGGCCTACCTGTTGTTCACCTTCCTGGGTGGTGCAACTTTCTTCTTCGGACCCATCATCGGCGGGATTCTGATGGTGCTGGCCGTTGTGCTGTTCAGTGAGTTCACCAAGGCCTGGTTGCTGTACCTGGGCTTGATCTTTTTGTTCATGGTGATGTATGCGCCCGGTGGTATCGCGAGCTTGGTCATGATGAACCTGCGGATTGCGATGTTTGGCCGTCTGCGCGAGCTGGCACTGAACTACCTGGCTCTGGCCGTGACCGCGGTGATCGCGTTGACCGGTGCGGCGGCCATGGTGGAGATGATCTACCACCTGCAACTCAACGCATCACAGGGGCCGGACATTGGATTTATGGGCCGGCAGTTGAACACCACGGCATGGGAGACCTGGCTGGGGGCGGTTGTGATCTTTGGCATCGGCCTGGTACTGTTTGAACAGGCTCGCCGACAGTTTGCGCGTAAGTGGGAGGCCATCCAGGCCTTCATTGAAAAGCAAGTGAACAAGGAGGACGCGCAATGACCGCAGCAACCGGAGATTCTTTCGCGCTGGAACTGAAGGATTTGCGCAAGAGCTTTGGCAAGACCGAGATCATCCGCGGCGTAAACCTGGCCGTGCGCCACGGTGAGCGGGTAGCCGTCATCGGACCCAATGGCGCCGGCAAGTCCACGCTGTTCAACCTGATCAGCGGCCGCTTTGGCGCCAGCAGTGGTGACGTGCTGCTCAATGGCACGGTCATCAACGGCATGAAGCCCTACGAGATCAATCGCCTGGGCCTCTCCCGCAGCTTCCAGATCACAAACATCTTCCCCAAGCTGAGCGTGTTTGAGAACCTGCGTTGCAGCGTGCTGTGGAGCATGGGCTACAAGTACAGCTTCTTCCGCTTCCTGTCCAGCTTGCACGATGCCAACGCGCGGGCCAACGAGCTGCTGCACATGATCCAGCTCGACAAGAAACACGACGTGCTGGCGATGAACCTGACCTATGCCGAACAGCGCGCGCTGGAGATCGGCATCACCATCGGTGGCGGCGCCAACGTGATTCTGTTGGACGAGCCCACGGCTGGCATGAGCAAGAGCGAAACCACGCGCTTCATATCCCTGATCAAGCAGGTGACCGAAGGCAAGACCCTGCTGACGGTGGAGCATGACATGGGGGTGGTGTTCGGCTTGGCCGACAAGATTGCCGTGGTGGTCTATGGCGAGGTCATCGCCTTTGATACGCCCGATGCAGTACGGGCTAACCCAAAAGTGCAGGAGGCCTATCTGGGCTCCGCAGTGGCAGACGCACAGGCAGGAGGACACTGAGACCATGAGCCCCCACGTTCGTCACTTTGTGTACTCACTGCCCCCCATGGGGGCCCAGCCCTCCTTGGGGCGGCCCTACGGAGGTCTGTCATGCTGAAAGTATCCAATTTACACGCCTACTACGGCAAGAGCCATGTCCTGCACGGTGTGGACATGCAAGTCAACGCTGGTGAAATCGTGGCCCTGCTGGGTCGCAACGGTTCGGGGCGCTCCACAACGGCCAAGGCCATCATGGGCCTCGTCGACTGCCAGGGCTCATCCCTCTGGAAGGGCCAGGAGTCGTTGGGTAAGAAGACGTTTGAAATCGCCCACCTGGGTCTGGGCTATGTGCCTGAGAGCCGTGACATCTTCCCCAAGCTCACCGTGCACCAGAACTTGCTGCTGGGTCAAAAGCGTGGCCAGAAGAACCCGCGGTGGTCATTTGACGACATGTACAAAATGTTCCCCCGCCTCAAAGAGCGCGAGCACACCGAGGCGGGCGTGCTGTCGGGTGGCGAACAGCAGATGCTGACGCTGTGCCGCACGCTGATGGGCGACCCGGATCTCATCATCATCGACGAGCCCACCGAAGGCTTGGCGCCCAAGATCGTGGAGCTGGTGGCCGAATACCTGAAGGAGCTGCGCAAGCGGGGTATATCGGTTTTGCTGATCGAGCAGAAGCTGACGATTGCCATGCAGATTTCAGACCGCTGCCTGGTCATGGGGCACGGCAGCATCGTGTTTGAGGGCACGCCCGAAGAGTTGCGCGCCAACAGCGAGGTCCGCAAGGAGTGGCTGGAGGTGTAAGCCTCTTCTCTCTTCTTTCCTCTTTTGTCCCAACAGTGACAAGCCCGCTTCCAATACCCGTAAAAGCCCCTACAATTTAAAACGAACGACCGTTCTATTTTGAATGTTCAACCATCTACCCTGAGGAATGCAAGCATGACCGCCCAATACCAAGTCCATGGTGACGTCGCCATCATTACCCTCGACAACCCGCCCGTCAACGGCCTGGGTCTGTCCACCCGCCAAGGTATCGCTGACGGCATGGCCAAGGCCAATGCGGATGCGGCGGTCAAGTCCATCATCATCACGGGCGCAGGCAAGGCCTTCTCGGGTGGTGCGGACATCAAGGAGTTCGGCAAGCCTACGGCCCTGCAAGAGCCCAACCTGATCAGCGTGATCAGCGTGCTGGAAAACTCCGCCAAGCCCGTCATTGCAGCCATCCACACCGTGGCCATGGGCGGTGGTCTGGAGCTGGCTTTGGGTTGCCACTACCGCATCGCGGCACCCGGCACCAGTGTGGCCCTGCCAGAAGTCAAGCTGGGTCTGCTGCCCGGTGCTGGCGGCACGCAGCGTCTGCCCCGCGTGCTGGGCGTAGAGGCTGCACTGAACATCATCGTCAGCGGCGAACCCATCAAGAGCGAAATGCTGGCCATGTTGCCCGGCCAAAAGCTGTTCGACAAGATGGCAACGTCTGCCGAAAGCCTGGCCGAAGAAGCGCTGGCTTACGCCCGCTCCGTGGCCGATGTGCGCCCATTGCCCCTGGTGCGCGACCTGAAGTGCAAACACCCCCAAGGCGATGCCTACTTCCAGTTTGCCCGAAACATGGTCAACGGCATGTCCAAGAACTTCCCAGCGCCCGCCAAGTGTGTGGACGCGGTCGAAGCGGCTACCAAGAAGAAGTTTGACGAAGGCATGGCGGTTGAGCGCGAGATCTTCATCAACCTGATGTGGACGGCAGAAAGCAAGTCTTTGCGCCACCTCTTCCTGGCTGAGCGTGCTGCGTCCAAGATCCCCGATGTGCCATCCGACACACCGCAGCGCGAGATCAAATCCATCGCTGTCATCGGCGCTGGCACCATGGGTGGCGGCATTGCGATGAACTTCCTGAACGCGGGCATCCCCGTCAAGATGCTGGAAATGAAGCAAGAAGCGCTGGACCGTGGCGTGGCCACCATCCGCAAGAATTACGAAGCCCAGGTCAAGAAGGGCAAGCTCAAGCAGGACAAATACGACCAGCGCATGAGCCTGCTCTCCACCACGCTGAGCTACGACGACCTGACCGGCACCGACATGGTCATCGAAGCCGTGTTTGAAGAAATCGGCGTCAAGGAAGCCGTGTTCAAGGAACTGGACCGCGTCATGAAGCCCGGCGCCATTCTGGCCTCCAACACCTCCACGCTGGACGTGGACAAGATTGCTTCCTTCACCAAGCGTCCGCAAGACGTGGTCGGCCTGCATTTCTTCAGCCCCGCCAACGTCATGAAGCTGCTGGAAGTGGTGCGCGGAAAAGAAACCGCCAAGGACGTCATGGCCACCGTGATGACGGTCGCCAAGAAGATCCGCAAGACGGCAGTTGTGTCCGGCGTGTGCGACGGCTTTATTGGCAACCGCATGATCGAACAGTATGGCCGCCAAGGCGGCTTCTTGTTGGACGAAGGCTGCACCCCAGCCCAGGTCGACAAGGCCATGGAAAAGTTTGGCATGGCCATGGGCCCGTTCCGTATGGGCGACTTGGCTGGCAACGACATTGGCTGGGCCATCCGCAAGCGCCGCTACCAGGAAAAGCCAGACATGAAATACAGCAAGACTGCAGACTTGCTGTGCGAAAAAGGCCGCTTTGGCCAGAAGGTGGGCAAGGGCTGGTACGACTACGTCGAAGGCAAACGCGACGCGGTGCCTAACGCCGAAGTGGTAGCCATGATTGAAGAGCACCGCAAGAGCCTGGGTATCACACCCCGCAAGATTTCGGATGAAGAAATCGTGCAACGCCTGGTGTTCAGCTTGGTCAACGAAGCGGCCCACATTCTGGAAGAAGGCATTGCCAACAAGGCCAGCGACATCGACATCGTCTACATCTTTGGCTACGGCTTCCCCGCACACCGCGGCGGCCCCATGAACTACGCCGACCAGGTGGGCCTGTTCAATGTGGTGCAAGCAATGAACCGCTTTGCGCAGAACCCGCTGGACGATGCCAAATTCTGGAAGCCGGCGCCCCTGTTGGCCAAGCTGGCGGCGGAAGGGAAGTCCTTCAACTAAGAAGGAAGCTGCGTGATCAAAAGGACTCTTTTGGGTGTGTTGGCCATCGTGCTGCTATTGGCAGCCGCGGTGACCATCAACACGCTGCGCAAAGGCTCGCGCCAGATGGAGGTCGCGCCACTGGCTGCAATCTCCGTGGACGAAGCCGGCGCCGCTGCGCGTCTGGGCGAGGCGGTGCGCTTGCGCACCATTTCGTCGCGGGATGACGCTGCGCTGAATGCCGAGCAGTTCAAGCAATTCCACGCCTTGCTGGAAGCCAAGTTCCCCAAGGTCCACGCCGCGCTCAAGCGCGAAGTGATCGCCGATCTCAGCCTGCTCTACACCTGGGAAGGCAGCAACCCCAAGGCAGAACCCATCCTGTTCCTGGCCCACCAGGACGTGGTGCCTATCGCACCGGGTACGGAGGGCGATTGGCAGGTGCCGCCTTTCTCGGGTGAGGTCAAGGACGGCTTTGTGTGGGGCCGCGGCTCCTGGGACGACAAGGGCAACCTGATGTCCCAACTGGAGGCTGTGGAGATGCTGCTGGCTTCCGGCTACAAGCCGGAGCGCACCGTGTACTTTGCTTTTGGTGCCGACGAAGAAGTCAGCGGCCTGCGCGGAGCATCCAAGATCGCTGCCGTGCTGACCGAGCGCAAGGTGCACCTGGGCTTTGTCATCGACGAAGGTCTGCTGGTACTCGAAGGAGTGATGCCTGGCGTTGCCAAGCCCACTGCCTTGATCGGGGTCGCCGAGAAGGGCTATATGTCTGTGGTGCTGAAGATGTCGGCCACGCCAGGCCACTCGTCGGTGCCACCGAAGAAGGGGACCAGCGCCATCGCCATGATGAGCGCCGCCTTGAAGCGTCTGGACGACGAGCAACTGCCCGGTGGCTTGCGCGGTGTGGCCGGTGAGATGTTTGACACCATGGCACCCGAGATGGGTGGCTTCTCCCGCGTAGCCCTGTCCAACCTGTGGCTGTTTGGCCCGTTGGTGCAAAAGCAGTTGGAAGCAACGCCCAGCACCAACGCCATGATGCGTACCACCACGGCACTGACCATCGTCAACGCGGGCAACAAGGAAAACGTGTTGCCCGGGCGGGCCGAGGCCACGGTCAATTTCCGCATACTGCCCGGTGACACCAAGGAGCAAGTGCTGGACCATGTGCGCGACCAAGTGACGCAGGCGGTGGGGGGCGCAGACAAGTTTGAACTGTTTGCGCTGCCCGGCGCGGTAAATGCGTCCAAGGTAGCGCCTACGGATTCGGCCCAGTACAAGCTGCTGAACAAGACCGTGCGCGAGGTGTTCCCGGATGCGCTGGTGTCTCCTGGCCTGATGGTGGCGGCGACTGACTCCATCCACTACGGCGCCATCAGTGACCACATCTTCAAGTTCTCGCCCATACGCGCCAATGCGGAAGACCTCAAGCGGTTCCATGGCACCAACGAACGCCTGGCCAGCAAGAACTACGCAGATGCGATCCGTTTTTACCACCGACTGCTGAGCGAAGCCGCCAAGGCCGCACAGCCCTGATCAATCCCCATTTTTTTGATGAAGAAGAGGAATCCAACATGACTTCCGCAGTGATCGTATCGACCGCCCGCACACCCTTGGCCAAGAGCTGGAAGGGTTCCTTCAACATGACGCATGGCGCCACGCTGGGTGGCCACGCTGTGGAGCATGCCATCCAGCGCGCCGGCATTGACGCAGGCGAGGTGGACGACGTCATCATGGGCTGCGCCACACCCGAGGGTGCTACCGGCTCCAACATCGCGCGCCAGATCGCGCTGCGCGCCGGTTGCCCCGTCACCGTGTCGGGCATGACCATCAACCGCTTCTGCTCATCCGGCCTGCAAACCATTGCGACCGCGGCCCAGCGCATCATCGCCAACGAAGGCGACATCTATGTGGCCGGCGGCGTGGAAGCCATCTCCTGCGTGCAGCAAGAGATGAACCTGCACATGATCACCGACCCCTGGCTGGTCAAGAACAAGCCCGAGATTTACTGGAACATGCTGCAGACGGCCGAAAACGTGGCCAAGCGCTACAACATCAGCCGCGAAGCCATGGACGAATACGGTGCAGCCAGCCAGCAAAAGGCTGCTGCTGCCTTGGAAAAAGGCTTGTTCAAGGACGAGATCGCCCCCATTACCGTGACCATGGGCGTGGCCGACAAGGTCATGGGCTTGATGACCAAGCAGGTCACTGTCAGCGATGACGAAGGCATTCGCGCCGGCACCACGTATGACGGCATCAAGGGCCTGCGCTCCGCCGTTCCCGGCGGCTTGGTGTCTGCCGGCAATGCCAGCCAGTTCTCCGACGGCGGCGGTGCGGTTGTTGTCATGCACGAAAAGCTCGCCGAGCAAAAGGGCTTGAAACCCCTGGGCCGTTTCCTGGGCTTTGCCGTGGCCGGCTGCGAGCCGGACGAAATGGGCATTGGCCCCGTGTTCGCCATCCCCAAGGTCTTGAAGCGTCTGGGTCTGTCGGTCAGTGATATCGACCTGTGGGAACTGAACGAAGCCTTCGCTGTGCAGGTGATCTACTGCCGCGACAAGCTGGGCATTCCCGCCGACAAACTCAACGTCAACGGCGGCGCCATCGCCGTGGGCCACCCCTACGGTGTCAGCGGCCAGCGCCTGACCGGCCACGCCCTGATCGAAGGCAAACGCCGCGGCGCCAAGCGCGTCTGTGTGACCATGTGTATTGGTGGCGGCATGGGCGCTGCCGGGGTTTTTGAAGTGCTGTAAGCCCAGCATTCGATCTCTAGGCATCTGCCCCTGGCGTTTCGGCGCCAGGGGCATTTTTTTGCTCGGTACGCGCGCGCACAGACTGGGCGGTGAAAGTGTGATGCTATTGGAAACGTAGCGGTCTAAATAGAGTGGACGAGGGCTAGCGGCCTTTTTTTCATATGGGTATGCCGCAGAAAGCCACCAAAGAGCCGTTCCGGGTGCTGAGCACAAAGGTGAGGAGTAGGGCGCTGCTGCCGTGTGCGCCTAACTTTACGCTTGCGTAACACAGCGGTGCGAAGACTTTGGTGTAATTCAACGCAATGTCCCATGGCTTCCCGAATGCCTGCTTATGAACCCACCCTCCACCTACCAGAACCATCCCGCATTGCGGCACCATGCCTTTCCGACAGCCGCTTGCCGCCAGTCGGGCCTTGCCAAACCGGCGGTGATCACAGGGGTCTTGATGTTGGCTGCGGCCGCTGCCTGGTGGGCGTGGTCTTCCAGGGGGAGTGCTGACGGCACCGGCGCGGCAGGTGACCCCGCCCGTGCCGCCAGCGCACCCGCATCCGGTGGACGTGGCGGTGGTGGTGGCGGAGGAGGAGGGCGTTTTGGTGGCGGTGCCAACCGCAAACAGCCCATCAGCGTGGCTGCGGTACGCAAGCAGGATGTGCGGGTCAGCGTCAGCGCCATTGGCAATATCACCGCTGCGAACACTGCCGTGGTGCGCGCCAAAGTCAGCGGCGAGCTGAAGGCCATTTACTTTAAGGAAGGTCAGACCGTCAAAGCCGGCGCCGTGTTGGCCGAGATTGATCCGCGGCCTTACCAGATTGCCCTGGCCCAGGCCCAGGGCACGCTGACGCGGGACCAGGCGCAACTGGCCAACGCCAAGATCGACCTGGCCCGCTACCGCGACCTGCTGGCCAAGGACGCGGCCCCCAAGCAGCAGACTGACACCCAGCAAGCGCTGGTGGCCCAACTGGAGGGTACGGTGATGAGCGACCAGGCGCAGGTCGACAACGCCAAGCTGCAACTCTCGTACACGCGCGTGGTGGCCCCCATCTCGGGCCTGGTCGGTCTGAAGCAGGTGGACCTTGGCAACAATGTGCAGCCCAGCGACGCCAACGGCCTGCTCAGCATTGCGCAGACGCGCCCGGTCAATGTGGTGTTCTCGGTGCCGGACGTGCAGTTGCCATTGATCTTGCGGCAATTGAAGGCCGACAAAGGCCTGCCAGTGGAGGCTTGGGACCGCGACCAAAAGAACAAGCTGGCCGACGGCAAGCTGGCCAGCACTGACAACGCGATCGATAGCGCCACGGGCACGATCAAACTCAAGGCCCAGTTCGCCAATGCCAAGGACGAGTTGTTCCCCAACCAGTTTGTCAACGTGCGCCTGCAGGTGGACAACATCGAGGACACGTTGGCCGTGCCCAGTGCTGCCGTGTTGCGAGGTGCACAGGGCACCTATGTGTACCTGGTGAATGCGGATAGCACCGTCACCGTGCGCCGCGTGCGCGCGGGTGCCAACGACGGCGATTGGGTCAGTGTGCAGGGCGATTTGAAAGCCGGTGACCAGGTTGTTACCGACGGTGCCGACCGCCTGCGCGAAGGCGCCCAGGTCGAGGTCGTAGTGCCTTCCGCTGGCGCGCGCGGCGAGGGCGGTGGCCGCCGCCGCAACGGTGGCGGTGCCAGTGCCGATGCACCAGCCGGCAGCGCTTCCGGCGCAGCTTCGGCGTCCGAGCATGGTGGTAAGCGCCGCGCGGCCTCCAGCGCTGGCGAAGACACAGCAGCCAAGGGGCCGGCTGCCGCATCCGCAACCGCTGCACCTAACGCGCCTTCGGCCGCCGCCGCAGAAGACCCTCCGTGGATGAGCCGCTTGCCGCCCGAAATGGCGGCCAAGGTCCGCGCCATGAGTCCCGACGAGCGCGCCGCCTGGATACAGAAGCGGCGTGAGGAGCGGGCCAAGGCCGCTGGCAATAATTAACCCACTGACGGCTCTGCCCCCATGAACCCGTCACGCATCTTTATCGAACGCCCGATTGCCACATCGTTGATGATGCTGGCCATCCTGCTGTCGGGCCTGCTGGCTTACCGGCTGCTGCCGCTGTCGGCCTTGCCCGAGGTGGACTACCCCACGATCCAGGTCACGGCCCTGTACCCCGGTGCCAGCCCGGACGTGGTGGCCTCCAGCATCACCGCGCCCATGGAGCGCCAGTTCGGCCAGATGCCGGGCCTGGAGCAGATGTCGTCCACCAGCTCCGGTGGCGCATCGGTCATCACGCTGCGGTTTGCGCTGTCCCTGTCGCTGGACGTGGCCGAGCAAGAGGTGCAGGCCGCCATCAATGCCGGCGGTAACCTGCTGCCTAGCGACATGCCCATGCCGCCCACTTACAGCAAGGTCAACCCGGCCGATGCGCCGGTCATGACCATTGCCATCACTTCGCCGTCGTTGCCGGTGATCCGCGTGCACGATCTGGTCGAGAGCCGCCTGGCGCAGAAGATCTCGCAGGTGCCGGGTGTCGGACTGGTGTCGATTGCCGGTGGGCGCCGACCGGCCGTGCGCATACAGGCCAATCCCAAGGCCCTGGCGGCGTTGGGCATGTCGTTGGAAGACGTGCGCTCGGCCATTGGCAGCGCCAATGTGAATCAGGCCAAGGGCAGCTTTGACGGCGCCGCTCGCGCATCGACCATTGATGCCAATGACCAGTTGAAGGCGGCCGCTGATTACAACAACCTGGTCATCGCCTTCAAGGCCGGCAAGCCGGTGCGCCTGCGCGATGTCGCCAACATTGTGGACGATGCGGAAAACCTGCGCCTGGCCGCCTGGGCGGATCTGTCGCCCGGCGTGATCCTGAACGTGCAGCGCCAGCCCGGCGCCAATGTGATCGAGACCGTGAACCGCGTCAAGGCCTTGCTGCCGCAGTTGCAGGCCAGCCTGCCCGCGTCCATCGATGTGCGTGTATTGAGCGACCGCACGGTGACCATACGCGCCTCCGTCGACGACGTGGAGGTGGAGTTGCTGTTGGCCATTGCGCTGGTGGTGGCGGTGATCTTTGTGTTCCTGCGCAGTGTGTCGGCCACGCTGATCCCCGCAGTGGCGGTGCCCCTGTCCCTGGTTGGCACCTTTGGTGTGATGTACCTGGCGGGCTTTTCCATCAACAACCTGACGCTGATGGCGCTGACCATCTCCACCGGCTTTGTGGTGGACGACGCTATTGTGATGATCGAGAACATCGCCCGCTATGTGGAGGCGGGCGAGGCGCCGCTGGCCGCCGCTTTCAAAGGCTCCAAGCAGATTGGTTTCACCATCATCTCGCTGACCATCTCGCTGATCGCGGTGTTGATACCGCTGCTGTTCATGGGTGATGTGGTGGGGCGCCTGTTCCACGAATTTGCGATCACGCTGGCCGTGTCCATTCTGATCTCGGCCTTTGTGTCGCTGACGCTGACGCCCATGATGTGCGCCCGTCTGCTCAAGCACACGCCCGAGGAAAGCCATGGCCGCCTGTACCAGACGGTGGGCAAAACCTTTGACAGGACGATTGCTGAATACGGCCGCATGCTGAACTGGGTGCTGGACCGGCAAGCGCTGACACTGATCGTGTTTGCTGTGACGCTGGTGTTGACCGGGCTGCTGTACCTGGTGGTGCCCAAGGGCTTCTTCCCCGTGCAAGACACGGGCCAGATACAGGCCATCACCGAGGTCTCGCAATCCACATCCTTCGCCGCTATGGCCCAGCACCAGCAGGCGCTGGCCGAGGCCATTCTGAAAGACCCGGCGGTGGAGTCGCTGTCGTCCTTCATCGGGGTGGACGGTGCCAACGCGACCCTGAACGCCGGGCGCATGCTGATCAGCCTCAAGCCGCTGGATGTGCGCCGCCTGTCGGCCAGCGATGTGATACGCCGGCTCTCTAGCGTCACCGACAACATGCCCGGTATTTCGCTCTACATGCAGCCGGTGCAGGATTTGACGATTGAGGACCGCATCTCCAAGACGCAGTACCAGTTCACGCTCAGTTCACCGGACCAGGCCGAGCTATCGAAGGCTACGGCGCGCCTGCTGGAGCGCCTGCGGGCCTTGCCCCAACTGTCCGACGTGGCCAGCGACCTGCAAAACGAAGGTTTGCAGGCCTATGTGGACATTGACCGCGACGCGGCAGGGCGCTTTGGCGTCAGTGTGGCGGCGATTGATTCCGCGCTGTACAACGCCTTTGGCCAGCGCCTGATCTCCACGATCTTTACGCAGTCCAACCAGTACCGCGTGGTGCTGGAGGTGGACCCGCAGTTCAAGAAGGGCATAGAAGGCGTGGGCAGCTTGTATGTGCCGGGCACAGGCGGCGTGCAGGTGCCGCTGTCGTCCGTGGCCACGGTGACCGAGCGGGCTGCGCCGTTGGCGGTCAATCACGTGGCGCAGTTTCCGGCTAGCACCATTTCGTTCAACTTGCCACCTGGTGTGTCGCTGGGTGAAGCCGTCAGCGCCATCAAGGCCGAAGAGAAACAGCTGGCCTTGCCCGCCAGTGTAGAGACCAGCTTCCAGGGTGCGGCGCTGGCCTTCCAGGCCTCGCTGACCAACACCTTGTTGTTGATATTGGCGGCGGTCATCACCATGTACATCGTGCTGGGTGTGCTGTACGAGAGCTATATCCACCCGCTGACCATTCTGTCCACGCTGCCATCCGCAGGCCTGGGTGCGTTGCTGGCCCTGCTGGCCTTTCGGTTGGACATGGGCGTCATTGCCATCATCGGCATCGTGCTGTTGATCGGTATCGTGAAGAAGAACGCCATCATGATGATCGACTTCGCGCTGGACGCGCAGCGCGAGGAGGGCATGGCGCCGCGCGATGCCATCTACCAGGCCTGCCTGTTGCGCTTCCGCCCCATCTTGATGACGACGCTGGCCGCACTGTTTGGCGCGTTGCCCCTAATGCTGGGTGGTGGCATGGGCAGCGAGCTGCGCCACCCACTGGGCGTGGTTATGGTGGGCGGTCTGATCGTCAGCCAGTTGCTGACGCTGTTCACGACACCGGTTATCTACCTGGGTTTTGTCAGGTTGGCCGACCGTTTCCGCCGCAAGGGCGACGGTAAACCCGATACGGCCCCAACCGGCAGTGAGGCATGAACCTGTCCGCTCCGTTCATCCACCGACCGGTAGCCACCACGCTGCTGTCGATTGGCCTGGCGTTGGCGGGCGCCATTGCATTCTCTTTGCTGCCCATTGCGCCCCTGCCGCAGGTGGACTTTCCCACGATATCAGTATCGGCCTCTTTACCTGGTGCCAGCCCCGATACCATGGCCGCAACCGTGGCCACGCCGCTGGAGCGCGCGCTGGGCAGCATCGCCGGTGTCAACGAGATCACGTCGTCGTCGTCGCTGGGCAGTTCGCGCATCACGCTGCAGTTTGATCTGAACCGCGATATCGACGGCGCTGCACGCGATGTGCAGGCCGCCATCAATGCGGCCCGCTCCATGCTGCCGACCGGCATGCCCAGCAACCCGACCTACCGCAGGGTCAACCCGGCCGACGCGCCGGTCATGATCATTGCGCTGACATCGGACACGCTGACGCGCGGCCAGATGTACGACGCGGCAAGCACGGTGCTGGCGCAGCGCCTGTCGCAGGTGGAAGGTATTGGCCAGGTGACGATAGGCGGTGGTGCCTTGCCCGCTGTGCGTATCGAGCTGGACCCGAATCGCCTGGCCGCCAATGGCATTGCCTTGGACAGCATACGGGCGGCGGTGACCGGTACCAACGCCAACCGGCCCAAGGGTTCGGTCGAAGACGAGCGCCGCTACTGGCAGATTGGTGCCAATGACCAGGCGCGCACAGCGGCTGACTTTGCGCCACTCGTTGTCAGCTTCCGCAGTGGCGCTGCCGTGCGCCTGCGCGATGTGGCCGAGGTCGTCGATTCGGTGCAGGACGTGCGCAACTATGGCACTTCCAACGGCCGGCCGGCCGTGCTGCTGATACTGACCAAAGCGCCGGGTGCCAACATCATCGAGGCCGTGGACCGGGTGCGTGCATTGCTGCCGCAACTGAGCGCTTCCATCCCCGCCGCCATCAACACCGAGGTGGTGATGGACCGCACGCCCACGATTCGGGCCTCCATCAAAGAAGTCGAGCGTGCACTGCTGATCTCGTTTGGCCTGGTCATCGTGGTGGTCTATGCCTTCTTGCGCAGCGTGCGCGCGGCGCTGTTGCCCAGCGTGGCCGTGCCCTTGTCGCTGGCCGGCACCTTTGGGGCCATGTATTTGATCGGCTACAGCGTGGACAACTTGTCGCTGATGGCGATGACGGTGGCCACCGGCTTTGTGGTGGACGACGCCATCGTGGTGCTGGAAAACATCACCCGCCACATGGAGCATGGCAAGTCGCCACTGCAGGCGGCGCTGGCCGGTGCGCGCGAGATTGGTTTTACCGTGGTGTCCATCAGCCTGTCCTTGATCGCGGCCTTCATTCCCATCCTGTTCATGGGCGGCATCATCGGGCGGTTGTTTCGCGAATTCTCGGTCGTGCTGTCGGTGGCCATTTTGGTGTCTATGCTGGTGTCGTTGACCACCACGCCGATGATGGCGGCCCTGCTGCTGCGCCCGCGGGTGGTGGACAAGACGCCGGGCCGCTTCGCCCGGTTGGCTGCGGCTCTCCAGAGCAAGGTGCAGTCTGCTTACCGCCGCAGCCTGCGCTGGACGCTGCGCCACCAGCCGGTCGCCTTGTTGGCGCTGGCCGCAGTCATAGGGGTCAATGTCTACCTCTACACGGCCATCCCCAAGGGCTTCTTTCCGCAGCAGGACACCGGGCGCCTGGGTGGCAACGTGCAGGCCGACCAGGGCATCTCGTTCCAGGCCATGCAGAAGAAACTGGACAACTTCATGGCCGTGGTGCAGGCCGACCCGGCGGTGGATACGGTCACCGGCTTTACCGGTGGCGGCCAGCGCAACACGGCCAATATGTTTATCTCGCTCAAACCCCTGGGTGAGCGCAAGGAATCGGCCGACCAGGTGATAGCGCGTCTGCGGGTCAAGCTCAGCCATGAGCCGGGTGCCAATCTGTTTCTCAACGCCCAGCAGGACATCCGCATCGGCGGGCGCCAGGCCAATGCGCAATACCAGTACACGCTGCAGGCCGATGACCTGAATGACCTGCGCACCTGGGAGCCGCGCATCCGCCAGCGGCTGGCCGAACTCCCCGAGCTGGCCGACGTCAACAGCGACCAGCAGGACAAGGGCGTGCAGACATCCCTGGTCATAGACCGGGACGCCGTGGCCCGCCTGGGCTTGACCATGAGCACGATTGACAACACACTGAACAACGCCTTTGGCCAGCGCCAGGTGGGCGTCATCTACAACCCGTTGAACCAGTACCGCGTGGTCATGGAGTTGGCGCCCAGCTACCTGCAAAGCCCCGATGGCCTGAAGAATCTGTTTTTCACATCCAACACCGGTGGCCAGATACCCCTGTCGGCCTTTGCCCGCATAGAGCCCACGACCACGCCGCTGGCCGTGAACCACCAGAGCGGCACACCAGCATCCACCATCAGCTTCAACCTGCCCGAGGGTGTATCGCTGTCGCAAGCCACCGAGGCGGTGAACAGCGCCGTGCTGGGCCTGGGCGTTCCGGTATCCGTGCGGGGGCGCTTCCAGGGTGCGGCCAATGCCTTTCAGTCGTCACTGGGCAGCCAGCCGCTGCTGATACTGGCCGCCATCATTGCCATCTACCTGGTGTTGGGCATGCTGTACGAGAGCCTGATCCACCCCATCACCATCCTGTCCACACTGCCGTCTGCGGGTGTGGGGGCCCTGCTGGCGCTGATGATGTTCAACACCCAGTTCACCATCATTGCCTTCATTGGTGTGGTGCTGTTGATCGGCATCGTCAAAAAGAACGCCATCATGATGATCGACTTCGCCATTGCCCGCCAAAGCGCGGCCCAGCAGCACGGCCGCACGCTGGGCGCCGGTGCGGCCATCTACCGCGCTTGCCAGTTGCGCGTGCGCCCCATCTTGATGACGACGATGGCGGCCATCTTTGGTGCCATTCCATTGGCACTGGGCACGGGTGACGGCGCCGAGTTGCGCCAACCGCTGGGCATTGCCATTGTGGGTGGACTGGTGCTGAGCCAGTTGCTGACGCTGTACACCACACCGGTGGTCTTTGTCTGCATGGACCGCCTGCGCCGGCGCAAACGCAAAGCTGCCACTGCACAGCCAGCCCCCCATTCCACACCTGATGGTGCGCCCAACCTTGCCTGAGCCCTTGACGAACATGTTTGCCTTCTCACTGCCACCTTTGTCGAAGCCCCGGTTGGTGCACTGGGTCTGCCTATCTGCCTTGCCCATGGTCTTGCTGGTGTCCGGCTGCGCGGTCACCGCGGTAGACCCACCTGCGCCCGCAGCGGCCCCGGCCCAATTCAAGGAGACCGGCTTGTGGCAACGTGCGGCAGGCGTGCAAGCGGCTACCGTACCCGATGACTGGTGGAAGCTCTTCAATGACCCGGTGCTGGATGCGCTGGAGGGGCAACTGGTGCTGGGCAACGAAAACCTCAAGGCGGCAATCGCCCAGGTGGCGCAGGCCCGTGCCAGCCTGGACGCCAGCCGCGCAGCACAATGGCCCACGCTGGGGGCAGGGCTGTCTGCCACGCGCAGCGTCAGCCCCAGCGGTGCGTCCACCAGCAACCCCAATGCCAACACGGGGCCGAATGACAGCGTCAGCCTGAGCGCCAATGCCAGCTGGGAGATTGATCTGTGGGGTCGTTTGGCTCAGGCCAGCAGCGCCAGTGAGGCCCGCTTGCAAGCCAGTGTGGACGACCTGGCGGCCGCTCGGCTGTCGGCCCAGGCGCTGCTGGCGCAGAGCTACTTCTCCATGCGCACCTTCGAGGCCCAACAGGCCTTGTACGAGCGCAATCTGGCCGCCTATACCCGCTCACTGAGCTTGACACAGGCGCGGTATGACGCAGGCGTGGTGGGCCGCACCGATGTGCTGCAGGCCCAGACCCAGCTCAAGACCGCCCAGGCCCAATTGGCCGAGGCCGTGGCGCAACGCGCGCAGATGGAGCATGCCATTGCCGTGCTGCTGGGGCAGGCGCCATCCGTTTTCTCCATCGCCCGTACCGCTGCATTGCCAGACACGCCTGCCGTGCCGGTGCTGCTGCCCAGCACTTTGCTGCAACGTCGGCCCGATATTGCTGCGGCGGAGCGGCGCGTGGCCGCCGCCTATGCGCAAATCGGTGCGGCGGATGCGGCTTTCTTTCCGTCGCTAACCTTGTCAGCCGGCGCGGGTTACCGCGGTTCCAGCCTTGCGGATCTGATCAGCGCGCCCAACTTGTTCTGGTCGATCGGCCCGTCACTGGCGCAAGGTATTCTGGATGGTGGTGCGCGCCGCGCCGCCAGCGCCCAAGCCCGCGCCAGTGCGGACCAGGCCACAGCCACCTACCGGCAAACGGTGTTGACCGCTTTGCAGGAAGTGGAAGACAATCTGGCCTTGGCAGACCAACTGCAGGGTGCCGCGCAATTGCAGCGCGAGGCCTTGGCCCTGGCGCAGACCAATCTGAGCATTACGACCGAGCAATACCGCGAAGGCACGGTCAGCTACCTGAACGTGGTGTCGGCGCAGACCGCGGCATTGAGCAGCGAGTTGAGCCTGCTGTCGGTGCGTAGCCGCGAGCTCAATGCCGTCAACCAACTGCTGAAGAATATTGCCGGGCGCTGGCAGCAGTAGGCCTTGACACCGGGCTTGCGTGGGCTGGGGCTATAAACTCGCGCCATTTCACTCAAAAAGCCCCAGGCCCATGACGCTGAGCGCAGACTCCTACGAAATCACGACAGACACCGCACGCATGGATGTGCCGGCCATCCATGCCTTCCTGTCGCAAACCTACTGGTCGCCGGGCATTCCGCTGGCGCTGGTGCAGCGCGCGGTGGACCATTCGCTGTGCTTTGGTGTGTTGCATGGCACCCAGCAGGTGGGCTTTGCGCGCGTCATCACCGACAGGGCCACGTTCGCCTACCTGGCCGATGTCTACGTGCTGGACGCGCACCGCGGCAAAGGCCTGTCACGGCGCATCATGGATGCTGTGGTCGCCCACCCGGAACTGCAAGGCCTGCGCCGCATGCTGCTGGCCACGCGCGATGCCCATGGCTTGTATGCCCAGTACGGCTTCAAGCCCCTTGCTGCACCGGACCGCATGATGGAAGTGCACAAGCCCAATGCCTATGCGCAGCCAGGTGCATAACCCAGAGGTATCAATGTCGTATGTTTCCTTGTGGGGCCACGGCCAGTTCCGCCGGATATTTGCGTCCACCACCAGTTTTACGTTGGGCACGCAGATCTACCAGTTGGGCATGCCGCTGATCCTGTATGAACTGACGCGCTCGGCCGCCGCCATGACCACGATGCGGGCCGTGGAGTTGCTGCCCAATCTCTTGCTGGCCATGTTCATCGGCGTGTGGGTGGACCGCATAGACCGCGGGCGCTGGGCGCGCCTGGCCATTGCCGGCATGGTGGTATTGATGGGAGCCCAGGCTCTGATGCTGCACCAGGGCGCTGCGGCCCTGCCATTCTTCTTTGTGACAGCCTTTGTGCTGATGACGCTGAACTACCTGTATGCCATCTGCCGCATGGGCATGTTGAAGGAAATCTTGCCAGCCGAACTGCTGCTGCCCGCCACTGCGCAACTGACCGTTGTTGGCCAGGTGTTTGCCGTGCTCGGTCCCGCAATGGCCGGTGGCTTGATGGCGTGGAAGCTGGAGCTGGGTCTGTGGCTGCCGATGCTGGCCATGCTGTTGTCGGCCTGGTTGCTGCGCGATCTGCGGCTGCAGCAGCGCGTGCAAAACCCCGGTAGTTTTTGGGCCGAATGGCGCGCCGGCTGGCGTGTGCTGGTGGACAACCGCCCGCTGTGGCACATGGCTTGGCTGGTGGTGCTGATCAATGGCAGCCAGGGCGTGGTCGACGTCATCTTTTTGTTCCGCGCGCGGGACCAACTGCAATTGGGTCTGGGCGAGCTGGGATTGCTCTATGGCCTGGCTGGCATCGGCGGTGTGGTGGGCGGTCTGGTCTGCAGCCGCTTGCGCAAACGCTTTGGCCTGGGCCGCCTGATGGCCATGGAGCTGCTGCTGGAGGCGGCCTGCATAGCTTCGCTGGCTTGGTGCGACAGCCTGCCCTTGCTGTTGCTGGCTCTGGTAGGTGCCAGCTTTGGCAGCGTGGTCGGGAGTGTGTGCATTTGGGGCTACCGCCAGGAGAGCACCGCCAGCCAGTACATAGGCCGCATATCGGGCCTGACCGGCTCCATCTTCAAGCTGCTGATGCCGGCCACGCTGGTGCTGTCGGGTGTGATGACGGCCAGCTTGCCACTGGCCTGGCTGCTGAGTGCCTGCGCTGGCGCCCATTTGTTGACGGTGCTGGGTACGCGGGTGTCGGCGGTGTACCGTATTCCCTGATTTCTCCATTCGGAAGGTGACCATGAAAACTCTGCAATCGATTGCGGTCTGCGCCCTGCTAGCAGCCTGCGCCAGCGCCCCGGTGCCACCACCAGAGTCCGGCAGCAAACCTGTGGAGGCCACGGTAGCGCGGCCAGCGCTTGACCTGGCTCAGACCTATGCCGAATTGCGCGCGGCCGGCGGTCGCGTGTTCACGCTGAACCCCAAGGCCTCCACACTGCGCATGTATGGCTTCCGCGCCGGCAAGGCGGCCAAGTTTGGCCACAACCATGTCTTGTCGGCGCCCGAGTTCCAGGGGTTTTTTAGCTTGGCGCCAGAGGGCCCTGGGGCCTCGCGCTTTGACCTGGCGTTCCGCCTGGACCAATTGGCGCTGGACGACCCCGAGCACCGTGCCGCGCTGGGGCCGGCCTTTGCCTCTGCCATCTCGGCCGAAGACCGGGCCAGCACCCGCAACAACATGCTGGGCGACAACAACTTCCAGGCGGCGCGCTTTCCAGAATTGCGCATCCGGTCGCTGCAGATCGTGGGTGAGGTACCCAAGTTCGCCGCCAAAATCGCCGTGGAACTGCACGGCCAGACGCGCGAGATGTGGGTGCCGCTGACCGTCACCGGCCTGCCTGAGCACCTGGGCGTGCAGGGCGCGCTGGTGCTGCGGCAATCCGACTTTGGCATCAAGTCCTTCTCGGTGTTTGGCGGCATACTCGCCGTCCACGACGAAATCGTTGTCGAATTCACGCTATCTGGAGACGCGCCATGAGCGCCCCAGCCCCAGAGTACCTGGACCTGGACACCTGGCACCGCCGGTCTGCCTTTGACTTTTTCCGCGGGTTTGACATCCCCAGCTTCAGCCTTTGTGCGCGGCTGGATGTGGCGCTACTGAAGCAGGCCGTCAAGGACCTGGGCGTGGGCAGCCTGTCGCTGGCCTACCACTTCATTGCCATACGGTTGGCCAATGAGGTTGCGCCGTTCCGCTACCGGCTGGAGGGCGATCGCGTGCGCGTGCACGCGGCTGTGGATGGCAGCACCACCGTGCTGCGCGACGACGATTCCTTCGGTTTTGCCACGCTGGAGCACAACCGCGACTACGCGGCCTTTTGCGCGCAAGGCGGGCATGCGCTGGCGAACGGCCGCCTGCACAACGCGCCCTTCGAGCCCAACAAGCACGAGACCGCAGCCGTGCACATGACAACCTTGCCCTGGGTGCACTTCAGCAGCTACTCGAACGCACGCCAATGGGGGCCGAATGACTCCATCCCCAAGATCGCCTTCGGCCGCATCGACGCCGACGGCCCCCGCCAATGGATGCCGCTGTCGGTGGAGGTGCACCACGCGCTGATGGACGGTCTGCACGTGGGCCGGTTCTTTGAGGGCTTTGAAGCCGCCTTGTTGGCGCCCGAGGTGTGGTTGCAGGGTGCCGGAGCAGGAAAAGTCCGCCAGGTGGAATAGGCTGTGCTATTGTTTTTATAGCTACTTACCTATATCCGACGAGGGCTAAGGCCCAATTTTATTCGTAGGCAGTTGCAAGTTACCTGAATTGGGTATTTTTTTGACTCTGCTGCAGCTCGGTCACCGTGTTGATGTTGCGAAACGCCGCTTCGTCGGCAAACTGCACCTCGGCCACGCGCAGGCTGGCGTACCAGGCTTCGAACCGGCGGCCACCGCCTTGCAAATACTGGTTCAGATGCGGTAACAGTGATGCCTGAACCAGGCAGAACACCGGGTGCGGCTGGCGTGCGGCGCCTGTGCCCGTCACCGCCACGGCGACTTCGGCCTCTTGCGCGTGCAAAGCCTGCGCCAGGCGCACTACCAAATCATGGGGCAAAAACGGGGAGTCGCAGGGCGCTGTCACCAGGTAGGGCGTCTCGCAGTGCAGCAGCCCGGTTTGCAGCCCGGCCAGCGGCCCGGCGAAGCCGGACATGGCGTCGGGCCAGACTGGCACGCCCAGCGCGGCATAGGCGTCCAGGTTCTGGTTGGCGTTGACCAGTACGCGGCCCACCTGGGCCTGCAAGCGCTGCAACACATGCTGCACCATGGGCTGGCCGTCCAACAGCGTCAGGCCCTTGTCCACGCCGC
This sequence comes from Rhodoferax sp. GW821-FHT07G04, assembly GCF_059418585.1. Classification (NCBI taxonomy): domain Bacteria; kingdom Pseudomonadati; phylum Pseudomonadota; class Betaproteobacteria; order Burkholderiales; family Comamonadaceae; genus Rhodoferax; species Rhodoferax sp. GW821-FHT07G04. The sequence continues at coordinate 234,649 of NZ_JBWKQD010000006.1, forward strand.
CCATGCGGCTGCCGCGCCCGCCTGCGAGTATCAGTCCGGTGATGCCGTCCATGCTGAAGGGTCCGTGGGCTTAAGCCTGGGCTGCCGCGTCAACGGCCTGCCGGGCCCAGGTCAGCATCTGCTGTGGGTCGTCAAACAACTCTTCGGGGGCCGAGAAGTATTTGCGTACCTGGACGAGCTTTGTCTTGGTGGAATAGGAAAACGCCTTGGCACCGCGTTTCTCAAAGTCGGGGCGTGTTGCATCGCTGACCCGAAAGTACAGCGTATTGCCCATGACCATGGCGAACTGCCGCCCCCGGTACTTGAGGGCGTGGCCCCCAAAGAATTTGCCGTCGCTCAAGGGGCCCAGGGGCGCCAGTAGTTCGCGGACGAAGTGGACGAATTCGGTGCTTGCGCTCATGGGGGAGTCTCTGGTTCAGAACATGCCGTTGGTGTGGGCCGATTCTGCTGGAACGACCTGCAGCACGTCCCAGTGTTCGACGATTTTGCCGTTGTCGTCAAAGCGGAAGATGTCTATGCCGGCCCAGTCCTTGTTGGCGTCAGTGGGCCACTCCTGGTAGCAGTGCAGCACCACCAGATCGCCCTGGGCCACGCAGCGCTTGAAGTGCACGCGCTTGCCAGGGTAATCCCTGGCCATGCGCTCGAAGTAGTCAATGAAAGCCTGCTTGCCGTCGGCCACATGGGGGTTGTGCTGGATGTAGTGGTCGCCGGCATAGAGGGCTATGGCTTTGGCGGGCTGGCAGTCGTTGAACATCAGCTCGTAAAACGCTTTGGCGTTGTGGGTGTTGCGGGCCAGCGCGTCGGTCATGGTGGGTGCTCCGGTGTGTGTGCAGCCGGCAAGTATGCAGCAGGTGTGGATTCCCTTCTAGTCGCCTTCGACCCAGACCAGGCCGCGACCGGGGCTGTAGACATAGCGCATGTCGGTGCCCGCGGCCTTGCCGTCGTCGACCACCCAATGAAACTGCAGCGAGTGCGGCGCGCCCCAGTAGGAGAAATCCAGCTTCTCGATCGTCAAGGTGATGGTGCGCCGCAAGGTGCCGCCGTTGCACTGGACGTCAAACACCCGCGTTTCACCGTCGCTCCACAAGCCCAATGGGAACTTCACCTCGTCGACACAGTCTCGGCCATAACGGGAGTCGAATACGCGCCCCAATCCGTCGCTGCGGGACGAGAGCGTAAACAATTGCTTCTTGCCTTGGTTGTTGCGCTCATAGACCTGCAGCGTTTCACCGGTGCTCGGCCGCGTCCAGGGCATAGGGCCGGCTATGGTCTTTCGTCCACCATTGCCGAACGCAAGCCGAGCCGGGTTCATTTTGAGCTCGTGGCTGCCATCCCATTCGGCGCCGGTCCACAGTTCCACAGGGATGAATCGTTGTGCGCCGGTGGTGGCTGATGATGTCGTGGCGGGGGCGGTTGTGCCGGCGGTATCGTCTTGTGCGCGGGCCGCTGCCACCAGGAAGAGGGCAATGAGCCATCCGCAGACACAGCGCTTGACGAACATGGGGCGCTCCTCCATGGGTGGGTCACCTTGGCTACTTGTCAGCCTGGCCCCAGCGGGCCCTGATCTTGGCCAGGCTGCCATTGCGCTCCAGCCTGGCAAAGGCCTCTTCCAGCCGCTTGGTGTTGGCGGCATCGAAGCGCCGACTCACGCCGAAGAAGACCGGGTCGCTGGCCAGCAAAAACGGGTGTATGGCCAAGTCCTTGAAATCCGGGTTGTTTTTCAATTGGTAGGCCACGTAGTTTTCGTCTTCAAAAAACCCTAGCGTGTGGCCGCCGGCCAGCATCTTGCCCATGACCGCACCCTTGACCACGTACTCGAAGGCCAGCGCGAACTGCGGGTCGGACTTGAGGCGGGCGTCAAACTCTTCGGAGTATTTGGCATCGCGCTGGATGCCGAATAACTGGCCGGTCTTGCGCGCGGCGCTGGCCAGATCGTCCAGCGACTCGATCTTCAGATCGAGATGTTGGCGGCGTACCACCAGCACGCGTTTGGACATGCGCTCGGGGCCGAAGAACTGCATGAAGACCTCGCGGTCCGGCGTGCGGGTCAGGTTCATCATCAAATGGAGTTCGCCGCCCTGCATGGAGGCCAGCGCGCGGGACCAGGGCAGGTCGCTGAACTCGGGCTCCAGTCCCGCCTCGCGGACCACGGCCTCGGCGAGTTCCACATCCAGGCCGCGCCAATGGCCGTCTTGCTGGAAGTAGTTGGGCGCAAACTCGGTGACCCGTATGCGAATCTTGTCGGCCGCCAGGCAATAGCCCGACGCGAGGGCGAGTGTTAGGGCGAGGCTCAGCAGTTTGGGCATTGCTTGGAGTCCTGAATCACGGGTTTGCCGTTCCAACCCCCGTGATTCTGCACGCTCTATCCGCGCGCGCGCCGCAATTATTTTTTACAGGCACCGGCTTGCACCGGTACCAATCTCAGGGAATGCCTAGTTCACCATCACCAGCTTGCCCATGACGCCGCGCGAGCCCATGTGGGCGTAGGCGGCCTTGAGCTCATTCATGGGCATGGTGCGGTCGATGACGGGCTTGATTTTGCCCTGGCCGTACCACTGGGCCAGCTCGCCCATCATCGCGGCGTTGGCCTTGGGTTCCTTCTTCGCAAAGTCGCCCCAGAACACGCCGACGATGGACGCGCCTTTGAGCAGCGCCAGGTTGAAGGGCAGCGCGGGAATGGGGCCGGAGGCGAACCCCACCACCAGGTAACGGCCGCGCCAGGCAATGGAGCGGAAGGCCGGTTCGGCAAAGTCGCCACCCACGGGGTCGTAAATCACGTCCGGGCCCTTGCCGTTGGTCAGCGCCTTCAGTGCATCGCGCAGGTTTTCGGTTGTGTAGTTGATGGTCGCGTCGGCACCGATCTTCTTGCACAGGTCGCATTTCTCTTGTGTGGAGGCGGCTGCAATGACCTTGGCGCCCATGGCCTTGGCGATCTGGATGGCCGACGTGCCCACGCCGCCAGCGGCGCCCAGCACCAGCACGGTTTCGCCGGCCTTCAATTGGGCGCGGTCCACCAGCGCGTGGTAGGAGGTGGCGTAGATCATGATGAAGGCTGCGGCATCCACCATCGGGAAGCCGGGGGGCAAGGGCATGCACAGTGCTGCGGGGGCGATGGTGTGGGTGCCAAAGCCGCCAGTGCCGCTGAGGCAGGCCACGGCTTGGCCGACCTTGAGGTGGGTCACGCCTTCACCCACGGCCTGCACGATGCCGGCGTATTCCGAACCCGGCACAAAGGGCAGGGCGGGCTTCATCTGGTACTTGTTTTGCACGATCAGGATATCGGGGAAGTTCAGGCTGGCGGCCTTGATCTCCAGCAGCACCTCACCCGCCTTGGGCGCGGGTGTGGGCAGTTCTTTCCAGTTCAGGGCGTCGATACCGGTGGGGTTTTCGCAAAGCCAGGCGTGCATAAATCGGTTCCTCATCTATTGGGGACGGGCTGTCCCACGGGTTGTCCATGTCTCGGCGGATGATAGGCCCCAGGCCTTGCAAAAAATGTCTCTGGGGCGACGCGGCCCGGTTACATGGGGTGTTCTTTGTGGCCCCCTACAATGGTCCTTCAACCCCCCAAGATGTATGAAAATTCTCATTTCCAATGACGATGGATACCTGGCCCCTGGCCTGATGGCGCTGTACGAGGCGTTGAAGGATGTGGGCGAGGTAGAGGTGGTCGCACCCGAGCAGAACAACAGCGCCAAATCCAATGCGCTGACCCTGCATTCGCCGCTCTACGTGCACAAGGCCAGCAACGGTTTTCGCTATGTGAATGGCACGCCTGCCGACTGCGTGCACATTGCCCTGACCGGCCTGCTGGACTACCGGCCCGACCTGGTCGTTTCAGGCATCAACAATGGCGCCAATATGGGGGACGACACCATTTACTCCGGCACCGTGGGCGCGGCCATGGAGGGGTTCTTGTTCGGCATCCCGGCCATTGCCTTCTCGCAGGTAGAAAAAGACTGGCACCATCTGGACAGTGCCGCGCGCAAGGTGCGTGAGCTGGTGCAGTCCATGCAGCACAACCAGTTGATCACCGATTCCCCGTTTTTGCTGAATGTGAACATCCCCAATCTGCCCTATGAGCAGATCCGCGGCACCAAGCTGTGCCGCCTGGGCAAGCGCCACGCTGCGGAAAAAGTCATCCAGCAAAAGAGCCCGCGCGGCGAGACCATGTACTGGATAGGCGCGGCCGGCCCTGTGAAGGACGATGCCGAGGGCACGGATTTCCACGCCACGGCCCAGGGCCATGTGTCTATCACGCCGCTGAAGATCGATCTGACCGACCACGACAACCTGGGTTATTGGGCCCAGACGGCGGCACGTCTGGGAAGTTTTGGGGGAGGTGTTGGCGCACCATGAAACAACGCCCCTCGTTCCCCGCCCGGCTGGACACCACGCTGGCCAAGAACCGGCCCAGTGCCCATGGTGTACCCACGCCACCGGTGGTGCCCGTGGCCACGCCAACCATGCCCAAGACGGCAACAAGCCTGCCGCCGGGCAAAAAGCCAGTGCCCAAGCCCGCCGTAGCCGCGCCGCAAGGCCATGGCATGGAATCCAGCGCCGTGCGCGCCCGCATGGTGCAAAAGCTGGCAGCCGGGGGCATCAGCGATGCCCATGTGCTGGCCGCGATGGGAACGATTGAGCGTCACCGCTTTGTGGACAGCGCGCTGATCAACCAGGCCTATGAAGACACCAGCTTGCCGATTGGCCTGGGCCAGACCATCTCCAAGCCCGGTGTGGTGTCGCGTATGCTGGAGCTGCTGCGCAACGGCAACAGCGGCAAGCTGGGCCGGGTGCTGGAGATCGGCACCGGCTGCGGTTACCAGGCGGCGGTCTTGAGCTGCCTGGCCACCGAGGTCTACAGCATCGAGCGCCTGCGCGGTCTGCATGACCGCGCGCGTGACAATTTGCGCCACTTGCGCCTGGCCAATCTGCACCTTTTGTTCGGTGATGGTATGGTGGGCTATCCCAAAGGGGCGCCCTACGCTGCCATCATCGCCGCGGCCGGGGGTGAGGCCGTGCCCCAGGCCTGGGTGGATCAGTTGGCGGTCGGAGGGCGTCTGGTGGCGCCTGTGGTCACGGTGGGCGCGCCGGGTTCGGCTGGCGGGGCACAGGCCTTGCTTGTGCTGGACAAAACGGCGCAGGGTGTGCGGCAGACCCTTTTGGAAGCTGTGCATTTTGTCCCCCTAAAATCAGGTGTTGCTTGAAGGAAGTGCTTATGTATGGGTTTTTGCGTTTAGGCTTGTTTGGGCTGTCAATGGTGTCGGTGGTGGTTTTGTCCGCCTGCGGCTCCAGGCCCATCAACCACGCGCCGGTAGAAGACAGGGTTTCGGTTTCCAACAAGGTGGAAGTTGCGCCGCAGCCAGCGGTGCCCGTCAAACAACCCCCCGGTTTTGAAAATGCAGGCAAGGCAGGTTATTACACCGTCAAGCCCAAGGACACGTTGATCGGCATCGGCCTGGAAACAGGCCAAAGCCACAAGGACATTGCCCGCTGGAACAACCTGGAGAACCCCAACCGTATCGAGATTGGTCAGGTCTTGCGCATCAGCCCGCCTGTAGCTTCGTCATCATCGTCTACGGCCTCTGCGACCCCTGCTACTTCGGACGGCGGCGTGGCCGTGGCCAAGCCGGTGAGCGGTAGTTCGGCCACCGCCACGCCGATTGCACCCGGTGCGGTAGCGACCAGCCCGGCATCGGCGCCTGCTTCTGTTGCAGCCAAGCCGGCTTCCGCGCCGGGAGCCACTCCGGTTGCGGCAGCGGCCAGCGCAACTGCGGCTGCCAGCGAAGACGACCTGGGTTGGATCTGGCCCGGTAGCGGCCCCGTTTTGGCAGGTTTTGACGATGCCAAGAACAAGGGCCTGGACATCGGCGGTGCCGCCGGCGACCCGGTGCTGGCCTCGTCCGATGGCAAGGTGGTCTATGCCGGCGCCGGCCTGCGCGGCTATGGCAACCTCATCATCCTGAAGCACAACAACACGTATTTGACGGCCTATGCCCATAACCAGACCCTGCTGGTCAAGGAAGACCAAGCGGTAAAGAAGGGCCAGAAGATTGCCGAAATGGGCAATAGCGATGCAGACCGCGTCAAGCTGCACTTCGAAGTGCGCCGCCAAGGCAAGCCGGTCGACCCCTCCAAATACTTGCCATCGCGCTAACGGGTGTGACATGAGAAAGCCCCGCAACCATGGATTCGGCAGCAGCCCTGCCGACCATGGGCTGGCGGGCATGATCAGAGAGTCGGATAGCATTCCAGCCCTTGAGGAATCTGCGTCATTAGCTACTGATTCAATAGCACTGCAGGCACTGGAGTTGATAAGCCCGGATGCCGGCAACGGTGATGCCGCCAGCGTCGATGAGTCGGGCGATGCGCTGTCGCTGTACCTGCGCGGTGTGCGCCGCACCGAGCTGTTTACCCCGGAAGAAGAATTTGCCACGGCCACCCGTGCCCGTGCCGGTGACTTCGCGGCCCGCCAGAGCATGATCGAGCACAACCTGCGGCTGGTGGTCAGCATCGCCAAGGGTTATATGGGCCGCGGCGTGCCCATGGCCGACTTGGTGGAGGAGGGCAACCTGGGCCTGATGCACGCCATCGACAAGTTCGAACCTGAGCGGGGCTTTCGCTTTTCGACATACGCCACCTGGTGGATACGCCAGTCGGTGGACCGCGCGCTGATGTACCAGGGCCGCGCAGTGCGCTTGCCAGTCAATGTGGTGCGCGAATTGCAGCACGTGCTGCGGGCCCGCCGCCTGCTGGAGAACGACGCCGAACTGGTGGCCAAGCGGCCCGAGGGCATACGCGTGGAAGACATCGCCGCACTCTTGGGCCAGGACACCCACCATGTGGCCGATCTGCTGTCCATGGCCGAGGCGCCGCGTTCGCTGGATGCCACGCTGGACCGCACCGGCGATGACCAGACCCTGGGCGACGGCCTGGTGGACGAGTTGACGCTGGCACCCGAAGATGTGACGCTGTCCCACGAAGTCGATCTGCTGCTGGAGGAGTGGATTGGCACCCTCAGTAACCGCGAACGCGCCGTGCTGGAGGGCCGCTTTGGCCTGCACGACCAGGACCCCGAGACGCTGGACACACTGAGCCTGCGCCTGGGTCTGACACGCGAGCGCGTGCGCCAGGTGCAGAACGAGGCTTTGCTCAAACTCAAGCGTTACCTGACCCGCCGGGGGATTACCCGCCAATCGTTAATGTGAGGTTTCGCGGGACAGACTTATAGCGCTCTCCCCAACTGATCAGCAGCCTTCCCTGACCTGAGACAATTCAGGTATGACAGACACGACCCCTATTTCTACCGAAAAGCCGCTGCCCGAGGGCTGGCTCCGCGTCAAAGCCCTGGACCTGGAAGCCCAGGGCGTGGCCCACAAGCCCGATGGCAAGGTGGTCTTCATCGATGGCGCCTTGCCCTTTGAGACCGTCAGCGCCAATATCCACCGCTCCAAGAACAGTTTCGAAAAAGGCACGCTGACCGAAATCCACCGCGAGTCGTCGCAGCGCGTGCGCCCGGATTGCCCGCACTTCGGCCTGCACGAGGGTGCTTGCGGCGGCTGCAAGATGCAGCACCTGCACGTGGCGGCCCAGGTGGCCGTCAAGCAGCGGGTACTGGAAGACAACCTCTGGCACATCGGCAAGGTCAAGCCTGACAACGTGATGCGCCCCATCGAAGGCCCGGCTTGGGGCTACCGCTACCGCGCCCGGTTGTCGGTCAAGCACGTGCGCAAGAAGGGCACGGTGCTGGTGGGCTTCCATGAACGCAAGAGCCGCTACGTAGCCGACATGAAGGAATGCCGCGTGCTGGCTCCGCATGTCAGCGCCATGCTGATGCCGCTGCGCGAACTGATTGCCTCCATGGAGGCTGTAGAGGCCTGCCCGCAAATTGAGCTGGCCGTGGGCGATGTGGTTGGCGGCGTGGGCAATGTGACGGCCATGGTGCTGCGCCACATGACGCCCTTGAGCGACGCCGATCTGAATCGCCTGCGCCAGTTTGCAGCCGCTCACCCGGGCCTGCAATGGTGGCTGCAACCCAAGGGTTTGGACTCGGTGCACCGCCTGGACGAGTTGCCTGGCCACGAGACCGGTCAGTTGGCCTATACCCTGCCAGATTTCGGCATCACCATGCCCTATAGGCCCATCGACTTCACCCAGGTCAACCCCCACATCAACCGCGTGCTGGTGACCCGTGCGCTGGGCCTTTTGGCTGTGGGCAAGCAGGAGCGGGTTATCGACTGGTTCTGCGGCCTGGGCAATTTCACGCTGCCGCTGGCCACGCAGGCCCGCGAGGTGCTGGGCGTCGAGGGGGCCGAGACCCTGGTGGCGCGCTCACGCGAGAACCTTAAGCTCAACCAGGCTGTAGCCCCCGGGAAACCTGAGTTGGCAGCTACCAAATTCGTAGCGCGCAATCTGTTCGACATGACGCCCGAGGTGCTGGCTGCGGATGGCGTGGCCGACAAGTGGCTGGTGGACCCACCGCGCGAAGGCGCCTTCGCGTTGGTGCAGGCACTGGCCGGCGTGCGCCAGCGCGTGGCCGAGGGCGTGGCCTCGGATGCCGAGAAGCGCTGGGCGCCGCCCAAGCGCATCGTCTATGTGAGCTGCAACCCGGCCACCTTGGCGCGCGATGCCGGCGTGCTGGTGCAAGAGGGCGGCTACAAGTGCTCGGCAGCCGGCGTGGTCAATATGTTCCCCCACACGGCCCATGTGGAGAGCATTGCGGTCTTTGACCTGGTGGCCTAAAGCGCGATCAGACCAGGGTGGGGCTTAGTGCCCGCCCTTGGCCTTGTTGGGTTTGGCGGGCTTGCTGTCCTTGGCGTCGCTGGCCTTTTCTTCGATGATTTCTTCCGTGGATGCTGAGGGCTTGATGCCCTTGGACGGAACGCCCTCAATCTTGTTGTCGCGCATGTACTGGTCCATCTCCTTCCAGCCATCGAAGACGGCGGCCTTGGAGGCCTTCTCGTTGAGCGCGTAGCAGTCTTCGATGCTGCGCATGCCGTAGCGGCAGGCACTGCCTATGGCCTTGGAGTCCGCAATGCGCTGGGCGACTCGGGGATCGGCCAGCATGGCTTCCAGCTTGTCGCAGCCAGCCAGCGGCAACAAAGCCAGAGAGAGGAAGAGCAGGCGTGCAACGGTCATCGTGGAGTGGGGTGTCGGTCTGGGTTCTTATCGGCCAAAGTGACCATAGCCTGAATGATCGCTCGGTTTGAAAGAAGAAAAGGCCCGAAAAGGGCCTTTTTTATGGGGTTGAACCTGGAAACCAGGCCTGCTATCAGTCGTTGGACGAAGCCAGCGACATCAGGATGCGCAACACGTACCAGAGCATCAGCGCGATGGACGCAAACAGGTGCAAGGCAGCGCCGGCGGGGCGGTCCACGGGGTAGTCGTGGATGATGTTGGAGGTGTCATACAGTACACAGCCACCAGCAAACAAGACCATCAGAGCCGAGAACCAGATGCCCAGCGAGAAGCCGAAGATCACGCTGGCCACAATGGCGCCCAGGGCCACCATGCCCGCTACGCGCAGGAAGCCGCCCATGAAGGAGAAGTTGGTCTTGGTCGTGAAGGCGGTCCAGGTCAGGCCACCCACCAGCAGCAGCGTCACAAAGCCTGCGGCTGGGATGGAGCCGGGCGCCACCTTGGTAGCCAAGGCAAACAGCGGCGAGAAGATGAAGGCCTCGGCCACCACGTAAATGCCCAGACCAACCAATTGCTTCTGGTTGCTCTCGGCGTTGTCAGCCATGTGGGTGGCCAACCAGCCCACGAGCATGAAGGCGCCCAGGAAACCCAGCCACATGAAACGGCCAGTGCTCAGCACGCGCAACATCACATTACCGACACCCGACAGGTGCAACACACCGGCAATGACCACAAAGGCCAGCATGGCGCCAGACAAATAGGTATAGGTTGCACGAATAAACCCGGCGCGGCTGGTTCCGACCGATCCCTCACCGGGACCCCCTGCGTATTGTTCTTGCAATTTATGCTCCAGAAAAATGCTCAAAATGTGTCCGGTGCGTGGCACCGGACTGCGGTTGTACTGGCGATTCAACAAGCGAAAGCCAATCACTGGCGGAGTGTAAACGTTGTGTACGGCTTGTAAAGTGGCTTTGGGCGCCAAGCACTTATCTATGTTGTCCAGTGGCTATGTGCCCACAAGGGTCACCCGCGACGCCCCATTGCTTTTTGCGCAGGGCAGTTGTGCGCGGCGGGTTGCAATGGGGCGCCTTCGCCGCGTTATGCTTGCAGGCTTTCCCAACAAGAATACGGAGCCCCATTCCATGAAAACCAAATCTGCACTCGAACTGTCGGATATCAAAACCATTGCCGCTGCTGCAGAAGCCGAGGCCCTGAAGAACAACTGGGCGGTCAGCATCGCCATCGTCGATGATGGCGGCCATCTGCTGTGGTTCCAGCGCCTGGATGGTGCCGCCCCCATCTCATCCCATATTGCGCCCGGCAAGGCCCGCACCGCCGCCGTGGGGCGCCGCGAGACCAAGATCTATGAGGACATGATCAACGGCGGCCGCGTCTCGTTCCTGAGCGCGCCAGACCTGGACGCCATGCTCGAAGGCGGTGTACCGATCCTCAAGGACGGCCAATGCCTGGGTGCTGTGGGTGTGAGCGGCGTCAAATCGAGCGAAGACGCGCAGATTGCCAAAGCCGGCATTGCGGCACTCGGGCTGTAACCATTCCAGCCCAAGCGCCACTCCGCTCGGTTAGTGCTCTTTTAGTGTTTCGGCTCGGTGATGAAGCCGATCTTGCGCAGGCCGGCCTGCTTGGCTGAGGCCATGGCCTGCGCGACAAACTCGTAACGCACGGCCTTGTCGCCGCGGATGTGCAGCTCGGGCTGGGGCTCTTTCTTGGCTTCTGCCTCCAGCATGCCAATCAGCGCATCGGGTGCGACGGCACTCTGGTTCCAGAAATACGCGCCTTGGGCATCCACGCTGAGCTGGATGGTCTCGGGCTTGACCTCTTGCCGCTGGGCTGTTGCGCTGGGCAGTTCCACCTGGACCGCATGTTTCATGATCGGCACGGTGATGATGAAGATGATGAGCAACACCAACATCACATCCACCAGGGGCGTCATGTTGATCTCGTTCATGACCTCGGTATCGTCGTCGCTGGTCGCTTCTTGCATTCCGAATGCCATAGTATTTCTTCCTTGGGCCTAGGCCTTCTTCATGGCAACGATCTTGCCGTCGGCCGGGTTGTTGCCGACGCGTGCGCCGGTCACAAAGTAGGCATGCAGGTCGTGGGCGAAGCGGTTGAGTTTGGTCAGGATGGACTTGTTGCCACGCACCAGGGCGTTGTAGCCCAGCACGGCGGGAATGGCCACAGCCAGACCCAGGGCGGTCATGATCAGCGCTTCACCGATAGGACCGGCAACCTGGTCCAGTGTGGCCTGGCCCGAAACGCCAATGCCCATCAGCGCGTGGTAGATGCCCCAGACGGTGCCAAACAGACCAACAAAGGGAGCGGTAGAACCCACGGAAGCCAGCACTGCCAGGCCGCTTTGGAAGCGGGCCGTGCTGTCATCGATGGAGTTGCGCAGTGTGCGGCTGACCCAGTCGCTGATGTCCAGCGTGTCATGCAGCTGGGTTTGGGTATGGCGGTGGTGGGCCGTAGCCTCACGGCCGGACACGGCCAACTGCACAAACGGATTGCCTTGCTGGGGGCCTAGCTCAGCCAGGCCGTTGGCAAAGTCGGCGCTGTGCCAGAACTCTTCGGTGCGTTTGGCCAAGGATTTGTACTTGATGACGTCCAGCGCCTTGATGAGGATGACGATCCACGAAGACAGGGACATGGCCAGCAACAACAGGGCGACTGATTTGGTGACCCAGTCACCTTGGGTCCATACGGCGACCAATCCGATTTGCGAATCCATAAATACTCCAAAAAAATGCGGGGTGCTTAGTCAGTCTTGGGCTTGACTATTCAAGAACAAAGTTAAACGGTACGTTGAACCACATGGCTTCTGCCACGCCGGCGCGCTTGCCCGGCACATAGCGCCACTTGAGCGCGGTGGCCAGTGCGGTCTGGTCCAGGCGGTCAAAGCCGCTGGATTTTGCGATGGAGGCTTCCTTGGCCGTGCCGTCGGCCCCAATCAGCGTGCGGATGATGACATTGCCCTGCTCGCGCAGGCGCTTGCTGACAGGCGGGTAGGGCGGCCGGGGGTTGTTGAGGTAGTCGGCATCGCTGGAGGGCAGCTCAATCTTGGGGGGCGCGGCCACAACAGGTGCTGGTGCCACGGCAACAGACTTCTCGACAACGACTGGGTTCACGGCCGCTTCCACCGGCGCTGGTGCAATCGGTGAAGGTTCAGGGGCCGGCTTGGCTACGGCCAGTGGCACCGGCTGTTGCACGGGCGTGGCCTGGGCCTTCACAGGCGTGGGCTGTGGGGGGCGTGGCGTTTCGGCCGGCTCCTGCATCTCGACGATCATTTGTGCAGGCACAAACACTTCGACGACACGGCGCAGCAGGCCGGCCTGCAAGGCCCAAAGACCACCCACGTGCAGCAGCAGGACGATGGCGACTATGCGTACATTGCGGCTCATAGAAGGCTTGAAGGTTGAAAACGGGATCATGTATCTGCCCACATGCGCAGCAGGTTGTGGTACACGCCGGTCAGCGCCGTGGTCTCGTCGGTTTCACCATGGCGTTGGCGTAGCGCCAGCAGGTTCATATCCAACTCGTAGAGCAGTCGGCGCTGTTCGTCGCTGCGCACCATGCTCTCGATCCAGAAGAAGCAGGCCAGGCGGTGGCCCCGTGTGACCGGTTTGACTTGGTGCAGGCTGGTGCCGGGGTACAGCACCATATGGCCAGCAGGTAGCTTGATGGCCTGCTCACCATAGGTGTCGGCAATGCACAGCTCTCCGCCGTCATAGCTATCGGGATCGGACAAGAACACCGTGCACGACACATCGGTACGCACGCGCTGCCCGCTCTCGGGCATGTAGCGCACGGCGCCGTCGATGTGGTTGCCGTAGTAGTTGCTGTCACCGCCATAGCGGTTCAGCCGCGGTGGAAACACGCGCTTGGGCAAAGCCGCCGAGAAGAACAACGGGTTGCGCTCCAAGGCCTGCAGCACCATTGCACGGATGCGCTGGGCCTCCGCACAGTTGTGGTCCAGCTGCTCGTTGTTCTTGACCTGGCGTGCCTGCTCACCGGCACCCTTGCGCCCATCTGCCCAGGGCGCGCTGGCTAGCAGCGCTTGCGCTTCTTGCACCTCTTGGGGTGTCAGAACTTGGGGCAGATGGAGCAGCATGGTGTGGGGCCTTGGTGACTTAGAACTTCAGGTTCAGTGTCAGTTGCGCATTGCGGCCCGAGCCGGGGACGTAGTGGCCGGTGTACAGCGCATCGGCGTAGAGCTTGTTGCCCACGTTGGTGATATTGCCCTTGAGCGATACCTTCTCGCTGAAGGTGTATTCGGTCAACAGGTCCACCGTGGAGAAGGCGGGTGCATTCCAACCGGGGTTGCGATTGGCCGATTGTTCACCGCGGAAGTTGATGCCTGCGCCGACGCGCCACTGGGGCGTGAGCTGATAAGTCGTCCACACAGTGCCGCTGTGGATCGGCGTCAGGGCAGGGCGCTCGCCTTGGGCATCGCCAGGGCCGGCAGTGGGTGCGGCCACATCGATGACGGCGTCGGGCATCCACATGTAGGAGCCGAAGACTTCCCACTGCGGAGTCAGGTGGCCGCTGACGTCCATTTCAAAACCGCTGCTGTGGCGCTTGCCGGACAGCAGGAAGGCGGTGGCGGCCGAGTCAGGGTCGGTATTGCGCTCGTTGAACTTGGTCGATTGGAAGATGGCCAGACGGGTGCTGAAACGCTTGTCGGACGAGTCCAGTTTGGCACCGAATTCGATGTTACGGCTTTGCTCGGGCGGCGTATTGGCACTCAGGGCACTGTAGGAATAGGTGTCGGCCGAAGTGTTGAACGAAGTGCCCCACGAGAAGTGGTAAGAACTCAGTTCGTTGGGCTGGTACAGCACGCCAAAACGCTGGCTCCAATCGCCAATGGTTTGTTCGTATTTGGAAGTGATGACGCCAACGGTATTGATGTTGTCAAAGTTGCCGCGCATGCTGTCGTAGCGCAGGCCGCCCAACACCTTCCATGCGGGAGCCACCTGGATCATGTCCTGTGCGTAGACGCCCAGGTTTTGCGCTTCAAATGCGCTGCTGCGGGTGATCGTGCGAGCCGCTTCGTTGATGGCCGCGCCATCAAACGGGATACCGGCCAGCGTGGTGGGCTTGGTCACGGCGGATGCAGCGTAGACGTTCTTGGCTTCGCGGGCGAAGTCGATGCCGGTCAACAGCTCATGCTTGAGTCCCCACGCGGTGAACTTCTGGCTGTAGTCGCTTTGGCCATACAACGAGTCCAGGTCCTGGATCTTGGGGTTGTTGCCGCGGTTGAAGATGGTGGAGGGGCCGAAGGTATCCAAAGCCACGCTGGTCGGGCACTGGGGATTGGTCACCACGCCGGTAGTGGCATTGGTGCTGCGCAGGCAGAAGCGCACGGTGCTCGCGCGCTGGTCGCGGGTGTAGTTGCCCTTGCGCAAAGTGGTCTTCAGCTCGGCGCCGTCCTGGAAGCGGTGCGTATGGCTGGCGGTGAGGTATTTGGCGGTGCCGTAGTTGTAGTCGCTGGCCATGCCGTAGTAGGCGCTGGGGTCCAGCTTGTCATTGACGGTGGTGGCCGATGTGGGCGCGCTGGCCGTGGGCTTGATCCAGGGCAGGCCGTAGTTCATGCCATTCTTGTTGTCCAGTCCATATACGCTGACCAGGAACTCGTCGGCAGTGCCGATGCCAAAACCATAGGCGGCAGCAATGCCCTTCTTATCGATGCTGCTGCCGGAGCCATTGTTGTCGGCCTTGGTGGCCATGGCGTTGATGCGCACAGCGGAGTCGTCGCCGGTCTGGATGTTGAAGTCACCGGTGATGCGGCGGTAGTTGAAGTCACCGATCGTGGTGCTGATTTCGTTCTGGCTGAAGGTGCGGGGTGCCTTGCTCACCTGGTTGACGGCGCCGCCCGTGGAGCCGCGGCCGAACAGCATGGAGGCCGATCCGCGCAGCACTTCGATGCGGTCGTTGTTGAAGGTGTCACGGTCGTAGAACGCGGGGTCGCGCATGCCGTCCACAAAGATGTCGCCGGTGGTGGACAGGGAGAAGCCGCGCAGACGGATGTCTTCTTCGCCGCCTTCGGCAGCTTGGAAGCTCACGCCGGCGGTGTTGTGCAACACGTCTTTCAGGGTGTCCAGGTTGCGGTCATCAATCAGCTTTTCGGTGACCACGGTCACGGACTGGGGAATGTCACGCAACTCTTGCTTGCCCTTGCCGATGGAGGTGCTGGTGGCGCGCACGGAGTCTTTGCCCTCGGGCGCTTCCGCTTTTTCTTTGATGACGACGGGTTTCAGCGTCTTCTCAGTGGAGTTGCTGTTCGCGGTCTGGGCTACGGCACCCAATGAGCCCATCAACAGCAGGGCGCCCAGTGGCAGGTGCTTGGCGTAGCTGGTGTCTGCTACGGATTTGCTAGCGGCTATCGCAATGTTGGTGAGGGCCAGGGCCTTGTTTCGTTTACGCACTTGGGTTTTGGACATACTGCGGGTTCGGTCTGAGGTTGATGGCTGGCTAAAGCCGCGGATGGCGCATCACGCACCGCACACGGACTGGCTGGCGGAAAGGGGTTGGCAGTATTCTAAATGCGAATCGTTGTCATTTGCGCTGCGTGCTATCTTTTTTTGCAGCGCAGCGTGCTTTTATGGGGCAGGTTCCAGGCCGTCCAGCATTTGCTGGCCAATGGCGCGGAAAGCAGGGTGGGGGGATTGCAGCAACTTTTCTCCAGCCTGGCGGCGGTAGCCAGGTGTCGCAGTCAGCGGCACCTTGCGCAGCCACACCAGGGCCTCATCCATATGGCCCCGTGCGGCCAGCATGCTGGCGAAGTTGAACTGCCCGCGGAAATCGCCGCCGCGTGCGCCTTCACCAAAGGCAAAAAAGGCGGCGTCTTCATCCTTTTCAACGACCCGGCCGTCTTCGTAGTAGTGGCCTATCTTGGTCATGGACTTGGCATGGCCCAGGTCGGCGGCCTTGCGGTACCACTCCAGTGCCAGCGCGTGGTTCTGCGGCACACCTTTGCCAGCGGCCAGCAGGTTGGCGTAGTTGTACATGCCGGCGTCCAGGCCCGCATGGGCGGCTTGGCGGTACCAGTTGGCGGCCACGAAATGGTCAACCTCACAGCCCCAGCCATTCTCAAAGCAACGGCCTGCCATATTGATGCCCATGGGATGGCCCTGCAGTGCGGCCTTCAAGAACCAGGCGTGGGCCTGCGCAGGGTCTTTCTCCAGCCCGTGGCCATTGAGTAGCCATTGACCCAATACGGTTTGCGCGTCGGCATGGCCCAGATTCGCGCCTTCTTGCATCCAGCGGGCGGAGGTCTTGGGCGCGCCTGCAATGATGGCTTGCCAGTCTTCGGGCTTCATGCGCTGCAGATCGGCCAGGGAAGCGGGGAGAGGCTGGGAAAGAGCGGGCATGGAATTCATAAATAAGAACTATTCTCAATTTTGCCAGCTTAAAGGTATGCGTTCCAGGCCGGTTGCTTGCGGATGGGTGTCTAGATACGGATGCGTCGACAACAAAAAAACCGTCGCAGATAAATATTTTACTTAAATGAGAACAATTCGCATTTACAATGAATAGATGCAAAGCAATTCAATCGCATCTTCTGTTGATGAGGGCGTGCCGCTAGAGCTGCAGTCGTCACATCCGACGCCTGGCCCGGAAATGCCAGCCACGGGGCCGGCGCGCATCTCCAGCCAGACCCTGTTTTCTTCTGGTGCCAATGAGATCGAAATCGAACACCGTGGCGCTCTGTACCGCTTGCGGCAGACCGCACTGGGGAAGCTGATCCTGACGAAGTAAGGAGCGCAAGCGCCCCAATCACCAAAAATCCCGCACCAGCCAGCCGAAGCCAGCCAGTGCCTAAATCAATTTTTAGGACTCACTATGCTGCGCAAGACGCAAATCGCATTGGCTTTAGGAATGGCCTGGGGGCTGGCTCCCAGCCTCGCAACAGCACAAACAACACCGCCTGCCGCCGAGGCAGATATTCCCCGTCTCAGTGAAATCACGGTCAGTTCCACGCGCACCGAGCGCCGCGTGGACAAGGTTCCCAACACCGTCACCGTAACGCCTGCCGCCAAGATTGAGCAGGACGGCGCGCGCGATATCAAGGATGTGCTCCGCAATGAGCTGGACGTAGCCGTGCGAGCGGCTCCCACGCGCTTTACTGCAGCTGGTGCGTCCACAGGGCGTGCGGGCAATGAGGGCATCAATATCCGCGGCCTCGAAGGCAACCAGGTGCTGATGATGGTGGACGGCGTTCGCGTCCCCAATAGCTTCTCGTTCGGTTCGTTTGCCACCGGGCGTGGCGATTTCGTGGATGTGGATGGTCTCAAGACCGTGGAAGTCTTGCGTGGCCCGGCATCCACCCAGTTTGGCAGTGACGGCTTGGCTGGTGCTGTGAGCTTTCGCACGCTGGATCCGGCCGATCTGCGCAAGCCGGGCGAGTCGGTCGGTGGCTTTGTACGGTCCAGCTATGCCGAGGTGGATCGTTCCTGGGCCAACACCGTGGGCGTCTCGGGCGCCAGCGGCGCATGGCAAGGGCTGTTGCTGGGCAGTTTCCGCCAAGGCCATGAGGTGGCCAACAAGGGTGACAACGCGGCGCAGAACGCCAACCGCACCGCCCCCAACCCCGTGGACTACAACAATCGCTATGTGCTGGCCAAGGCCAGCGTGGCGCTGAATGCCGCGCAACAATTGGGCGTGAGCTGGGAAAGCCAGAAGCGCCGGCAAAACACCGAGGTGTATTCGGCGCGCTCGGTGCCGCCGCTGGTCTCCACCAGCACCCTGGATCTGGACACCCGCGACCTAGTTGACCGCGACCGTTTCTCGCTGGAGCACCGCTTCCTGGACTTGAACGCCTCCTTGGTGCAGCGTGCCGAAACCCGCGTGTATTGGCAAGATTCCAAGGTCAACCAATTCGCGGTTGAAGACCGCAATACTGCTGCTGACCGTACGCGGGACAACAGCTTTCAGACCAAAGTCGTGGGCCTGTCCACACTACTGGAAACCAATCTCACAGGTGGCCTCAACCAGAAGCTGAGCTATGGCCTGGACTGGAGCCGTGCCGATGTCAGCGGGGTGCGGGACGGCACGGTGGCGCCCTTTGGCGAAACCTTTCCGACCAAACCCTTCCCCGACACCACCTACACACTGGGTGGCGCTTTCATCCAGAGCGAAATCGAGGCAGGTGCCGTTAGTGTCATTCCCGGTCTGCGCTTTGACCGCTACGAGTTGGCGCCATCTACGGCTGGCTACACTGGCGGCGCCGTGGCCACCTTGTCCGGCCAGGCTGCAACGCCGCGCCTGGGCCTGGTCTGGCAGGCAAGCCCTGGGTTTGCACCCTATGGGCAGATCGCCAAGGGCTTCCGTGCACCCACACCGGACCAGGTCAACAACGGATTCACCAACCTGGCCTCGGGTTACACCAGTATCGGCAATGCCAACCTGAAAGCCGAAAACGCAGACAGCTTGGAGGTGGGTTTGCGCGGCAAGCTGGGTGGCCTGCGCTACTCGGTGGCGGCATTCAATAACCGCTACCAGGACTTCATCAGCCAGCAAGTGGTGGGTGGTGCGGGAACACCGGCCAACCCCACCGTGTTCCAGTACATCAACCTGGCCAATGCGCGTATCCAAGGTTGGGAGGCGCGTGCCGAATGGAAGCTGGACGCCCGCTGGACGACCAATGCCGGTGTGGCCTCGGCACGGGGCGACAGCGAAACCAATGGCGCGAGCGCGCCGCTGGACACCGTGCAGCCACTCAAGGCCGTGCTGGGTGTGCGATACGACGACGCCCAATGGGGCTGGAAGGCCCACGTGACCTACAGCGAGGGCAAGGAGGCCAGCCGCATTGCGCCCGCCGCCGCTACGCCATTCGCACCCGGCGCGTACTCCGTGCTGGACCTGGGGCTGTACTGGAAGCCTGTGCGTAACCTGACCCTCAACGCCAATCTGAACAACGTGCTGGATGCCAAGTACTGGCGCTGGTCCGATGTCAGCGGCTTGGCGGACAACAGCAACGCCAAGGACGCCTATACCGCGCCTGGACGCAACGCTCAAGTTTCCGTTCGTTACGACTTCTAAAGAGGAGACCTCCATGTCCGACACCTATCACGCTATTCGCGAAACTTTTGCCCAGATGCGACGCGCCAGCAAAGCACGCCACCGCGATATCGCCGAAACGCTCCAAATCTCCGAGGGCGAATTGATCGCCGCGCATGCGGGCTTGTCCGATGGCGATGCCAAGGCCATCCTGCTGGCCACCCGCCTGCGCCCGGAGTGGGCGGCCATCATCGAATCGCTGGAGCCTTTGGGCGAGGTGATGGCGCTGACGCGCAATGCCTCGTGCGTGCATGAGAAGACCGGCGTCTACCGCAAAGCCAGCCACCACGGTCAAATGGGCCTCGTACTGGGTGGCGAGATTGATCTGCGGGTCTTCTACCAGCAGTGGGCGCACGGCTTTGCCGTGTCCGAACAGACCGAGCAGGGCGTGCAGCGCAGCCTGCAGTTCTTTGATGCGGCGGGCGTTGCCATCCACAAGATATTCCTCAAGCCGCAAAGCGATGTGGCGGCCTACGTGGGGCTGGTAGTGCGCTTTTCGGCAGGAGACCAAGCCACCGGCATTGCGGTGCAGCCCGCGGAGCCCAAGGCCGCCGAACGTGCCGATGCGGATATCGACGTTGCCGGTTTTCGTCGCGCCTGGGATTCGCTACGCGACACGCATGAATTCTTCGGTCTGCTGAAGAACTTTGCTGTCTCTCGCACCCAGGCCCTGCGCCTGGCCGAGGCCAAGTATGTGCAGCAGGTGGATGTGGACGATTGCCAGAGCCTGCTGCAGGCGGCCGCAGCCGAAGGCGTTGCCATCATGGCGTTTGTCGGCAACCCCGGCATGATCCAGATTCACTCAGGCCCTGTCAAAAAGATCGTGGCCATGGGACCTTGGGTCAATGTGCTGGACCCGGGGTTCAATCTGCACCTGCGCGAAGACCACATTGCCAGCGCCTGGGTGGTGAAGAAGCCCACCGTGGATGGGTTGGTCACATCCCTGGAGCTATTCGACGCCCAGGGCGAGACCATCGCCATGTTCTTTGGCGAACGCAAGCCCGGAAAGCCGGAGCTGTGCGAATGGCGCGCGCTGATGGACGCCATCCAACAGGAGACGCAGCCATGCGCCGCCTGAGCCCCCACGACGACGCTGATCGGGTCGGTAGCGGGAACGCTTCGCGCCGCGCAGCTTTGTTACGCATGGGTGGCTTGGCATCGGTCAGCCTGGTCGGGGGCCTTGTGCCAGCACAGGCGGCAACCACGCGGCGCCTTGTCAGCGTAGGCGGAGCCTTGACCGAGATTGTCTACGCACTGGATGCCCAGGCCGAATTGGTTGGTGTGGACACCACCTCGCTGTATCCCGCCCAGGCTCTCAAGCTGCCCAGCGTGGGCTACGCACGCACGCTGTCCGCGGAGGGTGTGTTGGCCTTGGCCCCCACGCAGCTTATCGCCACCGAAGATGCCGGACCACCGGCGGTCTTGCGGCAGTTGACGGCCGCCGGTGTGCCGGTGGCGGTGTTGGCGGCCAACCACCAATTCGAAGGGCTGTTGGAGCGCATCAAGCGGGTTGGCGAGTTGACGGGGCGCACCGCGCAAGCCACGGCTATGCAGCAAGCGCTGCAAAAAGACTGGGCTCAAGCGCGCGCGCCGATAGCGCAGCGCACCACCAAGCCGGTCCGGGTCGTCTTTGTACTGGCCCACGCACCGACCCAGATCATGGTGGCAGGGCAGGCGACCAGTGCGCAGGCCATGCTGGAATATGCGGGTGCTGCCAATGCCATCACCGGTTTCACGGGCTACAAGCCGTTGACGCCGGAGGCCGCCATTGCCGCGCAACCGGATGTGATTTTGCTGACCGACCAAGGCCTGCAGGCGGCGGGCGGTATCGACGGTGTTCTCAAGCTGCCAGGGCTCGCACAAAGCCCTGCAGGTCGCAACCGGCGTGTCATTGCGCTGGAAGCCACGTTTCTACTGGGCTTTGGGCCGCGCTTACCCGCGGCGGTATCCGGTTTGGATACGGCAATTGCAAAGGCAATGCGTTCATGAACGCAGTGTCTCTGCATTTGCGCCCTTTTTTACAACTGGACAAGGCGCGCCCCGCGACCTTGCTCCTGGCGGCGGTGCTCGCTAGCATCGTCGTGGCTGTGCAATGTGGTGCGGTGCCCGTACAGGGCCAGGATTGGCTGGCCGTGCTGGGGTTGGCAGACCAGCCAACGGCATCGGCAGGCAGCTATGTGCTGTGGAATATCCGCTTGCCCAGGGCGTTGTTCGCGGTGCTGGTGGGTGCCAGCATGGGTATGGCTGGCGCGTTGACGCAGGGCCTGTTTCGCAATCCATTGGCCGACCCGGCTCTGCTGGGCGTCAGTGCAGGCGCTGCGTGCGCGGTCGCGCTCACCATCGTGGTGTTTGCAGGCTTCAACTGGCCTGTGCACCTGGCCTGGCGTATTTGGCTGCTGCCCGCAGCGGCATTTGCTGGCGCGCTGGGCGTGTGTTTTTCGCTCGATGGGGTCGCTCGCTGGGTGACACCGGGTTCGATTGCCGGGCTGCTGTTGACCGGGGTCGCACTGAATGCCATGGCGGCGGCCGTCATCGGTTTGTGCACCTATCTGGCCAATGACGAACAGTTGCGCAACCTGTCGTTTTGGACCTTGGGTTCTTTGGCCGGTGCCAGTTGGGCTTTGGTGCTGCTGTTGGCAGGCTTGCTGGCGGTTGCCGGGTGGTTGGCCCGCCGCTGGGTGCAGTCTATGAATGCCTTGGCCCTGGGAGAGGCCGCGGCCGCCCATGTGGGTGTCGAAGTGCAGAGCCTGCGGCACAACGTTATTGTGCTGGTGGCCGTATTGGCGGGGTTTGCCGCGGCATGGTGCGGGATGATAGGTTTCATTGGTCTGGTCGCTCCGAACCTGGTTCGCATATGGGTTGGTGCAGACCAGCGGCAAGTGATCCCTCTGTCCATGCTGGTGGGTGGCCTTCTGTTGCTGTTGGCTGACACATTGGCCCGCACGGTGGCCATCCCGGCGGAGATACCGGTTGGCGTATTCACGGCCTTGCTGGGCAGTCCCTTTTTCTTGTTGCTGTTGCGCGGCGCCCGTGGGCGGATCGGGTGATGCCATGCTGATGACGACCACACCACCGCCAGCGGAATTACTGGCACTGGACGCCGCGGCAGTCCGCCTGGGGGCGCACCACTCCGGGCCCTTCCACGCCACCGTCCGCGCCGGGGACCGCATCGCCATCCTGGGGCCTAGCGGTGCCGGGAAATCCACCTTACTCAAACTGATGTCTGGAGAGCGTGCCGTAGCCGGCGGGCAGGTACGGTTCATGGGGTGTGCACTGTCGGCGTGGAGCTTGCGCGATATGAGCCAGCACAGGGCGGTGTTGCCCCAGTCCAGCGAGGTGGCGTTTGGCTTGCAGGTGGAACTGGTGATTGGTTTGGGGCGCGTGGCGCGCTTGCACGACCCGCATTTGGACAGCATCGTGCGCCAAGCGGCTGCACTGGCGCGCGCCGAGCATCTACTGGGTAGGCGCTTCGATACGCTGTCCGGTGGCGAGCGGGCACGCGTACAGATGGCGCGGGTATTTGCCCAATTGTGGGATGCGCGCAATGGCTTGGTGCTGGTCGACGAGCCCCTGGTTGCATTGGACCCTGGCCTGCAATTCGACTTGTTGGACAGCCTGGACGCTTATGCCGCGCAGCGCGGCCACGCGGTGGTAGCTATCCTGCACGACATCAACCATGCGATGCTGGGCTTTGACCGCCTGTGGCTGGTGGCCGATGGAAAGCTGGTCGACAACCTGGCCTGTTCGGCAGCAGCCGTCCCTGCGCTGGAAAGCCTGTACGGCATTGCGCTGGCCTGCATGACCAATGCGCAAGGCGAGCTGGTCATCACGCCATCACGCAGGCTCGAAGGCAGGCTTGCGCGCCGATCCACGCAGGAGGCGGTCGCTGCATGACCCTGTTTGCGTCATTCCTGGATAAACGCAAAGCGCGTGCCGCGGTCGCATTGGCCATTGCGCTGCACGCGATGGTCTTGTTTGGGTTTGCGCAGTACAGCCGTACCGGCCAGATCTTGCAGGCCAGACCGGTGGAGTTGCGCGATTCCCAAAGCCTGAAGGTCGTGTTTGCAGCGGTAGATCTTTCCATTCCCGCGGCGGAAGCCCCCGCGCCGGCCAGGCCATCGCCTTTGCCGCAAGAGGCAAGGCCGCAAGTGTCGGCGGCAAAGACGCCGCAGCATGTGGCCCTCACTGGCGTGCCCGCTGCGCGAGCCACAGCACAGTCAGCAACGGCGGTAGAGACCTCATCTACTGCCACCCCTTCGGCTCAGGTCGCCGCCGACGCGCGCGATGGCAAGCAGACCCTACCGAGCAATCGCTTGGATGAACCCACGCCCGACGCGCAGCCCGTTCAGGCCGCCAAGCCCGACTATGCCTACAACCCCCAACCGGACTACCCCCTGCTGCTGCGCGAGCAGGGCGTGGGTGGCGTGGTGTGGTTGCGCGTGTGGGTGGGCAGCGACGGCCAACCGGGCGAGATCAAGCTCGCCAAGGGCAGTGGCTACCGGCTGCTGGATGACTCCGCATTGCGCGCCGTGCGGCAGTGGCGCTTTGTGCCGGCCAAAAAGGGCGACCAGAGCTTGGCCAGTTGGGTCGAGTTTCCTATCCGGTTTACGTTGAATGGATGAATGCAGCATGACAAGCACACGAATTGACGGTGCGTGCACGGCGTTGCTAGCGGTGCTGATGGCCACCGTTTTGGCAGGCTGCGCGGCGGTGCAACCCGCTGCGCCGTCGGCAAACATCCTGCTGATGGGCGAAGTGCATGACAACCCTTTGGGCCATCAGCAGCGCTTTGACCACTTGCGCCAGCGGGTGGAGAGTGGCTGGCGGCCCGCCATCGTCATGGAGCAGTTTGACCGCGAGAGCCAGGCCGCGCTGACGCAGGCCCAGGCCACGTGTGCAGATGCGCAGTGCGTCATCGCAGCCGCAGGCGGCAAGCGCTGGGAGTGGCAGTACTACGAGCCTGTTATCGCGCTGGCGTTGCACTACCACCTGCCACTGGTGGCGGGCAATGTGTCGCGCGCGGATGCGGCCATCGCCATGAAGCAAGGTTTGCCGGAGGTGTTGGGTGCGGACACGGTCACGGCATTCGGCTTGCAAGCGCCTTTGCCCAGCGATCTGTTCGACGGCCAGCGACGCGCCATTGAGACCGGACACTGCGGCAAGCTACCCGATTCCGTGGCACCAGGCATGGTGCGCGCCCAGGTGGCGCGCGATGTTTGGATGGCCAAGATGCTGCAAGAGCATGCCCAACCTGCTGCCGTGCTGCTGGCCGGCAATGGCCATGTACGCAAAGACCTGGGCGTGCCCCGCTGGCTGCCGACAGCCGCCCGTGCCGACACACAGGTGCTGGGCTATGTGGAGCAGGGCGAATCCATGGAGCCCGCAGCCTATGACAAGACCACCACCGTGGCGGCCCACCCGCGCCCCGACCCGTGCCAGGCCTTTTCCACGCCACCCACGCCACCGGCCGCAACAAGCCAGCCAACCCGTGCCCAACCCAAGGAGTGAATGCAGCATGAAAAACCACCCGCACGACAGCCGAAACGCCACCTGCCAGCAGGTCCGCCTGGCCAACAGCAGCATGGGCGAGATCTGCATCTGCCCGGACTGCGGCGTGGTGCATGTGGCTTTGCAATATTTCTCGATGCGCTTTGAGCTGGAGGCCTTCCGTACGCTGCAAGAGATGCTGTGCCAGGCCCAAAGCAAGATCGTGGAACAGCGGGCCGAGACCGTGCAAAAAGCGCTCGACGAATTCGTCGCATTGGATGGCAAAAGCGCGTCCAAGGCCGTCGTCCATTGAGTCTTAGCCAGGAGGGAATTTTTTTATGTGCGAACACAGTTCAAAGCCGGCTTTGCTAGCGCCGTTGGCCCAAGCTCCACAACCCCTGCAACCACCACAGGCGCTGCAGCCACTGCCGCAACAGCTTGCAGCGCCGGCGGACGCCACACCCTCCACCGGCTCGCGCCGACGCCGGCTGTGGGAGCTGGGCCATGAATGCCATTGCCCGGTTGTTGGCGTCTGCATCCCGCTGGACACGCTACGCCGCATCGTTAACAAGGCTCTGGGTGGCAAGGCCCTGGCTGATGACTACGAGGTGCATGTGGGCGCGGTGGCCGAATGCCTGCACCGCAACCGCCTGTCCGAGGCGTTGCAGAGCGAGCTGGAGCGGCGCTATGCGCTGGAGATTCAGCGCTTCAAGGCGGCCAAGACCACGCGTGCGCTGGCCGACCTGTGGAGCCAGGCCATCCGCCAGGGGGATGTGGCTGGCGCCTTTTGGGCCGCATTGGTGCACCCGCGCTGCGACGCCATCATGCAAGAGGTGCTGTGCCGCGACATGCACATGATCCAGCACCAGGCCGGCGCCAATGTGCGCATCGACGTGGCCCGCTTCACCGCCGTGCTGGACGAGAACGCCGTGCTGACCCGTGAGCTGGGCCGCGCGCAGGAGCGCAGCACCCGCCTGCTGGCCGAAAAGTCCGCGGAGATCGCCCGCCTGACCACGCTCAACATGCGCATGCAGGCCGACGCCATCAGCAAGGAAAGCCGGATCGCCTTTCTGTCCGAAGACCTGGCCGCGCTGAAGGCATCCAATCCCGCGTTGGACGCCAGCACGCGGCTACTGAAGAAAATGGACCAGATGGCCGAGCGCCAGGCCGAACTGGAGGCACAAAACGCCGCGCTGCGGCACAAGCTGGCCAGTGCCGCCAAGGCGCTGGAAGCGCTGAACACCGAGCCGCTCCATGCAGCCCGACCGTCGGGCACCGAGCGCGCAGAGCCCCGCCTATCCCCGGTCACGCTGTACCTGAAGCAGAAGACCGTGCTCTGTGTGGGCGGCCGCACCGGCAACGTCGCCAACTACCGCGACCTGATCGAGCGGGTTGGGGGCCGGTTTGCCCACCACGATGGCGGGCTAGAGGACAACCAGAGCGTGCTGGATGCCAGCCTGGCCGCCGCCGACCTGGTGATCTGCCAGACCGGCTGCATCAGCCACAACGCCTACTGGCGGGTCAAAGACTTCTGCAAACGCACCGGCAAGCGTTGTGTGTTTGTGGAGAACCCCAGCACCTCGTCCCTGGTGCGGGGGCTGGAGCAGATAAGCGACAAAGATCCTGAAGCGGCTTGCGCGGCGCCTGTGGGAGCGCCCCAGGGCGATGCCGCAATGTGAGCGGCGTTCAGAAATCCCCATAAATACCCAAAATGGGGTTTGTGAATGCTATTTTTCATGATTCTTAGGAAGAATGGCCTGTAGCCCTTGTTGGTATTGCTTTATTAGCTATCAAAGTAATAGCTTTCTACCTGAGGCTAATGAAACCCCTGTGTGACTATCCATTGATTGCTTTTTGGAATGCATATGACAACACCCGCCCTACGACGCGATGCGAATTCGCACCGCATGCAACGCAGAAGACTGCTGACCCTCATCGGTACGGCGCCTCTGCTCCAACTGACCGCCTGTGGAGGTGGGGCCAGCGGCTCCGCCGAGTTGAATGCGCCGGTGCGGGCTGGCTCGGCCATTCCCAAGAACAGCTTCGTCCCTCGGTACCTGGTGGCCGACACCTACTCGCGCAAGCAGTTCAGCCCTGCGCTCACGGGCATCAAAGAGGAGTTGCAATTTCTGGATGCCTGGGGCATTGCCATCCGTCCGGCGGGGCAGGGTGGGCATTTCTGGGTGATGGCCGGCGGCTATTGCTACGAGTTCCTGGGCGATGTGCAGCAGTCGGGCGACGCCACACTGCGCGCCATCAAGCAAGATGCTCTGCGCGTCGTAGGCATTCCCGGTGCGGGGCCCAAAGCCGGGGTGAGCAATGACGCGCTGAAGACCCTGCTGGCGGAGCTGGCCGCCGAGCGCACAGAAGAGGGGGATGGCGACGATGACGACGCGGAATCGGAGGCGCAGCTCAACGCCTTGTTCGATGGTTTCGCCACCGGGGTCGTGTTCAACGGCGGGCCCATCACGTCCGACCTGTTTGTGGTCAACAACCAAGCGGTCACACGCGCCGATGGCAGCACGGCCACATTGAGCGGCTCGGCGCGTTTCATCTTCGCCACCGACTCGGGCATGATTTCAGGCTGGACCGAGCGCAACGCCGCGGACGGCAGCGTGGTCCGCGAAGATGGTAGCGCCCAGCTGATGTTCGACGGCACGGAACAGGGCATGTCCCTGTTTGGCCTGGCGATTCGCCCGGATACCTGGAACACGCTGTGGGCCGCCGATTTTGGGGCAGAGCCGCAGATACGCCAGTTCAACGCCAACTGGGAGCTGGTGCCGACACAAGGGTTCGTCAACCCTTTCATCCGCGCGGGTGCCACACCAGGCGCTGGCGACTTTGTCCCGTTCAATATCCAGGTGCTCAACTGGCAGGGCAAGCCCTACGCCTTTGTCACGTACGCGGCCCTGGCCGAAGACCCGCAGAACCCTGGCCAGGCACTGACGGGAGAGGAAGATTCGCTGGCCGCTGCTGACGAAGGCGAGCAGCCCAACCGCGGCCGCGTCGCGATGTTCACGCTGGATGGCGTGCTGGCCAAAGTGCTGAACGACGACAAGCGCCTCAACGCGCCATGGGGCGTGGCCATAGCGCCCAGCAGCTTCGGCATGCCGGCCGGAACCCTGTTGGTGGGTAATTTCGCAGGCAATGGCCGCATCGCCTGCTACGACCTCGGCACCAACCAATTCATCGACTTCGTGCGCCTGGCCAGTGGCAACTATGTGCGGATTCCGGGCCTGTGGGGCTTGCAGTTTGGCAATGGCGCGAGCCTGGGCGACAGCAATGCCCTGTACTTTGCAGCCGGGCCAGGCGAGGAGGTGCAGGGGGTATTTGGTGCGATACGCTTCTCTGCCTGAAGCCGGGTCGCCGAACGCCGTCGCCAGAAAGGCCTGTGAGGCAAGAGGCTATGGTCGATTTGCTATTTAAACAGTAGCGGTATACGTATATTTGACGAGGGCTATCTGCCTATTTCTTCAATACACCAGGCGCTCAGGGTGGATTTCCTGCAGGATGGTGGTGGCGATCTCTTCGATCGACTTGGTCGTTGTCGACAGCCAGCGTATGCCGGCGCGGCGCATCATGGCCTCGGCCTCGCTGATCTCCATGCGGCAGTTCTCCAGCGCGGCGTATTTGGAATTGGGGCGGCGTTCGTTGCGGATTTCGCTGAGCCGCTCGGGCTGAATGGTCAGGCCAAAGATCTTGCCCTTGTGCGGCACCAGCGCGGGCGGCAGCTGCTTGCGCTCAAAGTCTTCGGGTATCAGCGGGTAGTTGGAGGCCTTGAGCCCGTATTGCATGGCCAGGTATAGAGAGGTGGGCGTCTTGCCGCTGCGGCTCACGCCGACCAGGATCACATCCGACTGCTCTAGATCCCGGTTCATCTGACCATCGTCGTGGGCCAGCGAGAAGTTGATGGCCTCGATGCGGCTTTGGTATTCCTTGCTCTTGCTGGCGTCGCTGAAGCGGCCGATGCGGTGGTTGGACTTGATCCGCAGCTCCTGCTCCAGCGGGTGCACGAACATGCCAAACATGTCCAGCAACATGCCCTGGCAGCCCTCTTGGATGACCTTGAGCACCTCCATATTGACCAGCGTGGTGAACACAATGGGGCGCTCGCCATCGACCACGGCCGAGCTGTTGATCTGCCGCACCGCCTGGTGGGCCTTGTCCACGGTATCCACAAAGGGCAGACGCACGTGGCGGGCCTTGGTCTCGAACTGGGCCAGGATGGCGTTGCCAAAGGTTTCGGCCGTGATGCCGGTGCCGTCGGAGACGAAATATACGGTGCGCTGGGTCATGGTGTGGGCTCGTTGGATGGTCGTCGGTGTGATCGTCAGTGATTTGCAAGCGCGGGGCCTGGCGGAATAGCGGCGCCCGCGGTGTGCGGCCCCTACAATGGCTGCAATTTACGCATTTTCTCATTCCCCGAAGTCCCGAATAGCAACAACAGAGGGCTGACAAGGAATGGTCGCTGCAGGCTGGGCGCGGTGTGTACCGGCGCAGGGAGCAGCGAAACGGTTTTTTAACCTCCGGAGCTTTTGCTATGTCAACCCTGTTCGATCCGACCGATCTGGTCGTGCCTTTCGAGAATTTACGTATGACCGACGTCGAGTCGGTCGGTGGCAAAAATGCCAGTTTGGGGGAGATGATCTCCCAACTGCCCCAAGGCGTGAAAGTGCCCACGGGCTTTGCCACCACGGCCCATGCCTTCCGCCAGTTTTTGGCCCATGCCGGCCTGGCCGACAAGATCAGCGCCAGACTCAAGGCACTCGACGTGGAAGATGTGCGCGCTTTGGCCGTAGCTGGTGCCGAAATCCGCGCCATGGTCGAGGCCCAGCCTTTCCCTGCCGACCTGGAAAAAGCCATCCGTGACGCCTTTGCCACGCTGTCTGCCGGTAACCCGTCGGCTAGCTTTGCCGTCCGTTCCTCCGCAACCGCCGAAGACCTGCCCGACGCATCTTTCGCTGGCCAGCAGGAAACCTTCCTCAATGTGGTGGGCATCGAAGACGTGCTGCACAAGATGAAGGAAGTGTTTGCCAGCCTGTACAACGACCGCGCCATCAGCTACCGCGTGCACAAGGGCTTTGCCCATGACGTGGTGGCGCTGAGCGCCGGCGTGCAACGCATGGTGCGCTCCGATATTGGCGCCGCCGGCGTGATGTTCACGATCGACACCGAGTCCGGCTTCTCCGACGTGGTCTTCATCACCTCCAGCTACGGCCTGGGTGAAACAGTGGTGCAAGGCGCCGTCAACCCGGACGAGTTTTATGTGCACAAGCCCATGCTGAAGGCAGGCAAGCGCGCCGTGATTCGCCGCAGCCTGGGCTCCAAGCTGCTGCAGATGCAGTTCAGCACCGCCGAAGAGAAGGCCAAGACGGGCAAGCTGGTCAAGACCACCGATGTGCCCACCGAGTTGCGCAACCGCTATTCCCTGACCGATGCCGACGTGGAGCAACTGGCCCACTACGCGCTGGTCATTGAGCAGCACTATGGCCGCCCCATGGACATCGAATGGGGCAAGGACGGCACCGACGGCTTGCTGTACATCCTGCAGGCCCGACCCGAGACGGTCAAGAGCCAAGCCGGCAACCAGGCCGAATACCGCTACAAGCTCAAGGGCTCGGGCACCGTGCTGGTCGAAGGCCGCGCCATCGGGCAGAAGATCGGCACCGGCCCTGTGCGCATCGTCCACAACATCAGCGAGATGGATACCGTGCAGGCCGGAGACATTCTCGTGACCGACATGACGGACCCCAACTGGGAGCCGGTCATGAAGCGGGCCGCCGCCATCGTTACCAACCGCGGTGGGCGCACCTGCCACGCCGCCATCATCGCCCGCGAATTGGGTATCCCGGCCGTGGTCGGTTGTGGTGACGCCACTGAATTGCTGAAGGACGGCATGCTGGTCACCGTGAGCTGCGCGGAAGGCGACACCGGCTTCATCTACGACGGCCTGCTGGAAACCGAAGTGACTGAGGTCCAGCGTGGCGCCATGCCGGTGAGCCCGGTCAAGATCATGATGAATGTGGGCAACCCCCAGTTGGCGTTTGACTTCTGCCAGTTGCCCAATGAAGGCGTGGGCTTGGCGCGGCTGGAGTTCATCATCAACAACAACATCGGCGTCCACCCCAAGGCCATCCTGGACTATCCCAATGTGGATGCGGATCTGAAGAAGGCCGTGGAGTCCGTCGCCCGTGGCCATGCCTCGCCCCGTGCCTTTTACGTGGACCGCGTGGCCGAAGGCGTGGCGACGATCGCCGCGGCCTTTTATCCCAAGCCGGTCATCGTGCGCCTGTCCGACTTCAAGAGCAACGAATACCGCAAGCTGATTGGTGGCAGCCGCTACGAGCCGGAGGAAGAAAACCCTATGCTGGGTTTCCGCGGCGCTGTGCGCTACACCAGCACCGAGTTTGGCGAGGCCTTTGCGATGGAGTGCGAGGCGCTGAAGCGCGTGCGCAACGAGATGGGCCTCTCCAATGTGCAAGTCATGGTTCCATTCGTGCGCACCTTGGGCCAGGCCAAGAAGGTCACTGAGCTGTTGGGCCGCCACGGCCTGCGCCGCGGCGAAAACGACCTCAAGCTGATCATGATGTGCGAGATCCCCAGCAATGCCATCCTGGCCGAGCAGTTCCTCGAATACTTCGACGGCTTCTCGATCGGCTCCAATGACCTGACCCAGCTCAGCCTGGGGCTGGACCGTGACTCCGGCCTGGAGTTGCTGGCGGCCGACTTTGACGAGCGCGACCCGGCAGTCAAGGCCCTTATCAGCCTGGCTATTGCCGCATGCAAGAAGCAGGGTAAGTACATCGGCATTTGCGGCCAGGGCCCCAGCGACCATCCGGACTTCGCCGAGTGGCTGGTGGCGGAAGGCATTTCGTCCATCTCGCTGAACCCGGACTCCGTGATCTCGACCTGGCAGAAACTCGCCGCGCAATGACGGTACCCCGGACCGCACGCCAGTGGGCCCTGCACGCAGGTCTGCTGGTGCTGTGGTTCGTGGCGTCGTTTGGCGTGGTTTTCTTCGCACGCGATCTGCAGTTCGTCGTAGCGGACTGGCCGATTGGCTTTTGGTTCGCGGCTCAGGGCACGGTGCTGGTGTTTATCGCCATCGTCGTGGTCTATGCATGGGTCGCCAACCGCAGGGATGGCGGTCAACCCGAACCGGAGCGTCTGGCCTACGCCGCCTACAAGACCCGTTTGCACAAGCGGTTTGCGCTGTATGTAGTAAGCCTGCTGTTGTTCCTGTTGGTCTTGGCCGTAGCCGAGCAGTGGGGCCTGTCCAAGGTCTGGGTGGCGGGTATTTTCCTGTCGGCAACGCTGATGCTGTACGCCGTCATGGGGGTCTACGGCCGCACGGCCGATGCATCGGAGTACTACGTGGCGGGGCGCCGCATTCCCGCGGTCTACAACGGCATGGCCACCGCGGCGGATTGGATGAGCGCGGCATCCTTCATCAGTATGGCCGGTGGGCTGTACCTGCAGGGCTTCTCCGGTACCGGCGTACAAGCCGGGGGCTTGGCCTATGTGCTGGGGTGGACCGGCGGCTTTTGTCTGGTGGCTTTGCTGGTGGCACCGCATTTGCGGCGCATGCGCCTGTTCACAGTGCCCGATTATTTCGCCCACCGTTTTGGTGGCCGTTGGCCGCGGCTGATTGCCGCCTTTGCGGCCGTGCTGTGCTCGTTTACGTACGTGGTGGCGCAAATCTATGGCGTGGGGCTGATCACATCACGCTTGACGGGCGTCAACTTTGAGATTGGCATTTTGCTGGGCTTGGGTGGTGTGCTGGTGTGCTCCTTCCTGGGGGGTATGCGGGCCGTGACCTGGACCCAGGTCACGCAATATGTGGTCATCATCCTGGCGTTTTTGATACCGGTGTCCTGGCTGGCCTACAAGCAGGTGGGCAACCCGCTGGCGCCCCTGGCCTATGGGCAGCAAGTGCCCAAGATTGCGGCCATGGAAAAGGCGCTGATGGAATCGCCGGCCGAGCAGCAGGTGATCGAAGAATATGCCCGGCGTGCCAAGGCCTACGAGAAAAAGTTGCAAGATGTGGAGGGCTCCCTGCAGGCGGAGCGCCAGGAACTGCGCAGCCAATTGCGTGCCCTGGGCGATCAGCGCGCCGACGATAACCGCGCCATAGCCCTGCGGCGCGCCTTGGCGGCCGTACCCAAGGATGCCGCCAGCGCACGCGAGCAGTGGACGCGGGCCATGGCGGAAGACTGGGCCCGGGCCAAGCCCCTGGGCGGCATGCCCAGCCACACCACCCCCTTTGCCGGAGACCCTGCGGGCTCGGCCGAGCAAAAGGAGCTTTTCGAGTCTTCGCGCCTGAATTTTCTGGCGCTGATGTTTTGCCTGATGGTGGGCACTGCGGGCCTGCCGCATCTGCTGACGCGCTTCTACACAACGCCTTCGGTTGCCGAGGCCCGCAGTTCGGTGGCCTGGTCACTGTTCTTCATTGCGCTGCTGTACCTATCGGCACCGGCCCTGGCGGTGCTGGTCAAGTACGAGGTCATGGCCCATCTGGTGGGGCAGCCCTTTGACAGCCTGCCGTCCTGGGTAGCCCAGTGGGCACGTGACCCCAGCCTGCTGGTGGCGGCCGATGTCAACGGAGACCATGTCCTGCAGTTTGCCGAACTGAAGATAGGGCCGGATCTGATCATGTTGGCCACGCCGGAGATTGGCGGCTTGCCCTATGTGGTGTCGGTCTTGGTAGCGGCTGGTGGTCTGGCGGCCGCGCTGAGCACGGCTGACGGGTTGTTGCTGACCATTGGCAATGCACTGGCCCATGATGTGTACTTCAAGGGCGACGACAGCAAGGCCCAGGCCATGCGGCGCGTCATGTGGTCCAAATTTGCACTGCTGGTGGTAGCCCTGATCGCGGCCTATGTGGCCGCGCAGCGGCCGGCCGGCATCCTGTACCTGGTGTCGGCCTCGTTCTCTTTGGCGGGGGCGGCCTTTGTGCCGGCCATGGTGCTGGGCATCTTTTGGCGAGGGGCGACGCGAGCCGGTGCCATGGCCGGCATGCTCAGTGGCCTGGGCGTCACCGTGTACTACATGGCCATCAATTTGCCGGCTCTGCGGGCGTGGCTGGGGCTGGCGGGGGAGGGCCTGTGGTGGGGCATTCAGCCCGTTTCCGCTGGTGTTTTCGGTGTGGCAGCTGGCTTTGCGGCCACGGTGTTGGTCAGTCTGGTGAGCCGTCCCGAGCCCGTCCCGGGGAACCTCTAGCCTAAATAGGCGGTTCTGGGCTATAATCTTTGGCTTCGCCTTGCCGCACCCCGATTCGACGCTGGGGGCGGCTTTTCTTTAAACCCCTTGCAAATGAGTGAGGGGATATCCAAAAGGAGTATCAATGCGTCACTACGAAATCATTCTCATGATCCACCCGGATCAGAGCGAACAAGTTCCAGCCATGCTGGAGCGCTACAAAGGCATGATCACTGCCGGCGGTGGCAAGATCCACCGTGTCGAAGACTGGGGTCGTCGCCAGTTGGTCTACATGATCAACAAGCTTGCGAAAGCCCACTACCTGTGCGTCAACATCGAAGCCGACCAGGCTGTGATGTCTGAACTGGAACACGCGTTCAAGTTCAACGACGCTGTTCTGCGTCACCTGACCGTGGCCAAGAAAAAGGCTGAGACAGGTCCTTCTTCCATGATGAAGACTGTCGAGCGCGAAGAAACGCGCAAGTCCCAACAGGCTGAATACCAGGCTTAACGCATACTTTTTACTGACGGAGAGTGCCTGCCAATTCCCTGGTCCTGAGTGGCTGTATCGCGCAGCTGGATGCCATGCGATACACACCCGCTGGAATACCCGCCCTGAACCTGCAGCTCGAACACGAGTCTGAAACCCAGGAAGCCGGTCAAGCCAGACAGATCAAGGTGGCAGTGAAAGCAGTGGCTTTCGGCGCATTGGCAGAGCGGCTTGCACAACAGGCCATCGGCAGCGTCTGGAGGTTCACAGGTTTCCTAGGCAATGCTCGCCACGGTAAAAGCATCGTTTTCCATATTCAAGAATTTTCGCAAGATTAGTTTTTTAGGAGGCCCACATGGCCACGTTCAAAAAATTCAACAAAGACAAGCGCCCCAAGCGTCCCGCACAAAACCTGCTGTTCAAGCGCAAGCGTTTCTGCCGCTTCACAGTGACCGGCGTCGAAGAAATCGACTACAAGGACATCGACACCCTGCGTGATTTCATTGCCGAAAACGGCAAGATCATTCCCGCTCGCCTGACCGGCACCCGCGCAATTTTCCAGCGCCAACTGAACACCGCTATCAAGCGCGCGCGTTTCCTCGCGTTGCTGCCTTACAGCGACCAGCACAAGATCTAAGGAGTACGACCCATGCAAATCATTCTGCTCGACAAGGTCGTGAACCTGGGTAATCTGGGCGATATCGTCAAGGTCAAGGACGGTTACGCACGTAACTTCCTGATCCCCTCTGGCCGCGCACGCCGCGCCACCGAAGAAGCCAAGGCTGCCTTCGAAGCCAAGCGCGCTGAACTGGAAAAGGCTGCTGCCGCCAAGCTGGCCGAGTGCCAAGCCCTGGGCGAAAAGCTGGCTGGCACCACCATCAAGCTGACCCAAAAGGCTGGCGTGGATGGCCGTCTGTTCGGTTCCGTGACCAATTCCGACATCGCTGAAGAGCTGGTCAAGAACGGCTACAAGGTTGTCAAGTCGCAAATCCGTATGCCTTTGGGCCCCATCAAGACCGTTAGCGACAGCACGGTTGCCGTGGCTCTGCACACCGACGTGGTGGTCGACATCACCGTTTCCGTGTACGGCGAAACAGCCTAATACGCATCCAGGACCGGCCTGCAAAGGCTGGCTCTGCCAACACAAGCCGCAAGGGTTCGCCCTGGCGGCTTTTGTTTTTTGCAGCCTAGGCTTATCCCCGTCAATCAACAGTTTTTCCACAGCTTCTGCCCAGCCATTCCCATTGCTGTTGCACAAGCTAGCGCTTAGCATCAAAGGCTTCAAGGAACATTCCTCCATGTCCAGCGTCCTTTCCCCAGTCGACGAATACGGTCAAGATCGCCAAATCGCGCAGTTGCGCGTGCCACCGCACTCCATAGAAGGCGAGTCCAGCGTGCTGGGCGGTTTGCTGCTGGATAACGCGGCCTGGGACCGTGTCGGCGACATCCTGGCGGATAGCGATTTCTACCGTTATGAACACCGCCTGATCTACGCGGCTATCGGCATCCTGATCAATGCCAGCAAACCGGCCGATGTGATCACGGTGTTCGAGCACATGCAAAACCAGGGCAGGGCAGAGGAGATCGGTGGTCTGGCCTATCTGAATTCGCTGGCCCAGTACGTGCCTAGCGCGAGCAATATCCGCCGCTATGCCGAGATCGTGCGGGACCGCTCCATCCTGCGCAAGCTGGTGACAGCCAGCGACGAAATCGCCACCAGCGCCTTCAACCCTCAGGGCAAGATGGTGTCGCAGATTGTGGATGAGTCCGAGCAAAAGATCTTCAGCATCGGCGAGCAGGGCAAGCGCAACAAGCAGGGCTTTCAGTCCATGGACGCCCTGGTGGTCAATCTGCTGGACCGCGTGCAGGAGATGGCCGACAACCCCAACGACGTGACGGGGGTGCGCAGCGGCTTCTATGACCTGGACCGCATGACGGCGGGCTTGCAGGCTGGTGACCTGATCGTGTTGGCGGCGCGCCCGTCCATGGGCAAGACGGCGTTTGCCATCAATATCGCCGAACACGTGGCCCTGAACGAAGGTTTGCCGGTGGCCGTGTTCTCCATGGAAATGGGTGCCGCCCAATTGGCGGTGCGTATCGTGGGCTCCATCGGCCGCATCGACCAGGGCCATTTGCGCACCGGCAAGCTGACGGACGAAGAGTGGCCGCGCCTGACCGAGGCGATTGAGCGGCTGCGCACGATTTCGCTGCATATCGACGAAAGCCCCGGCCTGAACTCCAGCGAGGTGCGGGCCAATGCGCGGCGCCTGTCGCGCCAGTATGGCCAGTTGGGCCTGATCGTGGTCGACTACTTGCAGCTGATGAGCGGCACCAGCACCGACGGCGGCGACAACCGCGCCACCGAATTGGGCGAAATCTCCCGGGGCTTGAAGATGCTGGCCCGTGAGCTGAAATGCCCGGTGATTGCTCTGTCCCAGCTCAACCGCAGTGTGGAGCAGCGGCCCGACAAGCGCCCCATGATGAGTGACTTGCGCGAATCCGGCGCTATCGAGCAGGATGCCGACATCATCATGTTCATCTACCGCGACGAGTACTACACCAAGGACCAGTGCAAGGAGCCAGGCGTTGCCGAGATCATCATTGCCAAGCAGCGTAACGGCCCCACGGGCACGGTCAAGCTGGCCTTCTTGCGCCAGTTGACGCGCTTCGAAAGCTTGGCGTCGGGTGGGGGCGGGGACTACTAGGTCTCTGGAGTGTTTGCGTTAGGGTGTTGGTCTCGGGCCCGGATCAGACGGGCTGTGCCGTTTTGCTCCGTGTCCCCCGGCCTTCGGCCTCCTCCTAATACCTGCGCAAAACGGCACAGCCCGTCTGATCCTTCTGGGTGCGGCGTTTAGCTGCCTTTCCCAACAGCAGCCGAGACACTTCGTTGAAGCAGCGTGGCGTGGATGGGGTATGGGTTTTGCGCAGGTATTAGGAGGAGCCCGCGTAGCGGGCGGGGGACATGGAGCAAAATCCATACCCCATCCACGCCACGCCGTAGGCTCAAAGAGGAAGTCCCTACAGCACCTCGCTGGCAAAGTCCGCCAGTCGCGACCGCTCGCCACGGGCCAGCGTGATATGACCGCCATGCGGCCAGCCCTTGAACTTGTCCACCGCAAAGGTCAGGCCTGATGAGCCCTCCGTCAGGTAGGGCGTGTCGATCTGGGCCAGATTGCCCATGCAGATGATCTTGGTGCCGGGGCCGGCACGGGTGATCAGCGTCTTCATCTGCTTGGGCGTCAGGTTCTGCGCCTCGTCGATGATGACGTACTTGTTCATGAAGGTACGGCCCCGCATGAAGTTCATGCTCTTGATCTTGATGCGGCTGCGGATCAGCTCATTGGTAGCGGCACGACCCCATTCGCCCGCGCTGGTGTCGGTCTTGCCCAGCACTTCCAGGTTGTCGTCCAGCGCTCCCATCCAGGGGCCCATTTTTTCCTCTTCGGTCCCCGGCAGGAAACCAATGTCTTCGCCCACGCTGACCGTAGCGCGGGTGACGATGATCTCGGTGTAGCGCCGGTCGTCCAGCACCTGGGTCAGGCCCGCAGCCAGGGCCATCAGCGTCTTGCCGGTGCCGGCGGTACCTGTCAGGGTGACGAAATCAACCTCGGGGTCCATCAGCAGATTCATCGCGAAGTTCTGCTCGCGGTTACGTGTTGTTACACCCCACACCGCATTTTTGAGGTGGTTGAAGTCGCGCAGTGTCTTGATGACAGCCGTATTGCCGCGGATTTCGGTCACGCGGGCATACAGGCTGGGCTCGCCGGGCGACTCGAAATAGACAAACTGGTTGATCTGCATGCTGGGCACCACCGGCCCGCTGATCTTGTAGAAGGTGTGCTGACCCTGCTGCCAGCTCTCCACGCTTTGGCCATGGGTGGCCCAAAAGTCGGAGGGCAGGGCCATGGCGCCAGAGTACAGCAGGTCGCCGTCGTCCAGCGTCTTGTCGTTCTGGTAGTCGTCGGTGGCCAGACCCAGGGCGCGGGCCTTGACCCGCATATTGATGTCCTTGGAGACCAGCACTACCTCGCGCGGCGCATAGTGCTTGCGCAGGGCTTCGACCACACCCAGGATCTGGTTGTCGGCCTTGCCCTGGGGCAGGCTGGTGGGGAGTGAGTAATCCAATGGCTGTGTCTGGAACAGCAGCTTGCCGCGCGCGTCGCGGTTGCCGGTACTGGACAGCTGGAAGCCGGCCGTGATGTCGGCCCCCGGTGCCGCGGCCAGCGCGTCCAGCGTGCGGCTGGTCTGGCGGGCATTGCGGGCGACTTCGGTCATGCCTTTCTTGTGACCGTCCAGCTCTTCCAGCACGATCATGGGCAAATAGATGTCGTGCTCTTCGAAGCGGAACAGCGACATGGGATCGTGCAGCAGCACGTTGGTGTCCATCACAAACAGCTTGCTGGGGCCGTTGGCGCGGGCCGGCCTCTTGGCACGGGCTGTGCTGCGGGTGTCTGGCTGCGTGGGTGCCGCAACAGCCACAGGCTCCAAAACCGGGACCTCACGTGCAACCGGTTTCTCCAGCAGCGCAGCCGTTGCCGTCGTTGTCCGTTTGGGCGCAGCCTTTTTCTCCGGGGCCACTTTGCTTGCCGGGCCGGGCCGCACGCCGGGGGCTTTGGCGACGACGTCGAAGTCTTCCGATTTGTGGGGGGCGCGGGCTGCGCTGCGCGGTGCAGCAACAAAGGCCTTGGCGGGTAAACGGTCAGCGGGTTTGGTTGGTGCGGGTGGCAGTGGCATGGATGGTGGGGCTCACGGGTGGGGAAAGGTGAAGAATAGCTGTCGCAAAAGCAAAAAAGCCGCCCTGAGCCAAGGCGGCTTTTTGTCGTGGCGCGTTTGCGGTGTTCAACGGCATTGGACCATTATGCATGAGCCAGATGACACCGCCAGAGGCCAGTGTGTCAAAAACCACGTTGTCGAAATCACCACCGGGGAACAGGCCCCGGCGCGGGGTTGCAGGCGCTTAAGCGGCTTTCTTCAATGCCTTGACGGCCTTGAGCACGTCGTCCACATGGCCGGGGACCTTGAGACCGCGCCATTCTTCTTTCAACAGGCCGTCAGCGCCGATCAGGAAGGTGCTGCGCTCAATGCCCTTGACCTTCTTGCCGTACATGATCTTGTTCTTGACCACGCCGAACATGTGGCACATTTTTTCTTCGGTGTCGGCAATCAGCTCGAACGGGAGTTCCAGCTTGGTCTTGAATTCGTCGTGCGACTTCATGTTGTCGCGGGACACACCAAACACGGTGGCGCCGGCTTTCACAAAATCCTTGTATTTGTCACGGAACTGCATGGCTTCGGTCGTGCAGCCGGGAGTATTGTCTTTGGGGTAGAAATACAACACCAAGGTTTTGCCTAGGTGGCTTGTATTGCTGACTTTGACGCCACCGGTTGCATTGGCTTCAAATTCGGGTAAAGGCTTGTTGACAACGATCGCCATATGGTACTTTTAGTCTCGCGTTCTGGATGTGTCAGTCAAAGTAGAGGGATCAAACGTGACAGCGTTTATTCGCCCTCGACTGCAACCCACAATTTTACTCTGAAAAGCACCCTGCCAGACTTCAGGGTAAACGCGCTTACAACAAAAGCGCGGCAACCACCTTGCGGCCTTCTCCAGCCAAAAAGTTGTAGGTTCTGCAGGCAGCTGGCGTGTCCATGGTCTCCACCCCTATGCGCCGCGCATACAGAGCCTGCAGCATGGCGGGCGCGGGGAAGCGGATGCGCTCGCCACTGCCAAAGATGACCAATTCGGCGTCCAATTCGGCCAGGCGCTCAAAGTGCTGGTCTTGCAAGTCACCAAATTGGGCGCAGTCCCACAAATAGGGCGCTGCCAAAGTGCTGACGACGACGCTGGAGGTGTATTTTTCGCCGTTTACGGTCACCCAGCCCGGCCCATAACCCGTCACCGAAGAGGATTGCGTGGGGTCTGGGAGGAACTTCATAGGGGGGCCTGGGTGAATTTGAATGCTGCACCGCACTAATTACGTGCGGAACTGTGGTCAAATTATAGGTTTCGCCCCGTGATCAAGACTTCTGGAGGGACTTGTGCGTACCGTTCAAAAATCTGCCAAGCTGGCCAATGTGCTCTATGACATCCGCGGACCCATCATGGACGCGGCCCGTCAGATGGAAGACGAGGGCCAGAAGATCATCAAGCTCAACCTCGGCAACCTCGCCGTCTTTGGTTTTGATGCCCCCGAAGAAATCCAACAGGACATGATTCGCAACCTGCCCAATTCGGCGGGTTATTCGGACAGCAAAGGCATCTTCGCCGCGCGCAAGGCGGTGATGCACGAGACCCAGAAACAGGGCATTGCCCACGTGACACTGGACGACATTTACCTCGGTAACGGCGCCAGTGAACTCATCACCATGGCCACCAATGCACTACTGGACGACGGCGATGAGCTGCTGCTGCCCATGCCCGACTACCCGCTTTGGACTGCGGCCACCAGCTTGTCCGGCGGCACACCGGTGCACTACCTGTGTGACGAGGCCAATGGCTGGATGCCCAATCTGGACGACATCCGCGCCAAGATCACGCCCAAGACCAAGGGCATCGTCGTCATCAACCCCAACAACCCCACCGGCGTGTTGTATTCTGATGCGCTACTCATGAGCATCGTCGAGATCGCCCGCGAACACGGCTTGGTGATCCTGGCCGACGAGGTGTATGACAAGGTGCTGTACGACGGCGTCAAGCACACGGCCATTGGCAGCTTGTCTACTGACATATTGACACTGACCTTCAATTCTCTGTCCAAGAGCTACCGCTCCTGCGGCTACCGCGCCGGCTGGTTGGTGGTATCGGGTGACAAGAAGAACGCCACGGACTACATCGAGGGCCTGAACATGCTCTCGAACATGAAGCTGTGCTCCAACGTGCCCGGCCAATGGGCGATCCAGACCGCACTGGGGGGTTATCAGAGCATCAACGACCTGGTCTGTGAAGGCGGTCGCCTGCGCCGCCAGCGCGACCTGGCCTACGAGCTGATCACCGCCATCCCTGGCGTGAGCTGCGTCAAGCCCCAAGCCGCCTTGTATATGTTTCCCAAGCTGGACCCGGCGGTGTACCCCATCGCGGACGACCGGCAATTCTTCCTGGAGCTGCTGCGCGAGACCCGTGTCATGCTGGTTCAAGGAACAGGCTTCAACTGGCAGCAACCGGATCACTTCCGTATTGTGTTCCTGCCCCACGAAGACGATTTGCGCGAGGCCATCAACCGCATCGCCAAGTTCCTGGAAAGCTATCGCAAGAGCCACGGCACACAGCCTGCGCAAACGCAGGCTGTCGCCTCTGCTATCAAGTTGGTAGCGGCTCGCGCATGATCCACGAGGGCTAGCGCCCTGTTTTACCGTTAGAGAGTTTATGAAACCGATTCAAGTGGGCCTGCTGGGCATTGGCGTCGTCGGCGCGGGCACCTTCAATGTGCTCAAGCGCAACCAGGAAGAAATCCAGCGCCGCGCCGGCCGTGGCATTGCAATCACCATGGTGGCCGATCTGGATGTGGCACGTGCCCAGTCCGTAGTTGGCCCAGAAGTGAAAGTCGTGAGCGACGCACGTGCCGTCATCGCCAACCCCGACATCGACATCGTCATCGAGCTGATTGGCGGCTATGGCATCGCCAAACAACTGGTGCTGGAGGCCATTGCTGCCGGCAAACACGTGGTCACCGCCAACAAGGCCCTGCTGGCTGTGCACGGCACCGAGATCTTTGCCGCGGCATCCGCCAAGGGTGTCATGGTGGCGTTTGAAGCGGCCGTGGCCGGTGGCATTCCCATCATCAAGGCGCTGCGCGAAGGCCTGACCGCCAACCGCATCCAGTGGATTGCCGGCATCATCAACGGCACGACCAATTTCATCTTGTCCGAAATGCGCGACAAGGGCCTGGATTTCTCCGTGGTGCTGAAGGAAGCACAACGCCTGGGTTATGCCGAGGCTGACCCTACTTTTGACATCGAAGGCGTGGACGCCGCGCACAAGGTCACGCTGATGTCGGCGATTGCCTTTGGCATCCCGGTGCAGTTTGACAAGGCATACGTGGAAGGCATCACCAAGCTGGGTGCGGCCGACATCAAGTACGCCGAGCAACTGGGCTACCGCATCAAGCTCCTGGGCATCACCAAGCGCACGGCCAAGGGTGTGGAACTGCGCGTGCACCCCAGCCTGATCCCCAGCAAGCGCCTGATCGCCAATGTGGAAGGCGCGATGAATGCCGTGGTCGTCAACGGTGACGCGGTAGGCAACACACTGTATTACGGCAAGGGCGCCGGCTCCGAGCCCACGGCCAGCGCGGTGATCGCCGATCTGGTGGACATCACCCGGCTGCATACCGCCGATGCGGCACAGCGCGTGCCCCACCTGGCCTTCCAGCCGCACAGCATGAGCGACACCCCGGTGCTGCCCATGGGTGACGTGGTGACCAGCTACTACCTGCGCCTGCGCGTGGCCGACCAGGCCGGCGTGCTGGCCAAGGTGACCGGCATCCTGGCCGAAGCCGATATCAGCATCGACGCCATGCTGCAGCGCGAAGCGGATGAAGTGGGCGGTGAGGGCAGCACGCAGACCGACCTGATCATCCTGACCCACGATTGCGTGGAAGCCAACATGAACGCCGCCATTGCCCAAATGCAGGCCCTGCCCACTGTGCTGGCCCCCATCGTGCGCATCCGCAAGGAGGAACTCGCCTGATGCAGTACATCTCCACCCGCGGCCACCCCGATCGCAAGCGCTTCTGCGAGATCCTGCTCGAAGGCCTGGCGCCCGATGGCGGCCTGTATCTGCCGGAGTCCTATCCGCAGATCAATGCCACGGCGCTGCAGCGCCTGCGCCGCACCTACCGCCAGGGCGCGCCCGGTGGTTATGCCGATCTGGCGTTTGAAATTTTGTCGCTGTTCATCGACGACATTCCGGCCGACGACCTGAAGGCCATCTGCCACAAGACCTATACCGAAGACGTGTTTGGCACGTCGGAGATCGTGCCGCTGAAAACGCTGGAAGCGCCCAATGCCAAATTCAGCGAACCCGGTCTGTACCTGGAAGCCTTGTCCAACGGCCCCACGCTGGCCTTCAAGGACATGGCCATGCAACTGCTCGGCAACCTGTTCGAGTACGA
Organism: Rhodoferax sp. GW821-FHT07G04; assembly: GCF_059418585.1. NCBI lineage: Bacteria > Pseudomonadati > Pseudomonadota > Betaproteobacteria > Burkholderiales > Comamonadaceae > Rhodoferax > Rhodoferax sp. GW821-FHT07G04. Next base: position 278,146 of record NZ_JBWKQD010000006.1, read on the forward strand.
ACTGGGCCGCCGCGGCGAAGAACTCAACATCCTGGGCGCCACCAGCGGCGACACCGGCAGCGCGGCCGAATACGCAATGTGCGGCAAGAAGGGTGTGCGCGTCTTCATGACCAGCCCGCACGGCCGCATGAGTGCTTTCCAACAGGCGCAGATGTTCAGCCTGATGGACGCCAACATCTACAACATCGCCGTCAAGGGCGTGTTTGACGACTGCCAGGACATGGTTAAGGCCGTGTCCAACGATCTGGAGTTCAAACGCAAATACCGCATCGGCACAGTCAACTCCATCAACTGGGCGCGTCTGCTGGCCCAGGTGGTGTACTACTTTGCCGGCTACTTGCAGGCTAGCGAGCCGCTGGTTCCCAAGCCCTTGGGCCCACGCGATTCGCTGGCGCCGCGGCATGATGGTCCGGTGCAGGTCAGCTTCACCGTGCCATCGGGCAACTTCGGCAACGTCTGCGCCGGCCATGTGGCCCGCATGATGGGACTGCCGATCCACACCCTGGTGGTGGCCACCAATGAAAACGACGTGCTGGACGAGTTCTTCCGCACCGGCGTCTACCGCGTGCGGGGCAGTGCAGACACGCACGAAACTTCCAGCCCGTCGATGGATATTTCCAAGGCCTCCAACTTCGAACGTTTTGTGTTCGACCTGCTGGGCCGCGACGGCGCGCGTGTGAAGGCGTTGTTTGGCGAAGGCCTGTCCAAGACTGGCCAGTTCGACCTGAGCGCCGACCCGGTGTTTGCAGAGGCTGCCAGCCGCTACGGCTTTGTCAGCGGTAAGAGCACCCACGCCAACCGCCTGGACACCATCCGCGCGACCTGGAACCAGCATGCGCTGGTCATCGACACCCACACGGCCGATGGCTTGAAGGTGGCGCATGAATACCGCACGGCGGGTGTGCCGATGGTGGTACTGGAGACCGCCTTGCCGATCAAGTTTGCCGAGACCATCGTCGAAGCCCTGGGCCGCGAACCCGAGCGGCCGGCCAAGTTTGAAGGCATCGAAAACCTGCCCAAGCGTGTGCTGGTCATGGATGCCGATGTGGCCGCCATCCAGGCGCTGATTGCCAAGGAATGCCAGGCAGCTTAAGCCGATTGGGCCGCTAGCCCTCGTCGGATATGCCTGAGAAGCTATCAATTGAGTAGCGGTCGTATGGAGAGGCGAGAATGAACACTGCAGTACGCGCGCCCCTGTTGTCGCTGGACGACGCATTGCAACGGCTGCTGGCCAGCGCCAGCCTGCAGCTGGGTGCGGAGCAGGTCACCATCGGCGATGCCGACGGCCGCGTGCTGGCGCAGGACGTGGTGTCGGCCTTGCATGTGCCGCCACAGGACAACAGCGCCATGGATGGCTACGCATTGCGTTGTGGTGACGTGGTGCAGGTGGGCACAGCTTTGCCCGTGTCGCAACGCATTGCCGCAGGTACGGTGGGCCAGCCTCTGCAGGCTGGCACGGTAGCGCGCATCTTCACCGGTGCGCCTGTGCCACCCGGCGCGGATGCCGTGGTCATGCAGGAGGACTGCACGGCCTTGCCAGTGGCCGATGGCGCAGCGCCCGACACGCCATCCATCCAGATCATCACCCAGCCAACACTCGGTCAAAACATCCGCCGCGCCGGTGAAGACGTAGCGCGGGGTGCCTTGGTGCTGCCCCATGGCCAGCGGTTGGGGCCAGCCGAGTTGGGTATGGCCGCCAGCATTGGCATGGCCGCGTTGTCGGTTGCCCGCCGTCCGCGGGTGGCGCTTTTCTCCACGGGTGACGAACTGGTCATGCCCGGCACCGTGGCGCCTCAGGACATGCCGCCCGGCGCCATCTACAACTCCAACCGCTATTTCCTGGCTGCGCTGCTGCGCCGCATGGGTTGTATCGTCACCGACCTGGGCATCGTGCCGGACCAGCTGGATGCTACCGTGCAGGCCCTGCGCGACGCAGCCCAGTCGCACGATGTCATCCTGACCAGCGGCGGCGTCTCGGTGGGCGAAGAAGACCACATCAAGCCCGCCGTACAACGCCTGGGCACGCTGGACCTGTGGCAGATCGCCATCAAGCCCGGCAAGCCCTTTGCCCATGGCCGCGTGGGGGATGCCCACTTCCTGGGCCTGCCGGGCAACCCGGTATCCAGCTACGTGACCTTCCTGGTGCTGGTGCGTCCCTTCCTGCTGCAGTTGCAGGGCCTGCGGAACGTTGCTATGAAAACCGTAGCTTCCCGTGCTGATTTCACGTGGGCTAGGGCCGATAAACGCCGAGAGTTCCTGCGCGTGCGGCGTAACGCGCAGGGTGGGTTGGATCTGTTCACCAACCAGGGCTCGGGTGTGCTGACCTCGGCTGTGTGGGGCGACGGACTCGTAGACAACCCGCCCGGCAAGACCATCACACCGGGCGACACCGTCCAGTTTGTGTCCTTTGCGGAGTTGCTGGCATGAAGGTGCAGGTCAAATACTTTGCCTCGATCCGCGAGGCTTTGGGTAGCGGTGCAGAGACGGTAGAGACAGCCGCGCCCACCGTTGCCGGCTTGCGCGACGAGTTGATCGCCCGCGGTGGCGTCTATGCCGAATCGCTGGCCCGCGGCAAGGCCGTGCGTGTGGCGCTCAATCAGACGCTGGCGGTTGAAACCGCGCCCCTGGTCGAAGGCGCTGAAGTGGCATTCTTTCCGCCTGTTACTGGCGGGTAGATCGTCATTAAGGAACCGTGGTTTCGTCCACGGTGACCGTGACGCCCCATGCGCCCGTGTTGTCGGTGCTGATGGTGTCATTCACACAAAACTCCAGAGGGCCGGTTTCCGTGGCGACAAAGTGCGTGCGCGGGCCGCCCTGCACATGTTGCTCACCGGTGGCAGACAAGATGCGCAGAACCAGCGAGTGCCGGCGCATGTCAGCAAATGGGAACCCGGCATGGGTAGGGCCGCTGTTTCCTGATGTGTTGTTGTCCTGGCAAATCGGGTCGCCACCACAGCCAAAGCTCATCTTGGGGCCGCCAGGAACCTCTGACACGGTAACGGTGGATCCTTTGCGAACATTTCGAAATCCAGGAATCGCATTGCAGGCCGACGTGGTTGGGGCAATGCCGACGGACAAGGTGGGTGAAAAGAACGTGTTGCCCGCCAGGTCCTGTGTTTTGTGAAGAATATTCACGCGCAATCTGGCCTCACCCACACAGCTGCTGACACTGAAGGCGCGTACTGTTTTTGGGCCTGGCCAGGCCAAAGGACCGCCAGTGCCAGCTGGCCCGTATTGGTGTGTTTCCAGGAAGACACCCGGTGACAGGGTGCCTGCCGTGAAATTCCCCTGGTGGCTCAGTTGGATGCCGTCGCCAAAATCGACTCCAATCTGCCCGCAAGCGCCTTGTCCAAGTACCCGAAACGGGACGAGGTCAGCATCAGAAACACCGCATACAGCGCCGGTTGGATCGCAAACGGTTTTGGCTCGCAAAGTAGTGGAGGTCTGGTCCAGCTCCACACCGGTGATGCCGGCAGCGCAACCGGTCAGCAACAGCAATAGGGGTGCAAGGGCGAACAACAACGTGCGTGCAAATCGCTTCATGGCCTGATACCTCCCTGCTGGCTGCTTTTTTCGGGACGAACCGCATCGCTCAGCGCGGCCATTTAACCATGCCACCCAGTAAATTGGAATGGCAGGCTGGAAGGTGCTCAGGTGAGTTGGGTCATAGCGGCTAGCAGGCGCTCGGTTGCGCCCGCGCTGGCTGCCGTCATCGGCAGCCGCAGCCCGTCCTGAATCAAACCTTGCTGCGCCAGCACGGCTTTGATCACCGCCGGGTTGGGCTCGGCAAACGCCGCATTCACCACAGGCACCAGGGGCTGCCACAGCGTGCGGGCAGTCTGCAGGTCACCGCTCTGCAGGTAACGTATCACTTGAACGAACTGTGCCGTGCACAGGTGGGCGCAGGCCGAGATAGCACCGGCGCCACCGATTGCCAGCATGTTGAAAATCTGCCCATCTTCACCGGTCAGCATTTGCAGGCGTCCATCGGCAACCAAAGCTTGCGTCTTGCCGGCATCGCCGCCACAGTCCTTGATACCCTGGATCTTGGGGTGCGCGGCCAAGGTCAGCAGCGTTTCCAGTGTCATGCTGACACCGGTGCGGTAGGGAATATCGTAGATGAGCAGTGGCTTGTCGGAGGCGTCTGCCAGCGCGGTAAACCATTGCACCAAGCCGGCTTGCGCGGGGCGGATGTAGTGGGGTGCCGATACCAGCAAGCCCGCGACGGGGCGCTGGGCCAGTTCCTTGTACCGCGCCAGGGTCTGGCCCATGTGGTAGCCCGACAGGCCCATGACCACAGGCACCGTGCCGGCGGCTTCTAGCACGGTGTCCAGCACGGCCAGTTGTTCGGTTTTGTCCAGCGCGGCCGCTTCGCCGGTGGAGCCGCAGGCCACAAATCCGCTGACGCCTGCTGCGGCGTAGCGCTGCACGAGGCGCGCCAGGGCGGGGTGGTCGACCGCGTCGCCCTGGAATGGCGTGATCAACGCGATCCAGAGGCCAGAAAAGTCGGGACGAGAGCTAGGCATGCATGGTTCCTTTTTTCAAAAAAACGACCGATGGGTGAAAACCGTCCTCATCATCGGATGCGCGCGTAAACCAAAAGAAAGTGGGAGAAGGTGTCTGATCTGGTGGTTCCGTCGCTCATCTGAGAACGGAACCACAAAGCTCCGGTCAGATGAGCTTGGGTTTTTTCGCTTTGCTGGCGCAGCCTGGGTTGCGCAACACAACAGCACGACCGGTTGCGGCCATGACGGGTGTGTGGAACAAGATTGCGGGCATCGCTGGAGTGTAGCAGTGCGCAGGCGGCTATGTCAGGTGAGGCTATCTGAACTGCCAGAGCACGACATACCCGATGGTGCCGAGCAGAGCACAGGCCATGCACAGCGAGTAAACGCCGATGGCCACAGCGGTCCATCCGGTGGCCGATTCTTCCTCACCCATCGGAACGCTGCGCTTGATAAGCCCCCGATAGGCGCCCAGCAAGGTGTACTTGAGCCCGAAGAACAAGGCGGGCGCGCCAAAAATCAAGAGAAGACCCAGCTTGTATCCTGACACTTCCAAGCACCTTTCGACACGATGATAGAGAGCGGGGCGCTCCCTGAGGGAGCCTGCCCGTAAGCGCCCAATGATAGATGCCACAATGCAGCCATGATCCCGTCCAGCGCCAAGCGCGTCACCATCCAAACCGAAGATTTTGACTTGAGCAAAGAAGTGGCCGCGCTCAGGGCCGGGGAGCCCCGGGTTGGCGCGGTGTGCAGCTTCGTGGGCACGGTGCGCGACCGCAATGTGGCCGGTGGAGAGCCGGCGGGCCACGTGCAGACAATGGAGCTGGAGCATTACCCCGGCATGACGGAGAAGGCGATCGAGGACATGATCGACGAGGCGCATCGGCGCTTCGACATCTTCGCGGCGCGCGTCATACACCGCATCGGTGTGCTACAGCCCGAGGACCAGATCGTGTTGGTGGCCGTCACGTCCGCCCACCGGGGCGAAAGCTTCAAGGCCTGTGAGTTTTTGATGGATTACCTCAAGACCCAGGCCCCATTCTGGAAAAAGGAGCAGACCACGGCGGGTGCCCAGTGGGTGGACGCCCGGGTCAGTGATGACGAGGCTTTAGCCCGGTGGGGGATTCAGGTTAAAAACGCGTGAGCTGCAGGCGTGCGGGCGTTTCGTCGCAAAGTATCTTCTTCTTGTCCAATGTATGTAGGGAGTCGATCGAGATGGTGGTTAGCAAGTCAGCTGTTCCTGCCCTGGCCCTTGCGGCGTCCTTGGGGTTTTCCTTGGCAGCGCATGCGGAACTGGGCTTTCCAGACTATGTCAAGTTCCCGCCGCAAATCCAGCTCAACCCAGACCAGCCGCTGATCAAGGAAGAGTTAGGCGAAGCGGATTTTGCGACCGACAAGACAGGCGCCACCATGGCCAACAAGCGCGGAGCGCACTACGCCCGCTGGCTGCTGTACCGACCGGCCAGCGGCGAGCCAGCCCCTGGTTACTACAACGGCACCGAAGAGCGCATCTTCAAGGCCATGAGCGCCGTCTTTGCCAAAGAGGGTTGGCAGATGGTGCTTGTGGCCGACAACAAGGCAGGCTTCTCCATGCGCCTGGCCAAGCCGGGCAAGGACATCTGGGCTACCGTGAAAATGGACGCGCCGCAAGCTCAGGTCAATCTGGAAATCGTAGAAGTGGGCGCTGCGGCCAACAAGCTGGTGCTGACCCCACCTGCGGCCCAGCCCGAGAAAGTGGGCGACAAGGACGATTTCCCCTACCTCCCGCCATACCCCGGCTCCACCCGCAAAGACGGGGGCCGAGGCAATGGCCCGCTGGATGTGTCGCTGCCCGGCAAGTCCGACAGCGAACCCATGCTGGTCGGCTCGGGTGTGGCCTACCGCAGCTACCAAGGACCTGGCACGCTGTCCAAACTGCAGTTTGTAAGCGACTACCGAGAAGCCTTGGTCAAGGCGGGGTGGAAGGTGGTCTATCCTGCCGACGAAAAGGCGGTCAACGACTATGGCAGCCTGGCCGCCCACTACACACAAAACGGGCGCGATATCTGGGTCAAGCTGGAGTACGAATACGGCGCCAACCTGAGCTACAGCGTGGCCGATATCGGTGGCGAAGACTGGGGCGCCAAGCTGGACAAGGACTGCCGCTTGCCGCTCTATGGCGTGTTCTTTGACTTCAACCAATCCACGCTGAAGCCAGAGTCTGAGCCCGTGCTGAACAAGGCCGCCGCCTTGCTGAAAGGCCGCGCCAACCTGGCCGCGGAGGTGCAGGGCCATACCGACAACGTAGGCACGGATACCTACAACCAAACCTTGTCTACCGCCCGCGCAGCCAGCGTCAAGACCTGGCTGACCCAGCACGGTATAGACACCAAGCGCTTGACCTCCAACGGCTATGGCAAGACCCAGCCGGTGGCCGACAACGGTACGGCCGAGGGGCGGGCGCGCAATCGCCGCGTGGAGTTGGTGAAGACGGGGTGCCAGGCGCGCTAGTGCGCAGAGCCGTCCGGGCTCAATTCAGGTAGGTAGGCCGTGTCGCGTCCGGGTACAGGTCTATCTCTTCCGAAGGCTCTTCGACCACCACGGGCGGCGGTGGCACGCCGGGGCCGACCTGCCAATCGGACTGTTGCAGCGCGTTGCCCAGCAGCTTGATGACGGCAAACACCAGCTCGGTGGACAGATCCATCTGAAAACCGCGGGTGGTGGGCGGGTCTTCCAGCTTTTCGTTGAAATTGAGCTGCAACTGGCCGTTGCCAAATGGTGTCAAATTGACCTCGGTCACCACCAGCGGGTTGTGGCCCAAGGGGTGCAGGGTTGCGCCGGTCTGGTAAGGGGTGTTGAAATCGGCCTTTTGCATGGCCTCTTCGCGCTTGAAGTCGGCCAGCAGGGTCTTGGTGCAGTTGTCCATGGCCGCCAGGTTCACAAAACCGTCGGTCTTGGCATCGGAGGGAATTGCAAAATGGTCTACGACCACGCGGTTCAGCAGGGGCCACAGGCGCAAGCTCATACGCCGGGTCAACCACACTTGCACTTCCGCACCGGCACCGGTATTGATGTCCACCAGAATGCGATCGTGGTCCTGGCGGTAGCGGATCGAAATCTGGCGGATGTCCATAGTTTGATTTTAGTCAAGTCGCGCCTGGGCCGCTGCACTTGAAATACGCATGAAAAGCCCAAGGTCACTGTCAACCGGAGATTTTTACTATGCGAATGGACAAACTGACAACCAAATTCCAGGAAGCCTTGGGCGAAGCGCAAACTTTGGCGCTGTCCAACGACCACGCCTACATCACGCCCGCCCACCTGCTGGTGGCCATGCTGCGCCAAGATGACGGCCCCAAACCTCTGCTGCAACGTGCCGGCGTCAACGTGCCCCAACTGCTGACCGCAGCCGAGACCTACATGAAAAAGCAGCCCCAGGTGCAGGGGCAAGAGCAGGTGACGGTGGACCGCGACATGGGCACTCTGTTGCAAGCGGCTGAAAAGGAATCCATCAAACGCAAGGACCAGTTTGTCTCCAACGACATGTTCCTGCTGGCACTATCGGACAGCAAGGCCGAGATCGGCAACATCGCCCGAGCCAGCGGCATGACCCGCAAGAGTCTGGAGAGCGCCATCGACACCGTGCGCGGCGGCCAGAGCGTGGACAACGCTGATGCCGAAGAGCAGCGTGAATCCCTCAAAAAATACTGCATTGACCTGACCGAGCGCGCCCGCCTGGGTAAGTTGGACCCGGTCATCGGCCGCGATGACGAAATCCGCCGCGCCATCCAGGTGCTGCAACGCCGCACGAAGAACAACCCCGTGCTGATCGGTGAACCCGGCGTCGGCAAGACCGCGATTGTGGAAGGCCTGGCCCAGCGCATCGTCGCGGGCGAAGTGCCCGAGTCGCTGAAGGGCAAACGCGTGCTGAGCCTGGACATGGCCGCGCTCTTGGCCGGCGCCAAGTTCCGTGGCGAGTTTGAAGAGCGCCTGAAGAATGTGCTGAAGGACCTTGCCAAGGACGAAGGCCAGACCATTGTGTTCATTGATGAGCTGCACACCATGGTAGGTGCCGGCAAGGCCGAAGGCGCCATGGACGCTGGCAACATGCTCAAGCCCGCGCTGGCCCGTGGCGAACTGCACTGCGTGGGCGCCACCACGCTGGACGAATACCGCAAATACATCGAGAAAGACGCCGCGCTGGAGCGCCGTTTCCAGAAGATTCTGGTGGGTGAACCTACGGTGGAAGCCACTATCGCCATTCTGCGCGGCCTCAAGGAGCGCTATGAAGTGCACCACGGCGTGCAGATCACCGACCCGGCCATCGTGGCGGCGGCTGAGTTGAGCCATCGCTACATCACTGACCGCTTTTTGCCCGACAAGGCCATTGACCTGATCGACGAAGCCGCCAGCAAGATCAAGATCGAGCTGGACTCCAAGCCCGAAGTCATGGACAAGAAAGACCGCCGCCTGATCCAGCTGCAGATCGAGCGCGAAGCCGTGAAGCGCGAGAAGGACGAAGCCTCGCAAAAACGCCTGGAGCTGATCAACGAAGAGATCACCGCGCTGCAAAAAGAGATAGCAGACCTGGACGAGTTGTGGAAAAGCGAAAAGGCCCAGGCCCAGGGTTCCAAGACCATCATGCAGGAAGTGGAAAAAGTCCGCCAGCAGATCAAGGAGCTGACCGACAAGGGCGACTTCAACAAGGCCGGTGAACTGCAATACGGCAAACTGCCCGAGCTGGAGAAGCGCCTCAAGGACGCCCAGGCCCAGGAGGCCGGCAAGGCCAAGAATGCCAAGGACGGCGGCCGCGCGCAACTGCTGCGCACCATGGTCGGTTCGGACGAGATTGCCGAGGTGGTGAGCCGCGCCACGGGCATTCCGGTGGCCAAGATGCTGCAGGGCGAGCGCGACAAGCTGTTGCAAATGGAAACCAAGTTGCACGAGCGTGTGGTGGGCCAGGACGAAGCGATTGCCGCGGTGGCCAATGCCATCCGCCGCTCACGCTCCGGCCTCTCCGACCCGAACCGCCCCACGGGTTCCTTCCTGTTCCTAGGCCCTACCGGCGTGGGCAAGACCGAGCTGTGCAAGGCGCTGGCCGGCTTCATGTTCGATTCGGAAGAGCATCTGATTCGCGTCGACATGAGCGAGTTCATGGAGAAGCATTCTGTGGCCCGCCTGATCGGAGCGCCCCCTGGCTATGTGGGCTACGAGGAGGGCGGCTATCTGACCGAAGCCGTGCGCCGTAAGCCCTATGCCGTGCTGCTGCTGGACGAGATCGAAAAGGCTCACCCCGATGTGTTCAACGTGCTGCTGCAGGTGCTGGACGATGGTCGCCTGACCGATGGCCAGGGCCGCACCGTGGACTTCAAGAACACCATCATCGTGATGACCAGCAACATCGGCAGCCACCTGATCCAGAGCATGGTGGGCCAGGACAACGACGACATCAAGGACGCGGTGACCGGCGAGCTGAAGAACCACTTCCGCCCCGAGTTTCTGAACCGCATCGATGAGACCGTGGTCTTCCATGGCCTGGATGCCGCGCACATTGCCGGCATTGCCAAGATCCAGCTGCAGGTGCTGATTGCGCGCCTAGCCAAGATGGACCTGACGCTGAATGTGTCCGACAACGCCGTGGCCGAACTGGCCAAGGTGGGCTTCGACCCGGTGTTTGGCGCGCGGCCGCTGAAGCGTGCGATTCAGCAGCGCATCGAGAACCCGCTGTCCAAGCTGCTCTTGGAAGGCAAGTTCGCGCCCAAGGACACCATTCATGTGGGTGTTGACGCGATACAGGCACCTGGGCAGTTCAGCTTCGCCTAAGGCTGCTTAGCCTTAGGTTGAACCGCCGGTTCAGCCCCAGACGATGGACTGCATCGAGATCGCCGCGCCCTGGTAACCCTGGTTGAAGAAGCGCGGCATGTCGGTGCTGCGGGCCGCGCCGGCCGCGTAGAGCAGCGGCAGGTAGTGCTCGTAGCTGGGGTGGGCCTGCTGGGCGATGGCGCCCAGGGCCTGGAAGTTTTGCAGCGTGTCCAGGTGGCCGGTCTTGATCTGCTCGTGGACCAGGGTGTCGAATTCGCCAGCCCAGTCATAGGTCTCGTTCGGCCCCGCGCTGGGCCGCATGGCGCGCAGGTTGTGCACGATGTTGCCGCTGCCTACGATCAGCACGCCGCGCTCACGCAGGGCATGCAATTGCTGGCCCAGTGCATAGTGTTCCGCCGGGGGGCGGCTGTAGTCCATGCTCAACTGCAACACGGGAATGTCGGCCTTGGGGAACATGGGCTTCAGGATGGACCAGGTGCCATGGTCCAGGCCCCAGACCTCGGTGTCCACGCCCAGCGCCCGGCCATTGGTGGGCGAGCGCAGTTCGGCGGCCATGCTATGGGCCACGGCGGGTGCCCCAGGGGCAGGATATTGCTGGTCAAACAGGGCCTGCGGAAAGCCGCCAAAGTCGTGGATGGTCTTCGGTCTGGCCATGCCGGTGATCTGCCAGCCGCCGCGTGTCAGCCAGTGGGCCGAGATGCACAGGATCAGCTGGGGCTTGGCCTCGCGGGCCAGCAGGTCTGCCCCCACGCTCTGCCAACTGCGGCGCCAGGCGTTGTCTTCGATCGCGTTCATGGGGCTGCCGTGGCCGACAAACAGCGTGGGCATGCGGGGCGAAGGTTTGAGCGCCTGTAGCAAGGGGGTGTTGGCCGCCTCGGCGAGTGGTGTCATGGAAACTCCGGGTAGGTTGGCAAGCGCCGCCAGCGCGGCGCCAAAGTGTCTGCGTTGCATGCGGTCGTTCAGGCTGGGGAAAAAAAGAGGGACTTGCAATGGAGACAGCGCCTGGGTTTTAGTTCCGGCTAGGTGCCGCATCGCCAGCATCGTATATGAATAATTGGCCGCTAGCCCTCGTAAAATATACACATATCGCTACTATTTTGATAGTGTTCTGTTTTGGAAGTGGCTCGGCGCCTGCCCCATGGCCTGCTTGAACATGGCGCTGAAGGCGCTGTCGCTGGCATAGCCGCTGGCCGCCGCCACCTGCGAGATCGGCAGGCCGCGCGCCAACTGGGGCAGGGCCTTGGCCAGCACGGCCTGCAGGCGCCACTGCTGGTAGCTGGTGCCCAGCTCTTCGCGGAACAGGCGAGCCACGGTGCGCTCGCTGGCGCCCACATGGGCCACCCATTCGCTCAATTGCGACTTGTGCGCCGGGTCGCGCAGCACGGCCTCGCACAGCGCGCGCAGGCGCTTGTCGCCATGCTCGGGGTGGGGCATGGGCACGCCCAGCGCCTGGGTGGTGGCCTGCGCCATTTCGTCCACCGCCAGCGCCATGATGGCGTCGTCGCGCTTGCCGGGCACCGAGTCTTCCAGCGCGTGCACCAGTTCCCGCAGCAGCTTGCTCACCATCAGCACGCGGCATGCGTCCCAGCCCTGCGGTGTAACGGACGGATCCAGGTCCACGGTCCGCAACTCGGCTGCCTCCAACACGATCACATGGTGCTCCACCCGGGGCGGAATCCACACGGCCCGCGTGGGCGGCACGATGTAGGTGGTTGGCAGGCCGCCTTGCGTCACGGTGACCTGCATCAACCCGCTGGCGCAGTAGGTGAACTGGGACCACGCGTGGTGGTGTGGGGCGATGTGGGCGTCCATGGCCAGAGCACGCGCACGGCTGCGCACCGGGCGCTGGGGCGAGGGCGCCCGGTTGGGGGAGTTGTCGATGCCGACCGGCGTAAGCGTGGGGCGGGTCTTGGGGGTGGGCATGGCGCGGCTGAACGTGGGAATGGTGTTTGGCGGGATTTCGACGATTATTGTCCTATTGTCGTATTCCCGCATGCGGCTTGGCGTCCTACCATTTCGGCATGCACTCCACGACGACCACTTTCCCCACGGCGGCAGCCCAGCCGCCGGCCGTGCCCATGCAGCAGGACGCCGCCATCATCGGCCTAGTTGGCTTGGCGCACGCCAGCTCGCACTTCGGCCACCTGCTGCTGCCGCTGATGTTCCCGGTGTTCATGAAGGAGTTTGGCCTGAGCTACTCCGAGTTGGGCCTGCTGATGACCACCTTCTTCGTGGTCTCGGGCGTGGGGCAGGCCTGCTCGGGCTTTGTGGTGGACCGACTGGGCGCGCGGCCACTGATGTTTGCGGCCATGGGCATCTTCATCGCGGCTTGTATGGCCGCCTCCATGGTCACCGGCTATTCGGGGTTGATGCTGGTGGCCGCGCTGGCGGGCCTGGGCAACGCCACCTTCCACCCGGTGGATTTCACCATCCTCAACCAACGGGTATCGGCCCCGCGCCTGGGTTATGCCTTCAGCGCCCATGGGCTGACCGGTAACCTGGGCTGGGCCGTGGCGCCGGTGTTCTTTGCCGGCTTTGGCGCCACCATCGGCTGGCGCAATGCCTATGTGGCTGCGGCGCTGATGTACGTGGCTGTGCTGGCTTTGCTGGTGTTGCAACGCGACAAGCTCAGCACCCAGGTGGCCCCGCGTGATCCCCAAGCGGCGGCCAAGGGCCATGCCGAGCATGACTTGGCTTTCATGAAGCTGCCCGTGGTCTGGTGGTGCTTTGGCTTCTTTTTGCTCTCCACGATGACGTTGGCCGTGGTGCAGAGCTTTTCAGTCTCCATCCTCAAGGCCATGCACGGCATCAGCTTTGAGGCCGCCACCTACACGCTGACGGCCTACATGCTCAGCGGCGCAGTGGGCATGTTCGTAGGCGGTTTTGTGGCGGCTCGCGCCGCCAATAGCGACCGCGTCGTGGCGCTGGCCATGGCCGCCGGCGCGGTGTTGCTGGCCCTGTGTGGCACGGGTTGGCTGGGCGGCACGACCACCATGGTGGTGCTGGCGATCACCGGTTTTGCCATCGGCATTGGCGGCCCGTCGCGCGACATGATGATCAAAAAGGCCACGCCCAAGGGCGCTACCGGCCGGGTATATGGCCTGGTTTACTCGGGCTTGGACACCGGTTTTGCCATTTCCCCCATCGTTTTTGGCATTTTCATGGACCGCGGCTGGTATGGCGCAACCCTGCTGGGGGCCGCACTGGTTCTGCTTCTGAGCGTGGGAGCAGCCCTGGGTGTTGGGTTGCGGACAGTGAAAACCTGAGCCCACGCCGCAATGCTGGCATGATGGAGGGCTTTTCTGCAGCCTTTTGTGAATTGTTCCCTCCATGACAGACTCCTTGCCATCTCCGTCCGCAGTAGAAGCCGCGCCTGAAGAAGCGCTTCCTGCGGTCGATCAGACAGCTGCTGATGCCACAGCGGCTGCGGCCCAAACCCCCAAAGCACCCAAAGCACCAAAAGGCGCGCCCAAGACCGGCAAATCCAACAAACCCGGCACGCCCAAATCCGACGTGTTTCCCGTGCTGGAAAAAATGGCGGCCCTGTACCCCAAGCTTTTTGGCGCCGAGTTTTTGCCGCTCAAGCGCGGCATCTTCCAGGACCTGCTGGACGCTCACCCCGATACATTTGAGCGCGACGGCTTGAAGGCCGCGCTGTCGCTGCACACCCGCTCCACCCGCTACCTGACAGCGGTGGCCTCGGGTGCGGCCCGCCACGATTTGAAGGGTGAGACGGTAGAGGCCATGGCGCCCGAGCATGTGCACCACGCGCTGCTGGAGGTGTTCCGCCGCCGCCAGACACGTAGCAAGGAAGATTTGCGCCCCAAGCTCGTCCAGCGCATCGTGACCGCCTGGGAAGCCTCTGGCTTGACACCCCTGGCGTACGGCGAACTGGTGCGTAGCCGAGACGAAGCCGCCAACGCCGTGTTGGACGAAGCCATGGCCGAGGCCGAGGCCCGCTCTGCCAAGACCGAAGCCTTGTTGCAGGCCTTTAAGGCCAGTGGCAAATCGGTATCGGTGTTCGCCGATATGTATGGGCTGGACCCGCGCACGGTCAGCCGCATGCTGGCGCGCGCAACGGTTACCGGCGCTTAAGCACAGGGGCTGGCACTATGGCGCAGCCCGTGTTGCGGGCCCAGGGCCTGGGCTTTGGGTATGACAAGCAGGCCGCGCTGTTTGAGGATTTTTCGCTCGATTTGCCGCCCGGCGTGAGCTGGGTGGGCGGCGACGAAAGCACCGGCAAGACCACTCTGCTGCGCCTGCTGGCGGGTGAACTCGCGGCCAAGACTGGCAGCCTGGAAATCAATGGTTGCATGCTCGCGGATCGCCAGGCCCAGGCCTACCGCAGCCAGGTGTTCTGGGTAGACCCGCGCACGCAGGCATTCGATGCACTGAGTCCGCAAGCCTATTGGGACGGGGTGCGCAGCCAGTACCCGGCCTTTGACGAAGAGCTGCTGGTTGCGCTGATCGACGGCCTTGACCTGACGCCCCATTTACCCAAGTCGCTGTACATGCTGTCCACGGGCAGCAAACGCAAGGTCTTCCTGGCCGCGGCCTTTGCCAGCGGGGCGGCGGTCACGCTGATGGACGAGCCTTTTGCCGCTTTGGACAGAGCATCGATTGGGCTGATATTGGAGTTGCTGCAGGAGGCAGCCACCCACACCAGCCGTGCCTGGGTGGTGGCAGACTATGTGGCGCCGCGTGGGGCGGCGTTGGCGGCGACGGTGCTTCTGGGCGACTGATCCCATGCCACGCAACATCGAAATCAAAGCCCGCGTCGACAGCCTCGAAGACCTCAAGGTCAAAGCGGCTGCCATCAGCGATGGCGGTCCTGTCGAGATACAGCAAGACGACACGTTCTTTACGTGCGCCACTGGCCGGCTGAAGCTGCGCGCCTTTGCAGACGGCACCGGCGTCCTCATCTTCTACCAACGCGCCAACGCCGCTGGCCCCAAGGAAAGCTTCTATACGACGGCACCTACCAACACGCCAGACGCGCTGCGCGAAACGCTGTCTCTGTCCTATGGGCAAACGGGGCGCGTCAAGAAGCATCGCAGCTTGTTCACGGTGGGAAGAACACGCATCCATCTGGACAGGGTTGAAGGATTGGGTAACTTCCTGGAATTGGAGGTTGTGTTGGCAGACGCGGAGTCGATCGACGGTGGAGAGCAAGAAGCCCACGCCGTCATGGCACGCCTGGGTGTGGAGAGGTCGCAGCTCGTGGACTGCGCCTATGTTGATTTGCTGGCCCGCGGCGCGCTCGCGCCGGATGGTCTTACGTCAAACTAGCCGATAGCCCTCGTAAACATTGAATCATGCGCTATCGTATTGATAGTAAATGCTCAGGTTTTCGCTTTCTTGGCCGGTTTGGCCTTGCCTGCGCCGTTGAGCGCGATGGCTTCGCGGATCAGCGCCTTGAAGGCTGTCGCGTCCACCTCATCCCCCTCAAAGATGTCCAGCGCACGGCGCGCGTTGCCATCCAGGCTGGAGTTGAAGAGCTTCTTAGGGTCCTTCAGCGAAGCACCCTTGATGAAGGTCAGCTTGATCTTGTCTTTGTAGGATTCACCAGTACAAATGATGCCGTTGTGCTCCCACACCGGCGTGCCCATCCACTTCCAGGCTTCGACGACGCTAGGCTCTTCCTCCTGGATGAGCGAGCGCATGCGGGCCAGTGTGGCGCCGCGCCAACCGCCCAGGCTGGCGATCTTTTCGGTGATCAGTTCTGATGCGGATTGGTTGTGGCTGGCGTCTGAGGTCTTCATGTTTGGCGTCCCCCTGGAAATGGGAATGGCTTGTCACTCCAGTTTACGCAAAACCCCAATCGCGCCGTTCAGCGCTGCTAGTGGCTAGACCGCATCCGGCTGCACTTGCGGCGCGGCCTTGGCAAAGGCGTCGAGCGCCAAGCAGGCCTGCTCAATCCTGCGAATAGTGGGAAAGGCCTCCAGCGGGGTCTCAAAGCGCCGGGAATTGGCGATCTGCGGGATCAGGCAGCAGTCGGCCATGCCGGGGGTGTCGCCGTGGCAGAAAGTGCCGGTGCGTGGGTTGCTGGCCAGCATGGCCTCGACGGCGGTAAAGCCCACGGTGATCCAGTGCCGGTACCACGTGGCCTTGGTGGCCTCGTCCAGCTTCAGATCCTGCTCCAGGTATTGCAACACCCGCAGATTGTTCAGCGGGTGGATCTCGCAGGCAATGGATTGGGCCAACCCGCGCACGCGGGCGCGGCCCAGTGGGTCGCGTGGCAGCAGGGCAGGCAGATCGGGGCGGGTTTCGTCCAGGTATTCCATGATGGCCAGCGACTGGCCTATGGCTTGGCCGTCGTCTACCAGCGTGGGCACCAGTTCGGCGGGGTTGACGCGTTGGTAGTCGCTGCTGTGCTGGTGGCCACCGTCTTTGAGCAGGTGGACCGGCACATAGTCGTAGGGCAGACCTTTGAGGTTGAGCGCAATGCGCACCCGGTACGAGGCCGAACTGCGGAAGTAACTGTAGAGCTGGAGCATGGGCTTCGCCTCCACCATCAAGCCAGCGAACGGGCGGGCAACAAGGTGCCGCGCACCTCACCAAAGCCGATGCGCGCCGCGCCAGCCGCCTGGCAGGCGCCGCGGAAGATGATGGTGTCACCGTCTTCCAGGAAGGTGCGCTTCTCGCCATTGGGCAGCGTGATCGCTTCTTTGCCGCCCTTGGACAGCTCCATCATCGAGCCAGCCTCTTCCAGCGTGGGGCCGGATTGCGTGCCACTGCCCAGCAGGTCACCGGGTTGCAGGTTGCAGCCATTGACCGTGTGGTGGGCCACCATTTGCGATACGGACCAATACGCATCGCGGAAGTTGCTGTGCGACAGGCGGTGTTCTGTCACGCCTTTTTCGCGCATGGCGGCGGTCTGGATGAAGACCTCCAGTTCAATGCCAACGGCACCTTGTTCGCGCAACTCGGGCGAGTCCAGGTAGGGCAGGGGCTGCGGGTCGCCGTCGGCACGGGTCCAGGCCTGGCGGTAGGGCGCCAGCGCTTCCATGGTCACGATCCATGGCGACACGGTGCTGGCAAAGTTCTTGGCCAGGAAGGGGCCCAGCGGCTGGTATTCCCAACCCTGCACATCGCGGGCCGACCAGTCGTTGAACAGGCACAGGCCAAACACATGCTGCTCGGCCTGCTGCATGGTGACGGGCTCACCCAGCGCGTTGCCGGGGCCGATGAAGATGCCCATCTCCAACTCGTAGTCCATGCGGGCGCTGGCTGCCAGCACGGGCTCGGTCGCGCCGGGGCGCATGACTTGGCTGACGGGGCGGCGCAACTCTTGGCCCGAGATGCCAATCGATGAAGACCGGCCGTGGTAGCCAATCGGAATCCACTTGTAGTTGGGCAGCAGCGGGTTGTCCGGCCGCAGCAGCTTGCCGATGTTGGTGGCGTGGTGGACCGAGGTGTAGAAGTCGGTGTAGTCGCCGATCTGCGCGGGCACGGCGAATTCGGCATCGGCCTGGTCGACCAGGCAGGTGCTCAGTGCGGATTGCAGGGCATAGCCCTCGCGCAGTGCGCGCGACAGGGCCAGGCGCAGGGCGGACCAGGCTGGCGAGCCCATGGCCATATAGGCGTTCAGCGTGGCTGCACAGCAGGCCTGGGCGGCCAGGTCGGCGTCGCCGGTGAACACGCTCTTGGCTTGCGCGGCGGTCAGGTCCAGTATCTGATCGCCAATAGCCACGCCGACGCGGAAAGCCTCGGCGCTGCCGTAGCGGCGGAACACGCCAAACGGCAGGTTCTGGATGGGGAAGTCGGTGCCACTGGCGTTGGCAGAAGTGACCCAGCTGCGCAGCTCGGGGTCATGGGTCTCGTTGATGGACATCGTCGCTGTCACCTTCATTGGGGAATGCCCTGGCCGTTGTGCATCCAGGCGGCGTGCTTGGGCGCCTTCTTGGTGCGGTCCCATTCGTTGAGCATGTCCCACTTCACGTCGTCCAGCGCCTTGGTCATGGCGGGAGTGGCCACATTGACCGACAGCTCCAGGCGGTGGCCATTGGGGTCGAAGAAGTAGATGGATTTGAAGATGGTGTGGTCGGTGACGCCAATGACCTCGATGCCCGCGGCTTCCAGCTTGGCCTTTTGCGCTTCCAGCTCGGCCAGCGTACCGACTTCAAAGGCCAGGTGCTGAGTCCACGAGGGCGTGTTGTGGTCGCGGTCCATGGGGGGGCTGTTGGGCAGCTCAAAGAAGGCCAGCACATTGCCGTTGCCAGCGTCCAGAAAGACGTGCATGTACGGGTCTGGCGCCTTGGTGGATGGCACTTCGTCTTCGGCAATGGCCAGCACAAAGCCCATGTCCAGGTGCTTGGTGTACCACTCCACGGTTTGCTTGGCATTGATGCAGCGGTAGGCGACGTGGTGTATTTTTTTGATCAGCATGGTTTTCTCTCCAGAGCAGCGCAGTAGATGCGCAATGCCCGCTATTAGAGGGGAGTTTGATCTATCATTCAAACAGATTTTTATGATGAATTTATATATTTAGCTTATGAATATCACGCTGCGCCAACTGCGGGCCTTTGTGGCGCTGGCCGACTCAGGCAGCTTTACCGATGCCGCCGCCAGCCTGCACGTGACCCAGTCTGCGCTGAGTGGCCTGATCAAAGAGGTGGAGCAGACGCTGGGCGTGCAACTGGTCAACCGCAGCACGCGCAAGGTCAGCCTGTCGGAAGCAGGGCGCGAGTTCTATCCGCTGGTGGCGCGCCTGCTGCAGGACCTGGACGGCGCACTGGATACCATCACCGACCTGAAGGCCCTCAAGCGCGGCCTGGTGCGGGTGGCGGCGCCACAGCTGATGTCGGCATCCGTGTTGCCCGAGGTGATAGCCGGCTTCAAGCAGCAGTACCCCGACATCGAGATTCGCCTGTCCGACTGCATGGTGGAGCATGTGCTGGCCAAGGTGCACAGCGGTGAGGTGGATTTTGGCGTGGGGCCGGAGCGCGAACCTTCCGCCGACATCGAAGCCCAGACCCTGTTCGAGATCCCCTTCGTCGTGGTGTTCCGGTCGGACCATCCGCTGAACAAGAAGAAGCGCGTCACTTGGGACGATGCCCTGCGCTACCCAGTGATCGCACTCAAGGGCGAGTTCACGCACCGCCTGCGTGTGGACCTGCACGACTCGCTGCACGACGAGGCGCTGAACCCAGCCAACGAGGTCGGTTTCATGACCACGGCCTTTGCCATGGTCAGCGCCGGCCTGGGCGTGACCACCTGTTTGCCCTATGCCAGCAGCCTGATACGCCTGCACCAGTTGCAGAGCCGGCCGCTGACGTCGCCCTTGGTGCGACGCAAGTTTTTCGTATTCACGCGGCGGGACAGGCCGTTGTCGCCCGCGGCGCAGCGGTTTTCTGAGTATCTGATGGAGTACGTGACGCGGCAGGACTGGTGTTCCGCCGGGGCGCGGGTGTGAGGTGATGACGACTGTGTGAGTAAGGTGCCTCAAATTCGGAAGCAATTTACTGACTTTTACATTTTTGCTGATATCCTCCACCGCAAATTGTGTTGCCGAAATTGCCTGTCTGCATGTCTTTCTCATGTGAATGGAGGGTCGCGTAACAAAAAATAATCGATAAGTCAGGGAGTTAGTTGTCATGCAGGGCATCGCGCGCGCGTTTATTCGCTGCCTGTTTCTTTTTGGTGCCTTTGCAGGTGCTGTGCTGTCATCCCAGGCGCAAACCAGTCCCGAAGTCACGCGCGGACTTCAATGGCTGACTGCCCAAGTCCAGGGTGACGGCAGTTTGTTGGGCGAACAGCAGTCCATCGCCACCCCTCTCCAGAATCGAACCGAAGCAGCGCATGCACTCAAACTGCTGGCCACTGCACCTTCTAGTCTGCTTGCCGCAATAGTTGCTGACACGGACGACAACGCTGAACACCTGGCGCGCAAGGTGGTAGCCCTAGCTGGCAACGGTCGGGACACCGGGGAATCCACAAACCTATTGTTGCAACGACAAAACGCCGATGGCGGCTTTGGCGCTGGGCTGGTGTATGCCAGCAACCCCGTGGACACCGCCTGGACGGTGTTGGCCCTGGCCCAAGCAAACAAAGGGTCAAGCGACTCTGCAGTGAAAGCGCGCGCGTACCTTATGGGGCAGTTGGGCCCCGACGGAGGCATGCTTGCACCCAATGACGGAAGCCGGGTCCCATCCAGTGCGATAACCTTGCTTGCACTGCAAACGGCTTCCGAAAGCGCGACTGCCACTGCCGTGCGTACGCTGGCGACATGGCTGGTGCAGCAGCAGGATGCTGACGGTGGATGGCTCCGAGACACCCATGCTTCCGCTGTCACGCTACTTGCCATAACCCCCGTTACTTCCGACGCCACAGTGCGCGCCAATGCAAAGAGTTTTTTGTTGGCTCGGCAGGCGAGTGATGGCAGTTGGGGGGCGGACCCCTTTCTCACTGCGCTCGTCTTGCGGGCACTATCAGCGCAGAGCGCCTTGCCACCTGTATCCGGTGGAATCGCCAAGGGACTCGTCGTAGATCAAACGACCAATGCGCCTTTAGCCGGGGTCTCTATCAGCTTCTCCGGAGCAGGTAGCAGAGTAGTGACTACAGGCAACGATGGCACATTCGAGGCTACAGGTCTGGCTGCGGGCGCGTATGGACTTGCCTACACGCGCAGCGGCTACAACGGTGCTTCGGGCTCGGTAACTGTGAATGTGGGGCAGACCTCAGATACTGGTACGGTTGGCTTGCTGCAGCTTGCAACGACCGGCATCCTCCGCGGCCAGGTGACGTCTGCCACGACGCACTTGCCGATGGCGGGCGTGAGCATCACTCTTTCAGGCGCAGCTTCTGGAACGAAGGTGACGGACGCCGACGGCCGCTACGAATTCGTGGGCTTGGCGCCAGGCGCCAGCACCGTCAGCGCGAGCCTTGCCAACTACCAGACCGCTACCGGCAGCGCGACCATTGTTGCGGGGCGCACCCTTGTTTTCTCCCCAATGTTGTATGCCAACGGGCAAACCCCCTCCGCTGGCATTCGTTATGTTGGCAAGGTGGTGATCGCGGGCCAGACCACGCCGTTGGCGGGAGTCGGTATCCAGGTCACAGGCTCTTCCGGGACAACGTCTGCGACGACCAATGCAACTGGCCAGTTCGATCTCGCCATGGCTGCAGGCAGCTACAGCGCGACTTTTACGCTGGCTGGTTATGGCTCCGTGACACAAACCTTTGTCGGCCCGCAAGGTTCGACCGTCGACGCGGGCACAGTGGCCTTGGCACCGACTCGGGCAACGACCAGCATCAGCGGCCGGGTTCTCGGCTCTGGAAACGCCGGGATCGCAGGCGCTTCGGTGCAAATTGTGGGTGGTTCCACGGTGACGACCACTGCAGCGGATGGCAGGTATGCCATCGCCAACCTGAGTGGCACCAGCTTCGCGCTGCGCGCCAGCGCAACCGGGTACAACGCCCAAACCATCAATCTGCAAGTCTCCCAGCCGACCGACCTGATCCAGGATTTCACCTTGGCGCCGCAAAACGCAGGCAGCTTTGCCATAGGCAGCCTCACGGTCGCTCCGCCATCGGTGGGTCGCGCGACGGACGTGACAACTACGACAACCATCACCAATACCGGTACGACCGATGGCGCGGCAGTCGTCGTATTGCAGGTGAGTGATCAGAGCCAAAGAGTGATCGGCAACGGCCTTGCCTATGACACCGCGGGCAACCCGCTGGGCCAGCTGGCGCTTGCCGCGGGGCAACAACGCACGGTGCGCCTGGTGTGGAACTCGGCACAGTATCCTGCGGGCACCTATACATTGACCGTGCGCTTGGTAGAGCCGGGCAGTATCACCGTGGCAACCCCCATGGGCTCCCTGCTCGTAGAGCGGGCCGCTAGTGTGCAGGTGACCGCGCAGGCGCACTTCACAGGATCCATCACTGCCAACCCGCCAGTATTGCAAGCAGGAACCGGTACGCCCGTCAGGCTGACCGCTGTGGTTCAAAACGACGGCAACAGTGCTACAGACGCGCAGCCTTTCACGCTGACGGCCATCGACACTGCCAACGGTAGCGTCGCGCACACCGAGCAGATCGCGGTTGGTGCTTTGGCCGTCAATGCCTTGCAAACGCTGAGCTTCCAGGACTGGACTCCATCGGCAGGCGGCAGCTTCCGGTTGGAGTTGACGGCTGCGGATGCTGGGTTGGGCAAAGCCACGGGTTCGCTGTATGTGGGCGATGCCGGTCGCGCGACCTATACCGTCAACAAGCTGGTCGTATCCACCGGAACGCAGTCCGTGCGCGGTAGCGTGGCGGTAAACGGCCAAGACATCACGAATGGATCAATCAGTGATCCACTGGCGCCGCTTGTGAAGACAGCCATTCAGAACGCCACCCGCTTCAACTACGTCACTGCAGCACAAGAGGCTGTGACGGACCGTTGCAACCGTTGCCACGTACAGGCACAGGCCTTGGTCAGCGGTGAGCTGACGCGTCGCTTCACGAATTACGACGCCTTCGCAAAAGAGCGCGGCACTATCTTGAACACGTTGACCACACGCCAGAATGCCGCGGGCGCTATCGACGGGCACACCTCCCAAGGGGTGTATGTGGGAGATCAGTCCGAGTTTGGCATTTGGGCACTGAATACCTGGCACAACCCTGCCGAAATAGCCTCAACCATTGCAAAGCTGGCCAAGTTCATTGTTGATTCACAAGATCCCTTTGGCATGTGGCGGGCAGACTATGTCGGTTGGTGGACAGCCTATGTTCCCCATATATCGTTCAACACCAAAGGCCTGGTTGACGCTGCAAAAACAATCAGGAGTTTGCCGGCCAATAGCGCACTGAGTTACTCCTCGCAGCCAGTTAGTGGCGAAGCCATCAACGGGCCTTATCACTTGGCAAGTGACGCCGCTAGCAATGTCTACGCAGTGAACCACTATGCGGGCACCGTGCGCATGATCACACCCAGTGGAGTGTCCTCTGAGTACATGTCTGGGTTGAGATATCCCATCGGCATGGTGTTCGCCAACGATGGCCTGGCCTATATTGCGACCGATGGGGGTCTCTATCGGCGCAATGCCAACGGCTCGTTGACGCAAATCTCTGCGCAACGCGGTACGGGGTTGGCATTGGGGCCAGACGGCAGCCTCTATATGTCGTCCTATTGGGATAACAAGGTCTTCAAATACACAACGGCAGGCACCGAATCTGTCTACGTCTCGGGCGGTGCACTGTCCTATCCCTGGGGGATGGCAGTCACGTCGACTGGCGACTTACTGGTTGCCAACTCGGGCGGAAACAATATTGTTAGGTACCGCCCTGATTTGTCTGAAGACATTCCCGTAGCTTTGACCAATCGCAACCCTCGCAGCATCCAACCGACAGCGAATGGCTGGTTGGTGGCGACGGATGGGGGACTCTATTTGTACAACCAGGATTGGCATGGAGAGTCTCTGCTTCAAGCCTTCCTGGGTGGCGTGACCCAGACCCCGGATGGAAAAATCTATGTTGGCAATATGGGCGACAACACGGTCGCAAGGGTTACCGGCACTGTCATCGACACCAATGCGTTGCTCGCGTCCATGGACACGGCGATCGGCAAGTCCACCAATTGGCTGTTACAGGACGCCAATATTGATGACAGCAACAACCTGCATGTTGCCCAGCGACTGATAGGGCTCAACGCGGCCAAACTCCATTATCAAGGCCAACCGATGGCCACGACACTGCAGGCCAAGATGGAAGTGGTTGCTGCGCAACTGCGTTCCCGTGTGCTCCCCGACGGTGGATGGGGCTACACAACCACCAATGGAAGCGATTCCATGGTCACCGCACAGGTTGGTGTCGCCTTGGATGCATTGAACCCTTCGGCATCCGACCCTATCGTGCAAAACGCCGTGCGTCTGTTGCTGAGTCGCCAGCGCCCGGATGGCACCTGGTTTAGCGAAAACGGCATCATGTCCACACCGTTGGCCGCCACGACGTGGGTATCCATCTGGCTGCCCATCGTCTTGGATCGCCTGGGTGGCATCGACAGCGACCTGAGCGTGACCTTCCCGGCGAACGTCAAGATGGCCAATCCAGACTTGGCGCCGACCAGCGCTATCGTCAATGCCGATGGCACCACGACCAACGTGTGGAAGCTGACGGGCGTAACCAGCGCAGGGCGCACCATCAACTACGACCTGAGCCTGCTCAACATGGCGCTCAATGAAGTGCGCCCTGTGTCCACCGACGCGCATCTCACTTTCTTGAACTCCTTCACCGGCGGATTGGTCACTGCTGCGATCGACGTTCCGCGCGTTACAGCGTCCGCCTTCCTGGGCTTGGGGGTAACCACGGACCGTGTCAGCTACCCGGAAGACACGATGGTGAATATCACCGGACAAGTCAACAACACCAATACAGTGCCGTCCAGAGGCAGTGTCAAGTTTGAGATCTACGCACCAGACAACCAGTTGGTTGCCAACCTCGGCCTTCGGTCGTTTGATGGCGTGGCCGCTGGCGGTAGCGTCAACCTGCCCATCAGCTGGAATACAGCCAAAACGCTTGCGGGCACCGGCTACTATGTGTTGGCTTCGCTCTACGACAGCGGCAACAGCTTCGTTGGCAGTGCCAGGTCCGCGTTTAGCATCCAAGCCGGCCAATCGCAAAGCAACAGCGCGCGCATTACCACCGATCGCAGCAGCTACACCGGCGCACAGACGGTGCAGCTCACGGCCCTGGTCAGCAACCTCACCGCTAACGGCATACAGGCCAGCCTGCAGGCCCGCACCACGGTATTCAGCAGTGGCGGTCAAAGCGTTTTCAGCCAAACAGAGAGCATCGCGCAATTGACCGCAGGAGCCCAGCGCCAGTACACCTACAACCTGGTGGCCTCCAGCCTGGCCGCCGGCAGCTACAACACCCAGCTACAACTGCTCAATGCGCAGGGCACCGTGCTTGCCCAGAGCACGGGTTCCTTCACTGTGCAATCCACGGACCAGAGCGGTGTGGGACTCACTGGCAGTTTGCAAGTTAACCCGGCCAGCGCGGTCGTGGGTGGCTCCGTAGCCATCTCGGCCATGGCGCGCAATCAGGGCAACGCCGCCATCAACAACGCCGCACTGACCGTGGCCATTGTTGACCCCATTGCACAAAGAACCATTGCCAGCTGGCCCTATACCGCCACCATCGCGCAAAGTGGTTCCTATGCGATGACACCCGTGTGGAACACCGCCGGCAGCGCTCCCAACACCTATGTGGCGGTACTCAGTGCCACGGTCGGCGGCAAGAGCCAGACCCTGGCCACGGCCAACATCGTGCTCGCCGGCTCCTACACCAAGCCCAGCATCACACAGAGCGCCTTGCGCCAAGGCCGCCTGCTGGTGCTGCTGACCTGCCGCAATGGGGAGGACGGCTATGGTGGGCAAGGCACCGTTCCCGTTCCCATACCCGACAGCGGCCCTGGGGCAGATGACAGCAAGTGCAACGCTGCACGTGCAACCCTCGTCAATAACCTGCTGACTACCGCTGGAGTGCCGCACTATGTCACAGCCAATGTTGACGATTTCACCTACGCCATGCGTGGCGGCCAGTTCAACATGGTCTGGATAGCCGGGGGAGCAGACAAACTCACCGATGGGCTCGCGCTGGAAATCCGCGAAGCTGTCAACCGCGGTGATGGACTGCTGGTGGATGGCGTGCACGACGCGCGGAACACACTGTTGGATGAAGTGCTGGGTCTGGAGTACCGCGATCAGCTGTTGACCATCAATCTGCCCATCACGTTCTCAACAGCACCGCTGACAGGCGCAACACTGCAGACAACTGGGCGCCCGCTCAAGTACAAAGTGGGCAGTAGCACCCTGGTCGCCAAATTCCCGGGCAACATCGTTTGCCCCTATTGCCCGACCGCCGCTGAACGCAACGGCACCGACCCTGCTGGCAACGTCGCGATAGTCGGTAACACCTATGGCCGAGGCAAGAGCGTGGCGATGGCCTTTGACCTCATTGGCAGCATCCAAAACCACCTAGCTGATCCCAACTGGAGCGTTGCCTTGAGGCAGGCCTTTGACTTCATGCTGCCCGAAGTACCCGAGCCCTACACCAGTGGCGCCTATGCCGCGGTGCGCACCACGGTTGGCAACCAGGGGCCAACGGTCAACGTCAACCTCGCCTACACCGTGCCCACCGGCGCCAAGGCGCTGGCAGGTGACCCCAATGTCACCATCCTGACCGGCGCTCCGCAGGCCCAGTGGGACTTCAGCCTGTCTGCGGGCCAAAGCAAAGACCTCACGCTGTACCTGCGTTTGCCTGCCAGCACGGGTCGCCACTTCCTGGGAACGATGATCGATGTGGAGCCCAGCGGCCTGGGCGGCAGCTACCCCTTTGCGCTGCAAGTGACAGCAGCCAGTGACACGACTGCCACCAACAAGCTGATAGCCGATCTCAACGCACTGAGCTTCAGCTTGACCCGCGACACTCAAAACCGCGACCAGGTGGTGCGATCCCTGCGCGACGCCATAGCCCAGACACGACCCGAACTGGCCATCACCAAGCTGATTGAAGCGGTCGGCTCCATCCGGCTCATCACGGGCAAGGACATGACGGCCTATCGGCTGCAGATCGACCGTTGGTTGCAAGAGCTGGCCCTCAAGTGGCAAGTCGCGCAGCCCGTGCGCAACATTCCGTGATGGACAAACCGTTATTACAAGAGCCTCCCATGTTCAAGGCCAGTTCGATGAAATCCGCAATTGCAATGCAAGCAACCGGCGCCGCACGCCCCCTGTTGCACCCCGTGACCCGCATGCTGGCGATGGCCGCCTTGACCTTCGCAGCCCAGTGGGCGCAAGCGCAGACCCCGCCCGCAACAGTCACCACCAGTGGCCCCGTCTCCTCGTTCAGTGACGTGTCGGTCCAAGACCTGGAACAGCGTCTGCGCGACGCCCGTGAGCTGGTGCGCCAGTTGCAAGCCCTGGACAACACGGCGAACGAGGCACAACGCACCACCTGGACCAAGCAACTACGCCAGCAGCTCAACGCCGCGGTCTCCGCCATGGCCGTGCTGCGCACCACGCTGTTTGCACCACCCAGTGACCAAGCTGGCACTGCTCAAGCCAATGCGGCGGCAGCCCGACAGGCATTTGCCACACGCGCCGATGCGCTGAACAAAGCCAGCAAGGCCTGGCTGGTCAGCCCAAGCTCCGCCACATTGGCGGACTTGGCCGCCTTCTTTGCACAGAATGCAGAAGTTGGCGCCAAACTGGTCGCCACCCATACCCAACTCCCCTGGGGCACTCTCAAAGCCAAGCCCCGTGCGCCAGCCGAGACCAAGTCCGCATTGCTCACCCCCTCGGCACAAACGCTGCAGTCGCAAGGGCAGGGCGGTTCGGCCCCCGAGACCGTTCGCGCCAGTGGCCTGACAGCCTTGGCCGGCCTGCAATTCACCATCGCCCCCGAGCCGGCCCAGGCCCCCACCGATGCCGACGTAGCAGCCACCGCGCAAGTGGTGCTGACCCCGGCCATACGCGCCAAGGCGGCGGAGCTGGGCAACAACCCCGTCACCATCACCAACTGGGTGCGCAACACCATCGCATTTGCGCCCAACGCCGGCGCCACACAAAACGCCCAGACCACGCTCAATGCCTTGCGCGGCAACGCTACCGACATCGCCAGCCTGCACATTGCGCTCTTGCGCGCCGCAGGCATTCCTGCGCGCTACCAATCGGGCACGATCGAGTTGCCCAGCGCCCAGGTACAAAACTGGCTGGGCGGCCTGCAGCGCCCCGAAGCAGCGCTGGAACTGCTGCAGCAGGGCGGTATTGCCGCGCGCGGCATCAGCCAGGGCAGCCAAATCACCGCCATCCGCATGGAGCATGTGTGGACTGTGGCCTATGTCAACTGGAGCCCCAGCCGTGGCGCCAAGGACGGCGGTGCCAGCCTCACGCCGCGCCAGCATCCCAACCCCAATGCCGGCCTGAACGCCTGGGTGCCGTTGGATGCAGCTTTCAAACCCTACAGCTACAGCACCGGCATCAATCTGGCTGAAGTGGTGCCGCTCAATGGCCCTGCACTGTTTGGCCGTGCCAAGCAGGGTGCCACCTGTACACCCGCCACCGCCAGTGGGCTCAACACCACGGCATTGACCGCCGGCTACACCGACTTCAACACCCAGGCCCGCAACCAATTGGGCGCTTTGGGTGCCGATGCCCAAGTCACCCAAATCCTGGGTGCGGCCAGCATTACGGCGCACCAAGAGCCCATGTTGGCTGGAACCCTGCCGTATGCCACGGTCGCGGCCAACACGCCAACGCCTGTATTGGCCCCCGCCGCAATCTGGTCCTTGCAATTGAATCTGCTCAACGGTGCGACCTCCGTGTTTGCAGCGGCCCGCCCGCTGGCCGATTTGCAGGGGCAGACACTGAGCCTGGCCTTTGTGCCGGCCAGCAGTGCCGATGTCAGCACACTGGCTGGCCTGCTGCGCCCCGGCTCCGGCAGTGGGGTAGACCCGGCTACCGGTCTGCCCAACCGCATACCCGCCTACCTGGTCCAACTCAAGGCCCAGGTCAGCCTCAACGGCCAGGTGGTCATAGAAGGCGGCAACTTCACGCTGGGCCAAAGCCTGGTGTTGCGCTCGGTGTTGAATGGCCCCGACGGTGCCCAGCTCAGTTCTGACAACACCATTGTGGTGGGTGAAACCCACGCCTGGGCCGTGCAGGGCCAAGCCCTGGGCGCCAGTGCCCCGGCTGCACTCTCCGCCGGCCTGACTGCGCTACGCAGCCAATTGCAGGGCGGTAGCTTGCCCACCGGCCCAGCACAAACCGCGCAAATGCTCTCCGCACTGGCCACCACCTACCAGGCCACGCTGGACGCCAAGGCACGCCTGTACCAAAGTGTGGCCGGTGTGGCCGAAGTGCGCCTGCCCAGCCTGGTGCGCGCCTCCACGCGCTTGCAAGTGGATACCGTACTGGGTGTACCCACCTATGTACGCCCCGCTGGCGTGGGCCTGCATGTGGACCACCAGGGCAGTGGCAGCGTAAGCCGCAGTGGTACTGGCCCAGTGCCGACCTACCAGCAGCAGAGCCTGGAGCGTGCCAGCGCCAGTGCCCACCAGTTGTTGGACCGCCTGTTTGGCCCAGGCGGCAACCCCGCACAGTCCGCACTCTCGGGCTTGGCCACCGCCGCGGTGCAAGGCCAGACCCTGCTGCGTGCCGACAGCGCCACACTGCCCACGGTGCTGGCCAGCCTGAACGCAGGCTCCAACCTGCGCACATCCATACAAGACGCCGTGGCCAACGGCCAACAAGCCCTGTTCGCCCAGAACGCGGTCGACCTGGGCGGCCCGACCACTCCCTTGCCCATGGAGCCCCTGGTGTTGAACGACCCGCTCAGCGGCGCGGCCAGCTACAGCGTCACCAGCTTCAATGCACCCCTGGTGCAGCTCACTGCTCAGCGCACCGGCCTGGTCGGCTGGTTGGGCCTGGCCGATGCCCAAGCCAGCAAGGTCTTGCTCACCCCGGTGGTCGACGCCAGCCTGGTCCAGCTCAACACCGTGCAAACCCTGCTCGGCGACTGGACCGGCATGCGCTGGCAAGGCTTTGTGGGGCAAACAGAATTGCTCGACGGCCTGTTCTTGAGCCGCATCAGCGATGCCGCCCAGACCAACAACACCTGCGACTGGTTGATCTCATCCCTGGCCAGCCAATTGTCGCGCGGCCTGCCAGACACTGCGCGCCTGAACCGCCCACCCGTCATCAGCAGCACGCCGCCCACCACGGCCACCGTAGGCCAGGCCTATAGCTATGCCGTGCAGGCCAGTGATCCCGATGGCGATGCACTCACCTACAGCCTGAGCGGTGCCCCTACCGGCATGACCATCAGCGCCAGCGGCCTGGTCCAATGGCCGCGCCCCGTGGCCGGCGAGTTCGACCTGATCGTGCAGGTGGACGACGGCCGCATTGCCGTGCAGCAGCCCTATGTGCTCAGCGTTGCGGGCGACGCCAATGGCGTGCAGCTCAATGTGATGCTGGACCCCAGCATTGCAGACCCAGGCCAGGTGGTGAACCTGACCGCGCAGGCCAGCGCGCCCGCAGGCCGCGGCACACCGGTTGTCAGCGCCACGCTAGACGGCGTAGCCCTGCAGTTGGACGCCAATGGCGTAGCCCACTTCACAGCGCCCCAGGCCGGCACCCACCGCGTGCTGGTCACGGCACGCGCGGGCACCCTGGTCGCCAGCCGCGAACTGCTGCTCACCGTGCGCGATACCAGCGGCCAGCCGCCCGCTGCACAGGCCATCATCACCAGCCCTGAGGAGGCGGCCAGCCTGCGCGGCCTCGTCACCATCACCGGCACCGCTACAGCAAGCAAGTTTGCCTACTACCAGCTGTTGGTGCGCCCGGTAGATGCCCCTGAGACCGCATGGACCACGCTCAACCGCAGCCTCACCCCCGTGCAAAACGCCACCCTGGGCCAGGTCGACACCAGCACCTTGGCCAACGGCCTGCACCAGATCGTGCTGCGCGTGGTCGATGTCAATGGCGTCGAGACCCTGGCCGGCGTCACGGTCGACTTCGTCGGCAACTTGAAGCTAGGCCAGTTCCGCCTGAGCTTTGCCGATGTGCGCGCCGATGCCCCCGGCTTCCCCCTGATGCTGACCCGCACCTACGACACCGCCAAGCGAGACGTAGCTGGCGACTTCGGCTTCGGCTGGGCCGCCAGCGCGCAAGACATCAGCGTGCGCAAGAACGTCACCTTCGGCATCAACTGGGAAGCCACCACCCGCCAGCTCCAGCTGTGCCTCATGCCCGTGGGCAAACGCCGCGTCAGCATCACCCTGCCCGACGGCACCCTGTACCGCTTTGATGCGCAAAACAGCCCCGAGTGCGCCTTCAACCAGGTGCCCCAGCCCAATATCGAGTTCGTCCCCGTCCCAGGCCCCAGCGGCGGCAGCCTAGCGGGGCGCACCAGTGCCGGCGGCCAGCTCAAGATCATCAACACCCCGCCCGTGCTGGCCCAAGGCAACAACCTCGTCGATGCCGACACCGGCGAGACCTGGAACCCCAAAGACTTCGAACTCACCACCGAAGAAGGCTTCAAATACGCCTTGAGAGAAAACGTCGGCGTCCTCTACGTCACCGACCCCTTTGGCAACCGCGTCACCTACGGCGCAGCCGGCTACCAGCACAGCGCAGGCCTGAGCGTCACACTCACCCGTGACCCCCAAGGCCGCATCACCAACGCCACCGACCCCAACGGCAAGACCCTGGCCTACACCTACAACGCCCAGGGCGACCTGGCCACGGTGACCGACCGCGCAGGCGGCGTCACCAAGTTCACCTACGCCACCGACCCCAGCCAACCCCACCTGCTGCAAAGCATCACCGACCCTAGGGGCGTGGTCGTCATGAGCAACCAGTTCGACGAGTTTGGACGCCTCACCGCCAGCGCCGACGCCCTGGGCCAGGCCAGCACCCAACAGTTCGA
>NZ_JBWKQD010000007.1:0-176084 GCF_059418585.1 Rhodoferax sp. GW821-FHT07G04
CATCCGCCTCAGCCGCGCGCGGCGGCCGGCCGGCCGAAGTCAGCATCCAGCAGCAGATTGACGCCCGTATTGGCTCCGCGCCCTGCACGGCCGACAACCAATGCCGCACCCTGGCTGTGGGCGCCAACGCCTGCGGCGGCCCTGCGGCGTGGCGGGCCTGGTCCACACAAATCAGTGGAAACGGCGAGGCCTTGCGAGGGTTGGCGGACCAACTTGCGAGCCTGCAACGCCAGCGCTATGCGCAGACGGGCATGGTGTCCACCTGCCGCTACATCCCGGACCCCGGCGCTGTGTGCCAGGCCGGGCGCTGTGTGCTCAAGCTTGCGGCTGATCCGGCCAGTGAATGAAGCTGCGCCTATTTCGTAGCGCCACCGCTCGCTGCTGCCACATAGGCCGCCAGGGCCTGGATCTGCGCCTCCGTCAATTGCCCGGCGAATGAGGGCATTTGCCCGATGCCGTTGCGCAATGCGGTGGCCACGCGCTTGGCGTCGGGCTTGAGTTCGTCCAGCACGGGGCCAACTGCGCCCTCGCTGCCAGCGTCCTTCAAGGTGTGGCAGATCGTGCACGATGGCGCCACCCCGCGTTTGAACAACTCCTTGCCCTCGGCAAGCTGGGCGGGATCGGCAAAGGCCCGAATGGGCCATGCGCTGGCCAGCACCAGCGGCGCCCACAACCCCAAGCGGCGCAGCGCAGTGCCTGAAGCGAAAACCGCAGGGGTGGTGTTATTACCCAATGGTGACCTTTACGCCGTGGTCCAGCCAGCTGTTGTTGTTATAGCCCCCGGCATTCTCAAGCCGCTCGCGGGGTTGGAGCGTGCCCTTGGTGTCGGTGGCGCGGCTGACCAGCAGGTGGGCGCCGGCGGGCAAGCGTGCCTCCAGCACAAACTGCCGCCAGGCGTATTTGCCCAGGTCGGGGCCTACCAGGCGGGCTTGTGTCCAGGTTTCTCCGCCATTGGTAGACACTTCCACCTGCCGCACGCCGTGCAGGCCGCCAAAGGCGACGCCTTCAATGCGGTGCAGGTCGGTCTTGAGCCGCGCGCTATCGGGCGCTGGGGAATAAATCCACGACTTGATGTTCATCTCCTGCACCGACGGTTGCGCGGGGTCGCCCTTGCCGCCGGGCGGGCTGATGCGGTAGCCGTGCGACATGATCCGCGCATCGCTTTCGGCAGCGGTAAAGGCCAAGGTTTTTACGTACTTGATGTTGTTGACGCCGGTGTAGCCCGGAACAATCAAACGCAAGGGGCCGCCATGGGCCAGCGGTATCGGCGCGCCGTTCATTTCCCATGCGAGCATCGCATCGGCCATGGCCGACAGCGGCACGGACCGCTCCACCACTACGGTCTTGGGGTCCAATCCTGCCGGCAGCACTTCGCCCCCGGTACCGGTCATGAAGAGCCGGTCCTTGAGTGCTCCGCCCAGCGCGGCAACCACGGTGCGCACCGGTACACCACGCCAGATCACACAGCCTGCGGCGCCCACTTGCCAGGCGGTGCCGCTGGGTTTGCTGGGGAAGTATCCACGGCCGTTGCCCGAACATTGCAGCACCATGGGCAGGGACTCTTCGCCCATCTTCTTGAGGTCGGCCACCGTCAATTTGCGCGGGCTTTTGACACCCTCGATGGACACCTCCCAGGCGTCTCGGTTCGCCACGATGGCGGCGTCCGGCGCCGGCAGGTTGTTGCGGATGTAGAGCTGGATGGCGGGGGTCACGATGGAGGCGCCGGTCAAGGCGCGTGCGGTCTCCACGGTGGTGGCGCTATGAACAATCATGCTGCCCTGGTCCTTCCAACCCAGGTAGGCGGGCAAGGGCTTGGTCCCTGCGGTCTGCGCAAAACTGCCCAGTGACCAGGTCGCCAGATTGGCGGCGGCGAATGCATGCGCACCCCCGATCAATAGACGACGGCGCTTGGGGTTTTGGAAATCTGGGCGCATGGTTATCTCTCCTCGTTGGGTAGTAGCTCTTGGGCCGGTTGGCATCTTAACGAGGCGACCGCTCTTTGGCACGGCACAAGGGCCCAAAAAAAGGCTGCAAACTTGCGCTTGCAGCCCTGGGTTGGCAAGTCCCACGCGTATGGGACCTAAGCCATCATCGGTTTACCGACGCAGCTTCTTCGTCGACACAGCGTGTTCAACAAAGGCCAGTGGTGCGGCACCGGTGGTGTCCACGCGCAGCACGGTAGCGGATTGCACGCCACCACCGGCGTCCTTGAACTCCACGCCGCCGACATAGCGGCCACCGGTTGCCAAACCAGACCATGACAGGCCGGCGGTCGCGGTGCTACCGGCATACACGGTGCTGGGGAGCAGCACATTCAGAGTGGACGAGGCATCGGCTGCCGTGACAACCCAGCTCGACAGGCGGTGGGTCATGACTGCGGCACCGCCGTAGGCGCCCACGCAGACCTTGAAGGTGCCAGCACCGGGGCTGACCACTTGCACGGCTTCGTTGGAACCGTCATTACCAGAGTACACCGAGGCACCAGTGGGCGACACGATGATCATGTCGTTGTCATCGCCAGGGGTGCCTACATCGGCATCGCGCAACTCAAAGCGGGCGACGATGGTGTCGGCCGGCAGCGAGAACGGATAGACCTTGACGGACGCAGTGTCCACGCCCGCAATACAGGCCGCCTTCAACGTAGCCGCCGATGGCGCACCGGGTGCCAGGCTGGACACGGAACCCATGGTGACGGGCTTCATGCCACCCTTGTTGGCGGTGATGCGGCCATTGAAGTTGGTCGTCAGCGTGATCAGGCGGTTGCCCGATGTGGTGGTGGCGGTGATGCCGGCCGGTGCCTGGATGGTTTTGCCGGTGCGTGCGGTCACGGGGCTGCGTACCACGTGGGCGCCATCGCTCCAACTCATGGAGCCATAGGCCCACTGGCCGTCGGGCACGCCAGCGGCGGTCAGCGTCACGGTGAAGGTCTTGGTCTCACCGGGCGCCAGGGTCAGGCTGGAAGGCGCAACCACGGCCGTGAAGCCAGGCACCGAGATGGTGGCGTTGTAGGTGGCAGCGCTGCTACCGACATTGGTCACCTTGCGGGTCACAACCGTGTTGCCCACAACCGCGCCGACGGTGATGCTGGGCAGGTTGAAGTTGTAGGTCTGGTCCAGCGTGCCGTAGGTCGTGCAGTCGGATGCGGGTGTGACCGCGGCCTTGTTCACATTGCACTGGTAGCGGATGAATTCGACCTTGCCGTTGTCATACACCAGGCCGGGGTCCATGGCCTTGGCGGGCGCCACATGGCCCGCGCCTTGCGACCAGGGCAGCAGACCGTTCTGCTCACCGGCCAGGCCGTCGTTCAGCGTGGAGAAGGCGGTGGTCATCAGTGCCGACTTGATGGCCGCAGGCGACCAGGTGGGGTGGGCCTGCTTCAGCAGCGCTGCCAGACCGGCCACATGGGGGCTGGACATGGAGGTGCCTTGGTAGGACGACCACTCGGGCGAGGGCACCAGGGTGCCATTGGCCACGGCATCGCGGTCCGCGTTGTTCAGGCCGGGTGTGACGGTGGCAATGATGTCCACGCCGGGAGCAGTCAGGTCAGGCTTGAGCATGTTCGCATCGCCGGCATTGGGGCCGCGCGACGAGAAGCCGGCCATCACCGGGGCGGGTTGGCCCGCATTGAAGTAGGTGCCGATGGCCACCGTACCGCCGCCCGCTTGGGCATAGGTCTTGATGGCAGTGCCGTCGGCGGCGCTCACATGCACGGTGGGTACGCTGTGCACGTCGGCCACCAGGCCTGCGCCGTTGTCGGCCAGCACCATGCCCAGACCACCGGCGACCTTGACGGCTGCGCTCTTGTCGGTACGGGCATTGGTGCCGCGGGTGCAGACCACCACCTTGCCGCTCACCTTGGCAGGGTCCAGCACGGCGGGTGTCAGGAAGCACAGGCGCAGTTGCGTAGCGTCCGCGCCGGGCAAGCCCGCGTCTTCCGCGCGGATGACGGGCGTGGCCGGCAGCGCGACAGCATTGAAGGACGCGCCGGTGTATACCGCACCGTTGCCCAGTGTGGCCTTGGCAGCCAGGGCACGGTCATGCGTGGATGCCGCTACCGTGGTCAACCAGGGGCTGACGTGGGCCACCGCTTGCGCGGGGCCGCTGTTGCCCGCAGAGGCCGCGACAAAGACGCCGGCGTTGGTAGCGCGCAGGAAGGCCTGCTCAACGGGATCGTTGACGCTGGTCTGGCTGCCGCTGATGGAGTAGTTGATGACGTGCACGCCATCTGCCACGGCCTTGTCGATGGCAGCCACGCTGTCTGATGTGAAGCAGGAGTTCTGGCTACCCGTGCCGTCTTCGGCGGTGGGGTTCACATAGGTGTAGCAGACCTTGTAGGCCGCAATGCGGGCACGGGGCGCAATGCCCGAGGCCGTGCCTACGCTGTTGCCGCCCAGCACCACGGGTGCGCCGCTGTTGCCGCCGGCGGTGGACGAGGTGTGCGAGCCATGGCCGCCGTGGCCGGTGGCGCCGGCCACTGAGTCACGCGGAGAGAAGAACTCGGTCCAGTGCTTGGTATTGCCCGATGCGATGAAGCCGGCATTGAAGTACTGGGCGCCGATGAGTTTGTTGTTGCAATGCTGGCCGGGGTTGAAGCCTTCACCGCCCACGCAGGTGCCGTTCCAGCCAGCGGGCGGCGGGCCATAGGCCAGCGTGCCGGTGCTGAACACGGGGGTGCTGCCGTTCACGCGGTCGGCGTACGAGGGGCTCTCGGGCCAGACGCCGCTGTCGACTACGCCGATGATGATGTCCTCACCCTTGAGGGCCTGGCCGGCAATGGTTTGGGACCACACGCCACCGGGGGTGCTCAGGCCCAGGAATGCGGGGGTGGAGATGGTCTCGAGCTTGCGCGCTTCGTCGGCAAACACGTCAACCACCAGGGGGCTGGCGCGCAGGGCCTGGACTTCAGATGCGGTCAGGCGTGCGGCAAAGCCGTTGTAGACCGTGGAGTAGCGGGCCACGATGGGCGCGCCCGCGATCAGGGATGTGACATTGGTTTGCTGCGAATCCAGATAGCCCTTGTAGGCGATCGCGGCGGCCGAGCGGGTGTTCAGGCGCGTGCCCGGTGCGGGCAGGGTTGCGCTGTAGCCTGGCACGGTGCCGGTGTAGCTGGCAACCGGTTCGGCTGCGAGTTGCACGATGTAGGTAGAGCGGCTTTGCGCGAAAGCCGATGTGGACAAGCCACCCAGTAGCACCAGTGCGGCTAGCGATGTCAGCCGCTTGTTTTTTGTTGTAGAGGTCATATGCGTCCTTGTTGGTCAGTTGGCAGTGCCGATTAGGCGGACGCGTGCTGTTGTCGGCGACGGCGGCGTACCGCGGCACCCATGCCCATCAGGCCCAACAGGAACATGGCGGCCGTTTCAGGCTCGGGCACGGCGGTGGTGACGCTGATGTTGTCCAGTGCAAACTGGCCACGGTCGGTAGAGAAGGCATTGCAGGCGCCGCCGGCACTGCAGGCAAAACCGAAGGCGTAGACGGTGGCGAACTGCGTGGAGGCAAAGCTTCCGGTCGTATGGAAGTTGCTGAAGTTCAGGGCGCCGCTGGTGTTGGGGCCGGCCAACTGGAAGGTCTGGGTCATCGATGCACCCGTGGCGGTGACGCCTTGCAGGCGCAGCAGGCCGCTGACGGCTGGCAACGTGGCGCCCGCGGCACCCAGGAAGCTGGCGTCAAAACCGTTCACGGTAAAGGACAGGCCATCAGTGCGGCTGAAGGCCACGACGCCGTCATTGAGCGTGCCCAAAAAGGTGGTCGGGTTGTTGCTGGGGCACAGCACGCTGAAGCAGGTGGACAGGTCACTTCCATTGATCATGGACCCCACCAGATCACCGAACTGCGCGTTGGCCGCGTTGGAGAAGGGATCAAAGGCATAACTGCCTTGCAGGAACTCATCTCCGTGTGTAAGAAACGGTGCAAAAGGCGTGTTCGGGCCATTGACCGGCTGTTCAAAATCAATCAGCGCTGCCTGGGCGGCACCAGCGCTCAAAGCGATGGCCGCTACCGCGGCCACGCGGCGAAATACATGCTTCATGGGAACCCTTTACTTTGGTAAAAGAAAATGCCGCACGAAGACCATGTGTCCAACGGTTGTCAGGCACACGGCTTTCGCGCGGCGAGGCGGATACTAACCACGTGCATGCAAGTTGTGGGCCAAAACAAGGGTAAGTCCCAGTAGGGAAAACGCAATAAAGTGTTTCCGACTTGTAACATTTACCCAAATTGGGGTCTTTTGGTGCGCACCGTGCGATAGCGCACCGACAGGGTGCCTTGGTACCTACTAAAAAGAGTAGGGGGTGGGCGTGCGAGTGAGTCAGCGCACGCCGACCGACACCTTGCCAAACACCGCCTGCACATCGCGCGGCAGGCAGCGCCAGTAGTTCTCCTTGGCAGCCACCTCGCCACCCAGCGCGGCGGCCGCGTGCCAGCCCCAACGGGGCTCGTACAGAAAGGCCCGCGCCAGTGCCACCAGATCGGCCTCGCCGGCCTGCAGCACGGCCTCGGCCTGGTGGGCATCGGTGATCAAGCCCACGGCGATGGTGGGCAAGCCGCTGGCCTGGCGGATGTCGCGCGCAAAGGGCACTTGGTAGCCCGCACCCAGCGCGATCTTCTGCGCCGGCGACACCCCGCCGGATGACACATGGATGAAGTCGCAACCCAGGGCCTTGATGCGCTGGGCAAACTCGGCGCTCTGCTGCACATCCCAGGCCCCCTCGACCCAGTCGCTGGCCGAGATGCGTATGCCCAGCACGCCCCGGAAGGCCTCGCGCAGGGCGGCGAACACTTCCAGCGGAAAGCGGATGCGGTTGTCAAAACTGCCGCCGTATGCATCGGTGCGCTGGTTGGCAATGGGTGATAGGAACTCGTGGATCAGGTAACCGTGGGCACCGTGCAACTCAATCGCCTCTATACCCATGCGGTCGGCCCGCTGCGCGGCTTTCACAAAAGCGTCACGCACGTGGTCCATGTCGGCACGGGTCATTTCGGTGGGCGGCGGCTCGGTGGCCAATTGCGGCAGGGCCGAGGGGCCAAAGGTCTCCCATCCGCCCTGGTTGCGGGGCAGCAGTTGCGCACCCGCCCAGGGCAGCGCGCTGGATGCCTTGCGCCCAGCGTGCGCCAATTGGATGCACACCGGTGTGGGTGGTGCCAGTTTGCGGGCGCGGTGCAGTGTGTTGGCCAGCGCGGTCTCGGTGCGGTCATCCCACAGGCCCAGGCAGGCGGGCGTGATGCGGCCCTCGGGCACCACGGCGGTGGCTTCAATGGTGAAGAGGGCCGCACCGCTGTTGAGCAGGTTGCCCCAGTGCATCAAATGCCAATCCGTGGCCTCGCCGTTGTCGGCAGCATACTGGCACATGGGGGCCACGACGATGCGGTTGGAAAGCGTGAGTCCACCGCGTGGCGATGGCAGGGTGTAGGGAGTGAAAAGTTGGCTCATGTCTTCAGCTTATCCCATACAAAAATTGAGGTGACACAAGGGGGTACTTGCTGTGTATCATTGCGGCCGGTTCCCGTTAACCCTTTGAAGGAGGCCTGCACCATGGCTCTAATGGATTTCATCAAGAAACAGTTCATAGACATCATTCAATGGACCGAAGACGGGGACGGCACCTTGGCATGGCGCTTCCCGATGCGGGACATGGAAATCCAGAACGGCGGCTCGCTGACCGTGCGCGAATCGCAGATGGCGGTGTTCGTCAACGAAGGCAAGATTGCCGACGTCTTCGGCCCCGGCACCTACAAGCTCACCACACAAACGCTGCCCGTACTCACCTACCTGAAGAACTGGGACAAGCTGTTTGAGTCCCCCTTCAAGAGCGACGTGTACTTCTTCAGCACCCGCCAACAGATCGACCAGAAGTGGGGCACGCCCCAACCTATCACGATCCGTGACAAGGACTTTGGTGCCGTGCGCCTGCGCGCCTTCGGTAACTACGCCTTCCGCATTGCCGACCCCAAGTTGTTTCATACCGAGATTTCGGGCACACGCGATGTGTACCCCGTGTCGGACCTGGACGGCCAGTTGCGCGGCCTGGTGTTGCAGAACATCAGCAACGCGATTGCAGCCAGCGGCATCCCGTTCCTGGACTTGGCGTCCAACCAGATCGAGTTTGCGAAGGCGCTGACCACGCAGCTCGCACCCGAGATGGCCAAGCTGGGCATCAAGCTCGAAAACATGACGGTGCAAAGCGTCTCGCTGCCCGAAGAGCTGCAGAAGATCCTGGACCAGAAGATCGGCATGGGCATGGTCGGCAACGACATGGGCAAGTTCATGCAGTACCAGACCGCACAGGCCATCCCCAAATTCGCCGAAGGCGCGGGTGGTGGTGGCGGTGTGGCGGGCGACGCCATGGGCCTGGGCGCCGGCGTGGCGCTGGGCCAGGTGCTGGCGCAAAACCTGCAAGCCGGTCTGCAAGGCAACAACCAGGCCGCCGCGCAAGCTGCAGCCAACCAAGCGGCCGCCGCAGCTGCGGCCACGCTGAAGCCGGACGACATCATCGCCACGCTGGAGAAGCTGGGCGACCTAAAGGCCAAGGGCATCCTGACCGCTGAAGAGTTCGATGCCAAGAAGGCAGAGCTGCTAAAGAAGCTGTCATAACCGTATGACCCTTACGGTCGCACACCGTGTGTGGCTTCTCGCCCCCGCAGGGGTAGCAAACCGCCTTCGGGCGGTTTAGCCGTTTCTTGACGTGGCAACCGAACCCACTCAGCGCCGTTACACCGCGCCCTGCCCGGGCTGCGGTGCGCCCGTCGAATTTCGCTCGGCGCAGTCTACACACGCCGTCTGCGGCTACTGCCAGAGCACGGTGGTACGCAATGGCGATGTGCTGTCACGCATCGGCAAGATGGCCGAGCTGTTTGACGACCACAGCCCGCTGCAACTCTTTGCCACTGGCCGCTACCAAAACCGCAATTTCACGCTGATCGGGCGCTTGCAGTACAAGACCGCCGAAGGCACCTGGACCGAGTGGAACGCGATCTTTGACGATGGCCAGATCGGCTGGCTGGCCGAAGACAACGGCGCCTATGTCTTCACGCAGCCCAACACCCAGCAGCGCAATATGCCTCCGGCCGACCGTTATGTGGTGGGCAAGCAAGTGGGTGTCAACGGCAAGCCCTTCAGCGTTGCCAGCAATGTATCGGCCTCGCTGATCAGTGCGCAGGGCGAGTTGCCCAAGTTGCCGCCGCTGGGCCAGCCCTTTGATGTGGTGGAGCTGCGCAGCGCTGCCGGTGAGGTCATCAGCATCGACTACACCGGCACGCCGCCCACCGTGTCGCAAGGCACGGCCGTGCTGCTGGACGATTTGGCGCTCAAGGGTCTGAAAGACGAATCGGTCAAGGACGAAAAAGGGCGCCAATTCAATTGCCCGCATTGCGGCGCACCGGTGACGGTGGCACTGGCCACCAGCAAGAGCATCAGCTGCGGCAGTTGCAACAGCATCATCGACCTGAGTCAGGGCATTGGCGGTGAACTCAAATCCGCTATCCAGGACGAACCCGTACAACCCTTGATACCGCTGGGCAGCAAGGGCCAGTTGCAAGGCGTGCATTGGCAGGTGGTGGGCTTTCAACACCGCATGGGTGTGGAGCCCGGCGATGACGAACACTTCGGCTGGAGCGAATACCTGCTCTACAACCAGAAGCGGGGTTTCAGCTTCCTGGTGGATTCGGAAGAGGGCTGGAGCCTGGTGCGCCCCACCACGGGCGCGCCCAGCATGTCCAGCGCCGATGCCCGCAGCGCCAACTACATGGGCACGAACTATGCGCTCAAATACAGCTACACCGCCGAGACCGACTACGTGTGTGGCGAGTTCTACTGGCTCGTAAAGCGTGGTCAGACCACACAAAACAAAGACTTTGCCACCGGCAGGCGTCTGTTGTCGATGGAGCAAAGCCCGACCGAGGTTGTCTGGTCCAGCGGTGACCAGCTGGCCAGCGAGGTTGTGGCCAAGGCCTTCAAGCTCGACGACAAAAAAGACCTGCTCAAGCGCGATGTGGGGCCCTTCAGTGCTGCCAAGGGCATTGGCATTGGCACCATCATTGTGGTGATAGTCGTCACCTTGATCCTGATCGCCATGCTGAGCCGCTGCTCCAGTTGCGATCCGCAAACCGAAAACTGTTCGTCCTCGTCGAGCTCGCGCAGCTCAGGTGGTTCATTCGGCGGGTTTTCAGGTGGGGGAGGCCACAAGTGAGTGAGGTGGTGCATCCCGCGTTTTTAGGAGAGTCCCATGGGTTTTGAAATGATCAAACCAGGCATCGTCGTCAGCTCCTTGGTGTTCGCACTGATGGGCGTGATCGTGTTCTGGCTGTGCTTCATCATCATCGACAAGATCACGCCCTACGATTTGTGGGGCGAGATTGTGGAGAAACAGAACGTGGCTCTGGCCCTGGTGGTGGCAGCCATGAGCCTGGGTATCTGCGTGATCATCGCCGCAGCGATTCACTAGACAGGGCCCCCACGCTTGTCGCTGCGCGTACTACGCTGCCCCCCAGGGGGGCGCATTCACCTTGGGGCGGCCCGGCGGTGAATTTGATCTCGTTGTCGGAATGGGTGTGACGGCTTTGGAGTCCACAGTTCCTGAACGCACCCACAAACCCCTGGAAGTCACGCTCCTAGCCAGCGTCTTTGTGGTGGCGGCCTGTGGTCTGGTCTATGAGCTGGGCGCCGGTGCGCTAGCCTCTTATCTGCTGGGCGACTCAGTCCTGCAGTTCTCCACGGTTATCGGTTGCTACCTGTTTGCCATGGGCGTGGGCTCGTGGCTGTCGCGCTTCTTCGAGCGCCAGTTGCCCGCCCACTTTTTGCGCATCGAGTTGATGGTGGCCCTGGCCGGTGGCGCCATGCCCGGCCTGCTCTTCATCTCCAATGCCTACATGCCGGGTGCCTTCCGCTTTCTGCTGTACGCGCTGGTGGCCGTTGTGGGCATTCTGGTGGGACTGGAGATCCCGCTGGTCATGCGCATCCTCAAGCGCGAAGTGGCGTTGAAGGAATTGGTGTCGCAGGTGCTGACCTTTGACTACCTGGGTGCATTGGCGGTGTCGGTGGCCTTTCCGCTACTCTTGGTGCCGCAACTGGGGTTGATACGCACCGGCCTGCTGTTCGGGCTATTGAATGCAGCCGTGGCCTTCTGGACGCTGTGGGTGTTTCGCCATGAGTTGCGCCACCAGTCGGCCCATGCCATGGCCTGTGTGCTGACCGTGTTGGCCCTGGCTGCGGGCTTTGCTGCGGCCGACCACATCACCACGCTGGCCGAAGACAAGTTCTACCATGACCGCATCGTGCTGGCCGCCACATCGCCCTACCAGCGCATCGTCGTCACCAACGGCCGTACCGGGCACAAGCTGTTCTTGAATGGCAATCTGCAGTTTGCCGAACGGGACGAATACCGTTACCACGAGGCCCTGGTGCATCCGGTGATGTCGGCCTTTGGTGCGCCGCGCAAGGTGGCCGTGCTGGGAGGTGGCGACGGCATGGCCGTGCGCGAGATCCTCAAGTACCCCAGCGTGGAAAGCGTGACCCTGGTCGAGCTGGACCCGAATATGACCGGCCTCTTCGCCAAGGACCCGGCCATGGCCAAGCTCAATGGCGGCTCGCTCAACTCGCCCAGGCTGCGCATTGTCAACACGGATGCCTTTCAATGGCTGCAGGGCAACAAAGACGACAAGGCTGAACAGGAGATGTTCGACGTGATCATCGTCGACTTCCCCGACCCCACCAATTTCTCCATCGGCAAGCTCTACACCAATAGCTTTTATTCGCTGCTGTCGCAGCGCTTGTCGGCCAGTGGCTATGCCGTGATACAGACCACGTCACCGCTGGTGGCGCGCCAGAGTTTTTGGACCGTGGCCACCACGATCGAATCCGTAGGCTTGCACGCCACGCCCTACCACGCCAACGTGCCCAGCTTCGGCGAATGGGGCTACATCATCGCCAGCCACCGCCCTTGGCATATGCCGGCCAGCTTGCCCGAAGGCCTGCGTTATCTAGGTCCCAAGACCTTGCCTCTGCTGTTCGATTTTCCGAAGGACATGGCGCGTGTGCCGGCGGAAGTGAATCGGCTGTCGAACCAGGTGCTGGTGACCACGTATGAGCAGGAGTGGGGGCGGGTGGTGCCTTAGCGCACTGCATTCC
Source organism: Rhodoferax sp. GW821-FHT07G04 (assembly GCF_059418585.1). Classification (NCBI taxonomy): domain Bacteria; kingdom Pseudomonadati; phylum Pseudomonadota; class Betaproteobacteria; order Burkholderiales; family Comamonadaceae; genus Rhodoferax; species Rhodoferax sp. GW821-FHT07G04. Next base: position 12,119 of record NZ_JBWKQD010000007.1, read on the forward strand.
CGACGAGCAGATGGTTCTCGTGTCGATCCTGTCCCAAAAGGAAGTAGGTGGTGCCGACTTTTGAATAGCCTTGGCCCGCGTAGAAGCTGATGGCGCGGGCGTTTCGAGCATTGACCATGAGCCACAACTGAGAGTCTGATAGCGCGCGTGCTTCGGCCTCTGCGGCTTGGAGCAATGACTTTCCAGCCCCATGGCCGGTGAAGTGTTCCTGGACATACAGGGTCTGCAGTTCGACCACCGGACCCGTCCCCGTAGGACACGCAACGCCGAGCTTGATGGCGGCAAAGCCAACAACACCCTCTCCACATTCGGCCACGAGGAGGCGCGTCTCAGGTTCACCCAACGACGCTGCGAACTTCTCCAGCGTGAGTTCGGACAATACGTAGTAGGCGATCGCGTCTGTGATGCCGTCGGTGGCATAGGTATGCAACCAAACCTGGGTGGCCAGGACGGCAAGACGGGCGGCGTCGTCCGGCAGCCCCTTGCGGATTCGAAAGCTAGGCGGCATGGCGTCAGGCAATGGATTGACCCGATAGGGCGTGCGAGCTTTTCATCAGCATGTCCAAATATTCACGCCAACTTTACCCCAGCGAAACGTCACCTCCACCAATTTGAAATCTAATGGCGTTTCTAGTCCGTTGGAAAGAAGAAGAGGTAGATCGCCGTGGTGGTACGCAGTCAGAGCAGGGCACACAGAGCCAAACACGGCTTGGCCGCCATATCGATGGCAGCCTTGTGCGGCCCGTTGTATGCGCAGACAACCACCACAACGGCCACGTCCCCTGAAACACCGTCCGCGACCACCGACGTGCAAACAAACACGACCCCGCCTACTCCCGCAGAAGGCACCCGCCGCGCCAACCCTGCCCGCCCCAGCCAACCGCGCGATGCCATGGTGCTGCCCCAAGTGCAGATCAAGGGCAACGACGAAACCGAAGCGCGCCGCCTCTCCACTGCGGCCAAGATCATCATTGGCCGCGAAGAGATCGAGCTGTATGGCGACACCACGATGGGCGAGTTGCTCAAGCGCATGCCCGGTGTCACCGTGCAAGGCCGTCCGGGGCGCGGTGGTGCGCCGCGCATGCGGGGTCTTGGCAATGGCTATACGCAAATCCTGATCGACGGTGAGCGGGTGCCGCGCGGCTTCTCATTGGACGACTTGTCGCCCGAAGAGATAGAGCGCATCGAGATCCTGCGCGCCCCCACGGCCGAGACCGGCGCGCGGGCCATCGCCGGCACCATCAACATCATCACCCGCGGTGGCTACGTCCGGCACACCAACGACCTGAAGCTGGGCCTGGGGCTGGAGAATGGGCATGTGGCACCCAATATCGCCTGGTCGCGCAACGACACGGCGGGCGACCTGGTCTACAACTTCTCCATCGCCGCGGCGCACAACGAGCGCTCCAACGATGTGGTCAACGACACGTTGACCGAGAACCTCAGCAACGGCAGCACCGTGCACCAGACCGAGACGGTATCCAGCAACGGCATACGCGACGGCCTGCACGCCAATGCCCGCCTGCAGTGGCGCGGCAGCGGGGGCGACTCGTTCACGCTGACGCCCATGCTGGCCACCACGCAGAACAGTGGCGACCGCAACAGCCGCCTGACGCAAACGACTACCGGCACCGTGGCCGACCTGCCGTACGACCGCAGCACGGGAAGCACCGATGCACGATTCAGCACCGCGCGTCTGGCCGGTGTCTGGGTGCACAAGCTGGACGATGGTGCCAACCTGCGCTTGAGCGCCAGTGCGGGCCAGAGTGCCTGGACCAATGACGCCACGCGGCAAAACATCAGCGACCAGCGCGGTGTGGTCGCCACCTCCAACCAGCACTCCGAGCAACACGACACCACGTTCAGCGGCAATGCCAAGTATTCGCGCAGCATCGCCGACAACCACAGCCTGGTCACGGGGCTGGAGGTCGAATCCAACCGCCGCAACGAGACCGCGACGACGCTGCAAAACGGGGAATCACCACTCAGCGACTTCGATGGCAACTTGACGGCGTCGAGCCTGCGCACGGCGGTCTATGCGCAAGACGAGTGGAACGTGACGCCACATTGGGCTGCCCATGCCGGCCTGCGCTGGGAGGGCATCAGCACCACCGGCACCGTCAGCGCGGACAGCCCCCAGATCAGCAACCAGAGCCAGGTGCTGACGCCGCTGTTCCACGCCGTGTGGCGGCCGGACCTGACGGTCAAGGACCAGTTCCGCATCAGCCTCACGCGCAGCTACCGCTCGCCCAATCTGCAGGACCTGATTGCCCGGCCCAGCATCAACAGCATGTTCTTGAACCGCGGCGCCAATGACGAGGTGCACCCGGACCGCGCGGGTAATGCCTATCTGCAGCCCGAACTGGCTTCGGGCATTGACCTGGCCTTTGAGCACTATGTGCCCGGCGGCGGCTTGCTCAGCGCCAATGTCTTCTTCCGCCAGATCCAGAACCTGATGCGCAGCCAGACCGCGCTGGAGACCGTGAGCTGGGCCGATGTGCCGCGCTGGGTCGCGCGCAAGCAAAACATCGGCAATGCCAGCACGCAGGGGATTGAGCTGGAGGCCAAGTTCCGCCTGAGCGAGATGTTCCCCGATGCCCCGAAGATCGATCTGCGCAGCAACCTCAGCCTGTTCCGCTCCAGCGTGGACGGCATTGCCGGGCCTGACAACCGGCTCGACCAGCAGCCCGACGGCACGGCCAACCTGGGGGCGGACTACCAGTTGCGCGGCCTGCCGCTGAAGATCGGCGGCAACATCAACTGGACGCCCGCCTTCACGACCCGGCTCAGTGACGACCAGACCGTCTACCAGAGCAACAAGTTTGTTGCGGATGCGTATGCACTGTGGACCATCAACCCGCGTTATCAGCTGCGCTTATCGGCCAGTAATTTTGCTGGGCGCGACTACGTGACCGGCGGCAGCCTGCTGTCCACCAATGCCCAAGGGCAGACCCTGCGCGAGACCACGCAAACCATCGCGCCGTCCTTCGTCAACCTGCAGATGCGGCTGGAAATCAAGCTTTAGTTTTTAACTCCGCAGAGGCCTGTTTTGGCCTCGGTTTGAGGCTCTGAATGGGGGTGTGGCAAGAACCCCAAAACTGGTTTGGACGCCGGGTATGCCCATAGAATCCGCTCCATGTTGCCAACACCACCCACGCGCGATGAAAGCGGCCAGGGCGCCGCCCGGGTGTTGTTGGTATCAGTCTGCCTCACGGTGGTGGCCTTGGTGTGGCAGACCTGGTGGGCCATTGACCAGGACAAGAAGCTCACCCGCGCATCCGAGATCGACCATGCGCTGATCGCCGTACGCCTGCTCGAAGAGCACGCCACTCTGACGCTGTACGAGGCGGAGCGCAACCTGGACGCCGTGGTTCGCGCGGCTAACAGCGCCGCCAACGGCAAGCCGCTGAACGCCACTGCCATCGTCAATGTGCTGACCCGCGCCCAGCCCTTCAACAAGGTGCTGAAGTCGCTGCAGTTCGTCAACCCGCAAGGCGTGACCTCGGGCAGTTCCATTGACTCCCCGCCCGACCAGACCGATGCGGATGAGCGCACTTACATCCCTTACCTGCTGCAGCACCCGGAGCAGACCGCCAAGGTCATAGGCCGGCCATTCAAGCGTCTTTACGACGGTGAGCTGGTCGTGCCCCTGGCGCGCAATATGCACGGTGCCGACGGGCGCTACCTGGGCATCATCAGCACCGACATCAGCGTGTCCTACTTCAGTGGTGTCTACGACCGGGTTGCCAAGAACAGCAACGCGCTGGTGGCGCTGTTCTCCGACGACGGGCAAGTCATCGTGCGTTCACCTTTTGATGCGCGCTATCTGGGGTTGGACATTTCCAAGGCGCCCGCCTTTCAGCGCCTGCAAGCCGTTGGGCAGGAGCTCACCCCGGCCACCGCCGCACGGGGTGATAGGGTCGAGGGCAACTTTGAAGACACACAGTTTTTGGACGAGACCGGTTCGGTGCCCCGGACCTATGTCTACCGCCGCATTGCCGGTTTTCCGGTGACCACTATTTTCGCCCGCGACGTGGCCGCTACGATGGCGCCGTGGCGCGCGCGTACGCAAGACCGCCTGCTGTACGCGGGGGTCACCATCGGCTTCATCCTGGTGCTGGCCCTGGTGCTGCTGCAGCACATCAAGCGGCTGAACCAGTCGCGCGCATCGTTGCGTGGCTCCGAAGCGCTGCTGCGCCAAAGCGAGGGCAAGTTCGCCGACCTGTTCCAGTACTCGCCCGTGCCCTTGATACTGACCCGGCTGAGCGACAACACCTTCGTCGAGATCAACGACAGCTGGGCCGCGCAGATGGGTTATTTGCGGCACGAGCTGCTGGGCCAGACGCCGCAGGCGCTCAACATCTGGGTAGACCCGCAGCAGCGTGTCGAGTGCCTGGAGCAGCTTCAGCGCGAGGGCGCGGTCGTGCGCATGGAGGTGCAGCAGCGGCACAAGCAGGGCCATCTGCTGATCTGCCAGGTGTCGGCCCGCTTGCTGGATTTCAGCGGCGTGCAGATGGCGCTGTTCTCCCCCATCGATGTTACGCGCCTGCGTGCCATTGAGCAGGAGATCCGTGAGCTCAACACCCAGTTGGAAGACCGCGTGCAGCAGCGCACCGTGAAGCTGGAACGGGCCAACCAGGAGCTGGCCCAGGCCCTGACCGCGATGCAGGCCATGCAAAGCGAAATGCTGCGCTCTGAAAAAATGGCGGCCCTGGGTTCCATGGTGGCCGGCGTAGCGCACGAACTCAATACGCCCATCGGCATTGGCGTCACGATCTCCAGCACGTTGCAAACGCAGACCCAGACGCTGCTGTCCGAGCTGCAAAGCGGGCGTCTGCGGCGCAGCTTCATGGAAACCACCTTGCAAGCCTGTGCCGAAGGGGCCGAGGTCTTGTTGCGCACGTTGGTGCGCCAGTCCGAATTGGTCAGCAGCTTCAAGCAGGTCGCGGTGGACCAGTCCAGCGAAAACCGCCGCCGCTTCGATCTGGACAAGATGCTGTCCGACCTGCTGGTCACGCTGGAGCCGCTGCGCCGCAAGACCCCCTTCGCGCTGGAGTGCCATCTGGAGCCCGGCATTGTGATGGAGAGCTACCCCGGCGCGCTGGGCCAGATCATCACCAACCTGATGGCCAATGCCATTGCCCACGCCTTTGAAGACCGGGTGCAGGGCCTGATGCAACTCACCACCCGCCGCCGTGGCGGCGATCAGGTGGAGATCATCTTCCATGACGACGGTGTCGGCATCCCGCCCGAGAACCGCGCCCTGGTGTTCGACCCCTTCTTCACGACCAAGCTGGGGCGCGGTGGCTCCGGCCTGGGTCTGCACATCGTCTACAACCTGGTGACCAAGGTGCTGGGTGGCCGCGTGGACCTGGTCGACGATGCAGGCGGCATCGGCACCACGGTGCAGATCGTGCTGCCGCTGCGTGCCCCCATTGATGAAACCCTGGCCGATGTCGTGTAGCGCGCAGGTGGTGGTTTGATGGATAGGCGGCACTTCTTGCAGGCCGGCGGCCTGGGCGTGGCGGCCTGGGCGGCTGGCGGCTGCAAGCCGGCCGATCCCCATGCGCACATCGCCGGCGGTTTTGTCGGCGGCGAGCCGGCCCGCGGCCATTGGCTGCGCGACACGCTGCGTGCCGGCAAGCCCCTGCCGCCGCCGACGGCCACGTTCAAGACCCGTGTGCTGATCGCCGGCGGCGGTGTGGCCGGCCTGGCGGCGGCGCGGGCACTGCGCTTGCGTGGCATGGATGACTTCGCGCTGCTGGAGCTGGAAGACACCCCCGGCGGCAACAGCCGCGGCGGCGAGTTGGGCGGCCTGGCCTGCCCGCTGGGCGCCCATTACCTGCCGCTGCCCGGCGACGACGCACCCGAGGTGCAAGACCTGCTGGAAGAGCTGGGCCTGCGCACCCGCGTGGGTGGTCGCTGGCAGTACGACGAGCGTCACCTGTGCCACAGCCCGCAGGAGCGCTTGTTCTTCGACGGCCAATGGCAGGAAGGCCTGCTGCCGGTGCATGGCGTAGGCCCGCGCACGCTGGACCAGTACCGCCTGTTTGCCAGCCTGGTGGAGCAGGCCCGCAAGGGGGCTCGCTGGACCATGCCTGTGCAAATTGGGGCTCCAGCCCTTGTGCAATCTACGTTATCTGCTATTACTTTCGAAGCGTACCTGGCGCAAAACGGTCTGGATGACCGCCACCTGCGCTGGTACCTGGACTACTGCTGCCGCGATGACTACGGCGCCGGCATCGCCACCGTATCGGCCTGGGCCGGCATCCACTACTTTGCCAGCCGCCACGGCTTCCACGTGCCGGGCACCGAGACCGTGGAGCGCGAAGGCCTGCTGACCTGGCCCGAGGGCAATGCCTGGCTGACCCGCCGCCTGGCCGCGCCGCTGGGCGAGCGCCTGCACACGGGTCGTGTAGTGCTGCGCATTGCCAATACGCGCAGCGGCGTGGAGTTGGATGCCTTCAACACGGTCACCCAGGCGATGGAGCGCTGGCAGGCTGAGCAGGCCGTTGTTGCGCTACCGGTGTTCGTGGCCGCGCGCGTGGTGCAGGACGCGCCCGACTTTCTGCGCCAGGCGGCCCGCCAGATTGCCTATGCCCCCTGGCTGGTGGCCAATATCCACGTAGCCCAGCCGCTGCACGACCGCCCTGGTCCGGCCCCCAGTTGGGACAACGTGCTGTACGACACCGGTCTGGGCACCGGCGGCCTGGGTTATGTGGACGCCACACACCAAAGCCTGAACCCGGTGCCGGGCGCCACGGTGCTGACCCACTACCGCGCGCTGGGCGATGCACATGGCTTTGGCTCGCGCACCGCATTGCCAGCCGCCGCTGCCAGCGCGCCCGCCACCATCGGCGTGGAAGGCCGCAAGCTGCTGCTGGACAAGCCCTGGGCCGCGTGGCGCGATGACATCCTGGCCGAACTGGCGCCGGCCCACCCGGACTTGGCGGCCAAGGCCACGCGCATGGACATCATGCGCTACGGCCACGCCATGGCCATTCCCACGCCGCAGGCCAATGGACAAATCGGGCTGTGGCCCTCGTCGGATATGCGCAAATCGCTATCAAAAAGAGAGCAATCAGCAAACCCATACCCCTACCGCCCCACACTGGCCTGGCAGCGCCTGCGCTTTGCGCACAGCGACTGGGCGGGCTATTCGGTGTTTGAAGAGGCCTTCACGGCAGGCCATTGGTCTGCTGTGGCGTAAGTACCTAGCCCTGCAGCACCTTGCCTGGCAACCAGTCGCTGATGAACTCCAGAAACGCCCGGGTGCGGGCCGGAATCAGCTTGCGCGAGGGCACCGCGGCATAGACCGTCAGCCGCCCGGCGATCCAGTCCGGCAGCACCTGCACCAGGTCGCCCTTGGCCAGGTGGTTGGCCACCAGCAGGCGCGACAGCACGGCGATGCCGGCACCGTCCAGCGCGGCGCGGTACAGCACGTCCAGGCTGATGGACTGCAGGGCCACGGGCATGTCCACCTCCACCGCGTCGCCTTCGCCTTCAGCACCGCTCTTTGCCGGGCGCAGTCGCAGGCGCCGGCCGGCCGCGCCGCCGCCCTGCTGGCGCGGGAACTTCAGGTAGTCGTGGTGCTCCAGGTCGCTGGGCACCTGGGGTGTGCCGGTGCGCGCCAAGTAGGACGGCGCGGCGCACAGAATCCACTCCGACGTAGACAGCGGCCGGGCCACGACATTGGCGTCGTAGCCCTCGTCCACGCCCATGAAGGTGACGTCAAACTCTTCGACCCGCGTCTGCGGAAACGGGTCCACCGCTATGTCCAGCGCCACCTTGGGGTAGCGCGCGCGCCAGTGCACGATGTGCGGCGCCAGCACGTAGGAGGCCAGCACCGGCGTGGCCAGCACATGCACCGTGCCATGCAGTTCCTGGGTGCTGGAGCCCACGGCCGCCTCGGCGTCGTCGATCTCGTTCAGGATGCTGCGCACCCGCAGCAGGTAGAGCTCGCCGGCCTCAGTCAGCGCCAGCTTGCGCGTGGTGCGCTGCATCAATCGCGCGCCCAGGTGCTGCTCCAGGTCGCCAAACAGCCGGGTCACCGTAGCGGGTGACATGTCCAGCGAACGGGCGGCCGACGCAAAACCCCCGTCATCAACCACCCTTTGGAAGACCCGCATGGATAAAAGTCGGTCCATATGTGCAACGAGTGAGTTTTCAAGACCTTGATTATTTCATTTTTAGCAATGATGAATTACTGACCCAATGGTTTTTAATTTTCGCCATCGGCGTACAGTTCAACCCATCGATGAGCCGAAACCAAATATGAGCGACTCACCGAGGCTGGACAAGCAGGAGTTCCCCCGAAAGGGCTCCCGACCTGCCCGGATATGTGTCTAACAACTTTTGAAAGAAATTCATCATGAAAAACGCAATCGCTACTACCGCTTTGATCCTTGTTGCCGGCCTGGGCGCCAGCTCCAGCTTCGCCGAAAACCTGAGCAACGTTGCCACCAGCTCCTTTTTCGCCAAGTCTGCCCCCAGCGTGCTGAGCCGCAGCTTCGTCAAGTCCGAATACACCGCCGCCGTGCAAGCCGGCAACCCACCCGCACGTGGCGAAGACTCCGGCGTGCGCAGCTCCAATGTCACCAGCACCGTACCTCGCGCCGCTGTGAAGGCCGACTACCTGCAAGCCCAAAAGGCCGGCACATTGCCCCCCATGGGCGACCGCGGTTAAGCCGTCGCCGGGCCGCCCCAAGACGGCTTTGCCCCTTGGGTGCAGCGAACCACACGAAGTGGGGAGCGTGGGGCCTTGGTGAATACCCCGCACTAATGACCCGGTTGACCCCGGGGACACTACCCGGCTTTGCCGGGTTTTTGATGAAATCCCGCCCACGAGGCGGGATTTTTCATTGGGGGTGCCAAACCGTCCAAAAAATACCCAATTCGGGGCTATTGACTGATGGTTACGGCAAATATTGCCTGTAGCCCTCGTCAGGTAAAGGAGTGTAGCTCCTAAATACATAGCGGGCTGAGCACCCACCGAAGCACTAGACACCACTCTGTTGAGCCGGCGGGCTTTCACAATGGGTTCACAATGCGTCGCGAAGCTATGACCCTCCAGCACCCCGATGATTCCTGACGCCTTCGAGCCGCCACGCACGCACAGCTTTGCAGAATTCGAGCTGGCCGTACTTGGCCCTGCCTTTGCCGAAGCCGATTTTCAAGCGGTGCGCGCCAGCGCAGACCATATCCGCGGCGTTTTTGGTCCGACGAATGGCTGGCCAGAAGCCGGTATCAGTTACGCGGAGAACCTTGCCGACCTCAGCCGCCATCTGCGCGAGTTCGACACGCGCGTGGCGTTTGCCTACGCGCTGGTGGAGCCGGCGGGCGATGCCTACCTGGGCTGCCTGTATATCAAGCCGATCAAATCCCGCCTTGCGCAAGACCGGCGCAAGCAACTGTTCCAGGCGCAGGCGTTTCTCTGGCTGTCTTCGGCACAAACTGTGCTGGACGACAGCCTTGCATACGCCAGCCTGGAGCGCTGGCTGAAAGCGGCTTGGCCTTTTGGCGCGGTTGCCTGGCCGGGCCGGGCGCAGAGTTGGGCCGAGTGGGAGGCCTTGGCCCACGCCTGATGCACTGAACGCCCCGCAAACCGCTGCCTTTTGTACACAAGTGACCGGTGCGCGCCGGAAACTGCGGCTACGCCCCCTAAAATCCCCGCAGCTCGCGAAGCAGCCTCTGCTGACACGCGGCATCTACCTATAAAACAGCGCAGGGAACCCGGACTATGCAATCTGAGAACACGCTCCGCCAAGAATTGCTCAAGGTGCTGTTGTACGCGGCACTGGCCCTGTTCCTGATTCCGGCGCTGACCTACGGGTTTGTGCGCTACGCCAACCATGATCGTGATGCAGGCATGCAGCGGGCGGTGCAGGAAAAGGCGTATGCCAACAACAACGCCACCAGCGACGACAAGCAGGCCTTCATCGCCTTCTATGCCCGCAACCCGCTGTCCACGATTTGCAGCAACCGCGCACCCGAAGCCCAGGAGTTTCGCGCCGACGTGTGTGAGCCCTATGGTGAGCTGTGGCAATTCAACGCCATGCAGCGTGCCGCGCTGTGGTCGCTGGTGGGTGGCGTGGCCGTGCTGCTCTTGGTCGGCGCCCTGGGTGCGCTGGCCTTTGTGAACCGGCAGTGGCAGTACACCAGCTTTGTTGTTGGTTGGCGCCTGATGACGCTGGCCGGCGCGGCCGCCGTGGTCTTGCAAGGGGTGATGGGCGTGTGGCTGTCCTTCTGGGTGACGGCCTTCTTTGTGCAAAAGTACTACATCAAGCTGATTGCCATCGTCGGCCTGGCCGTGCTGGCCGGCGTGGCGGTGCTGGTGATGAAGATCTTCCACCGCGCCAAGGTCAACAACAGCGTCGAAGGCGAGCTGGTGGCCGAGGCCGATGCGCCCATGCTGTGGCGCCGTATCCGCCACATGGCGGCACGCCTGAAGACGGCGCCGCCCGACCATATCGTGGCCGGTATCGACACCAACTTCTTTGTGACCGAGGCGCCGTTGAAGGTCGGCGGCAAGGAGCTGACGGGGCGCTCGCTGTTCGTCAGCATCCCGCTGCTGCGCGTGCTGAGCGTGCACGAGGCCGACGCCGTGCTGGGCCACGAGCTGGCCCACTTTCGCGGGGGCGATACCAAGGCCAGCGCGCAGCTAGGCCCCAAGCTCACGCAGTACGACAGCTATGTGCAGGAGATGCGCGAGGGCGGCTTTACCATCGTCGTCTACTACTTCATGCGGCTGTACCGCATGGTGTTCCAGATCGCGCTGTCGCGCGACAGCCGCGAGCGCGAGTACAAGGCCGACCGTGCGGCCGCCCGGCTGGTGTCGCCGCAGGCCATCTCCCAGTCGCTGGTGAAGATCGCCGCCTACGACAACTACCGCAACAGCACCGAGCGAGCGCTGTTTGAGCGGGACCAGAAGCTAGCCGACCAGTTGGGTATTGCCGCCGCAGTGGCCCAGGGCCTGCGGCCCTATGCAGCCTCCATCGACTTTGTCGACGACATGCGCACGGCCCACATACCCCACCCCTTCGACAGCCACCCGCCGCTGGCCGACCGCATGCGCCAGGTGGGCCATGCGCTGGACCCGGACAACTACGGCGCCGTGGTGCTGGAAGTGCCCCAGGCCACCTGGGCCGACGTCATCATCACGGCCGACGCCATCGAGCAGCGGCTGTGGGCGGCCTACGAGCAGCAGTTCGCGCAGAACCATGAGCAGGCCCTGGCCTACCGCTACGCGCCCGCCAACGAGCAGGAGCGCCAACTGGTGCTGAAGTATTTCCCGCCGGTCGTATTCCAGTTGAAGAACGATGCCACGGTCGAGGTCAACTACAGCGGCATTGCGCAATCGAACGGCGAGCCGCTGCTGGAGTGGGACAGCGTCAAGGCCCTGCAGTACAACGACAGCAGCTTCGGCGACAGCCTGACCGTCACGCTGCATGAGAAAGCCATGATCGGCAGCAAGACCATGACCATCAAGCTCGGCGGTCTGGGCAAGCAGAAAGACCAGTTCAATGCGGTGGTGGGCCACTATTGGCAGCGCCACCAGATCATGCGCCGTTCGAGCTGACCGCCATGGATGTTCTGGTCTTCGCGCTGCTGCTGGGCGGCATCACGCATTTCTTTCAGCGGCGCGACGAGCACCGCCGCATCATGCTGCTGGGCAGCCACCTGGCCCAGTACCAGATCGAGAAGCTGATGGAGACGCTGACCGAGGGCTATATGCGCGCCCTGGGCGAGGCCGATGCTGCCCGCCAGCACCAGATCTGGAGCATGCTCAGCGCCACCGAAGCCGCGCTGTGCGAGCAGTTCAAGCGCTTTGCTGCCGAGTTTGCGCGGCTGGACGTAGGCCTGACCCGCGCCAGCAAACTGCCTTGGTCCATTTTCTACACCGGGCGCTGGCTGCCGGCCAGCACCTTTGACTTTCGCGAAATGCTCAGCACACACGCCCGCGGCATCTGCCAGGCTGTGCACCGCGGTCCCGAGGTCAGTGCCAAGGACAAGGCCTTTACCGTGCTGGCCGAACTGTATTTGATGCAGCACAGCTGCCACTGGTTCTGCAAGACCAAGGCGGTGGCCTCCACCCGCCTGGTGCTGCGCCACCAAACGCCCTATGCCAAGGTGCTGGACTCGGTCACGCCGGCCACACGCGAGGCCTATAGCGCGCTGGTGGGCCGCTGAGCCGCCGCCCGGGCATCGGTCTTGCTTGCGCGCCACCGTATCCCGTTCTCCCGATTTCCGTATCTCCTCTCCCTCCACATCCCTTCAAGGCACCTACACCATGCAATACGTCGTTTTCAACCAAAAGGGTGGCGTCGGCAAGTCCACCATCACCTGCAACCTGGCGGCCATCAGCGCCGCGCAGGGCAAGCGCACCCTGGTCATTGACCTGGACTCGCAGGGCAATTCCACCCGCTACCTGCTGGGCGCGGACATGCCCGAAGACCTGCCCAATGTGGCCGAGTTCTTCGAGCAAAGCCTCAAGTTCACGATACGTGACAAGGGCGCCAGCGAATTCATCGTCAACACCCAGTGGGAGGGTCTGGACCTGATGCCGTCGAGCCCGCTGCTGGATGAACTGCACGGCAAGCTGGAATCGCGCCACAAGATCTACAAGCTGCGCGACGCGCTGGAGCTGTTGAGCGAAGACTACGACCGCATCTACATCGACACGCCGCCCGCACTGAACTTCTACACCCGCTGTGCCCTGATTGCGGCCCAGGGCTGCCTCATTCCTTTTGACTGCGACGACTTCTCACGCCGCGCGCTGTACACGCTGTTGGAAAACGTGGCCGAGATCAAGGCCGACCACAACGGCGACCTGGAGGTCAGCGGCATCATCGTCAACCAGTTCCAGGCCCGCGCCAACCTGCCCCAGCGCATGGTGCAGGAGCTGATCGACGAGGGCCTGCCGGTGTTGCAGCCGTATCTGCGTTCGTCGGTGCGCATCCGCGAATCGCACGAGCAGGCCATGCCCATGATCTTCCTGGATGCCAGCCACACGCTGACCCAGGAGTTCGTGGCGCTGCACGATGCGTTGGCTTGAGTGGCTTAGCTCAAATCGGGCGTTAGCCCCCGCCAGGTGGATATGAATAGCTACTATATTTGTAGCATTCTGACTTGCGCCGCGGCTTGGCGCGCGCCACAATGCCGCCATGCGTGACCAGACCCTCAAATGGCTGTTGGCGGCCAATGTGCTGCTGCTGGGGGCTGCGCTGTGGCACAGCGATGCCTTGCCGCCTCCGGCGGAACTGGTGTCGGCCCTGCAAGACGAACCCGCCCAAACGCCGGTGCGCCAGCCCGCGTTCAAGACCACAGCCCATGGCGTCACCTACACCGTGCAGCCCCTGTACGAATACGACCTGGCGGGCCTGGTGGTCAGCAAGCACGACGCCAAGTCCTGGTTGGACTACCTGCACCGGGAGTGGAACGATAACCTCAACATCGTCGATCTGTGCGTGGTCTGGGGCAACAATGCGCGCAATGGCTCCTATGCTGACATCAGCTTCTCCAGCGGGCAGTTCACGTGCAACTTCAGCACCCGGTCAGACAAGGCTTTTGCCGCCTTTGACCAGACTGCCATCTCCAACAACCACCTGCTGACCGATAGGCCGGACCTGGCCAAGAAGCTGCGCTCCGTGCGCGTGGGGGACCAGATCCACTTCCATGGGCATTTGGCGGAGTATTCCCACCAGCACGGCGGCATGGACTTCAAGCGCGGCACCAGCACCGTGCGCACGGACACGGGCAACGGCGCCTGCGAGACGGTGTTCCTGGACGGCGTGGAGATCATCAAGCCCGGCGGCAAGCACTGGCGCATGCTGGTGTGGGTGGCGAGCGGTTTGCTGGCCCTGGGCGTGTTTGCGTGGTTTGCGCGGCCGGTGCGGCTGCACTAGGCCGTAGGTTTGCCGCCTCGCTGTAGCGCTTGACGCAGCGCCTGCTGGGGTGCAAACAACGCAAGCAGCGCGTCCATCAATTGCCGGGCCTTGGCCGAATGGTCGGCGCCGAAGTTGCACACATACACATCCACCGTCACGCCCATTTGTTCTGGCCAGGTGTGCACGCACAGGTGCGACTCGGCCAGCAGCACCGTGGCGGTGATGCCGCCCGGGCCCTGCTCGGTGGCCGGGAAGCTGTGGGCCAATTGGTTGACGGCCTGCAGGCCCGCTGCGGCGACCTCTTGCACGCAGCGGTCCAGCAGACGCGGGGCATCAGTCAGCCACACACTGTCGCACTGGCAGCGGCTGAGATCGGCGGTGAGGTGAAGGCCTTGCATAGACGGGTAGACGCGACTGTAAATTATTTCTATCCGGGGGGGCCTTTTCACCGGGCGGCGTGGGGAATTCTCCTTCAGCGCTCCAGCCCCGTAAGGAGGCGTGTATGGGCGTGTAAAGGCCGCCAGTCCCGCGGTCGGTAAAATACCGGGTTTTCCCCAGCCACCACCTACTCCGGAGTCGCCCAGCCCATGGCCACCACCCCCAACACCCAACAAATGGCCAACGCCATCCGTGCCCTCGCAATGGACGCCGTGCAGGCCGCCAATTCCGGCCACCCCGGCGCCCCCATGGGCATGGCCGATATGGCGGTGGCCCTGTGGGGTCAGCACCTGAGCCACAACCCCACCAACCCCCACTGGCTGAACCGCGACCGCTTTGTGCTGTCCAACGGCCACGGTTCCATGCTGATCTATGCGCTCTTGCACCTGACCGGTTACAAGCTGCCCATGGCCGAGTTGAAGAACTTCCGCCAACTGCACAGCAAGACGGCAGGCCACCCCGAGCACGGCATCACCCCCGGCGTCGAAACCACAACCGGCCCCTTGGGCCAAGGCATCACCAACGCGGTGGGCATGGCGCTGGCCGAGAAGTTGCTGGCCAGCGAATTCAACCGCGAAGGCCACACCGTGGTCGACCACCATACCTACACCTTCCTGGGTGACGGCTGCCTGATGGAAGGCATCAGCCACGAAGCCGCCGCACTGGCCGGTGCCTGGAAGCTGGGCAAGCTGATCGCGCTGTACGACGACAACGGTATCTCCATCGACGGCCAGGTCGCACCCTGGTTCATCGACAACACGGCCCAACGCTTTGTGGCCTATGGCTGGAACGTCATCGGCCCCATCGACGGCCACGACGTTGTTGCGGTCTCCACTGCGATTGCCGAAGCCAAGAAAACCAATGATCGCCCCACGCTGGTCATCTGCAAGACCCACATCGGCAAGGGCAGCCCCAACCGCGCCAACACCGCCAAGGCCCACGGTGAACCACTCGGCGCCGAAGAAATCAAGCTCACCCGCGAGTCCATTGGCTGGAGCCACGCGCCCTTCGTCGTGCCCAAGGAGGTGTATGCCGACTGGGACGCCAAGGAAGCCGGCAAGGCCGCTGAGCAAGCCTGGAAAGACAAGTTCGCCGCTTACCAGGCCGCCCACCCCGCGCTGGCCAAGGAACTGGTCCGCCGCATGAAGGGCGACCTGCCCAAGAACTTCGTGCAGACCGCGGTGGACACCGTCATCGCCGCGCACCAGAAGGCCGAGACCGTGGCCAGCCGCAAGGCCAGTCAATTGGCACTGGAAGCCTTCACCGCCGCGCTGCCCGAGTTGCTGGGCGGTAGCGCCGACCTGACCGGCTCCAACCTGACCAACACCAAGTCCACACCCAACCTGCGCTTTGACGCGCTGACTGGTGCTGTGGTCAAGAACGAAGCCGGCCAAGGCGGCCGCCACATCAACTACGGCGTGCGCGAATTCGGCATGGCCGCCATCATGAACGGCGTGGCCCTGCATGGTGGCTTCATCCCCTACGGCGGCACCTTCCTGACCTTCAGCGACTACAGCCGCAACGCCATCCGCATGGCCGCGCTGATGAAGCAGCGCGTGGTGCACGTGTTCACGCACGACTCCATCGGCCTGGGCGAAGACGGCCCCACGCACCAGTCCATCGAGCATGCCGCCAGCCTGCGCCTGATCCCCAACCTGGACGTCTGGCGCCCGGGCGATACGGCCGAAACCGCCGTGGCCTGGACTGTCGCTCTGCAAAACAAGACCAAGCCCACAGCGCTGCTGCTCTCCCGCCAGAACATCAGCTACGCGCCCAAGGGCGACTCGGCTGCGGCCCCCGACGCGAGCGGCATCGACGCCATCAGCAAGGGCGCCTACGTGCTGGCCGAGCCGTCCGAAGTGGGTCTGAAGAAAAAGGCCCAGGCCGTCATCATCGCCACCGGCTCCGAAGTGCAATTGGCACTGAAGGCCCAGGCCCTGCTGGCCGAACGCAAGATCGCCGTGCGCGTGGTCTCCATGCCCAGCAACACCACCTTCGACACCCAAAGCGCCGCCTACAAGGCCGAAGTGCTGCCCGCAGGCGTGCCCCGTGTGGCGGTCGAAATGGGCGTGTCCGACGGCTGGTGGAAATACGGCTGCGCCGCGGTCGTCGGCATCGACACCTACGGCGAGTCGGCACCGGCGCCGGTGCTGTTCAAGCACTTTGGCTTCACGCCGGAGAACGTGGCGGACACGGTGCAGGCCGTGCTGCAGCGCAAGGCCTGACAGTTGCGGTGGCGTATCGATGGGCCCTATGATGGCGTTGGACCGGGATCTGTACCAGATGACGGCCAACCATTCATAACTACAGGGAGATCAGACATGCGCCATCCAAGCACTTTCCATGCATTGCTCAGCACCGTGACTGCGGTCGCCGCTCTGCTGCAAACACCCGGAGCCTGGGCAGGAGGGGGGTCTAAGCCCACCCTCCCAGGAGCCGTTCCTGAGACGATGAGTGTCGGCCGCGATGATGTGGCATCGCTCCGCGCCGAGGCCTGGGCTCAGATCCCACAGGCCGTGCAGGTCACATCAGCCGAGGCGGCCGCGGCCATGGAACAAAGCCAGTGCACCTTCACCGGGCCCAGCGGCAAGCTGCCCTATCCGTCCGGCAACCGCACACCCGCAGGCAATGTCGTGTTGCGCATGAAGTTTGCGCAGACCGATGCTCCGCCCGAGGTCGAGGTGGTCTATTCGGCGCGGCACCATCTGCTGGCCAGCACGGGTGTCTCCATGGCCAAGGACTACCGCATGCACTGCGAAAAGCCTTTGGCCAGCCCGGTCTACGCCACACAAATGATTCGTTTGCGCACCGAGGGCGCCCAGGGCGCGGCGCTGAAGGACATGGCCTTTGTGCCCTTCCTGCAGTCGCTGGACCGCACGAGCCTGGGCAAGGTCAAGTTTGACCTCAACACCATGTCCTGCCCATTTGACGTCAAGGTTACGCTGATCGAACCCTTTGCAGAGAACACCATTGCAGAAGCCGACGCGCGCAACCCCAACCGGCAGGAGTTTTTGGCCTGGCTGCGCAAGCTGGTCTTCAAGTACCCGGCAGAAACCGAACGTTTCCTGGTCGGCGAGTCCACCAAGGTCACGGTGCCCTGCATGGTGCTGGACCTCACCTAGTTTTTTCAACCCTCGGAGCTTTTTCTCATGACTATCAAGATTGGCATCAACGGCTTTGGTCGCATCGGACGCAATGTGCTGCGTTCGGCCCTGCAAAACTTCAGCGACATTGAAGTAGTGGGCATCAACGACCTGCTGGAGCCGGACTACCTGGCCTATATGCTGCAGTACGACTCGGTGCACGGCCGCTTCAAGGGCACGGTGGCCGTGGATGGCAATACCTTGGTCGTCAATGGCAAGAAGATCCGCCTGACGCAAGAGCGCGATCCCGCGGCGCTGAAGTGGAACGAAATCGGCGCCGATGTCGTCATCGAATCCACCGGTTTGTTCCTGGACAAGGTCACGGCGCAAAAGCATATTGATGCTGGCGCCAAGAAGGTCATCCTGTCGGCCCCTTCCAAGGACGACACCCCCATGTTCGTCTACGGTGTGAACCACGCCACCTACAAGGGCGAAGCCATCATTTCCAACGCGTCTTGCACCACCAACTGCCTGGCACCCTTGGCCAAGGTCGTGCACGACAAGTGGGGCATCAAGCGCGGTCTGATGACAACCGTGCATGCGGCGACCGCGACCCAGAAGACGGTGGACGGCCCCAGCAACAAAGACTGGCGCGGTGGCCGCGGCATTCTGGAAAACATCATCCCCTCCAGCACCGGTGCCGCCAAGGCCGTGGGCGTGGTGATTCCTGAGCTGAACAAGAAGCTGACCGGCATGTCGTTCCGCGTGCCGACCAGCGACGTGTCCGTGGTCGACCTGACCTGCGAACTGAACAGCCCCGCCACGCTGGCGGACATCTGCGCTGAAATGAAGGCCCAGTCCCAGGGCGCTCTCAAGGGCGTGCTGGGCTACACCGAAGACAAGGTGGTTGCCACCGACTTCCGCGGTGAGACCTGCACCAGCGTGTTCGATGCGGATGCTTCCATCGCGCTGGACGGCACCTTCGTCAAGCTGGTGAGCTGGTATGACAACGAATGGGGTTATTCCAACAAGTGTCTGGAGATGGTGCGCGTCGTCGCCAAGTAAGCATCCATCCAGCACAAGGCATTTTGGCCTCAAAGCCCGTACCGCTTGCCGGTACGGGCTTTTTTTTCGCGCCGTAGTGCTACGCGACAGAATGAATAGCACGCGCGCAATAGCCGCCGCGGGCGGCCCAGCGATGCTCAAGCCCTCAGCAATTGCTCCACATGGGTACGGCCCTCGGGGCTGGCCATCAGGACCAGGGTGGTACCGGCCTTGAGAACGTGGTCGTCGGACGGATTGAAAATCCATTGGCCACCCTCGTGGGTGGCCATCAGCAAATAGTCTTTGGACCGCGGCAAGACGCTGGCCAGGGCGGCACTGGCAAACCCTGCGGGTACCGTCACCTCTTCCACGCGCAGGCCTTCATCGGTGTGCAGCATCTGGTCCATGAAGTTGACGACATGGGGGCGTACCATGGCCGAGGCGATGCGCATGCCGCCGGTGAAATCGGGCGACACGATTTCATCGGCCCCTGCGCGCTTGGCCTTGTTGGTGTTGCGGATGTCGTGCAGGCGCACCACGACGCGGGCCTGCGGGTTCAGCAGCTTCACGGACAGGGCCACCATCAGGTTGTGGCTGTCGTCGCCGGTCACGGCAAATACGCCGGCTGCCTGGGCCAGCCCCGCGCGGTGCAGCGCGGAGTCGTCGGCCGCGTCGTCGTGCAGGTACAGCGACTGAGGGTGGTGCTCCAGCCAGGTGTCCAGCGCCGTGCGGTCGCTCTCGATGACGACAAAGGGGCGCCGCGTCTTCAACAACTCGCTGGCGACGTTGGTACCCACCCGCCCGATGCCGCAGACGATGTAATGGCCCTGGAGGGCTGCGATGTGCTTTTCCATGCGTTTCTTCCTCAGGTCCTCGTTGAGATCGGCGTCAATCAGCAGCGCCACCAGTGTGGAAAACAGGTAGCTCAGGGTGGCAATGCCGACCGTGGCAATGAAAACCGTGAACAGCCGCCCCATGGGGTGGTGGCTCAGGTCCACGGTCTCACCATAGCCAATGGTGGCAATGGTGATGAAGGTCATGTAGAAGCTGTCGATCCACGTGGCCGTGGGGCGGCCCAGGTAGTGATAGCCCTGGGTGCCGCCTATGGTGATCAGGATCAGCAGCGCGCCGCCATACAGCAAGCCCTTGAAATGCCTGCTGCGTATGATTTTTCTCAGTCCGCTGCGTTCCATACCCATGCCTCCCGCCAAATTCTAGTGGCCGTTTGGAACGGGCTGGTGCCGCGTCAGGGCTCGGCGTGGAACTGGTCGGCGTTCTTGCCCTTGAAGGGCGCGTAGAAGGCCTTGATGGCCCGCATATCGGCGTCTATGTCGCCGGTGGGATGGAACACCGGCCCCAGGCCGCTGATCTTGCGTTCATAGTCCATATAGGCCATGACGATGGGCACCTGCGCACCCACGGCAATGTAGTAGAAGCCGGTTTTCCAGTAGCGGGTATGGTTGCGCGTGCCCTCGGGTGGCACGATCAGCTGCAACGGCCCCTGAGCCGCCTGTATGGCTTGCACGGAGGCCGCTACCAGGTTGTTGGAGGTCTCGCGGGCGACCGGTATGCCACCCAACCACATCATGACGGAACGAAACGGGAAGCGGAACAACTGGCGTTTGCCCATCCAATAGATGTTGAGCCGCAGCGCAAAGGCCACCATCAGCGTATAGGGCAGATCCCAGTTGCTGGTGTGCGGCGCGGCAATCAGTACACACTTATGGCCGTTGGCGGGCAAACCGCCCTCCACCTTCCAGCCGGTGAGTCTCAGGAAGGCGATGGACAGCGCGCGCAGCAAGGTGTTGACAACTGGCGTGTCAAAAATGGTGTGGTGCATGGGAGAGGGCGAAAAGACGTGGCGGCGGGCTGGTGCAGACCGCAACAGGCGCCTGCGTGAGCCCCCGATTGTCGCTGCATTACATCGAGGCTTGGCGTACAGTTGGCAACCCCTCAATGCGCCATGGAAGCGATGCAATTGTGAAGAAGATGGAATGCCCCTGTGGCAGCGGACTGGAGTTGGGCGCCTGCTGTGGTCAGTGGCACATGGGTCTGCCCGCCGGCATGTATGCCCCTACGCCCGAGGCGCTGATGCGCTCGCGCTACAGCGCCTATGTGCTGGGCCTGATTGACTACCTGGTGGCCACCTGGCACCCCTCCACCGCGCCGGGCGACCTGGAGTTGCAGCCCGTCAAATGGCTGGGACTGGAGGTGCGCCATGCCGAGGCCAGCGGTGACGCTGGCGTCGTCGAGTTTGTCGCTCGCTGCAAGGTGGGTGGCCGCGCCGAGCGCATGCACGAACTCAGCCGCTTTGTGCGGGAACAGGGCCGCTGGTATTACATTGACGGACAGCACCCATCCGACAGTCTCTAGAGCCAGCCGCCATGCCAGACCTATCCCTCATCATCCAGGAGCCGGCCGAGCAGGCCGCGCAGTTGATCCTGCTATGCCATGCCGCCGGGGAAGACGCGGCCTCCCTGCTGCCCCTGGGTGAGCGGTTGTGCGAAGCCTTTCCCCAGGCCACCGTCGTATCCTTACAGGCCGATGCGCCGGCCGATACGCCCCGGGGTTTTGAATGGTTTGCCTTGGCCGGCGTGACCGATGCCAACCGCCCGCAGCGCGTGGCGCAGGCCTTGCCCGCGCTGCAAGCTGCTGTGCGCGACTGGCAGGAGCGCAGCGGAGTGTCGGCCTCGGCTACAGCCTTGATTGGCTTGTCACAGGGTGCGGACATGGTGCTGGAGCTGAGCAAACAGCAGCCCATGCTGGCCAGCCGTGTCATCGCCATCGGTGGCCGCTTCGCGGTGTTGCCCCAGGTGCCGCCTGCCGTTACCACGATCCACTTCCTGCATGGCAAACAGGACACCGTGACTCCCTATAGCCACAGCGTCCTGGCGGCCCACCATCTGCGCGATATGGGCTGTGACATCACGGCCGAAGTCCTACCCTTTGTGGGCCAGATTTTGCATCCCGATATGGTTGAGCTGGCGGTCACCAAGCTCAGCACCCATATCCCACACCAGTGGTGGGCTACGGCGAAAAACGAAGTGCCGCCATCGCCGTCCATCCACTAACGGATTACCACTCCAGCGCAAACACCACGTCGCCATTGATCGCATACAGCTTGCAAGGTGTGGGGGAGTTTTTGTTGCAATAGACGAGTGAACGTTCTGCCGGGTCTGACGGCATGGTCGCGTCGTTGGGTTTGGTTCCCACGCTCTCCGCGTAGTAACCGGCTGGGGAAATGGAGAAGGCCTTGGGGCCGGATTTACCGATCCACGCCTTGTAGGCAGCGCGTCCCTTGTCCGACAGGTAGGGAATCAAATCGAAGTCTCCCACTTTGGCAAAGCCGGTCGGGGTCCGGTTGATGGCAGCTGGGCTTGGTGGCGCATCCGTGCCGCCCGCGTTTGCATCCTGGGCAGGTGCTTTGGGCAGGTTGCTGCCCTTTTCAAACAAGGCCTGCATGCGGTCCGCATAGTCCGTGCCGTCTACAACCTTATTGTTCACGGCATAGAGCTTGCAGTTCTGCTTATAGGCGCGTTTGCAGTTGTGAAGTGCCCGCATGGCGACGTCTATGGGGGCGGCCGGGTCGGAGGGCTTCATGCCGACACCCCAGCCCCACTTGATGGTGTCTCCAACCGCAAACGCCTTGGGTCCGTTCATGGCCAGCCACGCCTTGTAGTCATCCTGTCCCGCCTTCGGCAGGTCAGGCATGGCGGTCTCATCGTCTGCGGTGAGACTGTCCCGGTAGTCGGTTAGCGCGTCCACTGGGCGTGGCAAAGCGGTCAGACCAAACACCTTGGTAGCAAATTGGTCAGCGCATTCGAACTGGGCTTGTTGAAAGTAGAAATGCAGTAACGAAGCATCTCGGGTGGCCAATTGGTCCAGGCTGGGACGGCGTTTCTCACCCTGGGTCAACTGGCACGTCGACTCGGCAAGCACGCGCTTGCTCGCCGCATCCATCACCCGCAGGGTACTGCGGTAGCTGATACGAAAATGGCTCCAGTCTGTTGGGAAATAGACCATGCTCCAGCTGTGGGTCTTCACTTCCAGGGTCCAGTCGACGCCCGGCGCGGCGGCAAAGACGGATTCGATGCCGTCCTCACCGGGCTTGGTCGCCGCCGATACCACTTGCACATCCATGCGGGACTTCATTGCGGTAGCTATAGCCTGGGAAATACCAACCGCTGGGTCTGCAAAATGGGTCTTGCTAATTGCTTCGGCCTTGCCGGCCGGGGTGGCCGTGGCGGCACCCGCAATGCCACCGGCAATCGCTGCTCCCAACACACTGAGACCAGGAATGGCTGCTGCGATCACACTGCCGGACGCTTGGGCAGTGGTGTAGATCAGCATCTTGGGTGGCGGGGGTGTCAGGACGGCAAGACTTTTGCCAGCGTAAATGTCCAGAACCGATGGTGCGATGGGGGTGCTCTGTGCCTGAGCCTGCGAAGCAAACCAAGCCAGCGCCGCAACCCATATGAGCTTTTGCATGCGACGCTCCATCCCCTAGCTCAAATGCTTGCCCACAATCCCGGCCAGCTCAAACATCGTGATCTGGGGTTTGCCGAAAACGGGCAAGAGCTTGGCGTCCGCATTGATAGCACGCTTGTTGGTCGCATCCTGCAGGCCGTTGGCCTTGATGTAGTCCCACAGTTTCTTGACGACCTCGGTGCGGGCGACCGGCTCGGTGCCGATGACCGCGGCCAAGTCTGCGCTGGGTTGCTTGCCGCTGGCAGCCGTGGTCTTGCGCGGGGCCTTCGGTTTAGCCACCGCCGAGCTGCCTGGGGCCTTCTTGCTTGGGGCTTTCTTGGCACTAGCCCTCGTCGGCGCTGCGCGACCTGCTACTGATTTGGTAGCGGTTGCAGATTTGGCCGCTGTTTTGCGGGGCGGGAATTTGCTGGGTGCGAATTCAAAATTCACCTTGCCGGCATCGGCGTCCCAGGCCAGCATGGCCTTGAAGGCGCGGCGCGTGCGCATGCTGACAAACTTCTCCAGCAAGTCGGTCTTGCCGGTGGCCAGCAGCTTTTGCATCTGCGTGCGCTCGATGGGCTGCTGCAGGATGATCTGGCCGCTCTTGAAGTCACAGCTGGGCGTGGGCTGGGCATGGGTGGGCACCGAGCGGTCGCAGACGTAGTTCTTGCCGTGCTCAAACACCTGGCCGCCGCACTTGGGGCACACGCCCAAGGATTCCTGGCCGCTGAAGTCCACGATCTCGCCGTCTTCTTCGCCGGCCTTGTCATCGCCGAAATCAAACTCCAGCTTGTAGTTCTTGGCCTCGTCGTCGTACTTGATGACCATCTCGGCCACAAAGGGCCAGCCGGCCTTGGAGCGGAAGCCGTCCAAGGGACCGATGTGCTTGTCGCGCAGGAAAGCCTCCACCTCAGCCAGCTCGAAGGTGCGCCCGGCAGGGGACTTGCCGAACGAGAAGCCGCAACCGTCTTCGCTGCCGCTCTTGCCGGTGCAGGTGTAGCGGCGGTAGTTTTCCTTGACGATGCCTCCACAGTTGGGACAAGGTGCCTGCAGCGTGGCGTAGTCACCGGGGATGGTGTCGCGGTCGTATTCCTTGGCCTTCTTGACCAGGCGCTCGGTCATGGCGGCGATCTCGGCCATGAAATTCGCGCGCTTGAGCTTGCCCTGCTCCATCTGGGCCAGCTTGTATTCCCATTCGCCGGTCAGCTCGGCTTTGGAGAGTTCTTCCACGCCCAAGCCGCGCAACAGCGTCATCAGCTGGAAGGCCTTGGCCGTGGGGATCAGTTCACGGCCTTCGCGCAGCATGTATTTCTCGGCGATCAGGCCTTCGATGATGGACGAGCGGGTGGCTGGCGTGCCCAGGCCCTTCTCTTGCATGGCTTCGCGCAGTTCGTCATCGTCCACGGTCTTGCCGGCGTTTTCCATCGCGCCCAAGAGCGTGGCTTCGGAGTAGCGGGCCGGGGGCTTGGTCTTCAGGCCCTTGGGATCCACAGGGTCGCCCTTGACCTTCTCACCTGCTTGCACGGGGACCAGGTTCTGGCCTTTGTCGCCATCCTTGGCATCGTCCACTTCGGCGGCGGCTTCCTTGCCATAGATGGCCAGCCAGCCCGGCTTGACCAGCACCTTGCCTTCGGTCTTGAAGGCATGCTTGGCCGCAGTTGTGATGCGGGTGGTGACCTGGTATTCGGCGCTGGGGAAGAAGATGGCCATGAAGCGGCGCACCACCAGGTCATAGATCTTCTGCTCGGCCTCAGACAGGCCGCTGGGCGCCTGCAGCGTGGGGATGATGGCAAAGTGGTCGCTGACCTTGGCGTTGTCGAACACGCGCTTGGTGGGCTTCACATAACCACCCTTGACGGCCTGGGCCGCAAAAGGTGCCAGGTGCTTCATGCCGCTGTCGGCAATCATCTCCAGCGTCTGCTTGACGACGGGCACATAGTCCTCGGGCAGGTTGCGCGAATCGGTACGGGGGTAGGTCAGGGCCTTGTGGCGCTCGTACAAAGACTGGGCGATGGACAGCGTGGTCTTGGCCGAGTAGCCGAACTTGCCATTGGCCTCGCGCTGCAGGCTGGTCAGGTCGAACAGCAAGGGGCTGGCCTGCGTCGTGGGCTTGCTCTCTTCCGTGACGGTGGCGGGTTGGCCGCGCACGGCATTGGCGATGGTCTGGGCCTCTGCCAGGCTCCAGACGCGGTCGGCCTTTTTCTCGGCGTCATCGGCATCCTTCTTGTGGGCGGGGTTGAACCACTTGGCGGGGTACTCACCCGCCTCGGCGTGGAAGGATGCGTGGATTTCCCAGTAGTCGCGGCTGACAAACTTGCGGATCAGCTCCTCGCGCTCCACGACCACGCTCAAGGTTGGCGTCTGCACCCGGCCCACGGTGGTGAGGAAGAAACCCCCGTCGCGACTGTTGAAGGCCGTCATGGCGCGAGTGCCGTTGATGCCCACCAGCCAGTCGGCCTCGGAGCGGCAGCGGGCGGCATCGGCCAGTGGTTGCATCTGCTGGTCGGTGCGCAGCGCGCCAAAGCCGTCGCGGATGGCCTGGGGCGTCATGGATTGCAGCCACAGGCGGCTGACCGGCTTGCCCAGCGGTTTGGCGCCACCGGCGTACTGCTCGATCAGGCGGAAGATCAGCTCCCCCTCGCGGCCCGCGTCACAGGCGTTGACCAGTTTGTCCACGTCCTTGCGTTTGGCCAGCTTGACGACCGCGTTGAGTCGCGTCTTGGTTTTGTCGACCGGCTTCAAGTCAAAGTGCGGTGGAATCACCGGCAGGTTGGCAAAGCTCCATTTACCGCGTTTGACGTCAAATTCTTCTGGGGCCTGGATCTCCACCAAGTGGCCCACGGCGCTGGAGACCACGTAGGACTCGCTTTCGAAATACTCGTCGTGCTTCTCGAATTTGCCGGCGGTGGGCGTGAGCGCCCGCACGATGTCTTGGGCAACCGATGGTTTTTCGGCAATGACTAGGGTTTTCATCTGACTACAATCCAGTTCTCGCGTGCGCGCAGGCGCGCGCTCACATACGCAGGCGCGCCCATGCGCGCCCATACGATTCACCATACCAAATTTTTGAGCCGTGGCCAAAAAACCAGAGATTCTTGGCAAAGCAGCATCCAGCCGCCGTATCCAAACCCGGCGTTCCGGGGTCCACGGCAAGGGCGTTTTTGCCGTCCAGGACATCGCCGAGGGCGAGACCATCATCGAATATGTGGGTGAAATCATCAGCTGGGAAGAGGCGCAGCGCCGCCACCCCCACGATCCCAAAGACCCCAACCACACCTTCTACTTTCACGTCGATGAAGAGCGTGTCATCGATGCGTTGTATGGCGGCAACTCTTCGCGCTGGATCAACCATGCCTGCGACGCCAACTGCGAGGCCGATGAAGTGGATGGCCGGGTTTTCATCAAGGCGTTGCGCAACATCCAGGCCGGCGAAGAGCTGAACTACGACTACGGCCTGATCATCGACGAGCCCTACACCAAGAAGCTCAAGGCCGAATACCCTTGCTGGTGCGGGACCAAAAAGTGCCGAGGCACGTTGCTGGCCCCCAAGCGTGGCCGTCGCTGAGTAGGGCGTGAACGGCGTGGGCACCATCATCCAGTGGCCGGCTGAGGCGATCTGGGAGGCGGTATCGCCGTTGTTGCCTACGTTCTCGGTCGAGGTACTGCCCGAGATTGATTCCACCAATACCGAGCTGATGCGCCGCGCCCGTGCGGGCCAGTTGGAGCCGGTGTTGCTGGTGGCCGAGCGCCAGAGTGCCGGCCGCGGCCGCCTGGGGCGCACCTGGGCCAGTGGCGATGGCGCACAAGCGGGCGGACCGCTGCCCTCCCTGACCTTCTCCCTGGGGCTGCCGTTGGCACCCACCGACTGGTCCGGCCTGTCGCTCGCCGTGGGCCTGTCCGTGGTAGAAAGCCTGCACCCCGCCTTGCAACTGAAGTGGCCCAACGACGTGTGGCTGCAAGACCGCAAGCTGGCCGGCATCCTGATCGAAACCGCCAGCGTGGGCGAACTGCGCTACGCCGTCATCGGCGTGGGCATCAATATCCTGCCGCCGGATGGCGAGGGTTTGCGCACGCCGCCGGCGGCGCTGTGCGAGCTGCTGTCCACGGTGGACGCGCCCACAGCCTTGGGCATGGTCGCCGCGCCGCTGGTCCAAGCCGTTCGGCGCTTCGAGGCCGAGGGCTTTGGGCCGTTGCGCACGGCCTTCCATGCGCGCGACCTGCTGTACGGCCGCGAATTGGTGTGCAGCGACGGTGTAACCGGCATGGCCCGCGGCGTGGACGCCAGCGGCGCCCTGCTGCTGCACACCGACCATGGCTTGAAAAAAATCACCAGTGCCGAGGTCAGCGTGCGACCGCTGTCAGCGAACCCCCTCTCGGCCAACAACCCGCCCTGAATCCATGCTGCGACTGTTTGTACTGCTGCTGATACTGGCCAATGGCCTCTACTTCGCCTGGAGCGAGGGCCTGTTGCGTGCCTACGGCTTTGCCCCCCTGCAGCAGCGCGAGCCCCAGCGCCTGGAGCAGCAAATCAAGCCCGAAACCCTGCAGGTGCTGACCCCAGCGGAGGCCAAACGGGCCGAAGCCCAGGCCCAAGCCGAATTGGTGCCCAAAGAGTGCTTGTTGGCCGGGCCGTATGACGACGCGCAGGCCGCGACGCTGCGCAGCGCATTGGAGTCCGCGCTGCCATCGGGAAGCTGGCAACTGGACGCGGTGGACGTCTCTGCGCGCTGGATCATCTACATGGGCAAGTTCGCGAATACCGAACAGCTGGTCAAAAAACGCGGGGAGCTGGCGACGATGAAGCTGGTCCCGCAAGCCCTGAACAATCCCGATCTGGAACTGGGGCTTTCGCTGGGTGGCTTTGATAGCCAGGCCGATGCAACGGCCGAATTGGCCAAGCTGTCGCTGCGCGGTATCCGCACGGCCAAGGTGATCCAGGAACGCCAGGAAGGCCGTCAAAACCAACTCAAGCTACCGGCGGTCACCCTGGAGACCAAAAACCGCCTGGCTGACCTGAAAACGGCTTTGGCGGGCCGCACGCTGCATAGCTGCAATTAGCCCCGCAACCCGCAAATCGGAGGGTGGGGCTATGTTTTGCCGCCGGGCCGCCCCAAGGCCTCTGAACCGCTTGGCGGTCAGTCCCGCAGGGAAAATGCGGCCCCCTCGGGGGGCAGGGAGCCACACAAAGTGGGCGACCGTGGGGTTTATATTTACTCAGGCTGGCCAAAACGCACCGTGAAACAGGTGCCGGGCGGGGTCTGACCGGGGCGGCTGTCCTCCACGGTCACGCTGGCCTGGTGCTGGCGTGCAATCTCCAGCACGATGGGCAAGCCCAGGCCGGAGCCATCGGCCTCGGTGCCCAGCACGCGGTAGAAGGGTTGGAACACCAGCTCGCGCTCCGCCGCGGGTATGCCGGGCCCGGAGTCTTCCACCTGCAGCACCAGCACCTTGCTGAACGGGTCTTTGAGCACGCGCACGGTGATCACCCCCGGCCGTTCGGCGGTGGATGGCGTGTAGTTGATGGCGTTGTCCATCAGGTTGCGTACCATTTCCTTGAGGAGCGTGGGGTTGCCCTGCAGGTTTACGTCGGCGTCGTCGGGTTCGGCGCCTTCGTAGCCCACGTCGATCAGCTTGTCCATCGCGCGCGGCACGCAGTCGCGCACCACGTCCATGGTCAGGCGAACGAGGTTGCAGGTCTGCTGGCTCATGGCCGTGCCGCTGCTCTCGGCCCGGGCCAGGGCCAGCAACTGGTTGACAGTGTGGGTGGCGCGGATGCTGGAACGGCCGATCTGGCGCAGCGACTGCTTCAGGTCTTCGGTGTTAGCGTCTTCGCGCTGGGCCAGGTCGGCCTGCATGCGCAGGCCCGCCAACGGCGTCTTCAACTGGTGGGCGGCGTCGGCCAGAAAACGTTTCTGGGTGGCCACTGAATCTTTGAGCCGCATCAGCAGGTCGTTGACCGACGACACCAGCGGCGCCACCTCCAGCGGCACGGCCTCGGCGTCCAGCGGGCTCAGGTCGTCCGGGCTGCGCGCGCGGATGCGCTCCTCCAGGTGGTTCAGCGGCTTGATGGCCTGCACCAGGGCCAACCAGACCAGCAACACCGCCAACGGCAGGATGACGAACTGCGGCAGCATCACGCCCTTGACGATTTCGGTGGCCAGCACCGAGCGCTTGTCCATGGTCTCGGCCACTTGCACCAGTGCCGGCTTGCTGTTGTCGGTCGCGTCCAGCTTGACCCAGGTGTAGGCGACCTTGATGCTGGAGCCGCGAAACTCGTCGTCGCGCATGCGCACTTCGCCGGGAACGGCCTTCTCGTCCTCCGGGGGGCTGGGCAGGTCTTTTTCGCCGCCAAGGTATTCGCCAGCCGTGCCCAGCACCTGGTAGTAGACGGTGTCGCTGTCATCGGCCCGCAGCAGCTCGCGGGCGGGCAGGGGCAGCGCGAACTGGGCCTTGTTCTGGTTGCTGGTGGTGACCAATTGCGCCAGCGCGCCGACGTTGTATTCCAGCGCGCGGTCAAAGGGCTTGCCGGCAATGCCCTGTGCCACCAACCAGGTCAGAACCAGGCTGACCGGCCACAGCAGCAGCAGCGGCGTCAGCATCCAGTCCAGGATTTCGCCGAACAGGCTGCGTTGTTCGCGCTGGAAGATCTTCATGCGATCGGCCCCGGGCGCAGGGGCGTGTGGAGAAACTGGCCGTTAGCCCCCGCCAAATATGCGTGAGCTGCTCCTAAATACATAGTAATTCGATCAAGACGCAATCTTTTCGAGGCAATAGCCCAGGCCGCGCACGGTCGCAATGCGGATGGGGCCTTTCTCGATCTTCTTGCGCAGGCGGTGGATGTAGACCTCGATTGCGTTGTTGCTGACCTCTTCGCCCCACTCACACAGGCGCTCCACCAGTTGGTCCTTGCTGACCAGGCGGCCGGCGCGCTGCAGCAGCACCTCCAGCAGGCCCAGTTCGCGGGCTGACAGCTCCACCATCTTGCCGTCTATCGTGGCCACACGGCCGGCCTGGTCGTAGGTCAGCGGGCCGTGTTTGATGGTGCTGCTGGTGGCGCCCATGCCGCGGCGCACCAGGGCGCGTACGCGGGCTTCCAGTTCCTGCAGGCTGAAGGGCTTGGCCATGTAGTCGTCGGCGCCATAGTCCAGGCCCTTGACGCGTTCGTCCACGGCGTCGGCGGCGGTGAGTATCAGCACCGGTAGCGAGGAGCCACGCCCCCGCAGTTTTTTGAGCACTTCCAGGCCATGCATCTTGGGCAGGCCCAGGTCCAGGATCAGCAGGTCGAATTCGGTGTTGGTCATCAGCGCGGCGTCGGCCTCGGTGCCGCTGGCCACATGGTCCACCGCCGCGCCAGCGCCGCGCAGCGCCCGCAACAAGCCGTCGGCCAAGACCTGGTCGTCTTCGGCGATCAATATCCGCATGTCTGCTCCTCGTCGTTGTCGCCACAGCGCCTGCACACAGGCGGGTGTGAACGTGTTTTTTGCATTCTAGGCGCGCACCCTTGTTCTTCACTGACCGCTGTAGGCTTCCAAGCCAATGGCCAGTACTGTCGCAACTTCTTCTCCAACCGCCTGGCGCAGTTCCAGTTCGGCCTGCTCCACGGCCTCGCGGTAGGCCTCCAGCCAGGCCAGTCCCACTTCGGTGAAGCGCAGCTGCTGCGCCCGGGCATCCAGCGGGTCGGGTGCACGCGTGACCATGCCCCAGGCCTCGCACTGGTTGACCAGGGTGCCCATGGCCTGTTTGGTCATGCCAGCGCTCCTGGCCAGCTCGGTCAGCCGCGAGCCACCGGTGGCCAGGTGGCGTGTGATGTGGATGTGCGCTGCGCCCACCTGCCCGCGCGTGACCAGATTGGCCAGGCCCAGCGGCACGCCGGGGTGGTGCGCCATCAGCGCCAGCACCCGCGCGTCAAAGCGCTCCAGCGCCAGCCGCAGCCAGTGGCCCATGTGGGCCTGGCGCCAGCCACCGGGGTCCGAAAGCGTCCATTCCGTCATGCATTAAATGGTAATACAAACTGACTAAAAAACAAGTTTACCGAATCCAATGATCGTCGTTAAACTACTGTTCAAGTATCCAGCCTGTAATTAATACCAAGCACTGGCATACGTCTCAACATTGATTTTTAAGGAGATTTCCCATGGATGCACCCGTCAAGACCCCCAACAGCATGAACAGCGCCAACAGCGAAAAGGCCAAGGCCCTGCAGGTCGCCCTGGCCCAGATCGAAAAGCAGTTCGGCAAGGGCACCATCATGCGCCTGGGCGAAGGCGAGGTCATTGAAGACATCCAGGTCGTCTCCACCGGCTCGCTGGGGCTGGACATTGCACTGGGCGTCGGCGGCCTGCCCCGCGGCCGTGTCGTCGAAATCTACGGACCGGAGTCGTCCGGCAAGACCACGCTGACGCTGCAGGTGATTGCCGAGATGCAAAAACAGGGCGGCACCTGCGCCTTTGTCGATGCCGAACACGCGCTGGACATCCAATACGCGCAGAAGCTGGGCGTCAACCTGCCCGACCTGCTGATCAGCCAGCCCGACACCGGTGAACAAGCGCTGGAAATCGTGGACAGCCTGGTGCGCTCCGGCGCGGTGGACCTGATCGTTGTCGACTCGGTGGCCGCCTTGACCCCCAAGGCCGAACTGGAAGGCGAAATGGGTGATTCATTGCCCGGTCTGCAAGCCCGTCTGATGAGCCAAGCTCTGCGCAAGCTGACCGCCCACATCAAGAAGACCAACTGCATGGTCATCTTCATCAACCAGATCCGCATGAAGATCGGTGTGATGTTTGGCTCGCCTGAGACCACCACCGGCGGCAATGCGCTGAAGTTCTACGCCTCCGTGCGCCTGGACATCCGCCGCACCGGCACCATCAAGAAGGGCGACGAGGCGATTGGTAACGAGACCAAGGTCAAGGTCGTCAAGAACAAGGTCAGCCCTCCGTTCAAGACGGCGGAGTTCGATATTTTGTTTGGCGAGGGCATCAGCCGCCACGGCGAAATCATCGACATGGGTGTGACAGCCAACATCCTGGAAAAGTCCGGCGCCTGGTACGCCTACAAGGGTGAAAAGATTGGCCAGGGTCGCGACAACGCGCGTGAGTTCCTGCGTGAAAACGCCGCACTGTCGGTGGAAATCGAGAACAAGGTGCGTGAATCGCTGGGCATCCCGCTGTTGCCGGTAGTGGCGGCTGCAGAACCTGAAGTCAAGGCCAAGGCTGCAAGCAAAAAAGCCGAGCAGCCCGCATAGGACGCGCGTAAGCAGCTATAAAAACAGTAGCGTAATTTGTAGCTGAATTTTCTGCATGGGTTGACATGGCCACGGCGACAAACACCCCACCACTGTCCCTCAAGGGCCGGGCGCTGCGCCTGCTCAGCGCCCGGGAACATTCTCGCGTCGAGCTGGAGCGTCGGTTGGCGCAGTTCGAGGAAGAGCCCGGTGCCCTGGCCAAGGCGCTGGATGAATTGCAGGCCAAGGGCTTCATCAATGAGCAGCGCGTGGTGGAGTCGGTGCTGAACCGCCGCTCCGCCAAGCTGGGCACGTCACGCATTCGCCAGGAGCTGCAAGGCAAGGGTCTGGCACCCGAGGCTGTGCTGGATGCTGTGGAGCAGTTGCGTGCGACCGAGGTGGACCGTGCACGTGAAGTCTGGCGCAAGAAGTTTGGGGAGCCACCCGCGGATGCCGCTGAGCGCGGCAAACAAATGCGGTTTCTGGCCAGCCGTGGTTTTGGCGGCGATGCCATCCGCAAAGTGGTGTCGGGTGGGGATGACGACTAGGCGTTGACGTTCGCCCGCTGACGGCGCGGGGGACACGGAGCAAAACGTGCCGCCCTGACGGGCCGCAGCGAGATGCCCAGACCGCGGCTCTCTAAAGCCCTAGCATCAACTTGATGTTCTGCACAGCCGCACCCGAAGCACCCTTGCCCAAGTTGTCCAGCCGCGCAACCAACACGGCGTGCGCAAAGCCATCAGCCTTGGCATCGTTGGCAAACACGCGCAGTTCCATCTTGTTGCTGTCGTTTAGCGCTACGGCGTCCAGCTTGTTATCGGTGGTGGCCTCTTCCACAGTCACCCATTCGCTGCCTGCATAGTGCTTTTGCAAGGCGGTGTGCAAGTCTTGCGCAGAGGGTTTGCCCGGCAAGGTGTCCAGGTGCAAGGGCAACTGCACCAGCATGCCCTGCTTGAAGTTACCGACCGAAGGCACAAACAATGGCCTGCGCGTCAGGCCGGTGTAGCGCATGATTTCGGGAATGTGCTTGTGCTTCAAGCCCAAGGCATACAGCTCCATGGGTGGTGCGCTGCCAGCCTCATAGGCTTCGATCATGGTCCGGCCGCCGCCCGAGTAGCCACTGATGGATGGCAGGCATACGGGGAAGTCGGCCGGCATGAGCCCGGCATCCACCAGCGGGCGCAGCAGTGCGATGGCTCCGGTCGCGTAACAACCAGGGTTGGCCACGCGGCGGGCTTGAACCACGGCTTCGCGCTGCGAAGCGGTCAATTCCGGGAAGCCATAGACCCAGCCGGAGGCCGTGCGGTGGGCGGTCGACGCATCCACAATGCGCGGTCCGGGGCGCCCGGTACGGCGCTCCAGAGCGTCCACCATGGCGACCGATTCCACGGCCGCATCGTCGTGCAGGCACAGAACCACCAGATCGGCCTGGGCCATCAGGGCCTGCTTGGCCACTGCGTCCTTGCGCAAGGCCGGGTCAATGCGCATGACCTCCACACCGGGCGTGGTTTGCAGCCGCTCCCGTATCAACAGACCGGTGGTGCCGGCTTCGCCATCAATAAAAATTCTCTTCATACGTGGTGGATGTCAATCAGGATTTTGGGAGTGGACGTCTTTAGGCGCCAAAAACAGGCCGTCAGGCAGCGATAAGTTTGGTGCGTTGCAACATGATACATTTCGCAGTTGATGTGTCCAGTGCCAAATTGCGACCGAAAATTGTTGCAATTTGGTGAAAATTGTCCAGCTCCCAAAGAGACGTCATGAAAATCCACGAATACCAAGGCAAAGAAATTTTGCGCCAATTCGGTGTGCCGGTGCCCCGCGGCATCCCCGCCTTCACAGTTCAAGAGGCGGTGGAAGCCGCTCAAAAGCTTGGGGGCCCGGTCTGGGTCGTCAAGGCGCAAATCCACGCCGGTGGACGCGGCAAGGGCGGTGGCGTCAAGGTCGCCAAGTCCATCGATGACGTCAAGCGCCTGGCCGGTGACATCCTGGGCATGCAGCTCAAGACGCACCAAACCGGCCCGGAAGGCCAGAAGGTCCGCCGCCTCTATATTGAAGACGGCGCCGACATCAAGAATGAACTGTATGTTTCGCTGGTGACCGACCGCGCTAGCCAGAAAGTGGCCCTGATCGCGTCGAGCGAAGGCGGCATGGACATCGAGGAAGTGGCCCATTCCACACCCGAAAAGATCATCACCGAGATGATTGACCCCCTGACCGGCATTACTACCGAGCAGAGCAAGAAAGTGGCCACAGCCATTGGCTTGACCGGCGCTTCTGTGGACCAGGCCGTGGACATCTTCGCCAAGATCTACAAGTGCTACATGGATACCGACGCGTCGCTGGTGGAAATCAACCCGCTGAACTGCGACAGCAAGGGCAATGTGATGGCGCTGGACGCCAAGTTCAACTTTGACTCCAACGCGCTGTTCCGCCACCCCGAGATCGTGGCTTACCGTGATCTGGACGAAGAAGATCCGGCCGAAGTGGAAGCCTCCAAGTTCGACCTGGCCTACATCTCCCTGGACGGCAACATCGGCTGCCTGGTCAACGGCGCCGGTCTGGCCATGGCCACCATGGACACCATCAAGCTGTTTGGCGCCGAACCGGCCAACTTCCTGGACGTGGGCGGCGGCGCCACTCCCGAGAAGGTCACCGAAGCCTTCAAGATCATGTTGAAGAACCCCAAGGTCAAGGCCATCCTGGTCAACATCTTCGGCGGCATCATGAAGTGCGACACCATCGCCACCGGCGTGATCACCGCCTGCAAGGCCGTGAACCTGAACGTGCCATTGGTGGTGCGCATGAAGGGCACCAACGAAGACCTGGGCAAGAAGATGCTGGCCGAGAGCGGCCTGCCCATCATCAGCGCAGACAGCATGGCCGAAGCGGCCCAAAAAATTGTGGCAGCGGTCAAGTAAGGCGGAGCACGAATATGTCTATCTTCATCAACAAAGACACCAAGGTCATCACCCAGGGCATCACGGGCAAGACCGGTCAGTTCCACACCGAGAAGTGCCAGGAATACGCAAACGGTAAGAACTGCTTCGTCGCGGGCGTGAACCCCAAGAAGGCCGGCGAGTCCATCTTCAATATCCCGATCTACGCCTCCGTCAAGGAAGCTGCATCCAACACGGGCGCTACCGTGTCCGTGATCTACGTTCCCCCGGCAGGCGCCGCTGCTGCCATCTGGGAAGCCGTTGAAGCCGACCTGGACCTGGCCATCTGCATCACCGAAGGCATCCCCGTCAAGGACATGCTGGAAGTGCGCAACCGCATGAAGGCCAAGGAAGCCGCTGGCGGCAAGAAGACCCTGTTGTTGGGACCCAACTGCCCCGGCCTGATCACCCCCGACGAAATCAAGATCGGCATCATGCCCGGCCATATCCACCGTAAGGGCCGCATTGGCGTGGTCAGCCGCTCCGGTACGCTGACCTACGAAGCGGTGGCGCAATTGACCGAAATCGGTCTGGGCCAGTCGTCTGCTGTCGGTATTGGTGGCGACCCCATCAACGGTCTGAAGCACATCGACGTCATGAAGGCCTTCAACGACGATCCCGACACCGACGCCGTCATCATGATTGGCGAAATCGGCGGGCCAGACGAAGCCGAAGCCGCCCGCTGGTGCAAGCTCAACATGAAAAAACCCATCGTTGGCTTCATCGCAGGCGTGACAGCTCCCCCAGGAAAGCGCATGGGCCACGCCGGCGCGTTGATTTCTGGTGGCGCCGATACGGCCGATGCCAAACTGGCGGTCATGGAAGAATGTGGCTTCACCGTCACGCGCAATCCGTCTGAAATGGCGAAGCTGCTCAAAGCACTGTTGTAATTTTGCTGCAGTCAGGGATGGTTCAGGCGCGTTGGCTACCATCCTATCCAATAACCAGGAAGCGCTCCGAACAGCAGGTTTTGGGCGCTTCTTGCATTTTGAAATACAGGAGTTGCAAGAATGGAATGGCTGCATAGCACAGACTTCTGGATCGGTCTGCTGAAGATTGTCTGGATCAACATCATCCTGTCCGGCGACAACGCGGTGGTCATTGCGCTGGCGGCGCGGTCCCTGCCCGCCGAGCAGCAAAAGAAGGCCGTGTTCTTCGGCTCTGGTGCTGCCGTGGTTCTGCGTATAGCCCTGACCGTGGTCGCGGCCAAACTGCTGGAGATGTCGTTCTTGCAGATCGTTGGCGGCCTGCTCTTACTGTGGATCGGCGTTCAACTGCTGATTGAGGAAGAGGACGCCGAGGAAGGCGCAGCCGGCAGTGGCAATCTGATGGCAGCCGTTCGCACCATTTTGATTGCCGATCTGGTGATGAGCCTGGACAACGTGATCGCCGTGGCTGCCGCCGCCAAGGGCGATATGACCCTGCTGATACTGGGACTGGCCATCAGCATTCCCTTGGTGATCTTCGGCAGTACGCTGATGATCCGCTTGATGACACGCTTTCCCATCATCATCATGTTGGGCGCGGCATTGATTGGCTGGGTTGGTGGTGAGACCATTGTCAGTGACGTGGCGTTGCGGACGGCGCTGGCAGATTACCCGTGGCTGCACTACGGGGGCGCCGTTGCCGGCGCGCTATTGGTCGTGGGCCTGGGTAGAAAACTCGGAAAGCGGCACGCTCAGTGACGATTGCGCTATCAAAAACTGGCCTTTTGTTTGAATAAGTTGCTTGTCGGAACGTACGGCATCTGCTAATGTTGGCCCCTGCCTTGATCTGTCGGTCAGGGCGTATTGTGGATGGGCGCTGTTGGCAAACATTCGGCTGCATAAGGGGTAGGGCTGGCACGTGGCGAAATCTTCTTTCTCTAAATCAGGCCCTTTTTGGAGGGCCGATTGGTTTGCCGGTGTGGCTATCGTGGTCGCTGTCATCGTGCTCAATCTGGCGACGGATTTTGTCGGCAGGTTGGAGCGAGGCTTCTACGACTTTGCCAGCACCAGCACGACCCGCCAGCCATCCGACCGCATTGCCGTCATTGCCATTGACGACCAAAGTATTGCTAACCTGGGCCGCTGGCCTTGGTCGCGTGACATACACGCCAAGCTGATCGACAAGCTGGCGGCTGCCAAAGCCAAGACCATTGTGCATACGGTCTTCTTTTCCGAACCGCAGGTCGATCCCGGTTTGGTTTTCATCCGCAAGATGAAGGCAGCATTGGGCTCGACACCAGAAGGCACGCCCGCCAATGAACAGCTGAATCAATTGATAGCCGAAGCAGAAACTGCTTTGGATACGGACGCTATCCTGGCGACTAGCATCAAAAACGCCGGTAACGTACTGCTGCCATCGGTGTTTGATCTGGGTGAACCGCAGGGAAAGCCTGACAATGCGCTGCCAGACTTTGCACTGAAAAATACACTGGATGACCCCACAGGCTTCTCCCTTCCTGCTGTCCGAGCCCAGGAGCCTATTGCAAGCTTGGGTAGTGCGGCGGTCGGCGTGGGACATCTGAACCAGAAGCAAGATGTGGATGGTGCAGTCCGCAAAGAGCCCCTGCTGGTCAATTTTTACGGTAAAGCCGTGCCCTCCATGGCGTTGCTCGGAGCAGCCAAGAGCTTGAACCTGTCTGCCTCCGACCTGCGTTTGAATCCGGGCCAGTCAGTACAGATTGGCAAACTGCGCGTTAAAACCGACGAAGCGGCGATGATGATGCCGCAGTTTTACAAGGGTAAAGAGGGTAGACCCGCTTTTGCCGTGGACTCGTTCTATGACGTGCTGACAGGAAAAATCCCGGCTTCCAAATACACGGACAAAATCGTGATCATTGGAGCGACGGCCGTCGGCGTCGGCATCCAATTCCCGGTGCCAGGTAATTCTGCACTCTCCCCGGCGGAAACCATTGCGCACATCACGTCCAACATCCTGAGCGAGCACTTTATCGTGCAACCTACGTGGGGTGGCTGGGCGACAGCCGGGTTGTTCCTGCTAATAGCAGCCTATGTGATTGTTGCTTTGCCGCGACTCTCCGCAGGTATGGCGGCCACCGCTACGCTGGTTTTGTTTATTGGTTTGCTGGGTCTGGAGTTTGGGCTGTTGTCCGCGTCGGCGATTTCGCTGGACTTGGTGTACCCGGCCACATTGTTGGTACTGGGTCACTTGGCCTTGACAACCAAGCGTTTCCTGGTGACCGAAGCGGGCAAGGTGCAGGCGGATGAAGAGTCTGCAGAAACCAACCGCATGATGGGCTTGGCTTTGCAAGGCCAAGGGCAGCTGGACATGGCCTTCGACCGCTTCCGCCGCGTGCCAATGAACGAAGCTGTCATGGGCAATCTGTACAGCTTGGCCATGGACTTTGAACGCAAGCGCCAATTCAACAAAGCCGAAGCCGTCTATGAGCACATGGCGGCCTTCGACAAGAATTACAAAGACATCAAGGCCAAGCTGAACCGCG
Source organism: Rhodoferax sp. GW821-FHT07G04 (assembly GCF_059418585.1). Lineage (NCBI taxonomy): Bacteria > Pseudomonadati > Pseudomonadota > Betaproteobacteria > Burkholderiales > Comamonadaceae > Rhodoferax > Rhodoferax sp. GW821-FHT07G04. Next base: position 50,644 of record NZ_JBWKQD010000007.1, read on the forward strand.
CCAAGAACCTCTCGGAGACGGTTATGCTGGGCGGCGCGACCGGTCATCCTGGCGGCACGATGCTGCTGGAAGGTGGCGCCGTCGAAAAACCCATGCTGGGTCGCTACCAGGTGGAGAAGGAGTTGGGCAAGGGGGCGATGGGTGTGGTCTACCTGGGCAAGGACCCCAAGATTGGTCGCGTGGTAGCCATAAAGACCATGGCCTTGAGCCAGGAGTTTGCAGGCGACGAATTGGTGGATGCCCGGGAGCGGTTCTTCCGCGAGGCAGAAACCGCTGGGCGCCTGCAACACCAGAATATCGTGACCATCTTCGACGCGGGCGAGGAACATGACCTCGCCTACATCGCGATGGAATTCCTCAAAGGCAAGGACCTAGCGGACCACTGCAAGGGTGATCAACTGTTGCCCGTGCCGGTTGTGCTCAGCATTGTGGCGCGCGTGGCCGAGGCCTTGGCCTATGCGCACAAGCAAAACGTGGTGCACCGCGACATCAAGCCGGCCAATATCATGTACGAGGTGCAAAGCGATACCGTCAAGGTGACGGACTTCGGCATTGCCCGCATTACCGATTCCAGCAAGACCAAGACGGGCCTGGTGCTAGGAACGCCTAGTTTCATGTCGCCTGAGCAACTGGCTGGCAAGAAAGTAGACGGTCGCTCGGACCTGTATTCCTTGGGTGTCATGCTGTTCCAGATGTTGGCAGGGGTGTTACCATTTCGCGGAGACTCGATGTCCGAGTTGATGTACAAGATCGCCAATGAAGAAGCGCCCGACATTCGAATCATTCGCTCCGAGTTGCCTCAGAATTTGGCTGACGTTGTCGCCTTGTCTTTGAGCAAGAGGCCGGAAACGCGCTACCAGACAGGAGACCAGTTCGCCGTGGATTTACGCAGCGTTATGAGCCAGATGTCGGGCGGATCGCCCGTTGCCGTCGCCGCGCCCCCAGCGTCTACCGACAGGCCTGCCAGCGAGAAAACGGTTGCGTTTTCCTCAACCTTACCGGGTGCTCAGGGCGCAAATTCGAACAAAGTTGATTTCACCGCGACCGTACCGGCAACCGCGGCGGATTTTGAAAAAACGGTTGTCCAGCGGGCAAACAAGCCCGGGGAAGCCAATTAAGCAGCCCATGAATTACCATTTTTGCGCAAAAACAGACCCGGGCCGGGCGCGGGACAACAATGAGGACTCGGTGGTCTTCGACGAGGCCTCACTGACTGCGGTGCTGGCAGACGGCATGGGCGGATACAACGCAGGCGAGATCGCCAGCGGCATGGCGACAGCTTTTATCAAATCGGAGCTCAGCCGTTGGCTGACCGAAGCCGGTGGTGGAGTCAAGGCCAAGGAAGTGCGTCGCGCGATGGAAATCTGCGTGGACAATGCCAACCGCTCCATCTTCAACTCCGCGAATTCCAACGCGAATTACGCTGGTATGGGGACTACGCTGGTCGTTGGCGTGTTCAGAGAAGACAAGCTGGTCCTGGGGCATATCGGTGACTCCCGTTGCTATCGCCTGCGCGCAGGCTTGCTGGAGCAAATCACCAAAGACCATTCATTGCTGCAAGAGCAAATGGATGCCGGGCTCATCACGCCTGAGCAGGCTGCCACTTCTTCCATCAAGAATTTGGTGACCCGGGCGCTAGGTGTTGACGAGTCGGTTCTGCTGGATGTCAATGAACACCAAGTGGCTGTCGGTGACTTGTACCTGATGTGTTCGGACGGCCTGTCGGACATGATCGACGATGAGGCGATCGCTAAAATTGTTACTTCCGAATTGGTGCTTGAGCAAAAGGCTAACCAGCTGATTGACTTGGCCAATGAAAACGGTGGTCGGGACAACATCTCGGTGCTGCTGGTGGAAGTGCATGAGGCGCCTGAAAAGCGCGGTTTAATCGCTCGGTGGTTGGGGAAGTAAGATGCAACAGCGTTTTCCAGAAACAAATTACATAAAAAGGAGTCGATCATGCCGAAAATGATCGTTTCGATCGATGAGGTCGTGATCAAAGAAGTGCAACTCACCAAGGACAAGACCACCTTGGGGCGCAGGCCGTACAACGACATCGTCATCGACAATCTGGCTGTCAGTGGTGAGCACGCCGTGCTGCAAATGAGTGGCGGCGATGTAATACTGGAAGACCTCAATAGCACCAACGGGACTTATCTGAATGGCAAGGCCGTCAAGAAGCAGCAACTGCAGAACGGCGACAGCATCGAGATAGGCAAGTACAAAATCAAATTCGTCGGAGACGGCGAGGCCGACAATTTCGACAAGACCATGGTGGTGAAGGCCAGGCCCGCCACCGGCGCAGCCACTGCACCGGCCGCACGCACGGCAGCCGCGCCGCTGACTGGTGGGGAATCCAGTGGCATGGGTGCATTCCATGCGTCGATCAAAGTCTTGTCCGGCGCTGCATCTGGGCGTGAAGTACCTTTGACCAAAGTGGTAACCACTATTGGCAAACCCGGCGTCGCCGTGGCTGCCATCACACGTCGCCAACAGGGCTTTGTGGTGCACCATGTGGAGGGTGCTGGAAACCCAACACTGAATGGCGCGCCGATCAAGGCGGACCCGATTGCATTGAAGAACGGGGACTTGATCGAGCTGGCTGGTACGCAGATGCAGTTCGTACAAACCTGAGACGGTTTGTAGTCCGCTGTTCGCTGTGTCCATTGCGCGCCAGTTTTTCAGGGGATGCGCATGAAAGCGATAGCTAAACACTGGCAACGGATTGCGGTTACGCTGATCCCGTTGGTTCTGGTGTTGCTGCACGCCGCGAACATCGTGCCGCTGGGAACCATGCAGCGGCTGGACGACGTAATTTACGACGCCCGCTTGCGGGCGACCATGCCCAAAACGCTGGATGAGCGCATTGTCATCGTTGATATCGACGAGAAAAGTCTTGCCGAGGTGGGGCGGTTTCCCTGGGGACGCAACAAGGTCGGCCGGTTGGTCGATACCTTGTTTAGCCAACAACATATTGCGCTGCTGGGCTTCGACATTGTGTTTGCGGAGCCGGACGATAGTTCCGGGCTGAGTCGGCTCAACGACCTGGCACGCAACGAACTCAAGGACCAAGCCGGGTTTGCCGAACGTCTCAAGCAGTTGCAGCCCGAATTGGACTACGACACATCGTTCGCCAAATTATTGGAAACACGGCCCGTTGTCATGGGCTACTACTTCAGCAGTGACGGGGACGGCCGCACGGCTGGCGTTCTGCCAGCTCCCGTGATGTCCAAAAATGATCTCAAGGGCCATACGGTAGAGGCATTTGCGTGGACAGGTTTTGGTTCCAATATTGAGGTGCTGGCCAAGGCCGCACCGATTGCCGGCCATTTCAACACCACGCCAGACATTGACGGTGTGGTGCGGTCTCTGCCCTTGCTGGCGGAATACAAGGGGCAATACTACGAGTCGTTGGCGCTCGCCATGTTTCGTCGTTTACTGGGGTCACCCAAAGTGCTCCCGGGTTTCTCAGACGAGCAATGGCTGTCGCGCAGCTTGCAGGGCCTGGATCGGCTTTTGTTGAAGCAAGACAAGACCACGCTAGCGATTCCGGTGGACAAACACATTGCTACCTTGGTGCCTTACCGCGGACAGGGTGGTGTCAAAGGGGGCTCCTTTCGCTATGTGTCCGCCGCAGATGTTCTGGCAGGCCGATTGCCTCCAGATACCCTCAAAGACAAAATCGTTTTTGTCGGCACGACCGCGCCAGGATTGCTGGATTTGCGGGTGACCCCGGTCGGTGAGGTATACCCCGGCGTGGAGGCCCATGCCAACCTGATTTCTGGCTGGTTGGACGACAAGGTCACGCTCAAGCCTGATTACGCGATGGGTTACGACATCGTCGTCCTGACGCTGGCAGGATTGCTGTTGGCCATCGGCTTGCCATTGCTGTCGGCACCGCGGGCCGTACTGCTGAGTGTCGGCGTTTTGGTCACTGTGACGGGTGTCAATACCTGGTTGTACATGGCGTACGGTCTGGTAATGCCCCTGGCGGCGGCCTTGGTCATGACTTTGACCGCGTTTGCCTTGAATATGAGCTACGGCTATTTTGTCGAGAGCCGTTCCAAGCGCGAATTGGCGCTCCTGTTCGGAACGTATGTGCCTCCGGAACTGGTAGAGGAGATGGTCAAGGACCCGGGCAGTTACAGCATGAAGGCAACCAGCCGGGAACTGACGGTGATGTTCTGCGATATGCGCGGCTTCACCAAAATGTCAGAAAGCATGGAGCCCACCCAATTGCAAGAGTTGCTGACAGGGGTATTCAGCAAGCTGACCAGCATCATTCGAACCAATCGAGGCACCATAGACAAATACATGGGTGACTGCGTCATGGCGTTTTGGGGTGCTCCGGTTGAAATGTCCGAGCATGCCCACTTTGCGGTCAAATCGGCTATGGAAATGGCGAGCGCTGTGCGTGGTATCAATGCGGATCACCGGGCACGCGGCTTGCCTGAAATTGGGATTGGCATTGGACTCAACACCGGAACCATGTGCGTGGGCGACATGGGCTCCAACATACGCCAAGCGTATACCGTTATTGGGGATGCGGTAAATCTGGGTTCCCGGCTCGAAGGTTTGTCCAAAGCCTATGGTGTCGACATTGTTGTCAGTGAAGCAACGCGTAAACAGGCGAATGATTTTGCTTGGCAGGAATTGGACCGAGTACGGGTCAAAGGCAAGGAACAGGCCGTGGCGATCTTCTGGCCCGTCGCACCCGTCGCCCAGGTGAATGACACTACCAGCACCGAGTTGAAGACTTGGGGTTCTTTCATTAAAGCGTATAGAGCGCAAAATTGGGATCAGGCAGATGTCTTGATGCTGAATTTAATGCGCATGAATGCCAAAAAATTCCTTTACCAGACTTACTCAGAACGGGTAGCCTCCATGCGCTTGCTCCCATTTGATCCTGAATGGGATGGGGCCACCAACTTCGAAACCAAGTGAGGCGCTCGCTGTGAAAGTACGTGTACTCGGATGCTCAGGCGCCATCGCCAAGGATTGCAGAACCACGTCTTTTCTGATCGACGGTGAGATATTGGTCGACGCGGGAACCGGCGTCGGCGATCTCACACTGGATGAGATGCGCAATGTAGACCATGTCCTTTTGACCCATTCGCATTTGGACCACGTAGCGGCTTTACCGTTGATGGTGGATGCCATCGCAGCGCAGCGCAAGGCGCCCTTGCAAGTCCATGCGTTGGCGGGAACGATTCAGGCGCTGAGATCCCATATTTTCAATAACGTCATTTGGCCGGATTTTTCCCGCATCCCCACGCCCGAAGCGCCATTCATCAGTTTTCATGAAATCAAGGTGGGGCAGACGGTTCACCTATCCGACAAGTACATCGAAGTATTGCCCGCAGTTCACACCGTGCCGGCCGCCGGTTTTGCGATTACTTCGGGGCATGGTTGCTGGGTGTTTAGCGGTGATACGGAGCGCAACCAGGCCTTTTGGGATCGGGTCAACCAATTGAATGTCGCCATGCTGGTGATAGAGACCGCGTTCAGCAACCGGGAAAAAGACCTTGCGAAGCGCAGTCTGCACTTGTCCCCCACGGTTCTCGCCAATGAATTGGACTGCATTGCCAAGGGCAAGAATTACCCCATCTACATCACCCATACCAAACCTGCTGAGACCGAACTCATCATGGCCGAAATACAACGCTTCGACCAAACCCAACCATTTGGACCCAATGTGACACACGACATCCGAAGGATGCATGCCGGTCAGGAGTTTGATATATGAGTGCGGTAATGACGCCTGGCGCGTCGGACAAGGCCGATAAAGCGTCTGAGCAAGCCTTTTTTGAGTCCCAAAAGCAGCCGTCACAAAAACGGGGCATGACCTTTGAGGCCCTGTTCTACCGCCAACTGCACCATGTCACTGCTCGCATCCACGACACGGAAAACCTTGAGCAAATCATGCTGGAGGCCAGTCAAGACATTTGCAAACTGCTGAATGCTGACCGTCTGACCCTCTACGCGGTCAATGAAGACCAGACGGCCATTGTTTCGAAAATCAAGACGGGCCTGAACAGCAGCAGCGACCTGAAGCTGCCCATCTCACCGCAAAGTATCGCGGGCTACGTCGCATTCAGCCGCACGTCGCTGAATCTGCCAGACGTGTACGACGACGATGCGCTCAAACAGATCCACCCCTCCCTGACCTTCCTGAAGGTGGTGGACAAGCGCTCGGGCTACCGCACCAAACAGATGTTGGTGGCGCCCATACTGGAAGGCAAGACCCTGCATGGAGTCTTGCAGGTCATCAACAACAAGAGTGACGAACCATTTGGTGATTTGGAAGTTGACGGGGTATCCGAGCTGTGCAAGACGCTTGCGACCGCCATTCGCCAGCGCGCGAACGGGGCTACCGTTGCTTCGACCCGCAAAGCCACCAAATACGATGCCTTGGTGGCCGACGGGCTGCTGACCGATGAAGAGCTGAGCCAGTGCATATCGGATGCGCGCACCGAGGGTAATTCGGTTGAGCACCTATTGATGGCGCAGTACAAGATTCGACCGGTGCAAATTGGTCCGTCGCTCGCGAAGTTCTTTGGCGTACCGTATGAGGCGTTCAATGCTGGCCGTATCCGATCCGAGATGCTGCATGGTGCGTTGAAGCGGGAATTCATCGAAGAGCAGGGCTGGATTCCGTTGGAAGAGGCGCCCGAAGGCCTGGTGATTATGTGCATGGACCCGGAGGCGGTGCGTGGCTCTCGGGTGGTTCCCCAGGTGTTTCCGCGCATCGCGAAGTTTGCCTATAGGGTGACGACGCAGACGGAATTCCAGGAGACCTTGGGACAACTATTTGGAGGTGTGGCGGACACCAGCACGATTGACCAGTTGCTGGCCGATATGGATGGCGGCCCGATAGATGATGGCACCAATGAGGATTCGCTGGAGTCGGCGGCTGCAGACAATGAGTTGGTCAAATTTGTCAACAAGGTCATCATTGATGCCTACAACCAGAAGGTGTCCGACATCCACATAGAACCTATGCCGGGCAAATTCAAAACCGGTATTCGCTTCCGTATCGATGGGAGCCTAGTCCCCTATGTGGAGGTGCCAGCCCACTTTCGGTCAGCCATGGTCACGCGCCTGAAGATCATGTGTGATTTGGATATTTCCGAACGCCGCAAGCCGCAAGACGGCAAAATCAAATTCAAAAAATACGGCCCGTTGGACATCGAGTTGCGCGTGGCCACCATACCCTCCGCCGGTGGCGTGGAAGACGTTGTGATGCGGATTCTGGCTGCCGGTGAGCCTATTCCCATGGAGAAGCTGGGACTCACACCCCACAACAAGGAGCGTTTGGAGGCTACGGTCAGTAAACCCTATGGTTTGTTCTATGTCTGCGGCCCTACTGGCTCCGGCAAGACCACCACCTTGCACTCCATACTCAAATTCCTGAATACGCCGGACACCAAAATCTGGACTGCTGAAGACCCGGTCGAAATTACGCAAAAAGGCCTGCGCCAGGTTCAGATCAACAAGAAAGCGGGCATCGATTTTGCTCTGATCATGCGCGCCTTTCTGCGAGCGGACCCAGACATCATCATGGTGGGTGAGTCCCGTGACAAGGAAACGGTGTCCATGGGCGTCGAAGCCTCACTGACCGGTCACCTGGTTTTCTCTACCCTGCACACCAACTCGGCGCCAGAATCCATCACCCGTTTGATGGATATGGGCATGGACCCCTTCAATTTTGCAGATGCCCTGCTGGGTATCCTGGCCCAACGGTTGGCTAAAAAGTTATGCGACTGCAAGGAAGCCTATGTGCCCGATGCGGAAGAATTCCGTTTGTTTGTGACGGAGTACGCGGAAGAGTTGCGCCACTCCAAGGCATGGAAAGCTGACCCCGACGGAGAACGCCAGAAGCTGGCGGATAGCTGGCTCAAGATGTACGGCGAAGACAAGCAGATCAAGCTGTACAAAGCGGTGGGTTGCGACAAATGCAACAAGACCGGCTACAAAGGCCGGATCGGCTTGCATGAATTGCTGGTAGCAGATGATGGCGTCAAGCGGCTCATTCAGGAGCGTGCGCGCGTAGCGGAGCTATTTGCGTCGGCAGTTGAAGGCGGCATGCGAACGCTGAAGATGGATGGCATGGAGAAGGTGATGATGGGTCTGACGGATCTGAAGATGGTTCGCCAGGTGTGTATCAAGTAAAAACACCACGAGCCCTCGTAAAACATAACACCACCGCTATTTTTTCGATAGCATTTCCCTGGTTTCGCCGGTGCCGGAGTCTGCATGCGCAGTTTGCCGTGTGCACCATATTCGCCACATGCCCCGCAACGCCGCTTCAAAGTGCTGTGCAAAATCTGTGGCGTTGAAAACTGGCGATGCAAGCACTTGTTGGCGCAATGCGGCACGTAGCGCCGACAAGGCCTGCAGATCCTGGGCACGTCTGGTGGCACGCCGTACGTAATCGTCGAAGTCCGAAGCAATCCAATCAGCAAGACCCGCATTCATCAGCAAGCCCACACCTTGGCGCGACAAGAATCGCTCGCCTTCTAGGGTCAGCACGGGCACACCCATCCACAAGGCCTCTGCAGTAGTGGTGCCTCCCGTATAAGGGAAAGGGTCGAGGGCGATATCGACCCGGTGGTAGCAGGCCAGATACTCAGCGCGGGACGACAACCCCTCCAGCGCCAAACGCTCAGCCTGAATGCCATGAATCAGAAATGCGGCATGTACATCCCGTCGAACGCCCTCCTCCCCAAGTTGCGGCGATTTGAGGAATAGCTGACTCCCTGGCGTTGCGTGAAGTACCCGTGCCCACAACGCCACCACGTCGGCATTCATTTTGGTCAAATTGTTGAAGCATCCGAACGTGATATGGCCATTGGTGATCGCGGGCAGCGCCGATACTGCCATGCTGATACTGGGCGGCGTAAAACACAGCCGCGTATGGGGCATACGCCAGATAGTCTCTGTGAAATTTACCTCTTCGGCAGGGGGTAAGGTCCATGGATCAGCAATGAGGTAGTCCATGGCTTTCACCCCCGTCGTTCCGAAATAGCCAAGCCAGCTCAATTGCACAGGAGCGGGCTTCCAGGCGAAAACAGGCAGGCGGTTAAAGGCCGAGTGCCCCGAAAGATCAATCAGGATGTCGATGGCATCGTCGCGTATGCGTTTTGCCAGCGTGGTGTCCGACATTTCCACGGTCACGTGCCAAGCCTCGCAGCAGGACCTGATGCGCTCCGTAACCGAGTCGCATAGCGGATGATTCGAATAGCCCACGAACCTCAGGTTCCGCTGGGGCGACCCGGCCAATGCACGCAGGACGCTTTCAAAAAAATAGCTTACGGGGTGGTCGCGCAAATCACCTGATACAAATCCTATGCGCAAACAACGCTCGGGCTCGTTCAGATTGGGCCAATCGTGGTAGCCGTTGTGCACCATTTGTGCAACCCTGGTGCCATAGCTACGGGCCTCCGAAATCGCCACGGCTGCGTCGGCCCCGGCACGGTAGTGGAGCAGGAATAGCAAATTGCTATGGGCCTCTACGAACCCGGGGGAAAGCTCCAATGCGCGCCGGTAACAGGCCAGTGCTCCGTCCAACTGCCTCAAGTCTTTCAAGAGATTGCCCAGGTTGTTGTGCCCCTCGGCATAGCCGGGCATGATTTCCAGCGCACGGCGGTAACTTGCCAGAGCACTTTCAAACTGTCCCAACTCCTGCAACGACTTGCCCACGTTGCAGTGCACTTCGGCGTAGTTGGGTCGAGCTTTCAGCGCAAGGCGGTAGTGTGCCAACGCGGCAGCATACTGGCGACGGTCGTCCAGGACGGTTCCCAGCGCCACGTGTGCATCCACGAAATCCGGTTCCAGCGCAACGGCCTTTTCGTAAGCAGCGATGGCTGCGTCGGATTGCCCGAGACGCATATGGGTATTGCCCAGGTTGAAATAGGCCCCCGCATACTGCTGATCCAGCTGCAGTGCTGTTTCGAAAGCGCCAATCGCCGCGCTCATTTCGCCTGAAGCCAGCAATGCGTTGCCGCGATTCAGGTGCGCGCGGGCGAGTCTTGGCTCCAACACAATGGCGGCCTCGTAGCACTGCAGTGCCGGTGAAAATTGGCCTGCATCCTCCAGAGCGTTGCCTTGGGTTATCAGGTCTGATGCCGTTGGCAGAGGCACAGAGACGGGGTCGGCATGCGAGCTTTTGATGGCTTTGAATCTGTCAAAAATTCCCATCGAAGGCTGCTCCTCGCAAGGTCACCATGATCCCGCGCGCCGCATACGTCTGCGCAACAGTTCGGCACACACCAGAATACCCAATCCCAGAGCACCGACGAACCACCCCGTTCGCCGACCTGGAGTTGAAAAGACCAACTCAACGGCGTGGTGTCCACCGGAAACCGTTGCAGCCAGCATACCGAAGTTGGCACGGAACAAGGGGATTGCCTGGCCATCCACCGTCAATGTCCAACCTTCATTGAACGGTATGGAGAAGACCAATACGCCGGCCTCAGCGGGCGCAATGTCGCCAGAGATCGTGGTGTTGGAGAAGCGGCGTATGACAAGCCCAGTCTTCTGCAGCGCAGCGACAGGTGCGCGATAGTAGTCTGCGAGTGAAAGGGACTTGGATTGGCCCAAGGGCTCCATATCCAAAATACCCCCATAACCAGGGATGGTGTGATCGACCACAACCGCGTTGATCAATGCGATGTCGGTCAGGATGTTGGTGCTGGCTGGATGGTCGGCGGCAACTTTCCTCAAAGCATCCTTGCTCACCTGCCGGGGTTGAACAATACCCAAGGGGAGGGCCATCTCATTGCGGTAAATGTGCAAGCCGTTGGTATCGTTGCCGACTTGGACAAAACCTGGCCAGTCAACCTCTTTGGTGGCGATGAAATACTTCACGCCGAGCAAAGAATTCAGCATGTAACGTGGCCCCGCATTTGGCAGCCAGTTGGAGTAATTGACCACCTCGGAGGTTGGCGGAATAAGGCTCGCACCGATGTGAAAATCCACAATCCCCCGGCTGTGCAGAGAATAGGATTTGATTCCCATGTAGTCCTGTGCCATGGCATCGGCCAAGGATACAGAGTCGTAGTCCTTCTCAATGCGAAAGACACCGTCATCCAATTTTCTGATGGTGGCAAGTGCTGCCGGCGTTTTGTCGTCATAGGCTTGCATGGTTGGCTCGACTGCAAGCCGGCCCTGCACATAGGATGGGCGTGCAATGGTCACCACCTCTACGATTACGGCCAGTGCCAGGACCAATGGAAGCCGTTCGAGGGTGAGTATTTTGCGGTAGGCCAGCATCAGTACAGCGGTTGATAGGACCGCAAGTGTCGCGACCTTTTCTACGTGAGGTCTCCAGACAATCTCGCCCGAGGCACCCCATACCGTCAGCGCCAGCAACACGCCAAAAATACCCAGCCCCGATGCCAATGCGCGAATCCTGACGCCTTGAATCAGAACCAGATCCAGCGCTTTGGCCGCCAATATCAGACCCATGATGGAGACCCAGAGGGTGGATATGCGGAAGTAGGGGGCTGCAAAACCCATGGCAGCAAAGCGGAACACCGGAAAGAGCATGTAAGCGAGAAAGGCGATCGTGGCGAATACCAGTGCTCTTCGGTCGGCATGGGAGCCCGTCCATAACTGGGGCATCAACAAGAACAGGGTGATACCGATGAAAAAACCGGGACCTTCCAAGTAATTGAAATGGCCCCGGTAGTTGCTACCGATGCCGAAAATGTCTTTATGAAAAACGCCACCAACCTGGGCGATGATCAAGGACCAGTCATTGATGCCAAGGCTCTTGCTTAGGATACTTTGGATCAGCGACTGGCCTCCACCCACGCGCGAACTGTCCATCAGTTGCAGGATGACCGGCAGTAAGTAGGGGGCCGCCAACAGATAGCCCAAGGCGGTTAACGGCAATACCGTGACCATCCAAGACTTCAGAGTCTTGCCAGGCGCATCGCTGCATACCACACTGGCGGCACAAGCGAACGCCAGGAATACGCCCAATGACACAAAGAAGACGCCAAAGACCAGTGTGGTGGCGATAACCAGGGGTAGGACCAGCCAGCCTCCACTGCGCAGATGGCGGAAGATGGCCCACAACACCAGAGGATAAAAAACAAATGCGGTCGCTTCTACGTCCCACTGCCCATTGATCACCACGAAGCCGCAAAACGAGTACGCAAACGCGCTGATGACGGCGCTTTCCCAACGCTGGAGAAAGCCGCGAATGAACAAAAGGAAAAAACTGCCACCTAGCAAGATTTTCAGCAGGTAGAAAAATATGCGGGTCGGCAGTATGTTTTCCAACCCTACGGATTGACTCAGCAGCGTCGCCGCATCTCCCAGCATGACGGTGGTCGGACCACCCAGCCCGATGTGGAACGACCAACCGGGAAAACCCTCGCGGGCGATTGTGCGGGCCAGGTACATTGCATAGGCCGTTACTTGGGTGTAGCTATCACTACCGATATCAAGGTATGCAAAGTAGAACTTGCCGGACAGGAATTCTGAAAATACCAGCAGCGTTGCAAGCACTTGCAAACCCGTCAAAACCAACCAGCATTTGAAGAGGGACTGTTTCATAGGCTGACATGCTACGTGATTGGACCGGTGGGGCAGTGGATTAATCCGCTGCATAATCTCGACCACGGTGTGCGGTGGTGCGTGTTTGATATCCGCACAGACTCTCTCCTGTTGACTGAAGGATTTGACTTGTTTTCCTTTCTTGACGCAAAAGCCGCCAAAGCATTCGGTGTGGAAATGGCGCGTGCATATATTGAACGCATGCCGCCGGATGCGAGCTTGACAGAGAAGCAGTTCACAAGCAAATCCAAGCACACCATTGAAAAAATGAGTGTCCAAATAGCCGCGCACAAGCAGCAGAACAAGCTAAACCTCTACAAGATTGCGCAGATGGCCAATGCATTCAAATGGACATTGAAAGATGCCGGATATGCGGACGACTACATTGATAAATTGACGCAATGGTTTGTAGTTCGGGTCAAACTTTAGTTTCGGGCCTACTAGTGTTTGAACCAAGTTTTCCATGTTGAGGTGGCTGGCCACACAGTTTGAAAGCCGTCGCGCCCGTTTGCAGGCCAGGCTGGAGAACTCGTTGCGCAAACGTGTGGATAGCGATGACACCGGGGAAGCTGCGCAATGGCGCAAGAAAGGCAACGCATTTCTGGACGAGAACAGCCTGCCTGAGGCTGAGCAATGCTATCGCCAAGGCATTCAAGCGGATCCCCGGGACTCGAGCTGCTATTCCAACTTGGGCTATGTGCTGGTGCAAATGGGGCGCCCGGAAGATGCCACCGAGATGCTTGGCAAGGCGGTTGAACTCAATGCCTCTGATTTTGATGCGTACTATTTGTTGGGAAACTTGGCACGCGACCGGGGTGAATGGCTGCGTGCCATCGCCTGCTACCGTGCTGCGTTGAAAGTCAATCCGGAATTTGACTTTTGCCGCCGCGACTTGTGTGTTGCCCTCGCGCAAAGTGGCCAGATTCAAGAGGCCCATAAGGTGATGGCAGAAGGGCCAGCCTTTGACGAGAGTACAGCCGCCCACCATTTCTTCAAAGGCAACCTGCATTTTGTTGCGGATCAATTCGAAGACGCGGTGCTGTGCTTCCAGAGAGCCGCTGAGTTAAGTACCCAGGATCCACTGATACTTCTGAACTTGTGCGCTGCCCAACTCAAGCTGAGTGACTATTTTTCGGTTTTGGAAACTGGGCGCAAGATCTTGGATCTTGACCCCAATAATGCCCCAGTGCGCGGCCATATGGCGATTGCACACCAGTTCACGGGGCGGCACGGTCTGGCTATCGAAAGCTATCGCGCGGGCTTGAGTCTTCAGCCGGAAAATCTGCAGATGCACCAAAATCTGTTGTTGGCGCTGACCTGCGTGCCCGGCTATTCCAGAGAGGAGTACCTGCTTGAAGCGAAGCGATATGCAGCCAAAGCCAGGGCGAGGGCTCAACCCCATTCATCGTGGCTGTGCAATCCGTACTCCTCCGGTGCACGCCCCCTGCGTGTGGGTTTTGTGTCTGCTGATTTGATGTACCACCCAGTGGGCATGTTTCTGGACAATGTCTTGCCATTTTTGGACCGGGACAGGATCGCTTGCATTGCGTATTCCAATTGCGCAGCGGAAGATGCATTCACAGCGCACCTCAAACCCATGTTTGATGAGTGGACCCAGGTAGCCTGGATGCCTGACGAAGAGTTGGTCCGCAAGATTCATAGCGATGCGATAGATGTTCTGGTGGACTTGTCTGGACACACTGGTCAAAGCCGTTTAGCAGTGTTCGCTTGGCGCCCTGCCCCCGTTCAACTCTCGTGGTTAGGCTATTGGGCCAGTACTGGCTTGCAAGAGATGGATTACTTGCTGGCGGATCGTATTTCAGTTCATCCCGAGGAAGCAGAGTTCTATTCTGAAAAGATTTGGCCGTTGCCAGATACACGACTTTGCTTCAGCCCTCCGGTTACCGTAAACCCGATTGCAGTCAATGACCTGCCCGCCTTGCGCAAGGGGTACATCACTTTTGCTTCGTTTCAGACCCTGAGTAAGTTGACGGACGAGACGATTGCCGTTTGGGCACAAGTCCTTGCGTCTGTGCCAATGGCGCGTCTGAGAGTACAAAGCCGCGCACTTTCTTATCCTCAGAGCGTCACCGCAATGCGAGCACGCTTGGCGTTGGCCCAGATTGATGTCGGCCGTGTGGACTTATTTGGAGTCAGTTCCCGTGACGCATATTTGGCCGCATATGGTGAGGTGGATATCGTGCTGGACACATTTCCATTTCCAGGGGGGACAACCACGGCCGAGGCCTTGTGGATGGGTGTTCCAACCCTTACGCTTGCCGGGAACACACTGGTTTCCCGACAGGGTGAAAGTATGTTGCGCAGTGTCGGCCTTGAGAACTGGATAGCCAGCAGTGAGCGGGAGTATGTTCAGATTGCGCTAGAACGGGTGTTGGATTTGCCGAGCTTGGCAAATTTGCGATCCGGCTTGCGCGCGAAGGCTTTGGCGTCCCCTCTATTTGATGGAGCCCGATTCGCAAGACATTTGGAGGATGCTTTCGACGGCATAGTGACTGAGGCTGTCACAAGCCTCGATGCCACCCCCAGAAAATATGTACAGTAATAGACAATGTCTACCCTATTTCAGTTGCCTTATGCCAAGCTGATTAGGTTTATCGGTGCCGGTATTTTGAATACGGCTTTTGGGTATTTTTCCTATGCGGCGCTGCTCTATGTAAGAGTGCCTTACTTGTTGGCGTTACTCCTATCGACCGTCGCCGGTATAGTTTTCAATTACTTCAGTTTTGGAAGTTTGGTGTTCAAGAAGGACGGCAGCTGGCTGGTTTTTGGTCGGTTTGTCTCTGCCTATGTTTTGATTTATTGTGTAAATGCCGTGTTACTTACGCAGCTTATGCAATATTTTGCAATTGGTCCCTATATGGGACAAGTATTTTGCATTCCCGTTGGTGTTGCTATCAGCTGGATTGCGATGAATTATTGGGTGTACCGAGAAAGCGAATAGCCGTATGCAAAAAAAAATAAGCATTGTGACCCCGTGCTACAACGAAGAGGAGAACGTTGATGAATTGCACCGGCGTATCACGGCGGTTATGGCCACATTGCCCTACGAATACGAGCACATCTATATTGACAATGCATCGACCGACAATACGGTAGCAATGGTCAAAAATATTGCCACTTCGGATAAGCGAGTGAAGCTGATCGTGAATGCCCGAAATTTCGGGCACATCCGGTCACCCCATTACGGACTTCTTCAATCCAGTGGCGATGCTTGCATCCTGATCGCATCAGATCTCCAAGATCCACCAGAGATGATAGAAGAGTTCATCAAAAAGTGGGAGGCTGGTTATAAGACGGTATTGGCAGTCAAACCAGAGAGCGAGGAATCTTCTCTGATGTTTTTCGTACGCAATACTTATTACCGCTTCATCACCCGAATATCCGAGGTCCCGCTAGTGCCCAATGCTACTGGTGCGGGGCTGTTTGATCGTGCAGTTATCAATATCCTTCGAGATATTCAGGATCCGTATCCTTACTTCCGTGGACTGTTATGCGAGATTGGTTTTCCGATTGCGACAGTAGCATTCAAGCAGCCCAGGAGACAACGAGGGATAACAAAAAACAATTTTTATACCTTGTACGATATTGCGATGCTTGGCATCACAAACCATTCGAAAGTGCCCCTTCGCCTCATGGCCATGAGTGGTTTTTTACTTTCATTTTTGAGTTTACTGGTCGCATTTGCTTTTTTTGTTGCCAAACTACTGTACTGGGATTCGTTTCAATTGGGCGCCGCCCCCATGCTGATTGGCATATTTTTCTTTGGTGCCATTCAGACTTTCTTCATAGGTGTGCTGGGCGAATACGTAGCCTCAATCCATACGCAGGTTCGTAAGATGCCACTGGTTGTTGAAGCCGAGCGTGTGAATTTTTAGACCCACTTGCAGGGTCATCGGATATGAGAAAGAGATGCGGAGTAACAGAATTGCCTTGAATAGAAGGGTGCTATTCAACGCGTATGTTATCTAGCAATTCGCATGCGATACGGCGCCGTGGCGAAGACGCGGCTGCCAGCCAAGTACTTCTACTTGGTTTGTTTGCCTTGGGGGTAGGAATGGCGTACATCCTATCCTGGGCATATCAATTTTTACCACGGCCCCCAAGCGCGGCATCTGATCTCTTGATCGAATCGGCTCGGCGGTACATCTCCCCAGAGCCAGCAGAGAGATTTGTCTTTATTGTGTTGGCTATCACCATACCGGTGGGAGCCATTTTTTTCACGCTTGCATCTATTCAACCTCGATGGGCCGGTGTTTTGACAAAAATACTCGACCAGTTGAATGTATTTGCTGTTGTTACTGCTGCTACTGCCGCAGCTATTTATACCTTCCTATTGGTGTCATATCCTGATCGGGGTGTTGTTGAGAGAATTCGAGGTGGATGGCAATCGATAGCGTCGTTGGACTGCATCGCGTTGCTCAGCATCTTTGGTGCTCTGGCTATCAGTTGGTTCCTATGTAGGCATACCGCTGCGCGTCAGAAGGCGGAGCAAAAGATCAAGCTAAGAGTGGTTTTACCCTTGGTGATTGCCCTTCTCTTTCTTGCTCCGTTCCTTGTCTCCGACTTTTTGGCTCGAATAGTGGGTGACGAAGGTAGTGCGGGATATCCACATGTCACTATCCTGCTCCAGTGCCTTGTGTTTTCGGTACTTTTCTGCCTTTTACAAATCTCAGGCACTAAATTCAAATCACGGCACCACAGGGTCAGTGCCAGTACATTTGTGTGGATACTATTCCTCACCACAGCCATTCTTCAACTCAGTGCGTGGCGATTTCTGGGAATCAACGGCGTCACCCTGGCGGCGAAATGGTGGAATCATGCCGATCCTATTTTTTTTGTGCTCAGCCAAGTCGTTGGTGGCAAGACCGTTCTGGCAGACCTGCCATCTCAGTACGGGTTGTGGGCAGAGATGCTGGCACCTTTTTTCCGCTTTTCATCGACGTCCGTGATTACGGTGACAGGATTCTTTGCGGTGATGCAATTGATATCACTGGCTGCCCTGTTCTTTGTTATAAGCAAGTTCGTCAAAAGCCCCATTTTGCTAGCGATAGGGGGTATTGCATTGATCGGAACAACGTTTGGCACGCACTCTCTGTTCTCGGGTGTCCGAGATCCCTATTTTCAATATTGGCCGATACGAAGTTTTTGGCCCATGCTATCGGTTTTCGCTTTCCTCAGATTCATTCAATGCCCTACGTTGTTCCGTGGCACGTTGGTTTCTGCTTTGGGCGCGGTAAGCATGTTTTGGAATATGGATACGGGCTTATTCGTAGTGCTCGCCTTTGGAGCATTTCTGCTCGCCAAACTATTGCTGTCAGTGCTTAACCAGAATAAATGTGAGCGCATGAATGAATTTTGGTCCTCACACAGGCTGATGTTTATAGTTCTGACACATGTCGGCGTCACTCTGCTTGTTTCGATAATTTTGTTCGGCTTGTTGGCATTCAAGTCCGGTTTTACGCTGCATTTTCCATGGCTCTTTGGATATCAAAAGATATTTTTCGACCTTGGCTTGTTTATGCTGCCTCTGCCTCGGGACATGCACCCCTGGATGTCAATTTTAGGCGTATATCTCATAGGCCTGCTTGTTGCCACTCGTTCTTGGGCGTATGCTTCAGGTAACAGACGAATGGATATGGTCTTTTATGCCAGTGTACTGGGTCTTGGGTTGTTTGTTTATTACCAAGGCAGATCACATGTCTTGAATTTGATTTCAGTGTGCTGGCCGGCAATAGTAGTTGGCTTACTCCTGACCGATGAATTCATACGGGCCATTCGCGCGAAGCTCTTGCCAAGGATTCAGATATTATTGCCAATGATTTTCGTGGGTGTTGTGTCTGTATGCTGCTACGGCTTTATTCAGCATATGGAATACATAATGTATGGAGTCATCAACTCGGTCGGCACTCCCGGTGTAGTTCAATCACCGCCGGTGATGAACGAACTAGC
Organism: Rhodoferax sp. GW821-FHT07G04; assembly: GCF_059418585.1. Classification (NCBI taxonomy): domain Bacteria; kingdom Pseudomonadati; phylum Pseudomonadota; class Betaproteobacteria; order Burkholderiales; family Comamonadaceae; genus Rhodoferax; species Rhodoferax sp. GW821-FHT07G04. The sequence continues at coordinate 69,181 of NZ_JBWKQD010000007.1, forward strand.
GTTCATCAAAGAATGGTCAACCAATAGAAAAGCTTGCTTGATTTTGTCCAAGCGACAAGGCATTTACTATGCTGAGTCGGGCTTGGTGTCACCCTTTAAGGGGCCGGGTTTGGTGGAGACGGTGTTAAAGACCGACCAAGATCGCTTGATTGCCCAAGTCAAAGAAGGCGAAGTGCAATGCCTGTATTTTGGGTTGGGAAAATACACCGCACCTGAACTGCCGCTGACCCTGAAAATGCTGGAGGACAGTTATTCTGTCATAGCGACCAATTCATCGAATACGATGGTTTACCTTGAGCCCAAGCGCAAATCATCTCCAAATCGGATGTAGCCCCGTTCATCTCTGAGTTTGTGCCTTGGTGATGTCTTCAAGCGCTATTTCAAGGCTCTTTGCAAATCTCGCTGCGTCATAGAGCGGGGATGTCTTGAGTGTCGCGCGCAGGTTTTCTCTCAATTTTGCGAGGCAGTGCAAGTCATTTACTTTTTCCACGGCCAGATCAACATACTCTTGCGCACTGACGGCGACCCAGTCCGGTAATCCTGCGCAACGCAGCATACTCTCGCCTTGGCGGGCCAAAAGCGAATTGCCGGTCAATGTGATTGTCGGCACACCCATCCACAAAGCTTCAGCGGTGGTTGTGCCTCCTGGGAAGGGGAATGTATCGAGCACCACATCAACGTCGCTATAAGCAGCCAGATAGGCATCGCGGGACGTGCCTCCGATCAAGTCCACGCGCTGCGGATCGATGCGCGCCTGCACCAGACGTCTATGCATGTCCAAAATACTTTGTGAATGACTTAGCGGAATACTCTGAAGGCGCAAGCGCGCGGTCGGCAAGCGGGCAAGAACTTGGGACCACACGGCTAACGTGGCTTCGCTGATTTTGCTCAGGGTCTGGAACGAAGCAAATGTCACATACCCTTTCTGCAGTGCAGGCAGCGCAGTATTCACCAGGTTGGCTCCGTCAACGGGCGGGCTCAGACACAATCGGGTTTCTGGCAGATACCACAATTGCTCCGAATACTGCGCTTTCTCTTCTTGGCGAACGGACACTTTGTCGACCAGGATGTAGTCCATTTCTGTGACGCCGGTGCTGGCCCAATAACCTAACCACGCAATTTGCACCGGTGCAGGGCGCCATGCAAAGACGGACAGTCTGTTATGCGCCGTATGACCGGCCAAGTCCACCAGCACGTCAATCTTGTCCGAATGGATTTGAGCGGCCAACTCCGAATCGGGCACCGAGGCTACGACATTCCATTCGGAGAAGATGGCTTTGAGTCGCCCGGAAAGTGCATCTTCGTTCACTGCATTGGAATAGGCAATGCAGGTGATTTTGCCGGGGTCGATGCTTGACAGGATACTTTCCAAGAAATACCCAACAGGATGCTGACGCAAGTCTCCCGACACAAAGCCAACTCGCAACGGTCTCTCGCTAGAGGCATTGGGTGTACACAACCACTGCGTAAAGGGGGTAGCAACAGCGCTCACCTTGTCTCCATAGTTCTTAGCCTCGGCCAGATACTCTTGCGTGGAGCAACCCGGCAGATGGGACAAGACATAGAGAAGATTTTGTTGCGCGTACAGGTACTGTGGATTGATCTGCAATGCCTGCCGATAGCTTTGAACAGCCAAATCAAGCTGTCCATTCAACTGGAATGCTGCGGCCATATTGGCATGGGCTTGCACATGATTGGGCTCCAGGGCCAACGCTTCGCGATAGGTCTGAATAGCCGTTACGACGTCGCGCTGCCCGATTTGGGCCGCGCCCAGGTTGATCAGAATGGTGGCGTCGTGCGGGCTGCGTTCCACAGCTTTTTTGAAACACTCGACCGCCGTTGCATACTCCGCCGTGGCAAGGTGCATGTTCCCCTTGAAGAGGTAGTAGTCCGCTGAGTCGGTGTCAAAGGCAGGGCCCTGGTCCATGATCAGGCGGGCCTCATGCGGTTGGCCTATCTGTGCCAGCAACACGCAAAGATCACGACGACAGAAGTCAAAGTCCGGGTTACTGCGCAGAGCGGTTCGGAAGCATGCAATTGCGCGTAAGCTATCCCCGCGGTCCCGCGCCAAATTGCCGAGCAGGTAGTAGGCGTCAAAATCTGTGGGGTTGCGCTGAATGGCATTGTCCAGCATGCGCTCCGCCTCTTGTGCCCGCCCGCTTTGCAGCAAGACATATCCTAGGTTGGAATAGCAGACTGCGTCCTCAGGGTCCGCATGAATACCATTGCGGTAGCACCGCTCGGCATCAGACCAATTGTTGTCGTTCAGAAAGGCGTTGCCCTCTTTTCGCCATTGCTCCGAACCCCTGTGGTCGACGGTCGGCGTGGGGCGTATGAAGTCTGGTTCGGGCCTGCGCTTTTGAAATTTTGCACTCAACCACTTCAGCATAGAAACCAAGTACCTGATTCAAAGGATAAATCGATTTTATAGGCCGAATCCGCCAATAATGGGCGCTCGATTGTGTCAAGTGCAGCTCTGCTCGGACACGCTGGAACTGTGGTTCCGCCCGCAAATACCAAATTGGAGAGTGTCTTGACTGCAAAAAGTTACGCGTCGCCTTTGACGATGTGGCGACTTGCTGCATGGGTGACGATTTTGACTGCCGTCAGCTTTATCAGCGTAGCCCCCCAGGTGGCCAACGATTTTTGGCTTCAAGCCAAAGTTGGTGAACTCATTGTCAACAGCCAAGAAATCCCCAGGACTCTGCTTTTTCCTTTTACGGAGATTCAGGATGCCAAATTCAATGCGCACGAATGGGTCCCCTCGATCTTCTTTCACGGCATCGTTCAATGGGGGGGAGAGGGTAGCCTGCCGCTGGTTCTCGGCGCGCTGGGGCTGGTACTTTTTGCCATGGTGGCTTGGCTCGCGTATAGACGCGGCAATCAATGCCTACCCCTAGCACTGCTTTTGGGGTTTCTAGCCGTGGGAGTTGAAAATTTCCGACATTTTCTGCGCCCCGAATTGATGTCGCTGATTTTGTTCGTCGTCTACCTGCATCTACTTGAAAGTATTCGTCGAAATTCGCTGATACGTTATTGGGTAGGGGCGGCTGCGGTGGTGGTACTGTGGTCGAACACACATGGCTCATTTATCTTGTCACCAATTGTGGCGGCGATATTCTTTGCTGGCACGTGGTTGGATGCCTCTCTTGCTTCCACGCGACTACATCCAGCACCTCAGAGCGCAGCCACTAAGTTCGCAGGCTTGGCGCTCGGGACTTTGGTTTGTACGGTAATCAATCCGTTCGGTTGGGACCAATTGGTGTTCGTCGTCAGCTTCACAGGATCCGAGTTCGCGAATGGCTACGTATTGGAATGGATATCTTCATTCAACCCTATTGCCTGGACGTGGCGAGGTTTCTGGATTGGTTTGGGATGCGCTATTGCAACTAGTGCCGTGTGCATTGCGCGGTGGCGACGATTGAGCATGGTCGATGCGCTTCTCTTGCTGTTCTTCATAGCAATGGCGCTGAGGTCCGCGCGTTTCTTCGTATACCTTGGGATAGTGGCAGCTTACGTACTTCCGCCATTGCTTTCTCCCAGCATGCAAAGTCGAGAAGCACAGACCAAGCTCTACGGAGTCAACGTTGCTTTGGGTGGCCTAGTATTGGTATTGGCTTCGGTATATGGCAACGCCTTCGGCTCATACCCACATCAATCCGGCCTCAATCAAAGCTTCACCAAACCCATGCGCCAGGCATTGGATAACGCGGCTTTGCGCGGCAATGTTTTGACCAGCTATGACTATGGTGCAGAGCTGGTATACAGAGCCTATCCCAGATTGCGTCCGTCATTGGACTCACGTATTGACTCGTATGGCGCAGACTACATTCTTTATACCGAGCGGTTGCTGGAGGACGATAGCCTGCTGAAGGACTTTGTAGCGAAGTACGATGTCCGATATATGTTGCTGACCTTGGGTGATTTCGATTCAATCCGCAAGCTGCCCAGCCTTGCGCATTGGAATGTGCTGTTGATGGACCAAAGGGCTATCTTGCTCGGGCGGTATTGAATGGGTTACCCAAGCGCACAGTCTCGGCGCTATCGAAAATCACGCATTCGCTGCAAAAGACGAACGATCCCAAGCAATAATCTGTGAGATAAATAGTGCCAAGGCCACCACACAAACTAACAGCAATATTGCGAGACGACGCCAGCGACCAGATCGCGCGCATGCAATTGCGTGTTCGCCATATCCGAACAGAACAGCAATGCAGATTGGTATGAGCGGAAAGCCGTACCGCTCTTCCGTATGCAGTGCAGTGTGCTGTGCCAGCATTACCACCGAATAGGTTGCAAGGAAGACTGCACCGGAGTGGTTGACTAATCGTGCTCGCAGGGCTGATCTGACACTCTCCTTTCGGAGTTCCAGCAGTGCGAGCAAGCACAGTGAAAATCCCAACCAAGCCAATGCGCCATAGCCGCGGCTTATGTTCCGCAGCCAGGGCGATGTCCAGTTTTCCAGGTAGGGCGTAAAGCGAAAATAGTCAAAAAGACCTACCCACTTCTTTGCAACAAAAGCAGGCAAGGTCAATGGCCGGGTCGCAAGGCATCCCGTCAAGGAAGAGTCGCTTAAGCCGATGGTGGAGTCGATGTGGCACTGGAGGAAATAGTTATTGAACATGGTCGAATCTGCAACCATGGGCAACGTCCCGGGAAACTCGTTTTTTTGCGACCACATCAGGCGGGCTCCTCGCAACCCAGCTTGCATGCTTGCATGTGCATCGAAGGTCTTGGGTGACTGCAAGCAGATACTGCCGTATTTTTCGGTGCAATGAATTCCTTGTGGCGCCAGCATGATCAGGCAGCCCACCGATAGGGTGCCGAGAGCAATCCTATGGAGATGAGACCCTCTGCATACAATTCCCCAGCAAACCAGCAATGCCGCCGTTAGGCCTATCAAGGAGGCGGGACGCACCAGGATTGAAAATCCTAGGCATACAGCTGCAAGCCCCGAAAACAGCAGGCACTTGGAGATACGTTGAGCGCCAAGGCTGGCGGTCAACGCCACCAAACCAAGCAGAACAAGATCAACGGATAGAGTGTCGGAAAGTGGACTGGTTACATGGCCAACCAGAACGGGGCAGGTCGCCAAATACACGAAGACCCAATAGCGGGCCCCCTTGGAAAGGACAAAGTTCGCTGTTTGTGCCCATGCTGCAAACAACCAAGAGGCAACCAAATGGATGATCAGCATTGCCACGCCGACCGTGTTGATCCAAGAAAGTAGGTAGACCGTGGGGTAGAACACCGAAAGCACGGCGTGGACGGCATATTCCAAAAAAGGAAGTCCGACGGTTCGGTCGCCTGCATAGGAAAGTGCAGAGGCAAGGCTGCCAAATCCCTCCGCTATTTTCAAATAGCCGTAGGCGTCGCCCCGTACGCGGACATCCAGGGGATAGGACGCGCCGACGGCGAATAAGCCGAACGCGATGAGCGAGGCAAAGGCAATTACGAATGATCTGTTTAGCAAAGCGGACATACTAGCTGCGCATGGTTGTGGATGTTCGCTTATAAAATTAATTCTTCTTGAATCAAGGGCAAGAGTTCTATGCTGAAATGGTTGGCCGCAAAGTTTGAGAGCCGCAAAGGTGACTTATCGGTCCACCAAGAGCACGCTGTGAATGTTGTTCCGCAAGCTGTGGTCCAAGTGACTGCAGATGAGTGGAAGAGGCGGGGCAATGCATTTCTAGGCGATGAAAATTTCGTCGAAGCCGAGCAATGCTATCGCAATGGTGTTGCGGCGGACCCAACGAACGCTGTCTGCTACTCCAATCTTGGCTATGTTCTGCTGGAACAGCGGCGATGGGTCGATGCAGAAGAAATGCTCAAGCGGGCGGTCGAACTCGATCCCGATGATTTTGACGCGCACTATATGCTTGCGAACTTGTGCAGGGATCGCAATGAGTGGTTGCAGGCGATTGTGAGTTACCGCAAGGCCTTGGCGATCAAGCCTGATTTTGATCTCTGCCGGCGTGATCTGTGTATTGCCCTGGCGCAAAGCAGCCAACCCAAAGAAGCGCAGCTTGTGATGAGCCAGGGACCGGCTTTTGGTGCCGACACCGTCAATTTCCACTATTTCAGTGGCAACCTGCATTTGGAAACGGGTGACTATGCTGCGGCTGCAGCCAGCTTTTCGTTGGCCAAGCAACTGAAGCCCAATGAAGCAGTCATTTTGTTCAACTTAAGTACTGCGCAGATCAGGCTGGGGGACCATTTCTCTGCGCTCAAGAATTGCAAGGCAATCCTGTCATTCGAGCCGGACAATGCCCAGGCCTATGCGAATATGGCGACTGCTTATCAAATGCTGGGCGAGCGCGACAAGGCCGTGGAGTGCTACCGAAAGGCTCTGGAAATCAATCCCCAGTATTTATATGTGCACCAGAACTTGCTGTTTGATCTCAGCTATTTGCCTGGTTACGACCCGGCCGATTATTTGAAAGAAGCCAGAAACTATGGCAAACAAGCCAGCGCGCGGGCAAAGCCTTTTACAAGCTGGCTAAGTACGCAGATTCCTAGAGCAGGGCGCCCCTTGCGCGTGGGGTTTGTCTCGGCTGATTTGCATTCGCACCCCGTGGGCATGTTCCTGGTCAACGTGTTGTCGGCGCTTGATCCTGGCAAGATTACAAGTGTTGCTTATTCCAGCCGGGTGACGGAAGACGCGCTCACCGAACACCTCAAGAAATTGTTCTCCGAATGGAGGAGTGTTTCGTTCATGACGGATAAGGAATTGGCGGAGGAAATCCATTCCGACGGGATTGATGTGCTGGTGGATCTTTCCGGGCATACCGGGCAGACACGTCTACCTGTATTTGCTTGGCGCCCGGCCCCGGTTCAGGTGGCATGGCTGGGTTACTGGGCCAGCACAGGTGTTGCGGAGATGGACTACATCTTGGTAGATAAAACATCTGTCCACGAGGACGAGGCGCAGTTTTATTCAGAAGCTCTCTGGTTTCTGCCCGAAACGCGTCTGTGCTTCAGCCCCCCGGTTACGCTGCAGCCTGTCACGGCCGGGAGCGTGCCGGCGTTGCGCAAAGGCTATACGACCTTTGCGTCGTACCAAGCACTCAACAAGATCACTGACGCAACGCTGGCGCTCTGGGCACAAATCCTGGAGAGAATGCCATCGGCGCGGTTCAGATTGCATGGAGTCCCCCTCAACCATGAAGCCACAGTCGTTGATGTCAAACGCCGCCTGGCGATCGCCAACATCGATGTTGACCGTGTGGATTTGATTGGTAGAGTCCCGCGCGAAGAGTACCTGCGGTCCTATTCCGAGGTGGATTTGATCCTTGACACATTTCCCTATCCGGGCGGCACCACAACAGCGGAGGCTCTGTGGATGGGGGTGCCAACCGTGACCTTGGCGGGTAACACCTTGTTGGCACGCCAAGGTGAAAGCATGTTGCACTGCGTCGAACTCGATGATTGGGTCGCGAGGAGCGAGCAGGACTACGTGCAGATGGCTGTGGAAAAGGCGAAGGATTTGAGCACGTTGGCAAGCTTGCGTTCTGATCTGCGCGCCAAGGCGCTGGCGTCCGCTCTGTTCGATGGAAAGCGGTTTGCTCGCAACTTGGAAGATGCCTTCTACGGCATGGTAAAGGCAAAAATGGGATGAATCATCCTGACAAAAAAGTCCTTTCTTGGCCGGCAGAGTACAAAATTTGTTCTTTTTCTCTCAAATTGCCACCATTGCGGGCGCGCTAGTAGGGCTACCAAAGTGGCATGAAAAGTGCTCTAATCGCTTCGCCTTCACTTTCTATTCAACAAGGAGTTTTACTATGAAGCGTTCTATCCAAAAGGGTTTTACCCTCATCGAACTGATGATCGTCGTGGCCATCATTGGTATCTTGGCCGCTGTGGCGTTGCCTGCATACCAAGATTACACGGTTCGTGCAAAGACCAGTGAAGTGGTTTTGGCTGCATCTGGCGGCAAGACTTCGGTTGCTGAGGCCTTCCAGACCCTGGGTCACATGCCTGCCAACGCAACATCCGCTGGTATTGGCGCGCAATCCTCTCCCTATGTTTCCCAGATTGACTACTCCACTGCCGCAACAAACACCGCTACTCTGGTTGCTACGGCCAAGGGCGAAGCCAAGATTTCTGGTAGCACCATCACTTTGATGGGCAATGCTGGTACCGACGGTGTTGTGAGCTGGGTTTGCAGCGGCTCCATCAATGCTAAGTACAAGCCTGCTAACTGCCGTTAATCTTCGGCTACAGGTAAAAAGCTCCGCTGCGGCGGGGCTTTTTTTTTGACACAACATATTCCGTTCTTGAAGTCCACTCGCCTCCTCCCGCTGTGTTTTGTCCCGGCCTTGGGCGCCGTATTGCTTGCGATCTATTGGGTTGGGCTCTCGGGAGCCTTTGCATTTGATGACTTTGGCAATATCGTCGGCAACCGTGCTTTGCGTGTGGCGGACGATTCTTGGGCGGCCTGGAAAGCCGCTGCTAGCAGTGGCGTAGCTGGTCCCATGGGGCGTGGGCTGAGCATGCTCAGCTTCGCACTGAACTACTACTTTTTTGGTGAGTCTCCCTTTTCGTTCAAACTATTCAATCTGGGCATCCATTACGCCAATGCCCTGATCGTTCTGATGCTGGCGCGGCAAGTGTTGGCACTTGCAAAACCCGGCCTCAGTACCCCGCAGGCGTGGTGCATGGCTGCCTGTGCCTCGGTTCTCTGGGCCGTGCATCCCATGAATGCGCTGCCCATATTGCTCGTCGTGCAGCGCATGACCAGTCTGTCAGCCCTTTTCATGCTTGCAGGCATATTGCTCTATCTTTACGGACGCACGATGCAGTCCTGGCGTGGATGGGGTGCCATTGCACTGAGCCTCCTGGCCTGTCTGCCGGCCGCGGTCTTCTCCAAAGAGACGGGCATCCTGTTTCCACTGTATCTCTTTCTGTGTGAGTGGTTGTTACTGCGCAGCCTAGGCCGCATCCCACTCACCATCCGATGGCCGTTGACGTTGTTAGCAGGGGCACTGTTGGGCATACTGTGTTGGACATACTGGGAGATCGTGACGTCCGGTTACCGTTTGCGGGATTTCAACCTGCAAGAGCGTTTGATGACCGAGGCGCGCGTGTTGTGGTTCTATGGGCAACAGTTGCTATTGCCGGTGGCAAAGTCTTTTGGTCTGTACCACGACGACATCGCCGTTTCGCGCAGCATCTTGGCCCCGCCCGCAACGCTGTTGGCCATTGTGGGCTGGATGGGGGTCATCGCCTGGGCCTATTGCTTGCGTAAGCGTCAACCACTGTTCGCGTTTGCCGTGTTCTGGTTTTTGGTCTCGCACGCCTTGGAATCGACGCTGTTGCCCCTGGAGATTGCGTTTGAACACCGCAACTACATAGCCTCCGTTGGGCCACTGCTGTGGCTTGTCAGCGTGCTCTTGCCAAGCGCACAGGCGAATAAGCAATGGACCATGCCGCGGCTCGCTGTACTGTGTGGCTTCTGTGTGTATTGCGGTTTTGTCAGCCACCTGCGAGCTTCGCAATGGTCAAGTGACTTGAGTCGCCGCCAGATTGAAGTGTCCAATCACCCGCAGTCGGCCCGGGCGAATTACGAATATGCCGTCGGCGTCCTGGAAAGAACGTTTGAGGCCGGTCAAGGGGGCGCGCAAGCCTATGACTTGGTGCGAGCCCATTTGCAGCGTGCTGCGGCGCTGGATAGCAGTGGCAAAACGGCCGTGATCGGCTTGGTGTACCTGGATTGCATCGCTGGCAAGCCCAAGGACCCGCGCCTTGCGGCGGACGTGCTCAAGCACTTTGCAAGCACGCGCTTCAACCCGGAAGACCGCGGTTTGCTGCAGGGTTTGTCGCCCATGCTGGCCGATCACAAACTGTGCATGACCGACGACGAAGTGGCGGGGCTGATCCAGGCCGGCATCGCCAACCCAAGCCTGGACAACATAACGCGTTCCATGCTGTATGCCCTCGCGATGGACTATGCCGTTGCTGTATCGCACGCCATTCCGTTGGCAATCGAATACGCGCAAGCTGCGGTGGCAAGCGACCCCGCCTCCATTGCGCTGCGCATGAATTTGATTCAGCTGTATGTGCAATCCGGTAAAGTAGACCAAGCAAAGCAGGAATATGCGCGGCTATTGAACATTGCCGTGCCGTCGCGCGACAAGCCGAGCCTCGATCACCTGAAAAAAATATTTGAAACGATTGACAACCATGCAAGCCCGCGCTGATACGTATTCGGTCGTTATTCCTGCGCGCAACGAGGCGGGCGGGCTGCAGAAATTGTTGCCCGAACTGTCGCAGTGCGTACCCCTAGGTACGGAAATCATCGTGGTCAATGACGGGTCTACGGATGACACCGAAACCGTGTGCCGCACCCACGGTGTTCGCGTGGTCACACACCCCTACTCCAAGGGCAACGGCGCAGCCATCAAAACCGGTGCGCGCGCGGCCAGTGGCAGCATCATTGTGTTCATGGATGCAGATGGCCAACACCAGCCATCGGACATTGCGAGGCTATTGGAAAAATTGGCCGAGGGGTATGACATGGTGGTCGGTGCGCGCCAATCGGGCTCTCACGCTGGGGCGCACCGGGCGGTGGCCAACGACGTATTCAGCAAGCTCGCAACCTGGATGGTCCAGCAAACCGTGCAGGACCTCACCTCCGGCTTCCGGGCGGTCAAGGCCCAGCACTTCAGTCAGTTCTTGTACCTGTTGCCCAATGGGTTCTCCTATCCCACAACGATCACAATGAGTTTCTTCCGCGCAGGTCATGGTGTGGCCTATGTACCCATCCACGCACCCAAGCGCACGGCAGGCAAAAGCCATATCAACCCGCTTAAGGATGGCATGCGCTTCTTGCTGATCATCTTCAAGATCGGTACGCTGTACTCACCGCTCAAGCTGTTTCTCCCAATCAGCCTGCTGTTTTTCTCCACGGCGTTTGGCTATTACCTGTTTACCTATTTCACCCAGCATCGCTTCTCCAATATGAGTGTGTTGCTGTTCACAACATCGGTGTTGATCTTCCTGATCGGGCTCATATCCGAGCAGATCACGATGCTCATCTACAAAGACAGTGATCCCAAGTAGCGGCAACGGCCAACGCAAGCGTGTGCTGGTACTGACCTCCACCTTTCCCAGGTGGGTGGGTGATACCGAGCCGGCCTTTGTGCATGCGCTGTGCGAACGCCTGTCCGAGCGCTTTGACATATGGGTATTGGCACCTCACGCGCCGGGCGCCGCGACGCGTGAGACCTTGGGCTGTATTCAGGTCGTGCGTTTTCGGTATTTCTGGGATTGGGGAGAAAGCCTGGCCTACCAAGGGGGCATCATGGCCAAGCTGCGCAGCAACCGCCTGCGTTATTTGCTGGTGCCATTTTTCCTGGGTTTTCAATGGGTTGCGATGCTGCGATTGCTGAGGTCGCAGCATTTTGATGTGGTCCATGCCCATTGGCTGTTCCCCCAGGGGTTTGCGGCGGCCTTGGCAAAACGCGTGCTGTCGCGCTTTCCCGCATTGGTCTGCACGTCACATGGGACAGACCTCAACGGTTTGCAAGGCGGACTGTTCACCCGCATCAAGCGCTTTGCTGCCCGTCAATCCAATGCCTTGACGGTTGTCAGTGCGGCGATGCAACACAAGGCTCAGGCGCTAGACGGGGCCGTGCAGTCGATGTCGGTCATACCAATGGGTGTTGATGCACGTGCACTGTTTATCCCGCAATCTTCGGAGCCGCGTGAGAGTCGGCAACTGTTGTTTGTGGGGCGGCTGGATGCGCAAAAAGGGGTGGATACCCTAGTGGGCGCCATGCCGGACATTCTGCGTGCCTTTCCCGACTGCACGCTGCGCATTGTGGGCTCCGGCCCCGAGCGACAGCGATTGCAGGACCAGGTCAATGCACTCGGAATGGGTGACAGCATTCGCTTCGACGGCGCCATACCCAACCGAGATCTTGTGACTTACTACCGCAGAGCCGCGCTGCTGGTCTTCCCTTCGGTGGGCGCGGAAGGGCTTCCTGTGGTTTGCCTGGAAGCACTGGCATGCGAATGCCCCGTTCTTGCATCCAACTTTTCGTCGGTGCAGGAAGTCATTCAAGACGGTGTCAGTGGGGTCATCTTCGCCGCGGGCGACTCCCATGCGCTTGCGCACGAAGCGGTTCGGCTACTGTCCGATCCCGAACATCGCGTCGCCATGGGCCGCGCGGGGCGGCAGTTTGTTCTTGCGCACTTTGATTGGAGCCGGGTGGTGCGCGAGTTCACCGCCATTTATGATCGTCTGGCAGACGCGAACGCCCATGGCAACTGACACTTCAACCGCGATGCGTGATCATGTCCACACCCGTTCCTTGATCTCTGTCTGCATCCCCAACTACAACGGCATGGCAGTCATCGATGACTGCATCCAATCGGTGCTCGCACAGCAGGGTGATTTTGGGGTGGAGATCATCGTACACGACGATAACTCCAGCGACGGTTCCCTGACCCATATCCGCGCGACCTACCCCAGCGTCATGGTCATGGAAAGTACGGAGAATGTAGGCTTTTGCATCGCAAACAACCGCATGGCCGCAGCCGCTACCGGTGCATATCTGCTGTTGTTGAATAACGATGCGGCGCTATTTCCCGATGCCATCAGCACCTTGCTGCAGGAGGCGCAACGCCTGCAACAACCCGCCATCCTGGGCTTGCCACAGTACGATGCCGGCACTGGCGCACTGCTCGACATTGGAGCCCGACTAGACCTCTTCTTGAACCCGGTTCCCAATCTCGACCCGCAGCAGAACGACGTGGGCATGGTGGCCGGCGCCTGTCTATGGATCGACACATCGCTGTGGACAGAGTTAGGTGGCTTTCCGCCCTGGTTTGGATCCATTGGCGAAGACCTGTACCTATGCTGCAGAGCCAGGCGGTGCGGCTACCGGGTGCGTGCGCTGGGTGTATCCGGTTACCGCCACCATGTGGGCGCAAGCTTTGGTGGCGGCAAGGCACAGGGTGGCAGGTTGTCTACCAGCTTCAGGCGCCGCGCCTTGTCCGAGCGCAACAAGACCTTTGTCATGGTGATGAGCTACCCGACGCCCGCACTGCAGTTCATACTGCCCCTCCATGTGGTCCTGTTGTCACTCGAAGGTCTGTTGCTGTCGCTGGTGCTGCGCAACCGGGCCTTTTGGAAGCTGATCTATGGGCCGATTGTGCCGGCCCTATTCCGGCGACGCAAAGAACTGAGGGCTACAAGGTCCGCAATGCGGAACAAGACCGGTAGCGCAAGCATCCGCTTCTTTTCCGTATTCAATATCCTTCCGCACAAGCTGACCATGCTGCTGCGACATGGCCTGCCTACCGTACGTTGATGGCGGAGCCAGCAGCGGTCAGCGGCGCAGGCCCGCGCGTGCCATCAGGTTTGCAATTCGCCGCCGAGTGCCCAAGCTGATGTAGGAGAGCAGAAAGTGCAACAGCCTCTTGCCGCTGTGCGGCTTCGCAGTGTCCGGAACCGGTAGCGACGCGATTTGCAGGCCCTTGCCTGCGGCTGAATGGGGGACCGCCTTGACAATCACCTGGTAAACAGACCCGAAGGGATTGCTGTCCAGCGCAAGCCGGGTCGCTTGGGGCAATTGGTGCCAGCGGCGGGCGAACTCGCTTTGCTCAGGTGGTTTGAGCACATAGTCCACCTCGGTGATCTTGAGGCCTGCGTCGTTGCACAGCGCCTGTATGTTGTGCATACCAAAGAAGCGGATGTGGGTCTTGTCCAGCAGGCCCCAGGGCTGGTAGGCGAAATCACTGGCCAACAGGCTGGCGACGACGGCGTTGTGACCCGCATGCGGCAAGGAGATGACGACGTGGCCGCCTTCGGCGAGCAGCGGGGTCAGGCGTCCCACGGTTGTCCAGGGGTCCAACAGATGCTCCAAAACATCGCCGGCCACAATGACCTCGAACGGACCGGTACCGGCCAGAACCGTTGGCCACGCCGGGTCATTGAGGTCGCAGCGGCGCACGGCCTCACAATACGGGGCCACGGCTTCAACCGCCTCGGCATCCCGCTCCAGGGCCGTCACGCTGCAGTGTTGATCTACCAGCAAGCGGGTGATCATTCCAGGCCCGCAGCCTAGCTCCAGCACACGCTTGCCGCTCCCAACCAGACGCGCTACTTTCGTGGCGGACGAGTTGGCGTGCACCGCGTAAGCGTAGGCAGGGGGATGCGGTTGCTTGACCATGAACTACAGGCGCCACACACCAAGCCCGGCCGCGGCCAGTGCAGTGGCGTCAAATCGGGCCTTGACGTCAACAAAGCAGCCGCCCGGCATCACCTTCCCGACGCAGTCACTCAGCGGTCTGAACAGTAGGGCCGCATGCGCTACGGCGGCCACGATGGCATCGGCCCGCGGCAAGGCGTCCCAGGTCAGCAATTCGACGCCATACGCCTGCTGCGCTTCATCCGCATCTGCTACAGGGTCATGCACAAACACCTCGACCCCATAGGTGCGCAACTCGGCGATCAAGTCCCAGACTTTGGAATTACGCAGATCCGGTACGTCTTCCTTGAAGGTGATGCCCAGCACATTCACTTTGGCGCCTTTGATGGGGCTGCCCGCCTGTATCAACTGCTTGACCGTTTGCTCGGCAATGTATTTGCCCATGCCGTCATTGATGCGCCGTCCCGCCAGAATGACTTCCGGGTGGTAGCCCAGCATCTCGGCCTTGTAGGTCAGGTAGTAGGGATCCACGCCAATGCAGTGACCGCCCACCAAGCCCGGACGAAACGGCAGAAAATTCCATTTGGTGCCCGCAGCGGACAGCACCTCGGAGGTGTCCAAGCCCATCATGTTGAAGATCACCGCCAGTTCGTTCATCAGCGCGATGTTCAAGTCGCGTTGCGTGTTCTCTATGACCTTGGCCGCTTCCGCGACCTTGAGCGATGAGACCCGGTGCACCCCAGCCGTCACAACCTTCTCATAGAAACTGGCGACCCGTTCCAAGGTTGCCGGGTCGTCCCCCGCGACGACCTTGACCGTGTTGACCAAGGTGTGGTGTTTGTCGCCGGGGTTGATGCGTTCAGGTGAATAGCCCACATGGAAGTCGCGTTTCCATTGCAGCCCGGACATCCGCTCCAGCACCGGGATGCACACCTCCTCGGTGGCACCGGGGTATACCGTGGATTCGTAAATGACCACATCCCCTGCCTTCAGATGGGCGCCTATGCTCTCGCTGGCGCGTACCAGTGGTCCCAGGTCGGGCTGGCGGGCGGCGTCAATGGGGGTGGGGACGGCGACAATCAGAATATTGGCCTGGGCCAGTGCGGCGGCATCACCGCTAAACGTCAGCAGTTGCGCGGCCTGCAGGTCCGCATCGCTGACGGTGCCGCTGGGGTCTGTGTGCTGACGGTAGCTGTCCAGCTTCTGCGCGCTCAGGTCGTAACCTATAGTTGGCATCAACTTCCCAAATGCCACCGCAAGCGGTAGACCTACATAGCCCAGACCGACCACTGCAACTACATCACCCATGGCTTGCTCATCTTGTTCATTTGCCAATCATAGGCTACCGATTGCTGTCGTTGTGCTGGTGGTCCTGCCCTGGCTCAATCCGTTTTCGCCCGGCCCCATGCCTGCTGCCGTGCCCTTGCTGGCGTCGTGGGCCTGTGTGGCAGCCTTGTTGGCTGCCGTCGGTTTCATGGGGGGCAGCATCCACAAGAACCGCTGCACGACAGCCATTGCCAATGCCTGGCTGTTGGCGGCACTGGTCAGCGCTGCGATGGGGCTGTTGCAGTACTTTGGCCAAGCGCAAGTGCTCAGTCCCTGGGTGAGCCAAGTCGGCGCGGGGGAGGCCTATGCCAATCTGCGCCAGCGCAACCAGTTTGCCACGCTGTGCAGCATAGGTTTGCTGGCCCTGCTGTGGCGGGTTGCTAGCTGGCAGCCCCCTGCCGCCAACGATGGTCAACCGACGTCAGGGCCTGGCGCCGCGCGGTGCTTCTTGTGGGGTGGCGCTATGGTGCTGCTCGCCTGTGCCAATGCGGCCAGCGGCTCGCGCACCGGTCTCTTGCAATGGTGGCTGGTGGCAGGCTTGGGCTTGCTGTGGTGGCTACCCACGCGGAACCAACGCCCGGTGTTGCACCAGCCGCACGGACGCTTCGTAGCGACCGCCTTGGCAGCCCTGGTCACCTACCTGGTGTGTCTGTGGGTGCTGCCCTGGCTGCTGTTCGTGACCACCGGAATCGAGAGTGGCGGGCTCCTGGGGCGGTTCAACGAAGAATCGGGTTGTGGCAGCCGCCGCGTCTTGTGGGCCAACGTGCTGCAGCTGATTGCGCAAAAGCCTTGGCTGGGCTGGGGCTGGGGCGAATTGGGTTTTGCCCACTTTACAACCCTGTACCCCCAAGAGCGTTTCTGTGACATTCTGGACAACGCCCACAATCTGCCCCTGCACTGGGCGGTGGAGTTGGGTGCCCCCTTTGCAATTGTGGCCAGCGCTGCATTGGCTTGGCTGGTCTGGCGGAGCAGCCCCTGGCGGGAACGCGTGCCCGCCCGTCAGTTGGCGTGGGGTGTGCTGGCCGTGGTGGGCTTGCACAGCCTGGTGGAGTACCCCCTGTGGTACGGTCCGTTTCAGATGGCCGCGGGCTTGTCGGTGTGGCTACTGTGCACGACGGCGGGCATGTCTGCCACGGTGCCACAAGGGGGCTCTTCAGAGTGGCCCTCCGGGGAGGGGGTTGTATTAATTTCGCCTATAGCCCTCGTATTGATTCAATGTATTGCTGCTATTTTGATAGCATTTCTGACTTTTGCGGGTTGGAACTACTGGCGCGCCAGCCAGCTGTACCTGCCGCAGGCCGATCGTGCCAGCGCCTACCGGGAGGGCACGATGGACAAGGTGCGTGACGCCTCGCTGTTTCAGAACCAGGTGCTGTTTGCCGAACTGACCACCACGCCGCTGACGGCGGACAATGCCGCCCACCTGCATGGCTTGGCGCAGCAACTATTGCACTTTTCGCCGGAACCGCGGGTGGTCGAGAGGCTGATCGAAAGCGCCACCATGCTGGGGCGCAATGACGTGGCCGTCTACTACCTTCAGCGTTACAAGGCGGCGTTTCCCAAAGAGCATGCAAGCTGGGCCCAGGCCCTAAGCAGCAACAAAGCTCCCTGACTTGCCGCCGTGTTTTTCCAGCAGTTTTACATCGGTGATGGTCATGCCGCGGTCCGCCGCCTTGCACATGTCATAGATGGTCAACAAGGCCACCTGGACGGCGGTCAGGGCCTCCATCTCCACGCCCGTTGGCCCCACGGTTTCTGCGGTCGCCTGGCATTGCACATGGGCGGGTTGTGTGCTGGTGGCCTCAGAGAGCACGAACTCCAGTGCCACACGGGTCAGCGCAATGGGGTGGCACAGCGGAATCAGGTCACTGGTCTTCTTGGCGCCTTGGATGCCTGCAATGCGGGCAATGCCCAGCACATCGCCCTTCTTGCTGGTACCCGTTGTGATCAAGGCCAGCGTCGTGGGCAACATGTCGATGCGCCCGCTGGCAATGGCCGTACGGTGCGTGGCGGGCTTGGCGCCAACGTCGACCATGTGGGCTTGGCCTTGGGCGTCAAAATGGGTGAGCTTGTGCATGGCAGGGTATTGAAAATCTCAAAAAACACCCTAAAGTCGGTGCTCGTCAACTTTACCTGAGCTTCACGCTTGCCGGAACCGGATTCAACTACCCTCTCGTACCGTATGAACATGGCATCCCATCCGCCCGATTTTTGGCGCGACCGCCTCAAAGCCAGCGCCATCCATCTGACATTGAGCCTGACCATTGCCGCGTTGGCCGCAGCTTTGGTGTTTGGCGTGTGGTATCCCTACCCCTACCGAGAAATCTCGGGTGGCAGGGAGCTCTTCTTGATCTTGGTGACCGTGGACGTGATCCTGGGCCCGCTGCTGACACTGGCCGTGTTCAATCGTGTGAAGGCCTGGCCGGTGCTGCGGCGGGACCTGGTTGTCATCGCCACGTTGCAATTGCTCGCATTGGGTTACGGTTTATGGACGGTCTGTGTGGCGCGGCCCGTGCATATGGTGTTTGAGTACAACCGCTTCAGTGTGGTGCACGCGGTGGAGTTGACCCCGGAAGAACTGAAGAAAGCGCCAGCAGGCATTGAGGCGCTGCCGCTGACTGGGCCTACGCTGTTGTCTCTGCGGGACTTCAAAAGTGAAAGCGAAAAAGTGGACTTCACATTGGCGGCCGTAGCTGGCGTGGGGTTGGTGGCCCGACCCGAGTTGTGGCAGGCCTACGCCAAGGCTCTGCCTACGATCCTCAAAGAAGCCAAGCCGGTTACCGCACTCAAGACCCGGTTCGCCGGCAAGGCTTCTGAGATTGACCAGGTGGTTGGCGCCGCAGGCGGCAACCCGCAAACCGCACTGTATGTGCCGCTGATTGGCCGTGACCACTACTGGACCGTGTTTCTCGACCCGGTTGACGCCCATATTGTGGCGACCATGCCTCTGGACCCATTTTGACCAAACGCTTCAAACCTTATCGGTTATCAGCCCTCGCCATTGCTTCTTGTGCAGCTATATTTTCAATAGCATCATGGGTGGCGCCGGCGGTTTATGCCCAAACCGCCCCAACCGGTGGCGGATCCAGCAGCAGTGCCTTGCCCAACCTGGGGGATGGCGCCGATATGACGCCCGGCGCCGAGCGCAAGCTGGGCGATAGCATCGCCCGCGAGCTCTACCGCGACCCGGATTACGTAGACGATGCCGTGCTGATGGAGTACGTGCAGGGCATCTGGCAGCCCCTGCTGGCGGCTGCCCGGGCGCGCGGTGAGCTGCAGCCCGAGCTGGACAACGCCTATGCCTGGGAGATCCTGTTGGGCAAGGACCGTACCGTCAATGCGTTCGCGCTGCCCGGTGCGTATCTGGGCCTGCACCTGGGCTTGATGGCCGTGGTGACCAGCCGCGATGAGCTGGCCTCGGTGCTGGCGCACGAGCTGAGCCACGTCACGCAGCGTCACATTTCCCGCATGATGACGCGCCAGAGCCAGCAGGCACCCTTGCTGCTGGGTGCCATGATCCTGGGCATATTGGCCGCTGGCAAGAGTCCGAACGCCGCCAGTGCCGTGCTGGCTGGCAGCCAGGCCGCCGGCGTGCAAAGTCGACTCAACTTTTCGCGCGATATGGAGCGCGAAGCGGACCGCGTAGGCTTCTCGGTATCGACCGAGGCCGGCTTTGCGCCCCAGGGCTTTGTGTCCATGTTTGCCAAACTGCAGCAGGCATCGCGCCTGAGCGATGACGGCAATTTCCCCTACCTGCGCAGCCACCCGCTGAGTACCGAGCGCATGGCCGACATGCAGTCGCGCATCGAACTGCCCGACACCGGCAGCGCACCCAACCCCGCCGCCCGCCAGAATGTGCAGGAGGCCGATCAGGCCATGATGACCGCGCGCGCGCGGGTGTTGTCCAACTCGGCGGTCGATGCACTGCGTACATGGGCCGTGGAGGCCGACCCGGTCTTGCTGGCCAAGCAATCGGCGACCCAACAAGCCGGCATCCTCTATGGTGCCACGCTGGCCGCCATCAAGCTGCGGGACTACAAAGACGCCCAGAACCAATGGAACCGTCTGACGGACAACGTGCGCAAGGACGCCGCCGCGGCCCGTCTGGCGCGCCTTTTGGGCGTAGAGCTGAAACTGGCCCAGGCCGATGGCGCGGGTGCGCTGCGCCTGCTGCAAAGCGGCGCGCCAAACCCATCGGAAAAGACCAGCCCCAGCCGCGCGGAACTGTTCCTGACCGCGCAGGCGCAACTGCAACTGAGCACCACGGCACAGCAGTCGGCCGCCGCGGCCAGTTCCGGTGCCGCGGCGGGCAGTCTGGAGGCCACGACACAGAACCTGCAAACCTGGGTGGCCGACCACCCGCGCGATGCCCAGGCCTGGCAACTACTCTCCAGCACCTATGCCGCCGAAGGCCGCACGCTGAGCTCCATACGGGCCCAGGCCGAGGTCAGTGTTGCCCAACTGGATTACCCGGCCGCACTGAGCCGTTTCAAGACTGCGCAGGAGTGGGCGCGCAAGGGCGGTGCCGGCACGGACCATTTCGAGGCGTCCATCGTGGACACCCGCACCCGTTATGTGGAATCACTGGTTCGGGAACAGACGCTGCAGCGCTGAGTCGATGACGATGCCCAGCACCGAATAAATCAGCGAACCGATCAGCGCGGCGCCAAAGCCGCTGACATTGAAGCCCGCCAGCAGGGCGGCGGCGGCCCAGAACATCAGCGCGTTGATGACAAACAGGAACAGACCCAGCGTCACCACGGTCACTGGCAGAGTCAGTATCACCAGGATAGGCCGCAACACCGAGTTGAAAAGACCGATGACCAGGGCGGCGATCAGGGCTGAGGTGAAGCTCTTGATCTCCACGCCGCTGTAGAGGTGGGCCACGGCCAATAGCGAGACCGCGCTGAGCAGCCATTTTGCGATGAGTTTCATGGCGCGAAGAATAGCACTTCACCCGCGCCGCTGGGCTATGATGCGCCTCCCCTGTCCCGCCACCCATTTGTCCTGTCTGCGGCGTCCGTGCCCCATATCCACATCACCGACCTGGAGTCGGCCATCAACTACTGGCGTGCACGCCTGCCCTCGCCCGACGGCGTGACGCTGCCGGCGCCCACACGGGCCCTGGCCGAGGTGTATGCCTGCATGGTCTACGCGCGCAGCACGCAGGTCAGCGCGGCGGCGTTTTCCGAGGCGGCCTATGCAGCCTGGTTGGAGTGGTATGCCAGCATGCCCGACACGCCCTGCATTGCCATTTGCTCGACCAGCCAGGGTGACGCAGAGTGCAAGGGCTGCGGCCGCAGCTTTGAGGAAGTGCAGCACTGGCTGGCCATGGATCCGGTGGCTAAACGCGAGGTCTGGCACCGTATCACGGTTGAGGGCACGGCCCTGCGCTTCAATAAGTACGCGGAGCGTGCGGCCGAAGGCGTGTAATTTGCTACTGAATCAGTAGCTGCCTAGGCTTGTTTCACGAGGGCTTGCGGTTACTTCCATCGAATGGGTTCGATGTCCACCGTGGTCTTGTCGTCGCCGAGCGTCAGCGCGCCTTCCTGTATCGTGGCCTGCAGTTGCATGCTGCGCTGCGCCAATTGGGCCAGGGCTTGCGACGCTGCGGTGGGCACGCGCCACACCTGCAGCTTGTCCAGGCGGGTGAGCTTGGTCTCGATGCCCTTCCACCAGATGTCGGCCGAGTGGGCAAAGCAGTACAGCAGCACGGCGTCGGCCTTGTTGCAGGCCTTGGAGATGGGCTTTTCCTCGGGCTGGCCCACTTCGATCCACAGGCGCTTGTGGCCGGTGAAATCGGTCAGCGATACATCCGGGTCCTCCGGGTCCGACAGGCCAGCCCCAAAGGCCAGCGTGCCGTCGCCATTGCACTCGCTTTGCAGCTTGTAGGCGTTGAAAGCCAGCGCCGCCAGGCGGATCATCATGCGCTCGTCGGTCTCGCTGGGGTGGCGGGCCAGGGTGAGTGCGTGGTCGGCGTAGTAGCCGTGGTCGATGTCGGCAATCTGCAGATTGGCCTTGAAGATCGTCGATTTGAGTGCCATGGAAGTGAGACGCCGTTCGTGCGAAGGGAAGTTATTCAGGAATGCCGCGGAACCGGCTTTGCCGGGCCGCTGGCGTTGTCCCCCTCCCAGGGGGAAGCGGCGTCAGCCGCTCAGGGGGTCACACCCTTTTCGCCAGTTCGGCGGCCATGCCGGTGTAGCTGCCGGGTGTCATGGCCAGCAAACGCGTTTTTTCTTCTTCAGGTATCGCCAGTCCGGCGATAAAGCCCTGCATCAGTTCGCGCGTCATCGCCGCGCCGCGGGTGAACTTCTTCAGTTGTTCATACGGCTGGGGCAATCCGAAGCGGCGCATCACGGTCTGGATCGGTTCTGCCAGCACTTCCCACGACGCATCCAGATCTGCGGCGATGGCGTCTTCGTTGATTTCCAGCTTGTTCAAGCCGGTCAGCAGCGACTGGTAAGCCAGCACCGCATAGCCCACGGCCACGCCCATATTGCGCAGCACGGTGGAATCGGTCAGGTCGCGCTGCCAGCGGCTGATGGGCAGTTTTTCGCTCAGGTGGCGCAGGATGGCATTGGCCAGGCCTAGGTTGCCCTCGGCATTTTCGAAATCAATGGGGTTGACCTTGTGCGGCATCGTGGACGAGCCCACTTCGCCGTCCTTGAGCTTCTGCTTGAAGTAGCCCAGGCTCACATAGCCCCAGACGTCGCGCGCCCAGTCGATCAGGATGGTGTCCACGCGGGCGATGGCGTCGAACAGCTCGGCCATGTAGTCGTGCGGCTCAATCTGGATGCTGTAGGGTTGGAAGGTCAGGCCCAGGCCCAGCGGCTCGGGGGTTTCGATGACGTTGCGGCTGAAGGCCTCCCAGTCGAAATCGGGCCAGGCCGACAGGTGGGCGTTGTAGTTGCCCACGGCACCATTCATCTTGGCCATGATCTTGATGCCGGCAATCTTGTCGCGCGCGGCGGCCAGGCGGACCACCACGTTGGCCACTTCCTTGCCCACCGTCGTGGGGCTGGCGGTCTGGCCGTGGGTGCGGCTGAGCATGGGCACGTCGGCAAAGCCATGGGCCATGGCGCGCAGCTTGGCAATCACTGCGTCCAGCGCCGGCAGCAGCACCTGGTCGCGGGCGCTCTTGAGCTGCAGCGCGTGGCTGGTGTTGTTGATGTCCTCGCTGGTGCAGGCAAAGTGCACGAATTCCTGCGCGGCCAGCAGCTCGGGCCGGGCCTCGAATTTGGACTTGATCCAGTATTCCACCGCCTTCACGTCGTGGTTGGTGGTCTTCTCGATCGCCTTGATGGCTTCGCCATCGGCCTCGGAGAAGTTCTTCACCAGACCCAGCAAGTAAGTGCGTGCTCCGGGTGTCAGCGGCTTGAATTCGGCAAAGCCGGCATCGCTGAGCTTGATGAACCAGGCCACCTCCACCTGCACCCGCCGGTGCATATAGCCCTGCTCGCTCATCAGGGGGCGCAGTGGGGTCAGCTTGCCGGCGTAGCGGCCGTCCAGTGGAGAAAGTGCGGAAATTGAGGAAAAAGTCATGGGCGAATTGTAGGTTGTACGCCACCATCGCCCCGTAACAGCCGGTCTAACCACCCCCAATGGATAGAATGAAAGCTCCTGAAACTGTTGAGCACGCATGAAATTACTCGGATCCACCGCCAGCCCCTATGTTCGCAAAGTGCGCGTAGTCATGGCCGAGAAGAAACTGGACTATGACTTCGTGACCGAGGACGTCTGGAGCGCCGGTACCACCATCGCCGAGTCCAATCCTCTGGGAAAAGTGCCCTGCCTGATCATGGAAGGGGCCGAGGCCCTGTTCGATTCCCGCGTCATCGTCGAATACCTGGACACGCTGTCGCCGGTGGGCAAGCTGATCCCCGCTGTCGGCCGCGAGCGCGCCGAAATCAAGACCTGGGAAGCCCTGGCCGATGGCCTGATGGACGCCTCCATCCTGGCCCGCCTGGAAGCCACCTGGACCGGCCGCACCAAGGCCCAACGCAGCCAGGCCTGGATCGACCGCCAACTGACCAAGGTCACCGCCACCGTCAAAGCCATGAGCCATGGCCTGGGCGACAAGCCTTTTTGCGGCGGCATCCATTTCAGCCTGGCCGACATCGCCGTCGGCTGCGCACTGGGCTACCTGGATTTCCGCTTCCCGCAGATCGATTGGCGCACCGACTACCCCAACCTGGTTCGCCTGCACGACAAGTTGATGCAACGGCCCAGCTTCGCCGATACGATTCCTGCCTAGGCTAGGGGTTTCCCCGCGAGACGGCGGCGCAACAGCCGCTTGCGCCGTTCACACCGTTTTACATTATTGGGCTTCCCAAACCGGGTAGCGAGGACTACAGTTGCCCCTCTATGGCGACCCTCAAGACCAAGATCCTCTACAAATGCCGCGAATGCGGGGCTACCAGCTACCAGCAGGTCATAGACCGCGGCCCCAGTGGCGCCTTGCAGGCCACCGGTCAGTACCGTTGTAGTGGTTGTCGCAATATCTTCGCCTCCATCCGCGCCTGGTGGGAGCCGCGCCGTACGCCGGAATTCCAGGCCAGTGCGTTCAAGGCCAGCGCCTTCCGCCCCAGTTCGTTTGCCGGACTCTAAAACCGCAGCTCCCCAGGCCATATTACTCAGCGATTGGCCCGTTTTCTGAGCCAGCGCATCAGCGTGCCGATCAAGGGCAGCTTCTCGTACAACTCCTGCGCTGCATCCCAATAGTCGCGGTGCAGCACGACCAAACCCGTGTCTGAAAACACCAGGTGGCTGGTGCCGCGAACGGTTTGCACGGTCTTCTTGTCAAAGCGCTTGAAGCGAAAGTGGAAATCCCACAGCAAAAAGCATTCCTTGCCCTGTACCACCCGCCCGGTGACGACAAAGCGGGGATCGTCCAGGGCCACAAACATGTGGTGAAAAATGGCCTCGATAGCCGTCAGCCCTTCCATGTCATTGAACGGGTCGACAAAACGCGCCTGGCGGTCGTAGAGCGCGGCCAGTTGTCCCAGGCTGTGGGGCGTCAAGGTTTCAAAAAATGTAACCAACCGCTGCACATCGGGGGCTTGCGCGGCGTCGGGGCTCAGAGGGATAGCGGGCTGTTCGTTGCTCATGGGGCAATCCGGCGAACCAGGTGGAAGAACAGCCGGTTGGGCATCAGCCGCAAGGCTTTGAGCCACAAAGTGAAGCGCTTGGGGAAGTGGATTTCAAAGGCACCCAGGGCCCAACCCTGCAGGATGGCGCTGGCCGCCTGCTCCGGCGTCAGCAGGGCCGGCATCGCGAAGTCGTTGCCGGCGGTCAGCGGCGTCTGCACAAAGCCGGGGTTGATGATGGACACGCCCAGGCCCTTGGCGTGCAGGTCCAGGTACAGGGTCTCGGCCAGGTTGATCAGCGCGGCCTTGGTCGGCCCATAGGCCAGGCTATTGGGCAGGCCGCGGTAGCCGGCCACGCTGCCGACCAGGCTGATATGGCCGCTGCCCCGCGCCAGCAGGGCCGGCAGCACGGCGTCCAACAGGTGGAGCGCACCGATGTAATTGACCTCGCAGTGGCGCAGCATATCGGCGACGTCCAGGGCGTCGGCGCGCATGGCCGCGTAGTGGCCAGCGCAGTACACCACGCAGTCCAGTGGGCCCTGGGCCAACAGCTGCGCCGCCGCCGCGCGCACCGCCTGGGGCTGGGTCACGTCCAGCGCCAGGGCCTGGCTGCCCGGATGGGTGTTCACAAAGGCGGCCAGCGACTGGGCATTGCGTGCCGACACCACCACGCGGGCGCCCAAGCCATGCAAGGCCGTGGCCGTGGCTTGGCCTATACCGCTGGAGGCCCCGACGATCCACACGGTCTTGCCGGCCCAATCCACCTGGGGCGGATTGAGGGGCGGCAAGAAGGCATTGAGCAAAGGCATGGTGCAAATTGCTCCGAATTTAGTAGCGATACAAGTACATTCGACGAGGGCTAGATGTCATCTCTTTCAATGACCTACCGGCCAGAGGCGGTACCTGCCACAGGCCACGGCGCTCATCCAGAGCACGGTAGTGCATAGCCAGCGTGTGTGCTTGCATGGGCAATCTCATGGCGTTTTGCGGATGATCAGCCCGTACAGCAGCCCCGCCGCCAACAGCTTCAGCGCGCAGGGCAGCAGGCAATAGGCCAGGCTCAACATCTGCAGTGCCTCGGGGTCACGGGTGCCGGGCGCATAGCCCAAGGCACCCAGCGCGGGCAGGGCTACGCCAGCGGCCAGGGCCAGGTTGAGCTTGGTCGCAAAATTCCACCAACCAAAGTAGGCGCCCTCGGCCTGGCCGCGGTCGCCGCTGTCGGCAATCGTGCCGGCCAAGAGGGCGGCCGGCAGGGCCAGATCGGTGCCCAAGGCCACGCCCGACAGCGCGCAGACCAGCAAAAAGCCCCTGAAATCCCCGGTGCCCAGGGCCAGTGCAAACACAAAGACGGCGATGGACAGCAGCATGCCCAGGCCCCAGGTGCGCGCCAAACCCATAGAGCCCACCAGGCGCACCCACAGCGGTATGGCCAGCGCGGCGCAGATGAAGTAGCTGCCCAGGAACAGCGGCTCCCAATTGGCGGGCGCCTGCAAGCGGTCTTGCACAAAGAACAGCAACAGTGTGGCCGGCAGCGCGCTGGCAATGCCGTTGACAACAAACACGGCCAGCAGCGCCCGAAAGCCGGGGCGGCTGAACGGCAAACCCAGCCCGGCGCGTTTGGCGCTTGACGCGGTGGCCGCTTCGCTTGATGGCATCAACGGCGTCGCGGGCGGCTGCGGCGCCAGCCGCCAAGCGAGCCACGCCACGGACAATGCTATAAAAAGTAGAGCGATAGTTGTAGGTAGTCCGAGGGCTACAGGGCTAATGGATGCAATGACCACGCCCAGCAGGCCCAGTCCCTCGCGCCAGGCCACCACGCGGCTGCGCTGCACCTCGCTGCCGCCCAGGCGTGCGCCCCAAGACTGGTGCAGCACGCTCAAGGCGCTGTAGGCCGCGTAGGTGAGCGCCAGCGCAAAGGCCGCCCAGGCCAGCAAGGCATGTACACCCTGTACCGGCGGAAAGAACAGCGCTGCAAAACCCAGGCCTAATATAAGGGCGGCCAACGCGCCGCGGCGCAGCACGGCCGCTGGAGAGCGCGCAAACATGCCATCGCTCCAGCGTCCCAGCAGCGGGTCGATCACCGCATCAAACAGCCGCGCCACCAGCAGCAGCGCACCCAGGCTGGCCAGGGGCACGCCAAAGCTGCGCGCATAGTGGTTGGGTAGCAGCACATACAGGGGCAGGGCCACAAAGGCCAGCGGCAAACCCATCAAGCCGTAGCGCCAACCCTGGCGCCATGTGAAGTGTGCCGTGGCGGTGGTTGGCAGTACGGTCGCCATCATGGTGTGGCCCGTGCCAGCAAGGCGGTGCGCAGGCAGTGCAGTTGCAAGGCAGGCCTCAGGCGATGGCGGGCTTGCGCAGCGTGTACTGCACCACGTCGATGTTGTCTTCCAGAAAGGCCGCTTCGCAGTAGGCGAGGTAGAACTCCCAGATCAGCAAGAAGCGTTGGTCAAAGCCGGTCTTCAGCACCTGGGCACGGCGTGCCAAGAAGGCCTCACGCCAGCGTTTCAACGTCTCGGCATAGTCGTGGCCAAAGGCCAGTTCCTCCACCACCTCCAGACCGGCGGCCTGGGCCTGGCGGCGAAACTCCCGCGGGCAGGGCAGGCAGCCGCCGGGGAAGATGTACTGCTGGATGAAGTCCGTGGAATCCACATAGCGTTCAAACAGCGCGTCGTCGATGACGATGCTTTGCACGCAGGCATGGCCACCGGGTTTGAGCAGCCGGGAGACGGTGGCGAAGTAGGTGGGCCAGTAGGCGCGGCCCACGGCTTCCACCATTTCGATGGAACAGATGGCGTCAAAAGGCGCGTCGTGGATATCGCGGTAATCCTGCAGGCGAAGGTCCGCCTGGTTGCTCCTACCCAGGCGGTGCAGACGCTCCCGTGCCGAAGCGAGTTGGGCATGACTCAGCGTCACACCGGTGACCTGGGCATCGCGCTCCACCGCCGCCATTTCGGCCAGTGCGCCCCAGCCGCAGCCGATCTCCAGCACGCGGTCACAGGCCTTGACGCGGGCCTGGTCCAGCGCGCGGCGCACCTTGGCATGCTGGGCTTGGACCATGGTCTGTGTGTAGTCGCCGTTGAATAGCGCGCTGGAGTAGTTCATGGTTTCGTCCAGCCACAGGCGGTAGAAGGCATTGCCCAGGTCGTAGTGGGCGTGGATGTTCTTCTGGCTGTTGCTACGCGTATTGCGGTTCAGCAGGTGGCGCACGCGGTACAGCAGGCGCCCGGCCCAGGTGCCGTAGATGACGCTTTCCACCTCGGCGCGGTTCTTCACCAGCACCCGCAGCAGGTCCACCAGGTTGGGCGTGCTCCAGTCGCCAGCGATGAAGGATTCCGCAAAGCCGATGTCGCCCGACTTGAGCGCCGCCGCACACACATTCCAGTTGTGCAGGCTCAGCGTGGCATGGGGCAGTTCGCCTTTGCCAAAGCGGTGCATGCTGCCGTCGGGCAACTGCAGCGTCAGCGTGCCATGCCGCAGGTTTTGCAGCAGGCGCAGCACGGTGCGTGCGGCTGCCGGTGTGCCGCGGGGAAGGGTGAAGCTGCTGCCGGTGGGTGCTGTAGCGGTATTCATGCTGTTCATGGTGTGGGCTCGATCGGTCAAGGTCAGCGGGTGGTGAACGTGGTGGGCGGCAAGGGTTTGCTGAAGAAAGGCGTGCGTTTGCACAGCAGCTTGAAGGCCTGCCAATGGATGCGCAGCACCACGCCCAGTGTCATCGCGGGATAGCGCCACAGCGCGCGCTGCATGGCGCGCCGGTTCAGTGGCTCCAGGTGGCCGCTGACGCTGGTCTCCAGCAGCGGACCATTGGCGTCGTCGTAGTCGATGCGGGCCACGGTGTGGCTGCGGTCCGGCGTGAACATAAAGCGAAAGCGGTAGCCGCCTTCAATCGGCGCAAAGGGCGACACATGGAAGACCTTGGCGGCGCGCAGCTCCCGGCCGAACTGTGGGTGGTCCAGCAGGTAGCAATGGCGCTCGCCAAAGGTGTTGTTGACTTCAACGACGATGGCGCGCAGCGTGCCGTCGGCGCGGTGGCAGTACCAAAAACTCACCGGTTTGAAGGTGTGGCCGAACACCCGCGGGTAGCAGTGCAGCCAGACCTCGCCATCGGCCGGGTCGGTGTGGTTGGCCGTGTGTTGGCTGCCAATGCCTTCACGGTCCAGTAGTGCGTCCAGCCAGGCCAGCGCGCCGCCCTGTTCGGGGCCACGGCCATCGCCATGGTCGGCATCGTAGAAACTCAAGGGTGCAAAGCGGTTGCGCGCCAGTGTGCCGCTGCCGTGGGTCTGCAGGCTGCGCAGGGGCAGCAGCAGAAAGTAATTGCCATAGACAAAGGCATTGCGCACCGGGGCCAGCCGCGTATGGCGCACCTGCCCAAAGCCGATCTGCGCGGTGGCCGTTGGCGCTTGGGGGCTGGTGTGTGTGGGCATCGTGCGGTGTGCGCTAGGGCGCCCGATTCAACGCGGCATGCAGACGGTCGGCCACGGCCAAGCCTGACTTCAAGCCGTCTTCATGGAAGCCATAGCCGGTCCAGGCGCCGCAGAAATAGGTGTTGTGCTGGCCCTGCAGCGCGGGCACCTGGCCCTGGGCGCGGATGGCGGCCACGTCGAACACCGGGTGGGCGTAGTCAAAGCTGGCGTGCACGTGGGCCGGGTTGATCTCCGCCACCGGGTTAAGCGACACGACCACAGGCTGCGTGAAGGGCACGGGCTGCAGCATATTGATCAGGTAGTGCAGGCAGACCTGCGCCGTGTCGCGCCCGGTGTAGGCGGCGCGCTGGTAGTTCCACGCGGCCCAGGCGCGGCGGGACTGCGGCAGCACTGAGGTATCGGTGTGCAGCACGGCGCGGTTGGCCTGGTAGCGGATGGCGCCCAGCGTCTGCTGTTCCGCGCTGCTGGGCTCGGCCAGCAAAGCCAGAGACTGGTCTGAATGGCAGGCCAGCACCACCCTGTCAAAGCGCTCGGTCTGGCCGTTGGCGTTGATGCTGACCCCTTGGGCATCGCGCGTGATGCGCTGCACCGGTGTGTTCAGCCGCTTGTCGGCAATCCGGGCGACGATTTTTTCGACGTATTGGCGGGCACCGCCGGCAACCGTCCACCACTGGGGTCGGTTGCTGACCTGGATCAGGCCGTGGTTGTGGCAGAAGCGGATCATGGTTGCCACGGGGAACTGCAGCATCTGGTCGGTGGGGCAGCTCCAGATGCAACCCAGCATCGGCAGGAAGTACCAGTCGCGGAACTCTGTGGACAGGCGGTGCTGGTCCAAGAAACCGGCCAGCGGTTGCATCAGCTCGGTCTCAGCGTTGCGCGACGCAATGCCGGTGCACAGGCTGTTGAAGCGCAGCACGTCGCGCAGCATGCGCAGGAAGCGGGGGTTGATGAGGTTGCGGCGCTGGGCAAACACCGTGTTCAGCGATGAGCCGCTCCATTCCAGCGGCGCCTGGCCCGCGGCACCCGGCACCTGCACCGAGAACGACATGTCCGAGCGCGCGGTGGGTATTTGCAGATCGGCGAACAGCTGGATCAGGCGCGGATAGGTCCGTTCATTGAAAACCAGGAAACCCGTGTCGACGCCATGGGTGGTCGATCCTGTAGGACCGTCCAATGTCAGATCGACAGTATTGGTGTGGCCGCCGAAGTAGCTTCCAGCCTCGAACAGGCTGACGTCGACCTGTCCGCGCAGCGCATGGGCCACGCCCAAACCAGAAATGCCGGAACCCACGATGGCGATCTTCACAGCGCAACCCTCCCCTCGGGCCACTCGGGACGCGGTAACAAGGCAGTAGCAGACGGACAGTGCACGGGCAAACCTAAATTTAAACTAATCAGTATTTTTGTGACTGTATAGTAATTTATCGACCAAAGTAGTTTTTACCCCTTTTTGCTGTGGGGGTAAAGCGGTCCGGGTTTGCTGTTGGTTGCGCGCTACGCAGCGCGCGCGGGGGTGGCCTACCAGGGCCGGTCGTAGGCGGGGGCTGCGGTCAGTGGCAGCAGACGTTCCAGATTGATCTGGACCTTGACCTCACGGTGCGGCACGCTGGCCACGATGCGGTAGTCGCGGGTGCTGGTCTCGCGTATCGTCGGCTCCAGGGTCGGCATGCCGCTGCGGTTGACCAATACCGCCACCCGCGGGGTGCTGGTGTTCTGGCCACGCTTGATGACGACCGCCACTTCGTCGGTCGCCAGGCGCACGAAGGAGCCGGGCTGGTAAATACCCACGGCCTTGATCAGCGCGGCGCCAGTCTCGTCGACCTGGCGGTTTTCGTCGAAGTAGCACGCTTGCATGGCCGCCGCTGGCGAGATGGGCACACGGGATGCCCGTGGTGCCAGACGGGCCGCGAACATGTCCGCCCGCTGGATCAGGCGGGCCAACTGCTGGGGCGGCGTGCGATTTTGCAGGGGTCCGGGTGTCTGGGTATGGTGGTCACGCACGGCTTCCAGCCAGACGGCGTCATCGACACCCATTTCCGCCAATATCTCGGCGGACTTGGCCGCATGGGCATCGATGGCCTTGCGTTGGATGACCGACGGGGGCTCGACCTGCTTCGTCAATTGGTCTTGCAGGCCGGTCATGCTCAGGTTCATCGTCAGTGCGGCCTTGCACAAGGAGGCCTCCTGCTCGGCCGGCCACTTGAGGACCTCGCGTGCGGCCAGTCCGCACATCACACTGACCAGCATCGCATGGGTGGCGCTGTACATGCGCATCTCGGTGGCCGAGAGCTGGATCAGCGCGAACAGCGTGCCGTCAGGGTTGCGGCGCGAGTGGCGGGCCAGCTGGCTGTGCAGGCGCTCCAGGCGTTCCATGAAATGGGTTGGCTGGGTGTCACGCAGTAGGGCATTGGCCTGTATCTGCAGGTCCAGCCAATCGGCGTGCTCATCGTCTTGTGCGTTGCGGTTGGCCAGCAGGTCGCCGGTGATCTTGGCTTCGGCAATTTCGCCCAGCGACTTGCCGGTACGCACCAGGTTGTGCAGGCGTTCCACATAGGCGCGGTGGTGGGCTTCGGAGTCCGCGACATCGATGTACAGGCCGCCGCCGCGTTGGGCCATGCCCGCCAGGTCTTCCTTGGAGTCGATCACGAAGGATCGCTTGGCCAGCAATACCCCATTCCTGTCCATCAAAGGGAAAGGCAGGGGTTGGTTGATGCGTATGGATTCGACGCTGACGGGAACAAGGTGCATGGATACAAGGCAATTATGCATTGCTGATCGGCACAAGTGGGCCACTCTTGAGAGCCCCTGCTCCTGATAGCATGGCGCTCATGCAGTCCTTAGATACCGCTCCGGCCTTTCTGGCCAAGATCTGTGCGCGCGACGATGTGCCACAGCAGCTCAGCCACTTGCCCAAACCCTGGGTGTTCACCAATGGCGTGTTTGATGTGCTGCACCGCGGCCACGTCATGTACCTGGCGCAGGCCCGCGCGTTGGGTGGCAGCCTGATCGTTGCGCTGAATACCGACGCCTCCGTACGCCGCCTCGGCAAAGGCGATGACCGGCCGCTCAACCAGGAAGCGGACCGTGCCATCGTCATGGCCAGCCAAGAGGCGGTCAGCCTGGTGACCTGGTTTGATGAAGACACGCCGGTGGAGATCATTGGCGAGATCCGCCCCGACATCCTGGTCAAGGGCGGCGACTACGACATGGCCAAGCTGCCCGAGACCGCCCTGGTGGAGTCCTGGGGCGGCTTTGCACGGGCCCTGCCGTTTGTGGCGGGTTACTCCACTACCGCGCTGGTCAAAAGGATTCGTGCGGTCAACTGAGCGCCACGGCGTGTGCCTGCGCTGCGGGTTCAAACACCGCAGCCCATAGTGTCAGGCCCGCTGCGCGTTCTTGTTGTACTTGACTGGGCTCCACCTGCGTGGGCTCCTCATTGAGACGTGCCCGGTGCTGGATCTGGCGCAGCGTGCGGTAGGCCTGCGCCGCTTGGGTACCCACGTCCTCGGCCAGTAGGCCGCAGGCCTCGGCGCGCTGCAGCAGGGCGATATTGCCCACATTGGCCAGTAGTTCGGGGTGGCGGCAACCCTGGGACAGCACCAGAAATTGCACGGCAAACTCCACGTCCACCATGCCGCCGGGGCTGTGCTTGATGTCAAACTGCGTGCCCCGCACCGGGTGGCTGGCGCGCACCTTGGCGCGCATGCTGGCGATCTCTTCGCGCAGGCCTACATCGTCGCGCTGGGCACCGATGACGGCCGCGCGCACCGCGTCAAAGCGGGCATGCAGATCCGCGTCCCCCAGCACGCAGCGGGCGCGGGTCATGGCCTGGTGTTCCCAGGTCCAGGCGGTGTTGCTGCCGCGCTGTTGCTGGTAATTGGAGTAGGCGTCAAAACTGGTCACCAACAGGCCGGAGTTGCCATTGGGGCGAAGGGCAGTGTCAATCTCGTACAGATCACCCTCGCCAGTCTTCACAGTCAGCCAATTGATGAGCTTGCGCACCAACGCACCGTAGACCTCCATGGCGCGCTCGTCGTCGTCGTCGTAGACAAACACAATGTCCAGGTCGCTGCCATAGCCCAGTTCCTTGCCGCCCAGCTTGCCATAGGCAATGATGCCGAACTGGCATTCGGCCTGGTGCCGGTTCTTCAGCCGGTCCCAGCACCAGCGCGTGGTGATGCGCAGCACCGCATCGGCCAGGGCGCTCAGGTCGTCGGCCACCTCTTCAACACCCAGGCGGCCTTCCACATCCCGCGCCAGGATGCGGAACACCTCGGCATGGTGGGCGCGGCGCAGCAGGTTCAGCAGGGTTTCGTCGTCGTCTTCTCCGGTGCCTTGCAATGAGGCGCGGCGGTGGTCCAGTTCGCGTTCAAAATCCTGGGCGTCAAAGCGCTCGGCAAACATCGCGTCACCCGCCAATTCGTCGATGACGCCCGGGTGCTTGAGAAGATAACGGGCGGGCCAACGCGCCGCGCCCAGCATGTGCAGCAGGCGTTGGTGCACATTGGGCCGCTCCAGCAGCAGGGCCAGGTAGCTTTCACGGCGCAGCAGGGGTTCTATCCAATCGGCCAGGCGCACGGCGGCCTCTTCCGTGGCCTTGCCTTGGTTGACCCATTGCGCCGTGCGCAGCACCAGGCGCGACAAGCGGGCGCGCGAGTCCTCGCGCAAGGCCAGCACCCGCGGGTGTTCGCGCCAGTGCAGGATACGCGTGCGGAATTGTCCGCTCAGCTCGGCAAGCAGTTCGTCAAAGTCACTGACACCGGGCGTTGCCGCTGCCGAGCCGCCGCATCCCTTGCACTCTTTGTTGGCGCCACCGAGCAGGGCGTCAAACTCCTGCGCCACCAGCTCGCGGTGGCTGTCGAGTTCGTGCAGGAAAGCGCAACTGTTTGTAAAACCCTGTGTGTGGGCAATCCAGTCCAGATCCGCGTCGGCGGTAGGGAGGATGTGGGTCTGCTGGTCGTCCAGGTACTGGATGCGGTGCTCCACCTGGCGCAGAAATACGTAGGCCTTGGCAAGCGCGTCGGCCGTGGCCTGGGGCATCAGCCCGGCCGCAACCAGGCGCTGCAGTGCGCTGAGCGTGGGCCGAGTCCGCAACTCAGGGAACTGCCCACCGCGCACCACCTGCAGCAGCTGCACCGTGAATTCGATCTCGCGTATGCCACCGCGCGACAGCTTGACGTCATTGCTGCGCTCGGGCTTGCCAGCACTGCGCTTGGTGGCGTGGTCGCGGATCTGGCGGTGCAGTACGCGCAGCGCGTCAAACACGCTGTAGTCCAGGTAGCGTCTGAACACAAAGGGCGAGACCACGGCCCGCAAACCTTGGGCGCAACCGGAGCGTATGGCTTGGCTGGGGGCCACGACACGGCTCTTGAGCCAGGCGAAGCGCTCCCACTCCCGGCCCTGCACGTGGAAGTATTCTTCCAGCGCTCCCAGCGAGACCACGGGCGGCCCTGAATTGCCATTGGGGCGCAGCGCCAGGTCGACGCGGAACACGAAGCCGTGTTCGGTGGTGTCGCCCACCAACGCATAGATGGCGCGCACCTGCTTGCCAAAGTATTCCTGGTTGGAGATGCGGCCACGCCCATCGGTATCGCCGGCCGTCTCGCCTTCCTGGTCGTAGATGTAGATCAGATCGATGTCGCTGGATACATTGAGCTCACGCGCGCCCAGCTTGCCCATGCCGATGATGCACAGGTCGGCCCGCGTACCCTGGGCCGACAGCGGCGCACCATGCACCCGGTCCAGTGCCTGGCTGCTCTCGTGGAAGGCCACATCCAGCGCGAACTCAGCCAGGGCCGTCATCGCACTGGTGACAGTGGACAGCGCAGCGCCCTCGTTGCAATCCAGGCAGATCAGGCGTTCCACGACCAGTTGGCGCACCACGCGCAGCGCGGCACCGGTGTCGGCGCCCTGCGCACGCAGGGCCGCGAACAGGGTTTGCATGCGGTCGCGGTTAGGGGCGCCCGGGGGTAACTGCGCCAATTCCTGGGTGTAACGGCGACGTATCCGTTGGGTAAAACGGGAACCTATGGCCCGATCAGACGGTCCATTGCGGGTCATAATTCCTGGCATGGTGTTCCAACGACGATGGCTGACTTAAACCCCAACCCTTCACCTCTGATCAGGGTCGGTGCGTTTGCCGTGCGCGCAGCTTTTTGGGTGGTGGCTTCAGCGTGGGTGGCTTTGCTCATAGTCTGGGGTGCGCTGCATTTCGTCATTGTGCCGCGAATCGCGGAATTTCGCCCGGCGCTGGAAGAACAGGTCAGCCGCATGCTGGGTATCACGGTGCGCATAGGCGATATCGTGGCCCGCTCCAACGGGCTCATTCCCTCGCTCGAACTCAATGATGTGCGCCTATTCGACAAGCAGGGCCGCGAAGCCTTGAAACTGCCCGCCGTGATGGCCGCCTTGTCGGCCCGATCCCTGATGAGCCTGGGTTTCGAGCAATTGACGGTGGACCGGCCCGAACTGGATGTGCGCCGCTCGGCCGACGGGCGTATCTGGGTCGCAGGCCTCCCCTTGCCCAAGGGCGATGGGGCCGATAGCCGGGGAGCCGACTGGGTGTTCTCCCAGCCCGAGCTGGTCATCCGCCACGGCACCGTGACCTGGACCGACGAAATGCGCAATGTGCCGGCGCTGGCCCTGACCGATGTGGACTGGGTACTGCGCAACCAACACCGTACCCATGCGATGCGGCTGGACGCCAACCCGCCCGCCCACTGGGGCCAGCGCCTGAGCCTGTCCGGCATCTTCAAGCAGCGCCTGTTGACCCGTCGGGCCAGTGACTGGCAGGACTGGGAGGGCCAACTCTACGCCAACTTTACGCAAGTCGACTTGGGGCAGTTGCGCCAATATGCCGACCTGGGTGTCGACCTGGCCCAGGGCGTGGGCTCGGTCCGGGCGTGGGTGGATGTGGCGCGCGGGAAGGCGACTGCTGCCACGGCGGACCTCGCCCTGGACGGCGTCAAGGTGACCCTGGCTCCCAAATTGGAGGCCCTGGCCCTGCGTGACGTCAGCGGACGCCTTGGCGCCAAGGCCCTGGACGGGGGCTTTGAAGTCACCACCAAAGCCCTGCAGTTCCAGACCGAGGATGGCCTGCGCTGGCCCGGTGGCAATGTGCGCCTGGCCGTCTTCACCGGTGAGAAGAGTCAGCCAGCGCACGGTGAACTGGTCGCCGACCGCCTGGATCTGGCCGCGATGGCGCAGATCGCGAACCGCCTGCCCTTGAACGACTCGGTCCGCAGCCAATTGGCGCAATTGGCGCCCAAAGGCCTGGTCGAGCAATTGCAGGGCAACTGGCAGGGCCCTATCGAAGCGCCCACCCGCTTCTTCGTCAAAGGGCGTGCGACCCAGTTGGAAATAGCCGCCCGGCCCGTGGATGCGGGTGCTCGGCCAGGCTTTCGCGGTGTGAATGTGGACTTTGACCTCACCCAGACCGGCGGCCGTGCCAGCATCGCGATGAAGGCCGGTGCGCTGGACCTGCCCGGTATCTTTGACGAGCCGGTCATGCCATTTGACCAGTTGGAAGGCGAGGTGCAGTGGAAGCTCGATGGCGACCAGATCAGCCTGTCGCTACCCCAGTTGCGTTTCAGCAATGCCGACGCCCAGGGCGAGTTGCAACTCAAGTGGCAAACGGCGCCCACCAACAAGGCCACGGGTGGTGTGCAAACCGCAAGCCGCTTCCCCGGTATTCTGGACTTGCAAGGCAGCCTGAGCCGTGCCGACGGCACCAAGGTACACCGCTATTTGCCGCTGGGCATCCATGCGCCGGTGCGCGACTATGTGCGCGAGGCCGTCGTGGCTGGCACCGCCTCCAGCGTCAAATTCAAGGTCAAGGGCAATCTGCACGACTTCCCGTTTGCGACGGCCAAGCAGGGTGACTTCCGCATTGCGGCCGATGTGCGCGGTGCCAGTTTCGCCTATGTGCCCAGCTTTTTGCTGGCCAAGGATGCACCCCAGTGGCCGGCGCTGACCAATCTGTCGGGCGAGCTGGTCATAGACCGCGCGGTGCTGCAGGTCAAGGGCGCCAGCGGCGGGGTGCAGGGCGCACCGGGCCTGCGCATCAACAAGGCCGATGGCGTGGTGGACAGCCTGTACCACGGCGCCACGGTATCGGTCACGGCAGAGGCCCAGGGCCCGTTGGCGGAGATGCTGGGCTTTGTCAACACCTCGCCGCTGAACACCCTGATGGGCAAGCCTCTGGAGCGGGCCACGGCCAGCGGCCCGGCTGACCTCAAATTCAAACTGGCCTTCCCCATCGCCGCGGTGGAGCGGGTCACCGTGCGCGGTGCCGTGAGCATGGGTGGCAACGAGCTGCAAGTGACACCCGACACGCCGCGTCTGGCCCGTGCGCGGGGCGTCGTCAATTTCTCGGAGACCGGCTTCTCGCTGACCGGTGTGCAGGCCCGGGCTCTGGGCGGCGATGTGCGCATCGAGGGTGGCATCAGCACCCCCAGCGCAACGGTTGCTGTGGGCAAACCGGCTGCGCCCCAGCAACTGCGCCTGCAGGGCAGCGCCACGGCCGAAGGTCTGCGCCAAGCCCGTGAGCTGGGCTTTGTGGCCCGGCTGGCTGCGCATGCTACTGGCACGGCGGCCTATTCCGCGACGGTGGGCATCCGTGGCGGCATACCCGAGGTGCTGGTCAACAGCAACCTGGTCGGCATGGCCTTGGCGTTACCGGCGCCCTTTGCCAAGCCGGCCGAGACCGCGCTGCCGTTGCGGGTCGAAACCTCGGCCGTGCGGGCCTCGCTGGCGGTGGGTAGCGACGGCATCGTGCATGCGCAGGACCAGTTGCAGCTGGATGTGGGCAAGCTGGTCAACGTGGTCTACGTGCGCGACGCCTCAGGCCCCGAGGCCCGCGTGCTGCGGGGTGCGGTGGGTGTGGGGTTGGCGGCCGATGAGTCGGCACCGCTGCCCGCCGAAGGCGTGGTGGCCAATGTCAACCTGGCAGCGATTGATGCCGATGCCTGGTCGGACATCCTGTCGCGTGCGGCGGGCACCGATCTGTCGGCTACGGCTGTTGCGACCACGCCCAGCAGCAGCGGCCCGGTCAGCATGGGCTATCTGCCCACCAGCGTGGCCATACGGGCCCGCGAGCTGACGGTGGGTGGGCGCAAGCTCAACAACGTGGTGGTCGGTGGCGGTCGCGAAGGCCTGCTGTGGCGCGCCAACCTGGACGCCTCGGAAATCAATGGCTATGTGGAGTACCGCCAGTCGTCTGGTACGAATGCGGGTCGCCTGTACGCGCGCCTGTCGCGCCTAGCCATTGCCCAGAGCACGGCGCAGGAAGTGGAAAACGTGCTGGACGAACAGCCCACCAGCATCCCGGCGCTGGACATCGTCGTCGAAGATTTCGAACTGCGCGGCAAGAAACTGGGCCGCCTGGAAATCGATGCGGTCAATGTGGCGGCCACCGTGGTGGCGCGGGATGCACCCCGTGAATGGCGCTTGAACCGCTTCAACATCACCACGCCCGAGGCCATGCTGACTGCAAGTGGCAACTGGACCAATGTCAGTGCGCAGGCCGGCCCGGCTGCCGCAGCGCGCAGCATCAAGGAGCGCCGGCGCACAGCGATGGACTTCAAGCTCGATATCAAGGATTCGGGCAAGTTGTTGAGCCGCTTTGGGATGAAGGGTGTGGTGAACGAGGGCCCGGGCAAGATCGAGGGTCAGGTGGATTGGCTCGGGTCGCCCATCACGATGGACTACCCCAGTCTCAGCGGCAAGTTCAATATCAACCTGGGGAAAGGGCAGTTTCTGAAAACCGACCCCGGCATCGCCAAACTGCTGGGTGTGCTGAGCCTGCAGGCGCTGCCGCGGCGTTTGACGTTGGACTTCCGCGATGTGTTCAGCGACGGCTTTTCGTTCGACACATTTGGCGGTGACGTCACCATCGCCCAGGGCATAGCCCGTACCAATAACCTGACGATGCGGGGCGTCAACGCGGCCGTGTTCATGGAAGGCCAGGCGGATATTGCCAAAGAGACCCAGAACATCAAGGTGGTCGTGGTGCCGGAGATCAATGCTGGCAGTGCTTCCCTGGCCTATGCCGCCATCAACCCGTTGGTCGGTTTGAGCACCTTCCTGGCCCAACTGGTTTTGCGCAAACCCTTGATCGAAGCCGCGACCTCCGAGCTGTTGGTGGACGGCACCTGGCTGGATCCCCGCGTCACCAAGGTCGAGCACAAATCCAACCCTGCCGCTGCCACGCCAGCGGCCAGCGCTGCGAGCGCACCTTAGGAGCCCCATCCATGAAAGTAGCCGCCATACAGATGGTGTCCTCCGGCGTCCTGTCGGAAAACCTGACCCAGGCCCGTGGCCTGCTGGAGCAAGCCGCCCAAGAGGGGGCCGAGTTGGCCGTGCTGCCCGAATACTTTTGCATGATCGGCCAGCACGACGCGGACAAGCTGGCCATCCAGGAGGAGTTTGGCAGCGGCCCTATCCAAAACTTTTTGGCCGATGCAGCCCGCAGCCTGGGCCTGTGGGTGGTGGGGGGTACGTTGCCGCTGTCGGCCTCCCAGCCCGACCGCGTGTACAACAGTTCACTGGTCTTCAGCCCCGAGGGTGTCTGTGCGGCGCGCTACGACAAGATGCACCTGTTTCGCTTTGACAACGGCGCGGAGGCCTACGACGAATCACGCGTGCTGGACCCCGGCGCCCACCCCACCCGCTTTGCGCTGCCCTCCAAAGACGGCCACCTGTGGCAGGTGGGCCTGAGCGTGTGCTACGACCTGCGTTTCGCCGAGTTGTACCGCGGCTATGCCCGCGACGGTGTGGATTTGTTGCTGGTACCCAGTGCTTTCACCCATACCACGGGCCAGGCGCATTGGGAGGTCTTGCTGCGCGCCCGCGCCATCGAGAACCTGGCCTATGTGGGCGCCGCTGCCCAGGGAGGTGTGCACCCCAATGGCCGTCGCACCTGGGGCCAATCCATGGTGGTGGATCCGTGGGGCGAGATCCTGGCGCAGCGTGCGCATGGCGCCGGCGTCGTGTGTGCCGATCTGAGCGCGCATACGCTGCTGCAGCGTCGCGCTCAATTGCCGGCCTTGCAGCACCGCCTGCTGTAGCATGCCCCGCTGTTATTTTTAAACGCTATGAAAAACATAGCGTATTGCGTTTATTCCACGAGGGCTAGCGGTCGTTTTTCTGTTGATGCCCGGCGTCGGTTGCGGCGGGCGGCGGCGCTTCGTTGCGAGCGTCCGTCGGCAGTTCGCCATGCTTGCGCCCCGAAAACATAGTCCACCAGATGATTCCAATGAATAACAGTCCTGCGCCCAGGGCTTCCAGCAGTAGCAAAGTCATGATGATGTCGTTGAACCAAAGGTTCCTGGTCTATGGGGGGCTGGCCCTGATTGTAGGAAGTTTGGTCGCCTGCGGCAGTGCACCCCTGCATATTCCGCAGCCCGCGCAGCAACCGCCTCGCACGGAAACGGCGCGCAGCAGCAGTGCGCCGATAGACGTGCCCGGCACGCTGAACCAGGGCAAGGGCCGCTGGGTGCCCGCGGCATGGAACGATTTGCCGGGTTTTGCGGACGACAGCCTGTTCGAGGCCTGGAACGCCTGGGTCAAGAGTTGTGAGCGGCCGTCCGCCCCCTTTGCCCCGCTGTGCGGTGACATCCGCCGCCTGAGCATCGGCAGCCCCGAGGAGCAGCGGGCCTGGATGCAGGAGCGCCTGCAGCCTTTCCGTGTGGAGACCGTACAGGGCGAGGCCACCGGCTTGCTGACAGCCTATTACGAGCCCGTGCTGGAGGCCAGCCGCTTACCCAATGCCAACTTCGGCGTGCCGCTGTACCAACCGCCCGCCGGTTTGGCGCAGCGCAAGCCCTGGTACAGCCGCCAGGAGATCGACATCCTGCCCGAGGCCCAGGCCGCGCTGCAGGGCAAGGCCATCGCCTATCTGGCCGACCCCATAGACGCGCTGATGCTGCAGATCCAGGGTTCGGGCCGCATCCGTATTACGCAGCCCGATGGCAGCGAGCGCTGGGTGCGCCTGGCCTATGCCGGCACCAATGACCAGCCCTACCGCAGCGTGGGCCGCTGGCTGTTGGACCAGGGCCTGATCAAGGACGCATCCTGGCCTGGCATCAAGTCCTGGCTGATCCAGAACCCGCAGCGCCAGCAGGAATTGTTGTGGAGCAATCCGCGTGTGGTGTTCTTCCGCGAAGAGGCGATTGCAACCCGCGACTCCAGTGAAGGACCGCGCGGCGCCCAGGGCGTGGCGCTGACGCCGGGCCGCTCCATCGCGGTGGACCCCACCAGCATCCCCTACGGCACGCCGCTGTGGCTGGCGTCAAACGGCCCCCAGACCACGCTGCAAAAACTGGTGTTGGCACAGGACACCGGCAGCGCCATCACCGGCACGGTGCGGGCCGATTATTTTGTGGGTTGGGGGCCGGAGGCCGGTGAACTGGCCGGGCGCTTGCGCCAGCCATTGCAGTTGTGGGTTTTGTGGCCCAAAACGGCCAGATAACGCTACTATCATGACCATGACCGTTTCTGCCCTTTAACCACCACCATCGAACACTGGGGAACACGCCATGAGCACCATGCGGGAAATCGACGAGCGGACCAATCTGGCTTCCAACAGCATGTTCGAATTGTTGTTGTTCCGCTTGGGAGAGGCCCCCGGTACCGACCGACGTGAGCTGTTCGGCATCAATGTGTTCAAGGTGCGCGAGATTTTGGTCATGCCCGAGATCACCGCCATGGTCAATATGCCGCCCACCGTCATGGGGGTGGCCAATATCCGCGGCCAGATGATCACCGTCATCAATTTGCCCAAGGTCGTGGGCTGCAACCCGACCAAGGGCCTGGGTATCCTGCTGGTGACCGAATTTGCCCGTACCACGCAGGCCTTTGCCGTCGAAGAAGTCAACGAGATCGTACGCCTGGAATGGAAGCATGTGCTGTCGGCCGAGAGCAGCGGTGGCGGCTTGGTCACCAGCATTGCGCGGCTGGACGGCAATGCCGAAAACACCCGGCTGGCCCAGGTGCTGGACGTGGAGCAGATCCTGCGCGACGTGATGCCCAACGAGCATTCGTCGGACGTGGACGGTGCGAAAGTCGGCCTCGTCAAGATACCGCCGGGAACCGTGGTCTTGGCCGCCGACGATTCGGCCGTCGCCCGCATGATGATCGAGCAGGGCCTGAAGGCCATGGGGGTGCCCTACGTCATGACCAAGACCGGCAAGGAAGCCTGGGACATGCTGGAGACCATTTCCGACCGCGCCTTCGACGAGGGCAAGACCATACAGGACAAGGTGGCCTTGGTGCTGACCGATCTGGAAATGCCGGTCATGGATGGTTTCACGCTGACGCGCAATATCAAGCAGGATGGGCGTTTCAAGGGCATTCCGGTCATCATCCATTCCTCCTTGACGGGCTCGGCCAATGAGGGGCACGTGAAGAGCGTGGGGGCGGATGCGTATATCGCCAAGTTTGAGGCTGAAGAGTTGGGGGCCACGATTCGGCAGGTTTTGTCTCGCTGATGCTGCCTTTGTGTCAATTGGCTTGTAGCCCTCGTGTAACCTCTGTTTGTTGCTTCTAAATTTATAGCTAAAGCCTGTTCCCTTGGTGAAAAGGGGGCTACAAAAGCTTCATCACCCAGCCAAGCGACGCAAACACAAGCGCTGCTAAATAGGTAGCTAGCCACGTAATAAAGACGAGGGCTGGAGGTGATTCAGCGGTAACGCACTGCTGGCCTTCACCTCCCCCAACGAAAAACTCGTGTGCAGGTCTTTGACATGCGGCAGATTGATCAAACTCTCCCGCGCAAACCGCGAAAAGCTGTCCAAATCCTGGCAGATCACCTGCAGCTCAAACGTGCCCGAGCCACTGATGTAGTGGCAGCTGACAATCTGCGGCAGCTTCTGAATGGCCTCTTCCAGCGCCCGGGTTGAGTCGCCCGTGTTGCGTTCGGCATCCAGCCGCACAAAGGCCAGCACACCGAGGCCCAGTTTCTGCCGGTCCAGCTCGGCGTGGTAACCCTTGATGAAACCCGCTTCTTCCAGTGCCCGCACACGGCGCCAGCAGGGCGCGGTCGAAAGGCCGACGCGGCTGGCCAGCTCGGTGTTGCTCAGGCGGCCGTCGTTTTGCAGTTCATTGAGGATTGCAAGGTCAAATTTGTCTAGTTGTTCCATTTATTGGCATTTTGCAGCAATATTCTTTCTGAAGCCACGTTTGTTTTGGCACAAAACGCAAAGACATATCAGGCCAAACTCCCTACACTGAGCCTCCAACAAGAGAAGGCCTTGCGGACCCGTTTGACCGGTGCCAGCGAGCCCCCTTGCGCCAGCCCCACACTACGCCAGCCCGGAGACAACCGCCATGAACGCACCGCTACCCGAACACGTCCGCAAGGCCCTGGAAACCGTCACGCTAGACGACAAATATTCTCTGGACTACGGCCATGCCTTCATGAGTGGCGTGCAGGCACTGGTCAAGCTGCCCATGCTGCAGCGGGTGCGCGACCAACGCATCGGCAAGAACACCGCGGGTTTCATCAGCGGCTACCGCGGCTCGCCACTGGGTACCTATGACCAGTCGCTGGTCAAGGCCGAGAAGTATCTGAAGGCGCACCACGTGGTGTTCCAGCCCGGTGTCAACGAAGAACTGGCCGCCACCGCGCTGTGGGGCACACAACAACTGGGCTTTGCGCCCAAGGGCAGCAACAAATACGACGGCGTGTTCGGCATCTGGTACGGCAAGGGCCCGGGCGTAGACCGCTGCTCCGATGTCTTCAAACACGCCAACATGGCCGGTACCACGCCCTGGGGCGGTGTGATCGCCGTGGCGGGTGACGACCACATCTCCAAGAGCTCCACCGCCGCCCACCAGAGCGACCACATCTTCAAGGCCTGCGGCACACCGGTGTTCTTCCCGACCAATGTGCAGGAAATTCTGGACCTGGGTATCCACGCCTTTGCAATGAGCCGCTTCTCCGGCGTCTGGTCGGGCATGAAGACCATCCAGGAAATCGTGGAATCCAGTGCCACGGCCATGATCGACCCGGACCGCGTGCAGATCAAGATCCCCACCGACTTCGTCATGCCCAACGGCGGCGTGCACATCCGTTGGCCCGACCATGCGCTGGAGCAGGAAGCCCGCCTGTTCGACTACAAGTGGTATGCGGCCCTGGCCTATATCCGGGCCAACCGCCTGAACTACAACGTGATCGAAGGCCCGAACGACCGTCTGGGCCTGATCGCCAGCGGCAAGGCCTACAACGACA
Organism: Rhodoferax sp. GW821-FHT07G04; assembly: GCF_059418585.1. Classification (NCBI taxonomy): domain Bacteria; kingdom Pseudomonadati; phylum Pseudomonadota; class Betaproteobacteria; order Burkholderiales; family Comamonadaceae; genus Rhodoferax; species Rhodoferax sp. GW821-FHT07G04. The sequence goes on from NZ_JBWKQD010000007.1 coordinate 113,402, forward strand.
CGCGCCAGGCCCTGCTGGACCTGGGGCTGGACGACGCCACCTGCCAGCGCATCGGTATCCGCCTGCACAAGGTGGGTGTGGTGTGGCCGCTCGAAGCCCAGCTGACCCGCGAATTCGCCACCGGCCTGCAAGAAATCTTGGTCGTCGAAGAAAAGCGCCAGGTCATCGAATACCAGTTGAAGGAAGGCCTGTACAACTGGCGCGCCGACGTGCGCCCGCGCGTGCTGGGCAAGTTCAACGAGATGGACACCGACGAGCACGGTTTCGGCAGCGGCGGTGAATGGGGCATGCCCAACCCCAGCGACAACACGCTGCTGCGCGCCAATGCCGATCTGTCGCCTGCCCTGATCGCACGCGCCATCGCCAAACGCATCCAGCGCATGGGTGTGGACGCCGACACCGCCGCCCGCATCGACGCGCAACTGGCCATCCTGAGCGCCAAGGAAAGCGCCATGCATGTGCTGGAAGTCAACCGCGCCGAGGCCGACATCAAGCTGGCCGACCGCCAGCCCTGGTTCTGCTCCGGCTGCCCGCACAACACCAGCACCAAGCTGCCCGAAGGCTCACGCGCTATGGCTGGCATCGGTTGCCACTTCATGACCATCTGGATGGACCGCGAGCACATGGGCTTCACCCAGATGGGCGGCGAGGGCGTGCCATGGATGGGCCAGCAGCCCTTCAGCAACGAGCAGCACATGTTCGCCAACCTGGGCGACGGCACCTACTTCCACAGCGGCCTGCTGGCGGTGCGCCAGAGCATTGCCGCGGGTGTCAACATCACCTACAAGATTCTGTACAACGACGCCGTGGCCATGACCGGCGGCCAGCAGGTCGGTGAGCGCGCCGAAGGCCACACCGTGGTGCAGATCGCCCAGAGCATGCGGGCCGAAGGCGCCATCAAGATCGTGGTCGTGACCGACGAGCCCGAAAAATACAACGGCGTGGAACTGGCCCAGGGCGTGACCGTGCACCACCGCGACCTGCTGGACAGCATCCAGAAGGAATTCCGCGAGATCAAGGGCACCACTGTCATCATCTACGACCAGACCTGTGCCACTGAAAAACGCCGCCGCCGCAAGCGCGGCACGATGGTGGACCCGGCCAAGCGCGTGGTCATCAACGAGCTGGTCTGTGAAGGCTGCGGCGATTGCGGCGCGCAGAGCAATTGTGTCAGCGTGGAGCCGCTGGAAACCGAATTTGGCCGCAAGCGCCGGATCAACCAGAGCACCTGCAACAAGGACATCAGCTGCGTCAAGGGCTTCTGCCCCAGCTTTGTCACGGTGGAAGGCGGCAGCCTGCGCAAGAAGGCCAAGGGCAAGTCCGGTAGCGGGGTCGATGCGGCCTCCCTGCCGCTGCCCAGCATTCCGCGCCTGACCGCGGTAGCCCACGCGGTGGACGGCAGCGCCAGCGGCGGTGCCTGGGGCATCATCGTGGCAGGTGTCGGCGGTACGGGTGTCATCACCATCGGCCAGCTGCTGGGCGTGGCCGCCCACCTGGAAGGCAAGGGCATCGTCACACAAGACGCCGGCGGCCTGGCCCAAAAGGGCGGCGCTACCTGGAGCCACGTGCTGATCGCCGACACGCAGGACGACATCCGGACCACCCGCGTCAGCATGGCATCGGCCGATCTGGTCATTGGCTGCGACCCCATCGTCGTGGCCGGCAAGGAAACGACCATGCGCATGCGCCAGGGCCGCACCCACGTGGCGCTGAACTCGCACAGCACACCCACGGCGGCCTTTGTCAACAATCCCAACTGGGTCAACCCCGGTCAGGACAGTTTGGTCGAGATCGCGAATGCGGTGGGTGAAGAGGGCGTGGGCGCCTTTGACGCCGACGCCATGGCCACGCACTTCCTGGGCGACAGCATCTACACCAACCCCATCATGCTGGGCTACGCCTGGCAAAAGGGCTGGATCCCGCTGGAGCTGGCATCCCTGATGCGTGCGATTGAACTCAATGGCGTTGCCATCGAGAACAACAAGACCGCTTTCACCTGGGGCCGCCAGGCCGCGCTGGACTGGCCGGCCGTGCAAAAGTTGCTGAATCCCGGCCAGGTCATCAGCTTCACGCCACGCAGCACGCAGACGGTGGACGAACTGGTCGCCAAGCGGGTCGAGTTTTTGACCGGCTACCAGAACGCGGCCTATGCGGCCAGCTATGCCAGTTTTGTCGATACCGTGCGCAAGGCCGAATCGGCGATTGCACCCGCGCCGGATACCGCCGCCAAGCGCGAAGCCCTGCCGTTGACCCAGGCCGTGGCCCGCTACCTGTTCAAGGTCATGGCCTACAAGGACGAGTACGAAGTGGCGCGCTTGCACACGGACAAGAGCTTCCTGGCCAAGGTCAACGCCCAGTTTGAAGGCGACTTCACGCTGAACTACCACCTGGCGCCCCCGTTGCTGGCAAAGACCAATGCGGCCGGTGAACTGCAAAAGAGCCGCTACGGAGCCTGGATGCAAAGTGCGTTCCGCCTGCTGGCGCCGCTCAAGGTGCTGCGCGGCGGCCCGTTTGACATCTTTGGCTACACCGAAGAACGCCGCCACGAACGGGCGCTGGTGCAGGAGTACAAGGATGCCATCGCCGGCCTGCTGCCCCAACTGAATGCCGCGAACCGGGATGCAGCGGTGGCTTTTGCCCGCCTGCCGGAGCAGATCCGCGGCTATGGCCATGTAAAAGCCCGCCATTTGGCGGCGGCGCGCCAACAGTGGTCGGTGTTGCTGGAGCGCTTCCACCGACCCGCCTGAGCGGTGTCATGGGGAAATAAGCGGCCGCTTTAAAACCGCTTTACAGCTGCCCGACTACAATCAAGGGTTGCCTAAGCGCACGCGCGCCACCCCAAAACGGGTGGCGCGCCTTTTGTTGTCCCTTGTTTTGTGGAGTTAGCCCGTGTTTATTTCCTCTGCTTTTGCCCAAACTGCTCCCGCTGCTGCCGCTGGAGGCGACATGCAATCGTCGCTGATGGGCATGCTGCCACTGGTTTTGATGTTTGTGGTGCTTTACTTTGTGATGATCCGCCCCCAGATGAAGAAGCAGAAGGAACACCGGGCCATGATCGAAGCCGTCACCAAGGGTGATGAAGTGGTCACGGCCGGCGGCGTGCTGGGCAAGATCAGCAAGGTGGGTGACAACTATTTGGGCCTGGAAGTGTCCAACGGTGTCGAAATCCAGATCCAGCGCAGCGCAGTGGTCCAGGTCCTGCCCAAGGGCTCGATCAAGTAATCCTTTGCTTTTGTAATTTTTCTATCTCTCTCTTCTAACTGGACTGACTTGCGATCATGAACCGTTACCCGGTGTGGAAATACGCGATCATTGTGATCGCATTGTTGGTGGGTGGGTTGTACGCGCTGCCCAATGTATTTGGCGAGTCTCCAGCTGTTCAGGTGTCCGCTGCGAAGGCATCGGTAAAGCTGGACGCAGCAGCCATGGGCAAGGTCGAAGAAGAACTCAAGACCGCCGGTCTTGTTCCGGAATCGATCGCCATGGAAGGGGGCTCTATCAAAGCCCGCTTCAACGATACCGACACCCAGCTGAAAGCCAAGGATGCCATCCAAAAGGCGCTTAATCCTGATGCGACCAACCCCAATTTCGTCGTAGCGCTCAACCTCTTGTCACGCTCCCCCGCCTGGCTGACCGCGCTGCGCGCCTCGCCTATGTACCTGGGGCTGGACTTGCGGGGTGGTGTGCACTTCATGTTGCAAGTGAACATGGAAGCGGCATTGTCCAAGCGCGCGGAATCGTTAGCGGGCGATATTCGTACAGCGTTTCGGGAAAAGAATGTGCGCCATAGCGGCATCAGCCGCAACGGCCAGACCATTGAAGTCCGGTTCCGCGACGCCCAAGCCGCTGAAGCTGCACGGCGCATTGTTCAAGACCAATTTAACGAACTCAGCACCACAGAGTCTACGGATGGGTCGGACATAAAACTGGTCGCCAGCATTCAGCCCCTGGCTGCACGCGCGATTCAGGACCAAGCGTTGAAGCAAAACATCACCACCCTGCACAACCGTATCAATGAATTGGCCATTGCCGAGCCTGTGATTCAACAGCAAGGCCTGGATCGCATCGTCGTGCAGTTGCCAGGCGTGCAAGATATTGCAAAGGCCAAGGATATCTTGGGGCGCACTGCCACGCTGGAAGTTCGCATGGTGGATGAAGGCGCCGAAGCCCGCGCAGCACTCGATGGAAGTGGTCCAGTGCCATTCGGTTCTGAGCGTTATCTTGAGCGCAATGGCCAACCCACAATTGTGAAGAAGCAGGTCGTCATTACGGGGGACCGTCTCAACAACGCGGCAACAACCTTTGACCACAACCAGCGCCCCGCCGTCAGTATTTCGTTGGATGCAATTGGTGGCCGGGTCATGCGCGACTTGACCCGTGAGAACGTCGGCAAGCTGATGGCTATTCTGCTGTTTGAGCGCGGCAAAGGCGAGGCCATTTCCGTTGCTCGCATCCAAGGCGAGTTTGGCAACAGCTTCCAAATTACCGGGAATTTCACCGCTGAAGAGACCAATAGCCTGGCGCTGCTGTTGCGTGCAGGATCGTTGGCCGCACCGATGGAAATCATCGAAGAGCGCACCATTGGTCCCAGCCTGGGCGCGGAAAATATTGAAAAAGGTTTCAAAAGCGTTAAATGGGGCTTTGTCACCGTGGCCATCTTCATGTGCGTCTACTACATGCTGTTTGGCCTGATTTCCAGCATTTCCCTGGCTTTCAACCTGCTGCTGTTGGTTTCCGTGTTGTCCATGCTGCAAGCTACCTTGACGCTGCCCGGCATGGCGGCGATGGCCTTGGTGCTGGGTATGGCGATTGATGCCAATGTGCTCATTAACGAGCGCGTTCGAGAGGAACTGCGCAACGGTGCGTCGCCCCAGGCGGCTATCCACGCCGGTTACGACCGTGCCTGGGCGACCATCATCGATTCCAACGTGACTACCTTGATTGCCGGGTTCGCCCTGCTGGCCTTCGGATCTGGCCCGGTGCGCGGCTTTGCCGTGGTCCATTGTTTAGGTATCGTGACCAGCATGTTTTCTGGGGTTTTCTTCTCCCGGGGCGTGGTAAATTTGTGGTACGGTCGGCAGAAGAAATTAAAGAATGTGTCCATTGGGACGGTTTGGCGGCCTGATTCCGGCAATCAGGTCACGACAAACTAAGGGGATTAGGTAGCATGGAATTTTTCAAAATCCGCCGCGACATTCCGTTTATGCGGCATGCGCTGGTGTTCAACCTGGTCTCGCTGGTGACCTTTCTGGCAGCCGTTTTCTTCCTGTTTTCGCGCGGTCTGCATCTGTCGGTGGAGTTCACCGGCGGCACGCTGATGGAAGTCAGTTACTCGCAACCGGCCGATATCAACGCCATCCGCAGTGCCATTGACAAGCTGGGCATCAACGATGTGCAGGTGCAAAACTTTGGCACGACCAAGGATGTGCTGATACGCATGCCGGCGCAAAAGGGTAACAACTCCAGTGCACAGAGTGAACGCGTCTTGGAGTCCCTGAAAGCCGCCGACGCCAGCGCCACATTGCGCCGCACCGAGTTTGTCGGTCCTCAGGTTGGGGATGAACTGGCCACAGACGGCCTTAAGGCACTAGCCTTTGTGGTGGTTGGCATCATGCTGTATCTGGCCATTCGCTTTGAGTGGAAGTTCGCTGTAGCGGCCATCATCGCCAACTTGCATGACGTGATCATCATTCTGGGATTTTTTGCCTTCTTCCAATGGGAGTTTTCACTGCCGGTGTTGGCGGCGGTCCTGGCCGTGTTGGGCTATTCGGTGAATGAGTCGGTCGTGATCTTTGACCGTATCCGCGAAAATTTCCGCCGTTTCCGCAAAATGGATACGCACCAGATCATCGATAACGCAATCACATCGACGATCAGCCGCACCATCATCACCCACGGCTGCACGCAGTTGATGGTGTTGTCCATGCTGTTGTTCGGTGGCGAGACTCTGCACAATTTCGCGCTGGCCTTGACCATTGGTATTCTGTTCGGTATTTATTCCTCGGTATTTGTGGCCGCAGCCATTGCGATGTGGTTGGGCGTACAGCGCGAAGACCTGATCAAGGGCACGCCGAAAAAAGAGGGGGATCCTGCTGACCCGAATGCGGGTGCTACGGTCTAAGCTACCACCCATCCATGGCCACCACACCCGGTTCATCCCCGCTTTCCCCCCGGCAGCAGTTTGCCCGGGCGTTGCGTGAGCGTTTTCTGGGAGAAGTCGGTCAGGCCATGACCGAGATTGGCGGTACGGTGTTGGAGCAGATCACCGCCTTGATGGACGCACCGTCCAACGCCCGCGAAAGCCAGGAACGCCGCGACATCTGGATGGCCTACAAGACCTGCCGGCCTTTGTGGATCGAGGGCACGATGAAGGTCTGGCGCGAATGCCTGGACCCGCCCAATAAAAAGAAGAAAGCCGCCAGCTCTGAGGTCATGGGCCTGCAACTGGTGGGCACCGAGGTTGTTGAAAACAAGATTCTGGCCTCCCGCATGGTGATGGCCGTCATGGAAAAGGTCAGCTCTCAGCTGGAAGATCTGAAGCTGCGCATGCAGTTTCTGGAAGGCACTGAGGAGCTGGCCGACAACGACCTGTTCCGTCCCGAGGTGCTGGTGTTGCTGATGGTGGAGCAATGGGCTAATTCCGGCATGCCGGGTGATTCCTGGGCCATGGTTAATGAGGCGGTGCAGAAGCTGCTGATTGAGCGCCTGAAGGCAGCCTATGCCAGCGCCAATGACCTGCTGATCAAGAAGGGGGTAATGCCCACCATCGAGCTCAAGGACCGGGTCAAGGGCCCGCGGGGAACGGGCGCGCGGGGCGGCCGACCACCAGGCCCGCCACCGGGGGCGCCTGGCAAACCGCAACAAGCCCCAGAGGGCAGCGGCAATACAGGCCAAGGCGATTTCGGCCAAGGCGGTGGCTATGGCTCCCAGGGGGCCTACGGCCAGCAGGGCTACGGGCAGCAACAGGGCCCAGCAGGCCAGCCGGGTGGCGGCGGCACGCACCAGGGCTATGCGGGCAACCACGGTGGTCAGGCTGACAACGGTGGTGGCGCCGAACAGCAACCGGCACGCTCTGGCGGTTTCTTTGGTGGTCGCCTGGGTTGGGGTTCGCGTGCGCCTGCCCAGGGAGCAGGCGAGCACACGTCGGGGCCTGCGCCTTCGTCCTCGTCGTCACCCACCCCCTTTTGGAAACAATCCTCAGGTATGGGCAACGCCCATGCGGCGTCCGAAGAGACCCGAATGATGACGGCCGCCTCGCCGATGGCTCGGGCGCGCAACCGTGCACAAGGTGTCATTGGCCAGATCCGGCGTCTGTTTGTCAGCCATGCCGGCGGCGACTTCATGGGAACTGAACACCACCATGCGCCACCTGCGCCGGCCCTCGCCGCTGCACTGGTGCCCCAGCGCCCCGGCCAAGTCGGCGGTTACGCCCCGGGCGGGACCGTCTACGAAGATTACAGCCCGGCCGGTGTGGCCCGCGTCGCCACCGACCTGCGTGAGAAGACTGCCGAGCTGAAGAAAAAGGCCGAGACCAAGGGTGAGAAAGCCACGATCGAAATCGTGGCCCTGATGTTCCAGGCCATTTTGTCCGAAGAGCGTATCCCGCCTGGCATCCGCGTCTGGTTTGCGCGCCTGCAAATGCCGGTTCTGCGCATGGCATTGGAAGACCCCGACTTCCTGGGCACGACCACACACCCTGCCCGTTTGCTGATCGACCGCATGGGCTCCTGCGTTATGGGCTTTGACTCCGCTGGCGTGCAAGGCAATGCCATGGAGCTGGAGATCAAACGCATCGTGCAGGTCATCGAGCAGTACCCGGAAACCGGCAAGAAGGTCTACCAGGTCGTCTATGAAGAATTTCAGAAATTCCTGTCCAAGTTCCTGACCGAGAAGGGTGTAACCCAAAAGGTGGTCAGTGTGGCGCAGCAGGTGGAGCAAAAGGAAACGCTGGCCATCCAGTACACCATCGAGATGCGCGACATGTTGAAAGACATGCCGGTGCGGGATGAGATTCGGGAATTCCTGTTCAAGGTCTGGGCCGAAGTGCTGGCTGTCGCCGCCGTGCGCAAGGGGCCCCAGCACAAGGACACGCTGGTATTGAAGAAGTCGGCCACCGACCTGGTGTGGTCGGCCAGCGCCAAGCCCAACCGCGCCGACCGTGCACGTGTGATCCAGGATCTGCCCAATCTGCTGCTGCGCCTGCGCTCCGGTATGACGCTGCTGGCCATGGCACCGTCCGAGCAGGATGTGCACATCAAGACGGTCAGCGACACGCTGGCCGATGCCTTCCTGTCCAAGACCCAGGCAATTCCGCAAGCCAAGATTGATGCCATGGCGCACCGTCTGGGCAGCCTTGAAGATTTCGTGTCGGAAGACGGCATGGGCGACCTGCCGCTGGATTCTGAAAGCATTGAGATGATGCTGGGTATCGACGCCTCGGCGATCGAGGTGGTGGGCAATGGCGGCTCCAAACCCACTGCCGCCATGGTCGCCTGGGCGCAAGAGTTGCAACTGGGCTCGTGGTTCACGCTGGACCACAACAACCAGATCACGCAAGTGCAATTTGCCTGGCGCAGTGACCGCAAGCACCTGAACCTGTTTGCCGCCAGTTCGGGCAAGAGCTACCTGATCCAAGGCGGACGCCTGGCCGCCTATCTGCAAGCCGGGCTTTTGCTGCCACAAGAAGAAGAAACCTTGACGGTGCGCGCGACCCGCGACGCCCTGTCCAAGATCGAAGCCAATCCCGAGCGGTTGATGGCAGCCTGATCGGCGACCTACGCAGCGGCGGAGCTTGGTGGGGGCAACAAATCCGCGCCGGGCCGCCCCAAGCGGATTTAGCCCCCTTGGGGGGCAGCGACCCGCACAGCGGCGGAGCGTGGGGGCGATATATTCAGTGGGCGATGCGCTCGGTGCTGTCGTCGCAGAGCTCGTCCAGCACCAGAGCATCCGGTTCTTGGCCGAAGCTCCAGTAAACCATCAGGATGATGATCTTCAGATCGTCCAGCGATACCGGTGCGCCGGGTGCGGCCATAGCCCGTTCAATGACAACTTCGCGCATGGAGGCGGCCAGAACGCCCGCCGATTCCAGAAAGCTGATGAAACCCAGACATTCAGCACCCAAATGGTTTTGCTCGGCCACGGGGTAGATGCGCACACTGGTGGGAGAGGGTTCGCGCAGCCAGGGTTCGGGTGGCACCAGTTGTGAGGTGCCGACAAAGCCCTTGGACCCACGGGCTGCCGTATTCAGGCCATTGAGCCAATTCAGGGCATCCGCGATTTCCTCTGCGTCAAACCCGACGGCGCTGAGCTTGCGCTCCAGGTGCTCGGGTTCGGGGCAACTGTCCCCCGCGTAGTAGTTTTCGTAAACGAAGACGAGGACTTCAAACATGGGGCCAATATAGCGCAGAAACATGGCGCCGGTCGCCGGTGGCAGACTTTCCCCGCTATTTCTCGTTTTCCCACCCGGGTTGCCGTAAGGGGGGCAGCCCTAGCTCAGACTCCCGCTCAGGCCTGCGCGATCTGCTGGAACAGGCCGCCCGGCAAACGGGCCACTTGGCCTGCGATTTCCAGCTCCATCAGCCGGGCCTGCAGATGGGGGGTGTCCAAGCCAGTGCGGGCCTGCAAGGCATCCAGCCCCATGGGGTCGTAGCCCAGCGCTTCCAGTACCGGGTCGCATTTGTCCAATACTCCGCCAGCCCCGGTATTTTCTGCTTCATCAGCTATCAAATTAAAAGCATTTGGCCGCAACGCACTAGCGGGCACTTCTTCCAAGACATCCTGCGCGCTCTCCACCAGCTTGGCGCCCTGCTTGATCAGCGCATGGCAGCCCCGCGCTTGGGTCGAATGGATAGAGCCCGGGATGGCGAACACGTCCTTGCCCTGCTCGCTGGCCAGACGCGCAGTGATCAGGGAGCCGGACTGCAAGGCCGCCTCCACGACCAGGGTGCCACGGGCCAGGCCGGCGATGATGCGGTTGCGCCGCGGAAAGTTGGCGGCCAGCGGTGGCGTGCCCAGGGGGTATTCGCTGAGTAGCACGCCGTGTTGGGCGATGCGGTGCGCCAGATCGCGGTGTTGCCGGGGGTAGACACGATCCAGGCCCGTGCCGACCACGGCAATGGTGGCCACCTGCGTGGGCGCGGCGCCGGCCAGCGCGCCCTCGTGGGCGGCGCCATCCACACCCAGCGCCAGACCCGACACGATGGTCAACCCGGCCTGGGCCAGGGCTTGTGAAAACTGGCGCGCATTGCTCGCACCCTGGGGTGTGGGATTGCGGCTGCCCACCACCGCCATGGCCTGCGCCATGCCATCGGCCAAGCCGCCCGGCTCCCAGGCCTGGGGCGCGCCCATGGCATAGAGCAGCAGGGGCGGGTCTTCCATGTTCAAGAGTGACTGCGGGTAGGCCGGGTCGCCCAGCGCCAGCACGCGGTGGGCCTCGGGGCGGGCTTGCAGCCACTGCCATGTGGTATCCAGCAGGGCCTGCCACTCGGGGGGCGTTTGCAGCAAGGCTTCGCTCTGCCTGGCGCTGACAACCTGTTCCAACGCGCGGCTGCTGGCGTCGAATATGCCCTGTGGCAGCCCAAAGGCCGTCAGCAATTGGCGTGCGCTGGTATTGCCCACGCCAGGCGTCAATTGCAGGCGCAACCACGCGGCGAGTTCGGCGTGCTCCATGGCGTGTGGCGGCTAGCTAGTGGGCTGGCAGATCAAGACATCCGCCCCGAAGGGCGAATGGAGGGGCTTACTGGGCGTCAGGGCGTGGATTGACCAGGCGGTCTCCGACGCGCACGCCGTCGGTGATTTCCAGGATCAGTGCGTAGGACACCCGCTCGAAGGTGCGGAACACCATCAGCAAGCCATTGCGCTCATCGGGCAACTTGAGCTGCGTGGGCTTGTCACCGGAGCGGTCCAGGATGCGGGCGCCATCCTTCAAGATGGCCAAAACAACGCCGGGCTCCATGCCGTCTTGCGTGCCCTTGTTGATGGCCACGACCTGATTTTGGCCGGCATTGACCACGGCTTGGCCATAGACCGACACGATGCGTCCTTCGATCTTGCCTTCGGGCGCGCGGGGCGTATAGGTCTGCAGTTGGCGGGGCGGTTCGGGCAGCAGGCGGTCGCCGACGCGCATCTCCTCCTTGGCGCCGATGATGTCGATGGTGGCCGGAACCGGGACGGAGCCGCGGGAGCCTTCAGCCTCGGCCGTGCTTTCACCACGGGCCAGTGCGGCCCGGCCGACATATTGCGCCTCATAGCCCAGGACCTCTCCGGTGCCGGGGTCCTTCAGCGGCGTGGCATTGCGGAACACGCGGAAGATCTGTTCCTTGGGCTGGTCATCCAGCAGCGGCGTGCCCTCGGTGCCGCGCGCATAGACACGGTCGCCGCGGGTGATCAGCACGCGGCTCTCCAGCGCCGACACGATACGCGGTGCCGCGCGCAAGGTGCTTTCATCCACCACTACCGGCTCCGCGAGGAAGGCTTCGATGATGTTGGAGCGCAGCGTGGGTAGCGCCAAATCCGACAGCATCTCGTAACGGGTGCGGGGCGCCACTTTGACGGTGGGCGGCTCGGTCGACTCGCCGCTGTTGCTGCCTTCCAGACGCAGAGTTGCCAAGCCGTTCTTGCGTTCCAGAATCAAGACTTGACCGGGGTAGATGCGGTGCGGGTTCTTGATCTCGTCGATGTTCATGCCCCACAACTCGGGCCAGCGCCAGGGGCTCTTCAGGTACAAGCGGGAGATGGCCCACAGCGTGTCACCTGATTTGATGGTGTAGCGGTCGGGCGCGTTCGCAGCCAGCTCGCTCAGCGGCACGCCTTTCTGGGCCACCGCCTTGGCGGTTTCCTTTTGCGCGGCCGTGATGGGGTAGTTTTGCGCCCATCCCGGTGTGCCCACCAAGGCACTGGCCAATGCGGTCAGCGTAGCCAGCTTGGCTAGCTTGGCGATGGCCAGGGGGGATTCGCCTTTGGGGTGTGTCGTCATATCGTGCTGCATTTCCAGGGAAGAACTTGATAAGTTACGCGCGATTTTGCGCTCAAGCCCTTGATTCGGCAACGTTTTTAGCCAGTTGCCGGTGCGCGAAGGCCTAAAAGTGGCGAAAATAGCCACATTCCTGAATACTTGTGGGACAGACCGCGGTGCGCGAGGCGCACAAGCTCTGTCCCCAACTGATCCCATGCTGCTCCCTATCCTCTGCTACCCCGACCCCAAACTCCACAAAGTCGCCAAGCCGGTGGCTGTTGTCGATGAACGCATCAAGACCCTGGTCGCCAATATGCTGGAGACCATGTACGACGCCAAGGGCATAGGCCTGGCGGCCACCCAGGTGGATGTGCATGAGCGCGTCATCGTCATCGACGTGTCCGAAGAGCGCGATGAGCCCCTGGTGCTGATCAACCCCGAGCTGGTGTGGACCAGCCCCGAAACCCACCTGAATGAAGAGGGTTGCCTGTCAGTCCCCGGCATCTACGACGGCGTGCAACGTTTTGACGCCGTGCATGTGCGCGCACAAGACCTGAGCGGCAAGCCCCGTGTCATTGAGGCCAACGAACTGCTGGCCGTGTGCATCCAGCACGAGATGGACCACTTGCTGGGCAAGGTGTTTGTCGAATACCTGTCACCGCTGAAGCGCAACCGCATCAAGACCAAGATGATCAAGGCCCAGCGCGAGGAAGCCCGGTGAGGCCTGGCGGCCCAACCGGAGTCACCGCATGAGGATCATTTTTGCTGGCACACCCGAGTTCGCCCGCGTGGCGCTGGAGCGCCTGCATGCCAGTGGCCACACCATCGCCCTGGTGCTGAGCCAGCCCGACCGGCCCGCCGGGCGCGGCATGAAGCTGCAGGCCTCGGCTGTCAAGCAGTACGCCGTCGAGCACGGCATTCCGGTCGCCCAGCCGCGCAGCCTGCGCCTGGATGGCAAATACCCCGATGACGCAGCCGCGGCGCGCCAGGCGATTGCCGATGCGCGGGCGGATGTGATGGTGGTCGCTGCCTACGGATTGATTCTTCCCCAGTGGGTGTTAGATGACATGTCTGCCGACAGCAAGCTCGGCTGCTTCAATATCCACGGCTCCCTGCTCCCCCGCTGGCGCGGCGCGGCGCCTATCCACCGCGCCATCGAAGCAGGTGACACCGAGACCGGCATCACCATCATGCAGATGGACGCCGGGCTGGACACCGGCGACATGCTGTTGGTGCGCAGCATGGCCATAGAGCCCACCGACACCACGGCCAGCCTGCATGACCGCATGGCGGCGCTGGGTGGCGAGCTGGTCGTCATGGCGTTGGACATGGCGGCCGCCGGGCGGCTGGAGCCCGTGCCTCAGCCTTCCGCGGGCATCACCTACGCCCACAAGATCGAAAAAAATGAGGCCGCCATCGACTGGCACCAGGACGCCACCGCCATAGCCCGGCGCGTGCGCGCCTTCAACCCCTTCCCCGGTGCCACGGCGATGCTCAATGGCGAGGTGATCAAGGTCTGGGGTGCGCAAACCGCGGATGGCCCTACAACCCGGGAGCCTGGAACGATTGTGGCGGTAGCCCTCGCCGGTATTGAGGTGGCTGCTATTCAATCCATAGTAACGCTGACTGAACTGCAACGCCCGGGTGGTAAACGCCTGGCAGTGGCCGACTTCCTGCGCGGCTTTGATCTGCAGCCCGGTCTGCGGTTTGACCCGCCACCCCGCGCGCCAACAGACGGCGACAACCCGGCCAGTACCCGCTAAACCCTCCACAAAACCCATGCTGCTGCACCGCACCACCTTCCGCCACCCCGAGTTTCGCCAGGGCGTGGCGGACATGTTGGGCGTGGCCACCGGCATTGCCGCTTGGGGCCTGATGACTGGTGTGGCCATGGTCAAGTCCGGCATGAGTACGGCCGAGGCCTTGCTGATGGCCGCCATCGTCTTTGCCGGCAGTTCGCAACTGGCCGCCATTCCCTTGATCTTGGCGGGCGCGCCGATCTGGGTGATCTTGGCCACGGCCCTGTGCGTGAACCTGCGCTTTGTGGTGTTCAGCGTGCACATGCGGCGCTATGTGATGCACCTGCCCTTGCGCGACCGCTTGCTGGCCGGCTACCTGACTGGCGATCTGACCTACGTGCTGTTCGTCAAACGCTTCCACCATCCTGGCGCCACGGTGGACGAGCGAGTGGCCCAAATGGCCTACCTCGTGGGCAATGGCGGCTTGAACTGGATCAGCTGGACCTCGTTCAGCATCCTGGGCGTGGTGTTGGCCAATGCCATTCCGGCCCAGTGGGGGCTCGGTTTTGCTGGCATTCTGGCGCTGCTGGGCATGCTGTGTTCATTGGCGTCCACCAAGTTGCGGTGGATTTCGGCGGCCGTGGCCGGTTCGGCCGCCGTGGCTGCGTTTGCACTGCCGCTCAAGCTCAATATTTTGGTGGCGATTGCGGCCTCGGTCGTGGTTTGCCTGCTGCTGGAAAAGACGGCGCTGCACCATCCGCCGGCCACCGCATCATCGTCTTCTTCCGAGGGAGGGCACTGACATGGGTGGCGAATTCTTCAGCGGCCAGACCGATCCGTGGACCTTGTTGACCATTGTGCTGATGGCCGGTGTCAGCGTGTTGTCGCGGTCCTTCTTTTTTATCTCCAGCAAGCCCTGGACGCTGCCGCATTGGGCGCAGCGGGGTTTGCAGTATGCGCCGATTGCGGCATTGGCGGCGGTCATCGTGCCGGAGATTGTGATGACGCAGGGCATCTTGATCCACACGGTGTGGGATGCGCGCTTGTATGCGGCGGCTGCCGGGGTGGCGTTTTTCTTTTGGCGCAAAGGGGCGGGGCAGGTGGTGTTGGGGACTATTGTTGTGGGGATGGCGGTTTATCTTCCATTGCACATTGGGTTGGGGTGGTAGGTTGGAACGGCGAGCTGCCATAACAGTCAACAGCCAAATATCCGGACTCCCCACTCTCCCCCCGCCCTCTCGCCCCCGTCGGGCGAGAGGGAGCCTTTAACAGCCGATTTTGGAATTACGCTCCGGCTAGGGCATTACCGCAGTGAGGTTGCGCTGCGGGTTGGCGAACTACGGTTTTGAACCAACTGTCCTAGAGACCTCGTGCTACGGTGGCGTGGAGCCACTGGCACGCGCAGCGGCCAGTGTGGGAGTACCCGCGCGGCAGCCGTTGACTCCAACAGCAGCGCCATGGCCGTGGCACCTCCAGCCCGTAACGCGCCGCACCGCCAGTAGCGCCGTGGCCGGCGCGACGTAACCCAATCGGCTGTTAAAAGGCTCCCCTCGCCCGACGGGGGCGAGGGGTTGGGGGAGTGGGGAGTTCGGTTATTCGGCCGTTGTGGCTGTTCAATGCCAGTTGTTGGCAGTATGTAACCGCCAGCCAAAACCCGCTCTTCTACAATCCCTCCATAGCCCGCCCCACGGCGCCCGCTCAGCATTTCCAATTCCCTGATTGAAGGTCCATCCCACCATGAACGTCATCCGTTTTTCCGATCTGTGTGCCCAAGGCAAGGTTGCTGGCAAGCGCGTCTTCATCCGCGCTGACCTGAACGTGCCGCAGGACGATGCCGGCAACATCACCGAAGACACCCGCGTGCGCGCTAGCGTGCCCTGCATCCAGATGGCGCTGGACGCTGGTGCTGCCGTCATGGTGACTTCGCACCTGGGCCGCCCCACCGAAGGTGAATTCAAGCCTGAAGACTCGCTGGCTCCCGTTGCCAAACGCATGGGCGAACTGATGAAGCGTGACATCCCCGTGCTGGCCAACTGGACCGACGGCGTGGACGTCAAACCCGGCCAACTGGTGATGCTGGAAAACTGCCGCGTCAACAAGGGCGAGAAAAAGAACAACGAAGAGCTGGCCAAGAAAATGGCCGCGCTGTGCGACATCTTCGTGCACGACGCCTTTGGCACCGCCCACCGCGCCGAAGCTTCCACCTACGGCATCGCCCAGTTCGCGCCCATTGCCTGCGCCGGCCCGTTGTTGGCGGCTGAAATGGACGCGATCAGCAAGGCCCTGCTGGCCCCCAAGCGCCCTCTGGTCGCCATCGTTGCCGGCTCCAAAGTCTCCACCAAGCTGACCATCCTGAAGAGCCTGGCTGCCAATGTGGACCAGCTGATCGTGGGCGGCGGCATTGCCAATACCTTCATGCTGGCCGCCGGCCTGAAGATCGGCAAGAGCCTGGCCGAGGCCGACCTGGTGGAGGAAGCCAAGGCCGTCATCGAGGCCATGAAGGCCCGTGGCGCGGCCGTGCCCATCCCCACCGACGTGGTCACCGCCAAGACTTTTGCCGCCGATGCGCCCGCCACCATCAAGGCCGCCACCGACGTAGCGGACGATGACCTGATTTTGGACATCGGCCCGCAAACCGCCCAGGCCCTGGCCGACCAGCTGAAGAAGGCCGGCACTATTGTCTGGAACGGCCCGGTGGGCGTGTTCGAATTTGCCGCGTTTGAGAACGGCACCAAGGTGATCGCCCAGGCGATTGCCGAATCCAGCGCCTTCTCCATCGCCGGCGGTGGCGACACGCTGGCCGCCATTGCCAAATACGGCATTGAAGACAAGGTGGGTTACATCAGCACCGGTGGTGGCGCGTTTTTGGAAGTGCTGGAGGGCAAGACCCTGCCGGCGTTTGAAGTGCTGACGCGTCGGGCGGCTGCCTGATCTGCTACCAAATCGGTAGCTGTATATCTAATATTGGCGAGGGCTAGAGGCTGAAAAGCTTTAAGACTCTCTTCAGAAAACCCAAATTGGGTTTGATTAGAACAACTCGACGTCGCCGACCTTGAGGTCGACCTTCAACAAACCGCGGCGCACCAGGTCGGCTTCGCTGCAGACTTGGTTGCGGCCATGGTGTTTGGCGTAGTAGACGGCCTGGTCGGCCCGCTCGCATGCGGCGGCCGGTGAGTCGCCGGCCACGATCTCGGTGACGCCGACGCTGGCCGTGATGGTGCCGGCCTGCGGGAATTCATAGGCGGCCATATTGGCGCGAAAGCGTTCGACGGCGGCCACGGCGGCATCGTGGTCGGCACTGCGCAACACCACCAAAAACTCCTCGCCGCCGAAGCGGTAGACCCGGTCATAGGCCCGAAACGAGGTCTTCAGCAGACGGCCCACCAGGATCAGGACTTCGTCGCCGATCAGGTGGCCATAGGTGTCATTGACCTGCTTGAAGTGGTCAATATCCACCATGGCCAGCCAATAGTTGGAAGGCACATTGGGGTTGCGGTGCTCCACGCCATCGGGGGGCTCGTCCGCCTCTTGCTGCTCGGTGGGCTTGAGGGTTTTGTAGAACAGGTCGTCAAAGGGCTTGCGGTTCCACAGCCCGGTCAGCGCATCGCGTTCGCTGTAGTCCAGCATGTCCAGGATATTGCCGTACATGGTCAGCAGGCGGATCGCGTCCTGGCGGTCCGCCGCGTTCAGCGCCTGGCTGGACGTGATCTCGGCCACGCCCCACAGCGTCGCGCCTTCGGCCACGGTCATCGGGAAGCGGCTGATGTACCCGGCGCCGGGTGCCGAAGGGGCGGTTTCCACCACCTCCATGCGGTCCAGGCACTTGTGGCGCTGAGGGTCGCTGTCCAGGGGCTGCATCATGTCGGGGTCGCCCCGCATGGGGTCAGTGACAAACCGCACCTTGGCGGCGGGCAAGGCCTGGGTCAGCGGCAGCCAGAATTGGCGGTTTTCGTCATGCACCAGACCGAATATCTCAACCTTTTGCGCAGCGATGGTTTCCAACAGCGCGCGGGTGATGCCGCTGAGCAAATCGTCACGCTTGCGCAGACCACTGAGTTGCACCAAGTGGTCAATCAGGCTGGCGGAGCGGGTTAAGTCGCTATGTTTCATGTCTGGATGAATACGCACAGTGTCGCAGGTTTCGCCTTATTCCGGCGCACTTGTGCTATCCAGCCGGGCGCCGCAGACCCGGCCGCGCCCTGTTTGCTTGGCCTGGTAAAGCTGGGCGTCGGCCAAACCCACCAGGGAAACGGCGTCGCCCGCGGCCTGTGCCGCACGCGTGGCCAGGCCCAGGCTGGCAGTGACCACGCCGCCATAGGGGGAAAACTCATGTGCAATCTTCTGGGCGCGCACCTTGCGCTCCATGTCGGCGGCCATCGCCATCGCCACCTCGAAGCCGGTGTCGGGCAGTATGCAGGCGAATTCCTCGCCGCCGTAGCGGGCGACCAGGTCGGCCGGGCGGCGCAGGCCGGACTTCAGCGCCTGCGCGATCTGGCGCAGGCAGTCGTCGCCGGCCTGGTGGCCATAGCGGTCGTTGAAGAGCTTGAAGTGGTCCACATCGACCATGATGACCGACAGCGGCGTGCCATTGCGGGTGGCGCGGCCCCACTCCACGCCCAGTTGCTGGTCGAAATAGCGCCTGTTGTAGACACCCGACAGCCCGTCCAGAAACACCAGGTTGCGCAGCAGATCGGACTGGAATTTGAGCGTCAGATGGGTCTTGACCCGGGCTCGCACCACGGCCGGATTGACAGGTTTGGAGATGAAATCCACGGCCCCGACGGTCAGGCCATGGGTTTCCTGGGCGGCATCGCTGTGGGCGGTGACAAAGATGACCGGGATATTGCGCGTGGCGTCGTGGGCCTTGAGCTGGGCGCAGACTTCAAAGCCGTCCATGCCGGGCATGACCACATCCAGCAGCACCAGATCGGGTGGATTGGCTTGGCAGATGGCCAGGGCCTGGGCGCCGCTGGTGGCCATGAAGACCTGGTAATCGGCACCGAAGACCTGGTGCATGACCTGGATGTTGATCGGCTGGTCGTCCACGACCAACAGCTTGGGCTTGCCATGGGAGCTGTCCAAGAGCGCATCCATCGGTGTGTCAAGAACGGTCATGGGTCGGAGGATGCGTCGCAGGGGCGGGTAGTGGACAGCCATTGAACCACAGCTTGTGCCAACCGAATATCCGTGAATGCCCTCTGAAACCCGGCCAGTTGCGGGCCAAGCCAGGTGTTTGGTCGCGCTGTGGTGCCGCGTTGGGCCCCGTGCCAACCCCGGTGA
The DNA here is from genome assembly GCF_059418585.1 of Rhodoferax sp. GW821-FHT07G04. Taxonomy (NCBI): domain Bacteria; kingdom Pseudomonadati; phylum Pseudomonadota; class Betaproteobacteria; order Burkholderiales; family Comamonadaceae; genus Rhodoferax; species Rhodoferax sp. GW821-FHT07G04. The sequence continues at coordinate 132,374 of NZ_JBWKQD010000007.1, forward strand.
AACTTGACGGTGCCGTGTAACGCTCTGCCTAGGGTTCCGTGTGAAAATGGCTTCCACACTATAAGAGGAGACCCATCGCATGCCACGCCGCGCCACCAAGATTGTTGCCACCTTAGGCCCCGCCTCCAGCGATCCCGCACTGCTGGAGCAGATGATCCGCGCCGGCGTCAACGTGGTGCGGCTGAATTTCAGCCACGGCAAGGCGCAGGACCACATCGACCGCGCCCGCCTGGTGCGCGAAGCCGCCCAGCGCGCCGGTCGCGAAGTCGCCATCATGGCCGACCTGCAAGGGCCCAAGATCCGCGTCGGCAAGTTCGCCGAAGGCAAGGTCTTCCTGGAGCCCGGCCAGAAATTCATTCTGGATGCCGCCCGCACCGAGCTGGGCGATATCGAGGCCGTGGGCCTGGACTACAAGTCGCTGCCGCGCGAAGTCAAGGCTGGTGACATCCTGTTGCTCAACGATGGCCTGATCGTCATCACCGTGGACGCCGTCAAGGGCGAGGCCATTTACACCACCGTCAAGCTGGGTGGCGAACTGTCCAACAACAAGGGCATCAACAAGCAGGGCGGCGGCCTCTCGGCGCCGGCGCTGACGGGCAAGGACATGGAAGACATCCGCACCGCGATGAGCTTCCAGGCCGACTATGTGGCGGTCAGTTTCCCCAAGAATGCTACCGACATGGAGATGGCGCGCCAGCTGTGCAATGTGGCGGCGGCCGAATACAACCACAAGCCTGGCTTGATCGCCAAGATCGAACGGGCTGAAGCCATCCCTAAGCTGCTGGAAATCTTGCTGGCCAGCGACGGCATCATGGTCGCCCGCGGCGACCTGGCGGTGGAAGTGGGCAACGCCATCGTTCCCGGTCTGCAAAAGCGCATGATCAACCTGGCCCGCGAGCACGACCGCGTGGTCATCACCGCGACCCAGATGATGGAATCCATGATCACCAACCCGGTGCCCACCCGCGCCGAGGTCAGCGACGTGGCCAATGCCGTGCTGGACGGCACCGACGCCGTGATGCTGTCGGCCGAGACCGCCGCCGGCAAGTACCCGCTGGAAACCATCCAGGAAATGGCCAAGATCTGCCAGGCTGCCGAAGGCCATGAGCACTTTGAACTGGAGGCCGACTTCACGGGCAAGACCTTCCAGCGCATCGACCAGACCATCGCCATGGGCGCGCTGTTCACCGCCCACCACCTGGGCGCCAAGGCCATCGTGGCCATGACCGACAGCGGCTCCACCGCGCTGTGGATGAGCCGCCACCTGATCCGCGTGCCGATCTACGCCCTGACCCCCAAGGTGGCCACGCAGCGCAAGATGGCGCTGTACCGCAATGTGCGCCCCCTGTTGATGGACACCAGCGCCGACCGCGACACCGCGCTCTTGCAGGCTGAAGGGCATCTGAAGAGCCGCAGCATTGTGCAAAAGGGCGACGTGTATGCCATCACCTGCGGGGAGCCCATGGGGTCGCCTGGCGGCACCAATATGCTGAAGATCTGCCAGGTTGGGTGAGGCCTTTTAAACCTGCTTAGTTTTGCTGTACCCGCCCTACGCATGGGGTGGGTACCGCCGTTCGTGTCCCCCGGACCTGCAAGCAGGTCCTCCTCCTTTACCTCACTCTGGTACCCACCCCATGCGCAGGGCTGCGGCGAGAGTGAAACAGTCATCCGCTCCCCCTTCCAGCGCGCGCAACAAAACCCAAAAGTCCTAGCCAGTTAAAATCCGCCGATCGGTACAAGTTACCAAGCGGTTACCAACTTCCCTGGGGATTTCACTATGGCACTCGTCTCAATGCGCGAACTGCTGGACCACGCAGCCGCCAACGGCTACGGCATTCCAGCCTTCAACGTCAACAACCTGGAACAGGTCCAGGCCGTCATGTCGGCCGCCGACGAGGTGGGTGCACCGGTCATCCTGCAGGCCAGCGCCGGCGCCCGCAAATACGCGGGTGAGCCCTTCATCAAGCACCTGATCCAGGCCGCCTGCGAAGCCTATCCCCACATCCCCCTGGTCATGCACCAGGACCACGGCACCAGCCCCAAGGTTTGCGAAGGCGCCATCGGCCTGGGCTTTGGCTCGGTGATGATGGACGGTTCGCTGATGGAAGACGGCAAGACGCCCGCCAGCTTTGACTACAACGTCGACGTGACCCGCAAGGTCGTCGACATGGCGCACAAGAGCGGCGTCACCGTCGAAGGCGAGCTCGGCTGCCTGGGCAACCTGGAAACCGGTGAGGCCGGCGAGGAAGACGGCATCGGCGCCGAAGGCAAGCTGGACCACAGCCAAATGCTGACCGACCCCGAGGAAGCCGCCACCTTCGTCAAGGCCACCCAACTGGACGCACTGGCCATTGCCATCGGCACCAGCCACGGCGCCTACAAGTTCAGCCGCAAGCCCACGGGCGACATCCTGGCCATCAGCCGCGTCAAGGAAATCCACGCCCGCATCCCCAACACCCACCTGGTGATGCATGGCTCCTCCGCCGTGCCGGCCGATCTGCTGGCCATCATCAACCAGTACGGCGGCAAGATGAAGGAAACCTACGGCGTGCCGGTGGAAGAAGTCCAGGAAGCCATCAAGCACGGCGTGCGCAAGATCAACATCGACACCGACATCCGCCTGGCCATGACCGGCGCGGTGCGCAAGTTCCTGTTTGAAAACCCCGACAAGTTCGACGCCCGCGAGTGGCTCAAGCCCGCCCGCGAAGCGGCCAAGGCCATCTGCAAGCAGCGCTACATCGAGTTCGGCTGCGAAGGCCAGGGCGCCAAGGTCAAGGGCGACAGCCTGTCCGTCATGGCCACCCGCTACGCCAAGGGCGAGCTGGCCCAAGTGGTGCAATAAGCGATAATTGACTGGAATAGTTTGTAAGGCCCGTTGACTGTTCAACGGGCCTTTTCCATTTGTCGTTGTCCCTTTCGCGTTGCACCATGAGCTCCACCGTCCACACCTCCGCCCTGCACTCCCTGCCCCTGCTTGCCCGTGGCAAGGTGCGTGACAACTATGCCGTTGGCGACGACCGCATCCTGATGGTGGCCAGTGACCGCTTGAGCGCCTTTGACGTCATCATGGGCGAACCCATTCCGGGCAAGGGCAAGTTGCTGACGCAGATGGCGCTGTTCTGGTTCGACAAGCTAGGCCCCAAGGGCTTGAACCTCTGCCCCATCCACCTGACCGGCGACGCGCCCGAGAGCGCGGTGCAGCCTGACGAGGTGGCCCAGGTCGAAGGCCGTTCCATGCTGGTCAAGCGCCTGAAGCCCATCCAGATTGAAGCCGTGGTGCGCGGCTACCTGGCCGGCAGCGGCTGGAAGGAATACCAGGAGGGCGGCGCCGTCTGCGGCGTGAAGCTGCCCGCCGGTTTGCAAAACGCGTCCAAGCTGCCCGAGCCCATCTACACCCCTGCCGCCAAGGCCGCGGTGGGTGACCATGACGAGAACATCACCTTCGAGAAGACGGTGGAGATCATCGGCCTGGACCTGGCTACCCGCATCCGCGACATCAGCATCGCCATCTACAAGGCCGCAGCCGAGTTCGCACTGACCAAGGGCATCATCATTGCCGACACCAAGTTCGAGTTTGGCCTGGACACCGACGGAACATTGACGCTGATGGACGAGGTGCTGACACCGGATTCATCGCGCTACTGGCCGGTGGAGAGCTACAACGTCGGCACCAACCCGCCCAGCTACGACAAGCAGTTTGTGCGCGACTGGCTGGAGCAGGCGGTGGTGGATGGCAAGCCCTGGAGCAAGACGCCGCCCGCGCCGCGTGTGCCCAATGACGTGATCGCCAAGACCGCAGCCAAATACCAGGAAGCACTGGAGCGCCTGACGGCCTGATCACCATAAAACCCCATATTGGGTTTCATGGCAGGTATCTCGAGAGATTTTTTATAAAATGGGCCGCTAGCCCTCGTCAAATCTAATATTGTAGCTACTGATTTGGTAGCAATGATATTCCCGACCCACCAAGTCAACCCCCGTCCAGCATATCCGGGTACAGCGGCCGGTCCTGCTCCTCAGGCTTCAGCAGCACCCGCAGCGGGAAGCTGAACACACTGCCCTGCCCCAGCGTGCTGCTGACGGCAATGGAGCTGCCCATCAGCCGCACCAGGCGGTCGGCCACGGCCAGCCCCACGCCAGCGCCGCCCGGGCGCTGCACACCCGGAGTCTCGGCCTGGAAGAAGCCCGAGAACACACGGTGCCGATCGCGTGGGGCGATGCCCATGCCGGTGTCGCGCACGGCGAACTCCAGCAGCACCGAATCCATGGCCCGTTCTTTCAATTGCACCTCCAACTCCACCGTGCCTGTGGCGGTGAATTTGACCGCGTTGTCCCCCAGATTGCCCAGCACCTGCAGCAGGCGCGCGTCGTCGCCATACAGCTCGGCGGGTATCTGTGGGTCGCAACGGATGCGCACCTCCACCGGCTTTTCACCGATCTGGGTCAGCAGGCGCTGTTGCAGTTCGGCCAGCAGCAGGTCGACGTGGAACGGCCGCGGCACCAACACCAGCTTGCCCGAGGCGCTCTCGGCGTAGTCCAGCACATCGTTGACGGTGGCCAGCAGGCTGCGCGACTGGGCGTCCACGCGGGTCACATACTCCTGCTGTCGCTCGTTCAGTTCGGTGCGCCGCAGCAGTTGCAGCAGGCCCAACTGGGTGTCGATGGGGGTGCGCATTTCGCGGCTCATATTGGCCAGCAACTGGCCCTTGGCGCGGCTGGCCGAATCGGCCCGCTCGCGCGTGCGCTGCAGCTCCATCTCGCCGCGCTTGCGCTCGGTGATGTCTTCAAAGGTGCCCACGGCGTAGACCAGTTCATCCTCGGCATTGCGCACCGCGCGCCCGGTGACGCGGAAATGCCGGGGCTCGCCGCGCACCTTGATCTCCAGGTCTTCGACATTGCTTTCTTCGCCGTGCATGGCGCGGAACAGCGGGTGCAGGCCCGCCGGGAAGCGCTTGCCGGTGCCGGCCACCGTGCCGCCGATCAGGTCGAACACATTGATGGGCGCGTGGCCCGTCAGCTTCTTGCCCTGTTCTACGATGTCAAAGCCCAGCACCTCTTCCAGGCGTTGGTTGCCATAGTGCACCCGGCCATCCACGTCCAGCACCAGCACACCCAGCGGCAGGCCATCGACCCATTGCAGCATCGCGTGCTCCACCGCCAGCGACACCGAGCGGTTGTACAGCGACACGGCCTGGAACACCACGAGCACAAAGCCGCCCGTGCCGATGAGCAATGTGGCCCAGGCCCTGGGCTCGCGCATATAGGCGTTCAGGTCGACGGACAGCGTCAGCCAGCCGGTGCTGAAGCCCACGGCCGCACCGACCATGGCAACCGCGGCCAGCAGCATCAGCGCCCGTGCACCCCGCGCAGGAAACAGCACATTGGCCACGACGAGGCCACCCATCAGCCACCACATCGAGGGGGCTGCCAGCCCCAGGTTGAGCACACCCGCCACCCCTACGATAAAGAGCGTGCCCACGACGGCACCCGCCTTCAACCAGGTGGGCAGTTGCCGGCGTGCCAGCACCAGCGCGATGTACAAGGCCCCCATCGACAGGTGCAGGTTGTAGATCGGCAGCCAACCCGTCACCACCGAGCGCGACAGCGACAAGGGCACCACCAGCACGCCGATCCAGAAGACGCCGCGCACCAGGCGGTTGGCCAGCGCATCGCGGATGCCGGCCAACTGGCGCTTCAGTGCGGTCGACAACTGGGAGGTGTCTTCTTGCATGCATCAGGGCGCAGTGCGCGGTGGGGGTGAAAGGGTTGGATTGTAAGGAAATGTAAGGCGCGTATCGCCAGGTCCTGCACACCCCTCCTAGGGACTCCGTGTTTGCCCCATGTCACAGCCCAATACCACCACGGCCGCAGGCTCCCGCCCAACAATCGCAGCCTCATCCACAACAACCTTTGAGGAGAACCCCATGGCTGGCAAGAAAATTCTGATGATTTGCGGTGACTACTGCGAAGACTACGAAACCATGGTGCCCTTCCAGGCGCTGCTGGCCGTGGGCCACACGGTGCATGCGGTGTGCCCGGACAAGAAGGCGGGCGATGCGATCAAGACCGCCATCCACGATTTCGAAGGTGCGCAGACCTATAGCGAAAAGCCCGGCCACAACTTCGCGCTGAACGCGACGTTTGCCGAGGTGCAGGTGGCGTCGTATGACGCGCTGGTGCTGCCCGGCGGCCGTGGCCCCGAGTACCTGCGCACCTACCCGGCCGTGGTAGCCGCGGTCAAACATTTCTTTGACACCAACAAGCCGGTGGCCGCTATTTGCCATGCGGCACAGTTGCTGGCCGGAGCCAATGTGCTGGAGGGTCGCACCTGCTCGGCCTACCCGGCTTGCCGTATCGAGGTGGAGCGTGCGGGCGGCACGTATGCCGACATTGCGATTGATGCGGCGTACACCGATGGCAACTTGGTCACGGCACCGGCCTGGCCTGCACATCCGGCTTGGATTGCGCAGTTTTTATCCAAGCTAGGGACCAAAATCTCTCACTGAGCGTGGCCGTTTTTCGCCCGCAGAAGAGCTGGGGTGAGCGCCGCCGTTCGTGTCCTCCGGCCTTCGGCCTCCCCCTTTACCTCACTCTGGCGCCCACCCCATCTCTACTGCTCGGGACCTTGCTTGCGTATCGACGGAGTGGGTGCGTTGACGTTGCCTCAGTCGCGCTGCATGATGGCGGGCGCAACTGCTGCGTAGCAAGGGAGTTCCACTATGTGCCAAGTCTTCATCAGCGCCGATCCGCATCTGTACGAATACCGCGTGCGCTCGGTGCGCCTGCACGGTGTGGCCACCAGCATCCGTTTGGAAAACCTGTTCTGGAATGTGCTGGCTGATATTGCGGCACGCGATGGCATGCGCGTGCCGCAGTTGTGTACTAAGCTGCATGACGAGCTGGTGCAAGAGCGTGGCGAGGTGGAGAACTTTGCGTCTTTCCTGCGGGTCTGTTGCGGCCGCTATCTGGCGTTGCAGCTCTCGGGCGGCATACCGCAGGACGCCAGCATCCCCATCAGCAGCCTGAACGCGCAGCGTGTGCTGGCCACCGAGCGGAGCGGCGTTGCGGAGTTCGCCTAAACCTTCAGCGACTCGCCAATCACAAAGAACTGCCCGCCAGCCACATAGTGCAGCGTGCGCAGTGCGTCGGGCGCCTGGTCGAACTGCCAATGCCCGCCGACAAACACGCGGCTGTCGGCCCAGGCGGCTGTGACCTCGCCGATGTACAAGTCGTAAGCTTGGTGGTTGTGGGGCTCGGGCACCACCTTGCACAGCAACCAGCCCACGCAGCCCTGCACCAGCGGTAGCTCACTGCCCGGCGCGTTGAAGTGTCGGATGCCGTGGCGCTGCAGCTTGTCGGGCACGGTCTTGGCGCTGTCGGTGCCAATGCCCACGGTGGCAGCGGCTAAAGCATGGGCCGGCACATTCAGGGCGAACAGGCCGCTGGCGTCCACCAGTTCGCGCGTGCGCGTGGCCTTGTCGATGACGACCGCCACCTTGGGCGGCATGAAGTCCAGCGGCATGGACCATGCGGCTGCCATCACATTGACGTCCCCTCCGTGCGCGCTGGACACCAGCACGGTGGGGCCGTGGTTGAGCAGGCGGTAGGCCTTTTCCAATGGCACCGGGGCGGCATGCTCCGGCCAGTCGGCAGGTTGTGGTTGTGGGCTGGTCATGGGTGCACGCGCACCAGCAGCTTGCCGGTATTGCGCCCTTCAAACAGGCTGTTCAGCGCGCTGGGCAATTGTTCAAAACCATCGACGATGGTCTCGTCAAACACGATGGAGCGGCTTTGCACCCAGGGCTCGACGATGGCGCGCATTTCGTCCATGCGGTGCACGAAATCGCGCGCCAGAATGCCCTGTATCGTGGCCCGCTCATACAGCATGTGCTGCAAGAAGCGGGGCCCCAGGTCGGGTGTGTCCAAACCGCCGTCGTACTGGGCGATGGTGCCGCAGATGACGATGCGGGCGCGGCGCTTGATCAGCGGGATCACGGCATCCGTCACGGTGCCGCCCACGTTGTCGAAGTACACATCCACACCACCGGTCTGGCGCTGGATTTCGGCTTGCAGTGCGGCGGTGTCTGAAAAAGCGCGGTAGTCCACAGCGCCGTCCAGCCCCAGTGTGTCCAGCAGGTAGCGGCACTTGGCCGGGCCGCCGGCAATGCCCACCACTTTGCAGCCAGCGCGCTTGCCAAACTGCGCGACCAGTGAGCCCACGGCACCGGCCGCGCCCGAGACCACCAGTGTCTCGCCGGGCTTGGGCCGCCCGGCCTCCATCAGGCCAAACCAGGCGGTGCGCCCGGGCATGCCCAGCACGCCCAGAGCGGTGTTGACCGGTGCGCGGGTCGGGTCCAGCTTTTGCAGGTCGTTGGCATGGCACTTGGCATAGAGCTGCCAGCCGGTGTAGCCCAGCACCCAGTCGCCCTCGGTGAACTGGCTGCTGTTGGACGCCACCACCTGGCCCACCACACCCGCGCGCTGCACGATGCCCAGCGGGTGCGGCACGTCATAGGTGTTGCGCGCGTGCTGCTGGATGCGCATGTACGGGTCCACGCTGATGGTGTGGGCGCGGATGACGACCTCGTTGACGGACAGGGCACTGGCGTCCAGCGTGCTGTCCACCAGCGTGTAGTGTTCGGGCCCCACGCGGCCGGTGGGGCGCTGGGTGTAGAACCATTGGCGGTTGGGGTAGGACGTTGTGGTCATGGAGCGGGGGCTGTGGCAATGAAAACCGCAGTGTGCTCCAATTCAATGTCGTGTTGTTCAACTATTTGTCATCCATACGGTCGCTTTGTTCATGATTGACCTGCCCACCCTGAGCCATTTCCTGGCCGTGGCCCAGCACCAGAACCTGGCGCTGGCGGCCGATGCGCTGAGCCTGACACCCAGCGCCGTGTCCAAGTCCCTCAAGCGGCTGGAGGCTGAGCTGCGTACCCAACTGTTTGACCGCGAGGGCCGTGCACTCAAGCTCAACGCCGAGGGGCGGCGCCTGGTGGAGCGCGCCATGCCGCTGGTGGCCAGTGCCGAGCAACTGCGGGCCGACTTTGCCGGCGAGCGCCACAGCATCAAATGCCGCATCGCCGGGCCGGACCTGCTGCAACTGGGCTGGGGCCAACGCTTGGCCGACACGGTCGTGGTGCGCTACCCGCAGGCCAGTTTTGTGCTGGCGCACAGCGGGGACGAGGCCACGCTCGCGGCCGTGTTGTCGGGCGAGTGCGATGTAGGGCTGGTCAGCATGTCCCAGGGCCGCAGCCTGGATGGGCGGCTGGCGGCTGTGCCCTTGGGCAGCACAGAATTCCGCGTGGCCGCCGGCGCGGCACACCCCCTAGGCAGGGCCGCAAAACCGCCCCCCGTGGCCATTGCCAAGCTGCTGCAGCACGATTTTGTTGCGCCACTGACGCCCCCTTTTGCCAGCCTGCACAACCAGAGCGCCACCGACGGCTGGCGTGACGACGTGTTCGCCCGCAAGATCCGCTACCGCACTGACAACCTGCTGCTGGTGCAGCAACTGCTGAGCCAAGGCCGCGCACTGGCCTATCTGCCCGACTACGCGATTGCGGCCTGGCAGCTGCGTACGGTGCCGGTCACCGGCTGCCCCTACCGCTGCGTGCAGGATGTAGCCCTGGTCTACCGGCCGTCGCTGGGGCTGGGTTGGGTGGCGTTTCTGGCAGATGCCTTGAGAAAAATCACCCGCTAGCCCTCGTCAAATATGCATAAGCTGCTATTAAGTATGTAGCAATGCCTTGCTGTACCGGCCGCCGGCTTAACGCTGCTGCGCGCCCAGGCCCTGGCCCATGACCAGCGTGCTGCCACGCACCACGTAGCGGTTGGGGCCGTCGGCCCACCACAGCGCACCGGCCTGTTCGGGCGGCGCGCGGCGCAGTGTCAGGTCGGGTGTCAATGCGTATTGCAGGCCGTTCAGTGCGACGAAGATGGCGCTGCCATCGGTCTGCACCGTGGTCACGCCCGGTATGGCCAGCGCCGAGGGCATTTGGGCGGACAGGGCGTCGGTGTCGATGAAGGCGGGGCGCAGGAACTGCCCCGCGCCCCCACTGTCGATGAGTTGGTACAGTCCATTGGCGCCCACGCTCAGGCTGGGCGTGCGGATCATCGCGGTCGTTAAGACGTTGGTCGTGAAGTCCGGCCGCGCCACGTAGACCGCATCACCCACCAGCACGGTGATGACGCCCTGCTTGCTGATCTGCGCCGTCAGGCCCATGGCGCTGAGGGCCACGCCGAAATCGTTGACATTGAACAGCGCTGGCGCAATGGTGAAGTTGCCGCAGCTGGTGCCCACGTTCAGCACATTGGAGCTGCCCAGTGTGATGCCCACGCCCTGGCTGGTACTGGTGCTGGCCTGCAAGGGGTAGAACGAAATGACGCGCCCCCCGTTGATTGAAATTTTGGCAACACCGCTGGCGTTTTGCCCCAGGTAGGCGGCGTCAGCGCCAAACAACGTGCGGGCCGTGGCCAGCAGGCAATCGGTCATGGTGGGGCCCCGGCCAGCGGACAAGTCCAGCACGGCCAGCTGGGTGACGATGCCGGGCGTGCCCGCCAGGGTAGCCAGCAAGGGAATGGGGTCGCCCGGCGGCGCCGCCACCGCGGCCGCAAAGAAATTGCCCAGTGACACCTTGCCCCCGGCAATGGTGATGGTGGCGCTGACGGTGTTGCCCGTAGTTTCAATGACCTTGACGTTGCCGCTTTGGATGGCCACATACACCGCAGTACCCGCGGGGTTGATCGACAGGCCATAGGGCGCGACGCCGCCCATGGAGACGGTCGCGGTCACGGTATTGCTGCCCAGGTCGATCACGCTGACATCCTGGCTGGTCTGGTTGGCCAGATAGGCGCGGGTGCCGTCCGGGCTGATGGTGATGCCGCGGGGGGCCGTGCCTGCGGCGATGGTGGCGGTGACGGTGTTGCTGCCGGTGTCGATGACCGACACATTGTTGGCACCGCTATTGCCTGTGTACACCTTGGTGCCGGCCGGGTTGATGGCAATGCCGACGGGGCTGCTGCCCACCGGCACCGTGGCCACGACGGTGTTGCTGCCGGTGTCGATGACCGAGACGCTGTTGCCGGGGGAATTGGCCACATACACCCGGCTGCCGTCGGGGCTGACGACGATGCCGATCGGGCCATTACCCACCGCGATCGTGGCCACCACGGTGTTGCTGCTGGTGTCGATGACCTTGATGGTGTCATCGCTGAAATTGCCGACATAGACGCGGGTGCCGGCGGGGTTGACTGCAATGCCCAGGGGCTGGTTGCCCATGGGCACGGTGGCGGTTACCGTGTTGCTGGCAGTGTCGATGACCGACACGGTATTGGCCGTCTGGTTGGCCGTGTAAACCCGCGTGCCTGCCTGATTGACGGCAATGCCCCAAGGGTTGGCGCCCACCGGCACGGTGGCGGTTACCGTGTTGCTGGCCGCATCGATGACGGACACGGTGTTACCGATGCGGTTGGCCACATAGGCAAGCGGCGCGGCCCAGGCGGCGGGTAGGCCTGCGATGCACAGCGTGGTAACAAGCTGGCGCAGTCGGCGCAATGCCCACGTGCGGGTTGTCATCCAGGTTTTCATGGGAAGCGGTCCTCCTTAGAAATAGGCGATGCGTGCGCCGTCGCCGCGGTGTTGCGCGGGTTCCGGAATCTTATCAGCGTGGCGGGACAAAGTTATTCACATATACCCAAAATGGGGTTTATGAGTATGCTCTGACTTGGATTTTATTAAAAATAGGTCATAGCCCTCGTCGAATATGGCGTTATAGCTATTGAATTAGTAGCGATTTACATAGTTCGTCACCACTCCCGACAACCAGTCCATGACCACCCGCACGCGCGTGGGCTGGTTGCGGCGGTTGGCATAGACCAGGGCCAGCGGCATGGGCCGCGCGCGAAAACCGGGTAGCACCTCCACCAAGCGGCCGTCGGCCAGCGCGTCCCCCACGCCGGACAGCGGGGCCTGGATCAGGCCCAGGCCGGACAGGCAGGCCGCCTGGTAGGCCTCGGCGTTGTTGACGGTCAGCGGGCCAGCCATGGGGATGGCGTGGTCGACACCGTCCACCAAGTATTCAAAGCCGCCGCACTTGGCCCCCAGCGTGGCCGCGTAGTGCACCAGCTGGTGCCGGGCCAAGTCGTCCAGCGTCTGCGGTGTGCCGTGGCGCGCCAGGTATAGCGGGCTGGCGCAGTTGACCATGGGCATGGGCGGCAGCGGACGGCTGACCAGGCCGGGGTCGGTCACCGTGCCGGCGCGCACCACGCAGTCAAAACCCTCGCTGACCACATCCACGCGCCGCTCGGTGCTGCTGAGTTCAATCTCCAACTGCGGGTGGTTTTGCAGCAGCTCCGGCAGGCGCGGCAGCACGGCCACACGTGCCATCACGGTGGACATGTCCACCCGCACGCGACCCCGGAGCGCACTGCCGGTTGCGCCTTCCGTGGGACGCTGGAACATGGTCTGCAGCTCGTCGATATCGGCCAGTGCGTCCTTGCTGCGCTCGTAAAAGGCCTGGCCGTCCTGCGTCAGCGCCACGCTGCGCGTCGTGCGGTGCAGGAGCCGCGTGCCCAGCGCGTTCTCCAACTGCTGCACGGCGGTGGACACCGTCGCCTTGGGCAGACCCAGGTCCAGCGCGGCTTGGCTGAAGCTGGCCAGTTCGGCCACCCGGGTGAAGGTGCGCATTTGGTGGAGCAGGCTCATTGTTCAGTTATTTATAACAAACAAATCAAATTATCTGACTTTATCTATTGAAAGGCGATCAATAAACTTCCTTCCATCAACAACCACTTTGAAGGACAGCAAACATGACAACGAATACAACTCCCTCCATCGCCCTGGTCACCGGCGGCAGCCGCGGCCTGGGCAAGAGCACCGCGCTGCACCTGGCCCAGCAAGGCCACGACGTGGTGCTGACCTACAAATCGCAAAAGGCCGAAGCGGATGCCGTGGTCGCGCAGATCCAGGCTTTGGGCCGCGAGGCCCTGGCCCTGCAGTTGGATGTGGCGGACAGCACCAGCTTCGCCGCCTTCGCCACACAACTGCGCCAGGGCCTGCAGGCCCAATGGGACCGCCAGACCTTCCACATCCTGGTCAACAACGCTGGCGCCGGCGCGCACGCATCGCTGATGGAGACCACGGCCGAGCAGTTCGACAGCCTGGTGAACATGCACTTCAAGGGTGTGTTCTTTTTGACCCAGGCTCTGCTGCCGCTGATGGCCGACGGTGGGCGCATCGTGAACGTGTCCTCGGGTCTGACGCGCTTTGCGCTGCCCGGCTATAGCGCCTATGCGGCGATGAAGGGCGCAGTCGAGGTGCTGACCCGCTACATGGCCAAGGAGCTTGGCCCCCGCGGCATCGCCGTCAACACGGTCGCACCGGGTGCGATTGCCACCGACTTCGGCGGCGGCGCCGTGCGTGACAACGCGCAGCTGAACGCCTTTGTGGCTTCGCAAACCGCGCTGGGCCGCGTGGGCGAAGCGGACGACATCGGCGCCATGGTGGCGTCGCTGGTGGGCAGCGGCAACCGCTGGATCAATGCGCAGCGGATTGAGGCTTCGGGCGGGATGTTTGTGTAAGGCTCACACCTGATCGCGTAGTACCTAGCGCGCTCAGCAGGCGCTTGCGAGTTAAGCCTGAATACGAATATGGTTCGCACGATCCGGGTATCGAAAGTGTAAGCCCGGGTTTGCCTGGTTAAGCGCTCCAATCTTGCGCTAGGAGCGCAGAGGCAATATCGCTTTGTTTCAACAACTCGACAAATGGCAGTGCATGGTCTGCACCGCAAATGTAGAGTACCGGCCAGGTGTCGAAGGAGATGAGTTCAGATAGCCAATAGCGCTCGCGGGCGCGAAAAGACTCTTCCAATCGTCTTTGGACTTCGGCTTCACTCAGCTTTTTAGGGAACGCCGAAATACGAATTTGATTTTCTTGGCGAATTCCGAGAGTAGCCTGTGTCTTCATATCCGGATCGCAGTATCGGTGTGCGATGCCAAGTTGCAGTGCGATGGCCCGAACTGTAGACAGTGTTGCACCTGACTCAGCCAGCGCTTGCAGGCTGTTTTCTTCGGCAAGAGCAGCAATGCGATGAGTTTTGGCGATGAATGAAATCTGTTGAGCGAAGCTTTCGTGCTGCTGCTCCGTGAACACCGGACTTCTTCTTTGATATCGATGATCAGTGCCGAAAACGAATACTGTGCCAGCCATGTGAGTGCTTAATCTCGAAATATCACCAAAGTTTCCACCAAGGCTTTTTTGTTGCACTGGTCTTGGAGACAAATACCTTTGCTGGCTTCTCAATAAGCTTGCCTACAGCGTATTCGATCGTAGGAGGATCGCCACTGTAAGGAATTAGAAGGTAGACGGAATCGCCGGAGGCGTGCTCCAGCAGCGAAACAAGATTTTTGCATTCGTCAGTCGTGCTAGCAGGTGGTAGTGACACTTTGCCAGCCGCCGCGTCTATTCCTGGCGAATGGTAGAAGATACCGGTCGCTTGAATTTCGTTCGACTTCGCTTGCTGAGCAAAGCTCTTCTCGAAGTGTTCAATTGCTTGGGATACAGAGAGGTGGTTGGTACCGTCAGATGTGAGAGCGTGCCCGGCTAAGGTTCCCGTCATGTCAATCGTGGCAGCGTGAGGTGCAAACATGCCCTTGCGGTGGAAATCCTGGACCACAGGAAGTACGCGCTGAATCAGTTCGTCGAGTTGCTGGTGGATTGCCATAGGAGCCTTGAACGTTGCGACGTCTCAATTACTTAGAGTGAGGCGAATCCGAAATGGGGTGTCTTGTCCCCATAGGTCGACTCGGCCATCAACGGAGATTGCATCTACATCTCTTCGTATCACTACCGATTTCACTTCGCAATACTCCATCATGTACAGGCTCATTTCAAACCCTTCGCTACGCGCTTCGATCACTATGGGCTGAGCAAGCTTGGAATCCTCCGGGGAAACTGGGTAGCGTCTGATAAAAAAGAAGGGCGGATACTGGGCCCACTTCCACTCATCGTCCTCAGACACACCATGGAAGACGGTTTCATCACCGGCAACTTCAAGATGAAGATTCGCGAGTCCATCAGGGCGTTGGAGGAATTCGATTTTTTGCGATGACCGGTCGACGGAGAATTCTGTGCTGCCGATCATGAATGAGTCAGTCATTGAATCAGACTCAAATTATTTCGCTTGCGGCCACAGAAAACAAAAACTCTTAGGCCAAGCTCTCAATTCAACGCCATACTCAACTTACGCCGATACGTAGCCACCAACTGCGCCTGCGGGTCCAGCTGCGTCACGGCCTTGCCAGACAGTTCAATGCCGCCGGCCGTCTTGCCGGTGGCCAGTGGGTCGACCTTGGGCTTGGGTGGGGTCAGCAGCTCCAGGATGGCGACGAAAATTTTGCGCGGCAGGGCGTCGTTCCAGGCCTTGTCGCGCATGATGATTTCCAGCAGTTCGTCCATGGACGCGGTCCAGTCGCCACCCACCATCAGCACGCGGGCCTTGGCCAGGCGGGTGTCGAAATCGCGCTTGTTGGCGGCGATCAGGGCATCGAATTGCGCCATGGTCCAAGTGCCGCGGTCGTCTTGCATGACGAACTGGATGGAACCCAAAAACTGGTGCAGCGCTTCGAAGCGGAGCTGGCGCGGGATCTCGGCCAGGGCCGGGGCCAGCGCGGCTTCGGCGTCGTCGAGCATGTCGTTCTCGATCAACAGCTTCACGTAGTCGTAGCGGGCGTCGTCGTTGCCGGGGTTGATGCTCAAGGCTTCGTGCAGCTTGTGCAGCGCGGCCTGGGGGTCGCCGGCGGCTATCAGGGCCTGGGCGTCTTCGGCGTCGGACTCGGCCTCCAGCGCTTCGGCGGAGGGCACATGCTTGTCCAGAAAGGCCTTGATTTCGCTCTCGGGCTTGGCACCCATGAAGCCGTCTACCGGCTTGCCGCCGATCATCAGCACGCAGGTGGGGATGGAGCGGATGCCAAAGGCCTGGCTCAGTTCGGGCTGGGCGTCGGAGTCGATCTTGACCAGCTTGAAACGGCCTTCATAGGCCAGTTCGACCTTCTCCAGAATGGGCCCGATGACCTTGCAGGGGCCGCACCAGGGCGCCCAAAAATCGACGAGAACGGGGACTTGTGCCGAGGCGGCTACCACTTCGGTTTCGAAGTTTTCGATGGTGACGTTGATCATGGGCCGTAGTGTAGTGCGCCGATGTTCTGCGGCGCCGTTGGGCCCGGGGCGGCGCGCGCGCCAAAAGCCGGCGCCGGGCGAAAAAGTAAAATCGGGTAAACCGGCATGCTTATGTGCTGGCCGGGCCGCCCGGCAGCCCCTGCCCCCCGTATTTTTTTAAAACGATATGACCATTCAAATCGGCGTCGTCATGGGTTCCAGCTCCGACTGGGACACCATGCAGCATGCAGTGCAGATTCTTCAGCAGTTCGGCATTGCGCACGAGGCGCGGGTGGTGTCGGCCCACCGCATGCCGGACGACATGTTTGCCTATGCCGAGGCGGCGGTTGAACGCGGCCTGCGCGCCATCATCGCGGGGGCCGGCGGCGCCGCCCACCTGCCGGGCATGCTGGCGGCCAAGACCACGGTGCCGGTGCTGGGTGTGCCGGTGCAGAGCAAGGCTCTATCGGGCGTGGATTCGCTGCACAGCATCGTGCAGATGCCCAAGGGCATACCGGTGGCCACCTTTGCCATCGGTGCGGCGGGCGCGGCCAATGCGGCGCTGTTTGCCGTGGCCATGCTGGCCGGCAGCCACCCCTCGCTTCGCAAGCAGCTCGATGCCTACCGCGCCCACCAGACTGAGGTGGCCAGGGGCATGACAGTGCCTCCCGCACTATGAGTGGCCCCCACGCTCCACCGTTACACGGGTCGCTGCCCCCCGAGGGGGCTGACCTGCCTTGGGGCGGCCCGGCGGCAGGTCGGCCGGTGATCCCCGGCGGCAGTGCCGAAACCACACTAGGTGTCCTGGGCGGTGGCCAGTTGGGCCGCATGTTTGTGCAAGCCGCCCAGGAGATGGGCTACTTCACCGCCGTGCTGGACCCGGACCCGCTGAGCCCGGCCGGGCGCGTGGCCCACCACCACATCCAGGCCGCTTACACCGATGCGGCCGCCTTGCAGCAACTGGCGCAGCGCTGTGTGGCTGTCACCACCGAGTTTGAAAACGTGCCGGCGCCGTCGCTGGCCAGTCTGGCGCAGACGCTGACCGTGTCGCCCGCGGCCGAGTGTGTGGCGGTCTCGCAGGATCGGGCGCGCGAGAAGTCGTATTTCGCCAACTGCGGCGTGCCGGTGGCGCCCTATGCCGTCATTGAAACGGCCGAACAGTTGGCTGCCGTAGCGGATGATTTACTGCCCGGCATCCTCAAGACGGCCCGCATGGGCTATGACGGCAAGGGGCAGGTCCGCGTGGCGGACCGTGCCGCGCTCGCCGCCGCCTGGGACGGCCTGCAGCAGGTGCCCTGCGTGCTGGAGAAGATGCTGCCGCTGCAACTGGAATGCTCCGTCATCGTCGCGCGTGGCGCGGATGGCGCCTGTGTGAACTTGCCCGTGCAGCGCAACCTGCACCGCGACGGCATCCTGGCCGTGACCGAAGTGTATGAGGGAAATCTGCCGCCAGCCCTGGTCGAACGTGCGATTGCTGCTGCAAAATCCATAGCAAGTGGTTTGAGCTATGTGGGTGTGCTGTGCGTGGAGTTCTTTGTGCTGGACCCGGCATCGCCCGCTGCACAGGCCCTGGGTGGCCTGGTCGTCAACGAGATGGCGCCGCGCCCGCACAACAGCGGCCACTACAGCATCGAAGCCTGCGACGTGTCGCAATTCGCACTGCAGGTGCGCACGCTGGCCGGCCTGCCGCTGACGCAGCCGCGCCAGCACAGCCCGTCCATCATGCTGAACCTGTTGGGTGATCTCTGGCCCGAAGGTGGTGGCACGCCGCCATGGGTCAAAGTGCTGGCCCTGCCCGGTACCCACCTGCACCTCTATGGCAAGGCCCACGCCGCCAAGGGCCGCAAGATGGGTCACCTGACCGTCACCGGGGCCAGCGTAGACCAGGTGCGCGCCACCGCCTTGCAAGCCGCCGCGCTGCTGGGCATTGCCCCGTTCTGAGCGGGCGCATCGCGTAACCGCCTCGTCCCTATGATCCTGAGCGCATCCGATCCCGCATCCATCACCGCCTGTGCCGACGCACTGCGCGCCGGCCGCCTGGTGGGCCTACCCACCGAGACCGTCTATGGCCTGGGGGCCGATGCCAGCAGCGATGCGGCCGTGGCCCAGATTTTTGTGGCCAAGGGCCGGCCGGCTGACCACCCACTGATCGTCCATGTGTCGGCGCACGACGGCGGCAAGGCCGCCGTGGCCCACTTCGCGGCCCAGGTGCCAGCCTTTGCGCAACAGTTGATGACGGCCTTCTGGCCTGGCGCACTGACGCTGATACTGCCGCGCCGCGCTGGCGTGGGTACGGCTGCTGCGGGTGGTCAAGACTCCATTGGCCTGCGTTGCCCGGCCCATCCCGCAGCCCAGGCCGTGCTGCGCGCCCTGCAGGACGCGCCGCCTGGCCAAGAGCCGGTGTGGGGCATTGCGGCACCCAGCGCCAACCGCTTTGGCCGCGTCAGCCCCACCACCGCCGCCCATGTGGACAGCGAGCTAGGCCCCGAACTGTTGATACTGGATGGCGGCCCCTGCAACCTGGGTATAGAGTCCACCATCATCGACTGCACGCGCGGCACCCCGGTGCTGCTGCGCCCCGGCTCCATCAGCCGGCTGCAGGTTGAGCAGGCGTGTGGTCTGAAAGTGCTATCAAATGAAGAGCTGCTAGAGCAGCAGGAGCGAGGGCCAGAGGCCAAAGATGCTCCAAAGGCTTCCGGCACTTTGGAGTCGCATTACGCGCCCTCTGCCACCGTGCGCTTGATGGACGCCAAGGCCTTGCAGGCCGCGGTCAACATGCTGGGCGACGTGATGTATGCCGCAGGCTCCGACACCAAGCCCACCATCGCCGTCTACGCGCGCACGGCCCTGAAGAAGGTGCCGCTGTCCATCCTGCTGCGCCGCATGCCCGACGACGCCGCCGCCACGGCCCACCAGTTGTTCGCCGCGCTGCGCGGCTTTGACGACCATGGCGTCAAGCTGATCTGGGTCGAAACCCCGCCCGACACGCTGGAGTGGGAAGGCGTGCGGGACCGCTTGCAGCGCGCTAGTGCATAGCTTGCACCCCCACGTTCGCTCGCTACGCGTAGCTCTCTGCCCCCCGAGGGGTCCCGCTTCGCCTTGGGGCGGCCCAGCGGCGAAACCTGGCGCACCACGCCGCCCTGCGGCGCTTAGTGCGCCAACCTGAAGCGCGTACCCCTGAAATCAAATTCCGAGTTGTTGGAGCGGATCTCCACCACCGTCAGGTCCGGTGCGACCTGGCTGCCTTGGTTCAGGACCTGGCCGTTGACCAGCAGCAGGCGTTGCCCCGGGTTCTCGGAGTAGACCGCGCCGTTGATGGTGATTGCTGGAATCTGGCGGCGCGTGGCTTCGGGCAATTCGAATAGCCAGGGGGCTGGGCCGGGCGTGGGCGCCGCGGTTTGCGGGGTGGGCTGTGCCGTCGGCGTTGTGGCAGCAGTTACAGCGGGCTTTGCTGGCGTCTTGGGTAGGGATGGCGCCGTTGCGCTGGGGCTGGCGGCAGGCGGCGCTGCTATGGCAGGCTTGGGTGTCTGGGCCGCAGCCGGTGCGGCCGCAACGGCGGGGGGCGTCGGTGTGGCTGCTGCAATCGCCGGCACCGCAGCGGGTGCGGGGGCTGACGTCTGAACGGCTGCAGGAACCGCAGGAGTAGCCACTATCGCCGCAGCGGGGGATGGTGCAGGTGCGGCACGCCATATCCACCAGCCCACAGCGGCGGCGGCCAGCACCGCCAGCGTGCCGATCGCCAAGCCGGTGCGTTGCCAGGGTGCCAAGCGGCCTCGCGGTGCCGGGTGGCTCAGGGGGCGGGCGTGCAGTGTGGGCACGCCGCCGCGTTCGCGTTCGGCGTCGGCCCGTTGGAGTGCGTCGAGTATGTAGGACATGGTGTTTGTAGTTCTGCGCCGTCGTCGGCTAGCGTGCGGCGCTGGCCAGCAGGCGGGGCGTGTGGGCGCCCAGTGCGCTTTCCAATTGCATATAGGTCATGGGGCCGGGCTGTCCATCGGCTTGCAGGCCGTGGCTGCGCTGGAATTCGCGTACGCGGTTTTTCAATTCGGGTTCCAACTGCTGGGGCACGGCGGTGTCCGCAGGCAGGCCATCCAATTGGTTGAGCTGGCGGGCCAGTTGTGCAATGGCGGGGCCGGCCACGCCACCCCGTGCGGCCGGGTTGTAGCCATCGGGCACACGCCACAGCGTCGCAAACGCACCGCGCCAATGCCGTGCCAGTTGGCTCAGGCTGACGCGGGACTGTGTCTTGCCCACCGCCAAGTTGGCAGTCTGGTCGTCCATGCCCACCAACACGGCGTAGCGCGTGCTGCCATCGTCGGCCTGCAGCGTCAGGATGCCGGGGCGGTCCAGTTGCCGCAACAGTGGCAGGTTCAATTTGGTCGTGCGGTAGCACTGCAGCGGTTGGTCAGCGGCTGCTGCGCAGGGGTCTGCATTGGCGCTGGTGCCGGGCAGTCGCCACAGCACGGCGAGGCTGGCCCAGGCCTGCGCGCTGTCTTGTGGCAGTTGGGGCAGGATGTCTGCCAGCGGCGTGGTGCTGGTGGTGGGTGCTGCCGTTGCGCTGGCACTGGATGCCCCCGTTGTAGGCGAAGACGGTGGCCGCATAGGGACGGTGGCAGAAGCCGCTGACACTGGCGCGCTTGCGGCCTTGCCGGCCGGCTGTGTAGCCGGGGTCGCTGTGGGGCTTGGCGTTGCCGGCGGGCGGCCCGATAGCGTGAAAGCCGCCGTGGCAGCCGCACCCAGCAGAACGCCAGCGCCTGCCAGCAGCCAGGTCCTACCAACCCTCTGGGTCGCATGGGGCGTGCCGTGCTCGGTGTCAAATACCTCGGCTGCCGCTTTGCGAACAACGGCCGGTGTGACGCGGTGCAGACCGTTGGCCCAGGCGCCCAACAGCGCGCGGCCACACAGCAGGTTGATGCGCCGGGGCACGCCACGCGCCAGGCGGTGGATCGCTTGCAAGGCCTTGCGGTCAAACGGCAGGGGGCCGGCTTGGCCGGCCACCGCCAGGCGGTGCTGGATGTACTGCGTGCTCTCGGCCTCGGTCAGCGCGTCCAGGTGGAAGCGCGCAATCACCCGCTGCGCCAGTTGCTCCAGCTCGGGCCTCGCCAGCATGGTGCGCAATTCGGGCTGGCCAATCAGTACGATCTGCAGCAGCTTGCGGGCATTGGTTTCCAGATTGGTCAACAGGCGCAATTGCTCCAGCACATCGGCTTGCAGGTTTTGCGCCTCGTCGATGATGAGCACGCAGCTATGTCCCGCTGCGTGGCTTTGCAGCAGAAAGGCGTTCAAGGCGTCGATGTAGGGCTTGGCGCTGGGGCTGGCAGTGGCCGCCTGTGGCAGCGCGATGTGGAACTCTTCGCAGATGGACTGCAGCAGTTCGATGACGGTGAGTTTGGGGTTGAAGATGTAGGCCACATGGCAGTCGGCCGGAATCTGCTCCAGGAAGCAGCGGCAGATTGTTGTCTTGCCGGTGCCGATGTCGCCGGTCAGCAGCACAAAGCCGCCACCCGTGCCACTGGTCACTTTGTGCGGGCCGGTCACACCAAACAGCAGGTGGGCCAGTGCCTCGCGGTGGCGCTCGCTCATGAAGAGGTAGCGCGGGTCCGGTGCGATGGAGAACGGGTCTTGCGTGAGTCCGAAATGTTGCGCGTACATAAGAACTCAAGCATCCCACAAAAAAAAGCAGCCCGAAGGCTGCTTTTGGAGGAGATACCCGAAAAAAGGCCGGATTAGAAGCGATAGCCCACGGTCAGGCTGGCCGAGCTGGGGTCCAGCTTGATGTCCTGGGTCTGGCCGGTGGACAGCGTCGTGCGGGTGCTCAGCGGCGTGTAGGTGAAGTTCAGATCAAGGAACCAGTTGTTGTTCAGTGCCATGGCTGCACCCAGTTGCACGGTGGCGGCCCACTTGGAGTCGATCGACAGCGTGGTGGGATTGGACGGAGTGCCACCCGAGATCGCGGTCAGCGTGGAGGTAGAACGCGCGCCGTAGAAGCTGGCATAGGTGATGCCGGCACCCAGGTAGGGGCGGAAGGCCGAATTGGCTTCCATGAAGCGCCATTGGGCCAGCAGCGTCACGGGCAGCACCTTCACATCGGCAATCTTGCCGACGCCCAGCACCGCGCCATCGCCCGAGATGTCGTGCTGGAAGGGCACGGACAAGGGCAGGTCGATGGAGATGTTGCTGTCCAGCATGTAGGTGATGCCACCCGAGACCTTGGTCGAGCTGTTGATGCTGGCCTTGGTGCCGGGCAGGCTGGGTGTGCTCAGGTCGCCGCTGGAGACATTGGGCGTGATGGTGGTGCCGCCGGCACGTGCCATCCAGGTGCCTGCCGTTTGTGCCTGGGCCGCAGCCGCGCATGCCAGAACGGCTGGGATCAAGAGGAATTTCACTGTGTTTTTCATGATGGTGATGCTCCGTGGATTACAGCCAGCCAGCTTTGGCGAGTTGCAGGTTGATGGATTGGCCGATCAACTGGTGCAGTGCGGGCGTGGGGTGGAACTGGTCGGCAAATGCATAGGTCTTCCACCAGTTGGCCGATGTCTCGCCCACGGGGATGTTGGCCGACATATTGGCGGTGGTGCAAGCCGCCACGGTTTGTGGGAAGTCCAGCGCGGCCAGGCCCACGCTGCTGACGCCGCCGGTGACCTTGGGGCAGGCGGGCGTGGTGGAGTTGGTCAGGCCATATTGTGCGGGGCTGGCGTTGATTTTGGCGCCTTCGGTGAACAGGTCGTAGAGCTGCACATTGGTGCCAGCCAGGCCGGCGGCCAGCGCGCTATTGAGCGCACCGGTCCAGGCGCGCACGGCGGATTGGACGGCATCGCGTTGTGCGGTGCCACCGGCGGCGGCCACCGCAGCCAGAACGGCCTGGAAGCGGGGTGTGCTGGTGACGTCGGTGGTGTTGACGACGATGATGCGGGTCACACCCTTGGAGACCACGTTGGCCTTGATGGACGCAGCCAGTGTGGTGCCGAGGGCCTGTGCGTAGGCGCCCGCAGCGGTGCCCAGGCTGGTGGCGGTTGGCGTGCTGCCGATGATGCCAGCGACGGTGGCAGATGGCAGCAGGGTGCTCAGCAGGGTCACGTAGTTGTTGATGCCCGCGGGAGTGGTGGCGCCCAGGTAGCCGCCCACCAGATCTGCGATGTCATTGCCGCCGCCGTCGATGATGACCACGTCGTTGGCGCTCAGCGTGGCAGAGCCGGTAGCCATCTGGAACGGGATGGACCAGGGCACGGTGTTGCTGGGGGCGGAGGTGTTGGTCAGGTTATTGATGCGGCCACCGGCCACGGCATAGCTGCTGCACGCGGCGCTGGGTACGAAGGTCGTGCCGTTGAAGCGGAAGAAGGAGCACAGGTTGCTGACGCCGAAGTTGGCGGCAACGATTTCGGGGAAGATCAGGAACGGATTGGCCGTGTCGGAGTTCTGGATCGTGAACTTGTAGCCAAAGGTGCCGCTGTCCATGATGCTGTCGCCAAAGACTTTGACGGAGGTTGTCACGGTCTTGGGCGTGGTGTTGGAGCCATCGCTCGCCCCGCCGCAACCAGCCAAAATCACCGCGCAGCTTGCTGCGACCGCTGCCCATTTCCATTGTTTCATTGTGCTCTCCAGTAAAATAGAACGACCGTTCGTTTTGAACGCTAAATTATGGAATGCTTGGTCTGGCCGGACCATGGGGTAAACACCGACTTTTTTTGGGTGGCTTGCCTTAAATGTGTAAAGTGCTGCCCCACGCTCCGCCGCTGCGCGGGTCGCTGCCCCCCGAGGGGGCGTGCCCACCTAGGGACGGCCCTACGGTGGGCCAGTTCTCAGCGGTATTTGAGCTTCATCGCCAATATCGCCACGGCCAATGTCAGCGTCACCGTATTGGCAATCACGATGGGCCAGGAGCCCAGCATCACCCCATAGACCAGCCACAGCGAGATGCCCACGACGAAGGCACTGTACATGGCCAATGAGATGCCCTGCACGTCCTTGGTCTTGAAGGTGTGCACGGCCTGCGGCACAAAGCTGGAGGTGGTGAGGAAGGCGGCTGCGTAGCCTACTAATTCTGAGAGTTGCATAAATTATTTAGAAGCCCAATCGACCATCGCATCGATGGCCGGCCGTGCGGCGCGGGCGTTAGGGTGGTTGACGAGGACGACCAGCACGTAGCGTTTGCCGGCGGCGGCATGCACATAGCCGGCTACAGCCACCACCTCATTCAAGCTGCCGGTCTTCAGATGGGCAATGCCATTGTTGCGGCTCTTGGCGCGGCGCAGTGTGCCATCCACGCCATTGATGGGCAGCGAGTTCATCAGCTCGGGCATCAAGGTCGAGGCATAGGCCGATTGCAGCAAACGCCCCAACGCATTGGCGCTGATGCGCTCGTTGCGTGACAAGCCTGAGCCGTTTTCCAGCACCGGCGCATCGTCGGCACCCAAGCGCTCGGTCCACCAGCGCTGCACCACCTTGTGCGAGGCTTCGAAGCTGCCGGGTGCGGTGACCGCATCGGTAGAGCCGGGGCGCGCGGCCGGTGGAGTCAGCACGCGGCCCAGCGTCAGGTAGACCTGTTGGGCCATCACGTTGTTGCTGTACTTGTTGATGTCGCGCACGATCTCGGCCAGCGGTGCCGAACGCACTTCAAAGGCGGGCTTGAACGCGGCCGCGGTCGTGCCTGCCAAGCCGCCCATGCGCACCGTGCCCTGCAGCTTGCCGCCCATGTCCTGCCATAGGCCTTGCACGGCGCGAACGGCATAGCTCTTGGGATCGGCATAGGCCACGGCCCACACCTTCTCGCCGCAGCTCTGCACGTAACCCCCGGCAAAGCGGATTTGCTTGGGGTCGCTGAAATCGGCCTTCAATGCGCTGCGGTAGTCGTTGCAGTCACCGACCACAAGGGGTACGGTGGCGGGCATTTGCACGCCAGCCAGCGGCGGGTCGTATTGCACGCGGGCCACCGCGCCACCGGGCTCGGGCGCGAAGGTCATGACCACCGATTTGAAGTTGAGCAGCAAGGCATCGGGTGCAGCGTTGTAGGGCTTGAGCGGCTCGCCGTCGAAGGCGGACGGGTCGCTCGGCGGGACGTTCCACGCGCTGTTGTCCAGCACGATGTCGCCCGCAATATTGCGTATGCCCATGCCTTGCACGCGGCGCAGCAGCAGCCACAGGCGCTCCAGCACCAGCTGGGGGTCACCCTGGCCTTGTATCGTCAGGTTGCCTTGCAGCGTGCCATCGCGCACCGGGCCATCCATAAACACCGGCGTGCTCCAGGTGTAGCTCGGTCCCAGCAGGTCCAGCGCCGCATAGGTCGTGACCAGTTTCATCACCGAAGCCGGATTCATCGCGACATTGGCGCGGTGGCTGACCCGGGGGGCGGCCTGGCCTTGGGCATCGACCAGCAACACGGAGACGGCCTCACGCGGAATCTTGGCGCGGGCCAGCGCCGCATCCACTTCGGCGGGCAGCCCCTGGGCCTGTGCCAGGCCTGCTACACCGGCCACCAGGCTCGCAGCTGCGCAGTGAACGAGCCACCGTTGCAGCGCTCCGGCGCGGGGTTGGCGGGGGGGCTGTGGCGGTGTGCAAATGGACATGCCAAGGATTATCCCGTGTGGGGCATGGCCTCTGTGCATCCCCGATAATCGACACAATGTCC
Organism: Rhodoferax sp. GW821-FHT07G04; assembly: GCF_059418585.1. Lineage (NCBI taxonomy): Bacteria > Pseudomonadati > Pseudomonadota > Betaproteobacteria > Burkholderiales > Comamonadaceae > Rhodoferax > Rhodoferax sp. GW821-FHT07G04. The sequence continues at coordinate 158,149 of NZ_JBWKQD010000007.1, forward strand.
ACACGCTCCCTGAACCCCCTGCCTACCCTGTCGCCTAAAACTGTGGGCATGCTGGCGGCGGTGGTCACGGTGGTGATCTGGACGTCCTTCATCGTCATTGCGCGTGCCTCGGCTGATCCGGCCCGTGGCGGTGTACTCAACCCCTTTGACATCGTCTATGCCCGCATCTGGGGCGCCAGCCTGATCCTGCTGCCCTGGGGCTGGTGGCTGGTGCGCCGCGACCGGCGCACACAGCCCGGCGCGGGTTCCCTCTTCGGCTTGTCGCCGTTGCCGCTGCGCCAGACGCTGGTCACCGGCGTGCTGGGCGGTCTGCTGTATGCCATGCTGGCCTACAGCGGCTTTGTGTTTGCTCCAGCGGCCCACGCCTCGGTGCTGATGCCGGGCAGCCTGCCGCTGTGGACGGCGCTGCTGGCCGTGGTGGTGCTGGGCGACCGCATCACGCCGGTGCGGGCACTGGGTTTGGCGCTGATCGTCGGGGGTGATCTGCTGGTCGGCGGGGCCAGCCTCTTGCATGCGCTGGATGGCAGCGGCGTGTGGCGGGGCGACGTGCTCTTCATGCTGGCTTCCTTCGTGTGGTCCAGCTACAGCGTGCTGGTGCGCCGCTATGCGCTGGACGCCGTGCGCGCCACCATCGCCATCACCGTTTTTGCATTCTTGACCTACGTGCCGGTCTATACGGTGCTGCTGCTTATGCACGGTGTGCCGGGCCGGGTGTTCACCGCGCCGCTGCACGACGTCACCTTCCAGATGTTCTTCCAGGGCGTGGGCTCGGTCGTGATTTCGGGCATCACCTTCACCAAGATGATCCAGCACTTTGGTCCGGTACGCTCCACGATGATCACGGCCGTGGTGCCCGGCCTGTCGGCCATTGCGGCGGCCTTGATCCTGGGTGAGCCCTTGGTGTGGAACCTGCTGGCCGGGCTGGCACTGGTCACCGCGGGCATTGTGTTCGGGGTGCGCAAGAGTGCGGCAATTGCTATCAAATCAGAAGCGATAGATATAGCAACGGCGAGGGCTGGAGGCTGATTTTGCAATGATGACTTGGCTGAAACCATGAATCTGCTGGCGTTTGACACCGGGACCGAGGCCATGTCCATCGCCGTCTGCCGTACGCAGAGCGGGCAGGTGCAGCAATGGCAGCACACGGCCACCGGCGGGGCCAAGGCGTCCACCGATTTGATACCGGCCATCCTGGCTTTGCTGGAGCAGGCTGCGGTGTCGCTGCAGGACCTGGATGCCATCTGTTTTGGCAGCGGACCGGGCTCGTTCACCGGCCTGCGCACCGCCTGTTCGGTGGCCCAGGGCCTGGCCTTTGGTGCCGGCGTGCCGGTGCTGGCCGTGGACTCTCTGCTGGCCGTCGCCGAAGACGCGCGGCATACCGCCTTGGCAAGCCAGGCCGATGGCGTAGTGACCGCCTTGCTGGACGCCCGCATGGACGAGATGTACTGCGCCAGCTTTGCCTTCAACGCTGGCGGGCAGTGGACGGCCTTGGGCAACAGTAGCCTGGTGCAACCCGAGCAATTGCGCCGCATGGCGATGGAGCCCACAACGGCGCAGACCCCATGGCTGTTGGCTGGCAACGTGTTTGCTGTCTACGGGGAGCGCGTCGCCGCACACGACCCGGCAGCTGCCTCGGCCCAGCGCATTCCCGCACTGCCCACCGCAGCCGCCATGCTGCGCCTGGCACCGGGGTTGCTGGCGGCGGGCCATGCCGTGCCGGCCGAGCAGGCGCTGCCCAGCTATATTCGCGACAAGGTGGCCAAGACCACGGCCGAGCGTATGGCCGAGAAGGCCGCGGCCCAGGCCGCTGCGAATGCCGCCCCCTGAGCCCATGCGCAGCGCCAGCCCCGTACCATCGGTCGAAGTGCAGTTCGAGCCCCTGAGCGCCGAGCGTGTGGACGCGGTGCTGCAGGTGGAGCAACGCGCCTACCCCCACCCCTGGACCCGCACCCATTTTCTGGATGCCTTGCAGGCGGGCTACCAGGCCCAGATGCTGCTGGCCGACGATACGCTGCTGGGTTACTTCGTCGCCATGCAGGGTGTGGAAGAGGTGCACTTGCTCAACATCACCGTGGCACCCGAATTCCAGGGCCAGGGCTGGTCTCGCGTCATGCTGGACGCGCTGGCTGTCTGGGCCCGTGGCCGCAACGCCCAGTGGGTGTGGCTGGAAGTGCGTGTGGGCAATACGCGGGCTCTGCAGGTGTACGAAGCGGGCGGCTTTGCCCGCGTGGGCCTGCGCAAGGACTACTATCCGTCTGGCCATGGCAAACGCGAAGATGCGGTTGTCATGGGCCTGCGCCTGTAAACCCCTCGAACCGCTACCATGAGCCTAGAACTCGATGACCGCCAACGTGCCATGCTGCAAGAGATGGGCGTGCACGTGTGGCTACCGTCAGCCGAGACTGCAGTGGTTGCGGAGGCTTTGGCGCCCATGGCACAGCCCGCCACCGCGCAGCCATCCGTTCCGCGCCCCGATGCAGCGCCGCAGCCTCCTCGTGTTGTTGTGCGATCCGAGCCACCGCAAGTGCCTGCTACGCCGACCGCGGGCGGCTACCCGCTTGGCGACGCGGCCGTGGTCGCCGGAGCGGCCATGGGCCTGCAATCATTGGACGGAGCCGACCTGCGCGCCACTGCGGCGACGTGCCAAGCCTGTGGCCTGTGCGCCGGGCGCAAGCACAGCACGCTGCATCTGCCGGACGCACCGGTGCAGGCCGACTGGCTGGTGCTGGGCGATCCCCCCGACGAAGACGAAGACCGCATGGGCCAGCCCTTTGTGGAGCAGGCCGGCGTGCTGCTGGACAATATGCTCAAGGCCGTTGGCGCCAGCCGTGATGGTCAGGGTCGCCAGGGGGCCTACCTGAGCAATGTCGTCAAATGCCGCCCGCCCATGGGGCGCTTGCCGCAGGCCGCGGAGTTGAGCCAATGTGCGCACTACCTGCAGCGCGAAATGGCCATCGTGCAGCCCAAGCTGATCCTGGCACTGGGCCGTTTCGCCGCGCAGTTGGTGCTGGAAGAGCATCCGCAAGAGGCCGCCCTGCCGCTGGGCAAGCAACGGGGCAAGGTGTACCGCTATCGGGGTGTGCCTGTCATCGTCAGCTACCACCCCAAGGTCCTGCTGCGCGCCAGCGCCGACAAGGCCAAGGCATGGGCGGACCTGTGCCTGGCCATTGACGTACTGGAAGGCAAAGTCTGAAACGTCTCGGGGTGTAGGTCTCCTTACAATGGGGGCCATGACCTTCCTCGACCAGTTGCGCACCGCCGAGCGCCAAAACGGTTCCTTGTTGTGTGTGGGCCTGGACCCGGACCCCGCCAAATTCCCTGACCCATACCGCGGCGATGCCAACCGCATCTATGACTTCTGCGCGGCCATCGTCGATGCCACGGCCGACGTAGCCATGGCCTTCAAGCCGCAGATTGCCTACTTCGCCGCGCACCGCGCCGAAGCCCAATTGGAACAGCTGGTCGCCCATATGCGCCGTGCCGCACCCCAGGTGCCGGTCATTTTGGATGCCAAACGCGGTGACATCGGCAGCACGGCCGAGCAGTACGCCATCGAAGCCTTTGAGCGCTACGGTGCGGACGCCGTCACGCTGTCGCCCTTTATGGGCTTTGACTCCGTTGCGCCCTACCTCAAGTACCACGGCAAAGGAGCCTTTTTGCTGTGCCGTACCTCCAACCCCGGCGGTGACGATTTGCAGTCCCAGCGCCTGGCCTCGGTCGAGGGCCAACCGCTGCTGTACGAGCACATTGCGCGCCTGGCCCAAGGCCCGTGGAACCTCAATGGTCAGCTGGGCCTGGTGGTGGGTGCTACCTACCCGGCCGAGATCGAACGGGTGCGCGCGCTGGCACCCACGCTGCCCCTGCTGATCCCCGGCGTGGGTGCCCAGGGTGGCGATGCGGCGGCTACCGTCAAGGCCGGCTGGCGCAGTGCTGCGAATGGTGAAACTGCGGCGCCCATCGTTGTCAACTCGTCTCGTGCCATTTTGTATGCATCGGCCGGAGCCGATTTCGCCGCGGCCGCCCGCACGGAAGCCTTGCGCACCCGCGCGCTGCTGCAAGCATCCAAATAGGCGTTCTCGCCGGCGCCTCCCAAGGGTCCATGCGACCCCTTGGGGGCGGTGTTACACGTCGTAACACACTGCGGTGTGGCACCGTGTATTTGTCACGATCGCGATCCGAGATTCCCGCTAAGCTGCACCTCTGGTCGTAACAGGTGTGAAATGAATATGCGTGTCTCAGAAACAGTGGATTGCGAGCCGGCTGCAACATGGGATGTTGTCGAACGCAAGCCGGTCAACCCAGCGCAACTCAGTGCCGCGTTGGCAGCCTCGTCGGTCTTGGCGACAGCCTGCGGCGGCGGTGGAGGCGGCGGCAGTCCTGCGACCACGGCACCCGGTACCGGCACGACGACAACACCGGCAGCGCCGACTGGCCCCCTCTACACCACGGCGGCCAGCGACGAAGAGGCAGTGCGGTTCTTGTTACAGGCCCAGTTCTCCGCGTCGGACGCTGAGATCGCCAGCGTGCGCAGCAAAGGTTATGCGACCTGGCTGCGCGAACAGATGGCTGTGCCCACCGGCACCACCGGTTTCGCCTGGTTGGACCAGCGGGGCTATGGCAGCATCAATAGCGCCACCAACTACTACGACAACAGTTATCCCGGCGACTACATGATCTGGAACCAGCTCATGACCGCAAGCGACGCAGTGCGCAAACGCATCGCCCTGGCCTTGTCCGAGTTCTTTGTGGTGTCGCTGGCGGGCCTGGATTTCAGTTGGCGCAGCTATGCCATTGCAGCCTGGTGGGACATGCTCTCCAGCAATGCCTTCGGCAATTTCCGCAACCTGCTGCAAGATGTGACCCTGAACCCGGCCATGGGGTACTACCTCAACACCAAGGGCAATCTGAAGGAAAACACCGCCACCGGCCGAGCGCCGGACGAGAACTATGGCCGCGAGGTCATGCAGTTGTTCACACTGGGCCTGTACCAGTTGAACACCGATGGCACTGAGAAGCGTGACGCCAACGGCAACAAGATCGAGACCTATACGCAAAGCGACATCACCAACATTGCCCGCATCTTCACGGGCTGGGACTTCGACCAGACGCAAAATGTCTACACGCTGGAGCCGGTGAACAACCGCAACATTCCCAACACCGTGTTCACGCGCATCCCGATGCGCCTGACGGCCAACAACCACTCCACGCTGGCGGCCACTTTCCTCGGCACCACGGTGCCCGCCAACACCGACGGTGTGGCCGCGCTGAAGATGGCCTTGGACACGCTGTTCAACCACCCCAATGTGGGCCCGTTCTTTGGCAAGCAGATGATCCAGCGCCTGGTCACCAGCAACCCCAGCCCGGCCTATGTGGCCCGCGTGGCCAGCGCCTTCAACAACAATGGCGCCGGTGTGCGCGGCGATTTGTCGGCCGTGTTTACCGCGATCTTGCTGGATGACGAGGCCCGCGGCCCGGCGGGTTTGGCGCAGACCGGCTTTGGCAAGCTGCGCGAGCCCATGGTCCGCTTGGTGCAATGGGGCCGCACCTTCGGCATCAGCTCGGCGCGCGGCAGTTGGAAGATTGGCGACCTCAGCAACCCGGCCACCCAGATCGGCCAAAGCCCGCTGCGCTCACCCAGCGTGTTCAACTTCTTCCGCCCCGGTTATGTGCCGCCCAGCACAGCCTTGAGCGCCAGCCAGACCCCTGCGCCGGAGTTCCAATTGGTCAACGAGAGCAGCGTGGGTGGCTACTTGAATGCCATGCAGACCACGATACGCAGCGGCATTTTTGTTAACGCACCCGACCTGCCGCAAAGTGCCAGCAACGCGACCAATGGTTTTGACATCACCGCAGCCTATACCGCCGAATTGGCCTTGGTGCTGGACACCACCGCCCTGGTCAAACGGCTGAACCTGCTGCTGTGCGCGGGCCAGATGTCAGCCGCCAACCAGACCCTGATCGTCAATGCGTTGAATGCCACGGCAGTTACTGCCGCCAGTACCGACAGTGCCAAGCGTGACCGCGTGGCGGCCGCCGTTTTGCTGGTCATGGCGTCCAGCGAATACCTCATCCAGAAATAGAGAAATAGGATCTGCCATGCATTTGCTTGATCCCGACAAACACAGTCGCCGCGCCTTTTTGCGCCGCAGCGCCCAACTGGCCCTCACCGGTACTGCCCTGCCATTCGCGCTGAACCTGGCCGCCATGGGGGAGGCCGCGGCCTTTGATGCCTCCGACTACAAGGCCCTGGTCTGCGTGTTCTTCTACGGCGGCAACGATTACGCGAACACCGTCGTCACCTACGACGACGCCAGCTATAACCAGTACGCCACCATACGCGGCGGTGGTGCCGGTCAGACAGCGGGCGGTATTGCCTTGGCCAAGTCGACGCTGGGCGCAACCCTGCTCAACCCCTCCACACCACTGCCGGGTGGGCGCCAATATGCCTTGCACCCATCCATGACGGGTATGGCCAATCTCTTCAACACCGGTCGCGCTGCGGTACAGCTCAATGTCGGTCCGCTGGTCGTGCCGCTGACCAAGGCCCAATACCTCAGCTCGGACCGCACCAACTACCCGCTGCCGCCCAAGCTGTTTTCGCACAATGACCAGCAATCCATCTGGCAGTCGTCGTCGCCCGAAGGATCCACGATTGGCTGGGGCGGCAATATCGGCGACCTGGCCCTGGCCGGCAATGGCAACGCATTGTTCACCTGCATCAACGTGACCGGCAATGCGGTCTTCTTGTCGGGTGACAGTGCCCTGTCCTACCAGGTCAGCACCAACGGCGCTGTGCCCATCAACGGGGTCAAGAGCAATGTCTACGGATCCAGTGCGGTGAAGACGGCACTGGCGAGCCTGGTCCAACAGACGCGCACCCACACGCTGGAGAACGAATACAACCGGGTCACCACCCGCGCCATCGGTGCCGAAGCGCAAATCTCGTCCGGCCTGGCCGCATCGACGGTGTCCACGGCTTTCCCCACGGGTAATTCCTTGGCCGATCAGCTCAAACTGGTCGCGCGCCTGATCGGAGCCCGCAATGGTTTGGGCGCCAAGCGCCAGGTGTTCCTGGTGTCCATTGGCGGTTTTGATCTGCACGACAACCTGATCGCGCAACACCCGACCCTGCTGGGCAAGGTCAGTGATGCGATGAACGCCTTCTACAACGCGACGGTGGAGTTGGGCGTGGCCAACAAGGTGACGGCCTTTACCGCATCAGACTTTGGGCGCACGCTGACCTCCAACGGTGACGGCTCGGACCACGGCTGGGGCAGCCACCATTTTGTGGTCGGCGGGGCCGTGCGGGGCGCGGCCTTTTACGGCAGTGCGCCACCGGTCAGCGTGACCAATACAACGGCCGCGCAAGACCAGTGGCATGTGGGGCAGGGCCGCTTGTTGCCCACCACGTCGGTGGACCAATATGCCGCCACACTGGCCAGCTGGTTTGGCGTGGCCGATAGCGAGTTGGCGGGCATCTTGCCCAATCTGCGGCGCTTTGGCGCCGCGGCCGGCAGGCCGGACTATCCGTCGAATATGGGCTTTCTCGTCTAAGGCTTTCTGGGTAGCCCTCCATAATGGCTACCCATGATTGATCTCTACACCGCCGCCACGCCCAATGGCTACAAGGCATCCATCGCCTTGGAAGAGTTGGGCCTGCCCTACACGCTCAAGGTCCTGGACCTGTCCAAGGGCGAACAAAAGCAGCCCCAGTACCTGGCCATTTGCCCGAATGGCCGCATCCCCGCCATCGTGGATCGGGAGGCAGACGACTTTGCCGTCTTCGAATCTGGTGCCATCCTCATTTACTTGGCCGAAAAAACCGGGCGCCTGATGCCCAGTGACGTCAAGGGCCGCTCCCGCGTGCTGCAGTGGCTGATGTTCCAGATGGGCGGCGTAGGCCCCATGATGGGTCAGGCCAATGTCTTCCACCGCTACTTCCCCGAGAAGATCCAACCCGCCATAGACCGCTACCAGGGCGAATCCAAGCGCCTGTTCCGTGTGCTGGACGGCCACCTGAAAGACCACGAATACCTGGCGGGCGACTACTCCATTGCCGACATTGCCAACTGGGCCTGGGTGCGCACACACCGCTGGTCGGGCGTGGAGGTGGATGACTTGCCCCATCTGCAGCGCTGGCTGGCGGCCATACGGGCACGCCCTGCGGTGCAAAAGGGCATTGAGAGCCCGCCGGCCAAGATGGACCTGGCGCGTGACGGTGAGCAAAAAGCCAAAGAGTTTTCCGAGGCCGCGCGCAGCATGGTCGAGATGGGCCAGTCCCGTACGTCCGGCGTCTGAACATGAAGCTGTACTACTCTCCCGGTGCGCCCAGCCCGCGCCGTGTCTTGATGTTCATGGCAGAAAAGGCCATCACCGGCTTGGACCTGGTTACCGTGGACCTGAACGCGCAGGAGCACAAGGGTGCGGCCTTCCGTGCCAAGAGCCCGCTGGCCAAGGTGCCGGCCTTGGAACTGGATGACGGCCGTGTGCTGACCGAGACCCGCGCCATCTGCACCTACCTGGAGGGCCTGCACCCCGAGCCCAATCTGATGGGGGCCAACGCCGAGGAGCGCGCCTTCATCGAGATGGCTGACCGCCGCGCCGAACTGTATTTGCTGGCCGGCATTGCCAACGTCGTGCGCCATACGCACCCCGGCTTGGCTCCGCTGGAGCAGCCGCAGTTTCCGGAATTTGGTGTTTCGCAGGCGCAAAAAGTGCGGGAGATTGCGGTCTGGTTTGACAAGGTGCTGGAGCGCCAACCCTGGATGGCAGGCGAGCGTTTCACCATTGCCGACATCACGGCTTTTTGCGCCATCGAGTTTGCCCGGCTGATGAAGTTCCAACCTGGTCGCGAAGGCATGCCCGCGTTGCAAGCATGGCGCGACCGGGTTGCCGACCGCCCAAGCGCCGCAGCCAAATAAGACCACATAGGTGTCGAGCAGCAGAACTGGGGTGAGCGTCAAAGTGAGGTAAAGGAGGAGCCCGAAGGGCGGGGGACACGAACAGCGGCGCTTACCCCAGTTCTGTTGCGGGCGCAAAGCTAAAACGTGGCCCCGACCGGTGCTCAATCCAGTGCGAGGTGCTGGTTGTCTTCCGGGTGGTGCGGCGCTACCAGGGGCAAGCGCAAAATAAAACAAGTTCCTTGTCCCGGTGTGCTCTCCACTTCGAGCTCACCACCAAACAGCGAAGTGACGATGTTGTAGCTGATGGACATGCCCAGGCCGCTGCCGCCCTGGCCCAGCTTGGTCGTGAAGAAGGGATCAAAAATCCGCTTCAGGTTTTCGGCGGCAATACCCACGCCATCATCACTGAAGCGAACCTCTACCTGCACACCGCGCAGCACCTGGGCCTGCAATTGCATGCTGCCGCCCTTGCGGGCACCAAACGCATGGAGCACCGCGTTGTTGACCAGGTTGGTCAACACCTGGCCATAGGGGCCGGGGTAGCCATCGAGCACGATGCCGCTGGGGATGTCGATCTGTAGCCGGTGGCCGGCCACCTGGATGCTGCGCTGGAGTGTGGCCACCACCTCCTGGCTGGTGCGCAGCAGGTCAAAGGTGCGCCGCTGCTCGGTGGCACGGTCCACCGCCACCTGCTTGAAGCTTTGCACCAGCTCACCCGCCGAGCGCAGGCCGCGGGTCACCAATTCCAGGCCTTCGCGGCACGACGCGATGTAGTCCGACAAGATGCTGCGGCGCATGCTGCCGCTGGCGGCCGCGGCTTCCAATGCCTTGGTGTTTTCTTGTAGTGTGCTGGCGGTCAGCAGGCTGTTGCCAATGGGGGTGTTGAGTTCATGGGCCACACCGGCCACCAATGAGCCCAGTGCGGCCAACTTTTCGTGCACCACCAATTGGTCCTTGGCATCGCGCAGATGGGTGTAGGCCATGGCGTTATCCAGGCCAATGGCCGTGTAGGCGCACAGGGTGCGAAAGACCAGGCGCTCGTTCTCGGCGTAGGCATTGGGCCGTGTGGACTGTATCGTCATGACACCCATCACGCGGTCGGCAATCGTCAGCGGTGCGAACAGCGCGCTCAGCGTTACCAGCGTGCCGGGCACATAGTTGGGTAACTGCTCGGGGTTGGTGAAGTCGATCAGCAGCTCGCGGCGCTCGCGCACCGTGCGTGCGCAAAACGAGTTGGGGTCGTCCAGGCGCACATGGTCGGGTGGCAGGCGCTGCCCCTCTTCCACATCAAAGACCGAGGTCAGGGCTTGGCCGTCGGGGTCCATCAGGTAGATCGAGAAGCTGGACGCATCCAGCAGCCCGTGCATGTGGCGCTCGATGGCGCCAAATACGTGCTCCTTGTCCAGTTGCGAGGTGATCTCCTGCCCTATGGCGCCCAGCAGCTTCAGCGTGTCGCTGCTCTGCTGCAACAGCGCGGCGCGGCGGGTTTCGGCCTCGGCCTGGCGGCGGTGGAATTCGCTCTCGGCGCGGGCGCGCTCGGTGTCCATGCGCACCTGCATGGCCGTGGCCCGGTTCGAGGCCTCCTGGTTGAGCATGCGCTCGCGGGCCACGCCCGCCTGCACCGCATGCTGGTAGGCCTCTGCGTAACGGCCAGCATGGGCATACTCTTCGGCCACCGCCAGCAGCAGGGCGCTGGGTATCAGGTAGCCGTCAACCTTGCGCGCCGTGGTCAGGGCCTGCTCCAGGCACTCCATCGCGGTGGCACGCTGGCCCCGGAACGCATGGATGCGGGCCAGCAGCCGCTGCGCACTCACCTCCAGTATGGCCGCGCCCTGGTGCTGCGCCATGTGCAAGGCCTGTACCACAGCCGCCTCGGCCTCCGTGTCCTCACCCAGTTGCAACAGCGCATTGGCCACACCGGTCTGGGCTTCGATCACCTGGTCGGTCTGGCCCAGGTGCTGGGCCCGCTCGGCCTGTTGGCGGAACAGGGCCAATGCGCGGGGATAGTCGCCACGTTTCTGCGCCAGCTCGCCCAAGGAGGTCAGCACCGAGCCGAAGTTGCGCGAGTTGCGCAGCGGCGCGTAGATCTGCATGGCCTCGTCCAGCATGGACTGGGCCGCGTCCAGCCGCCCCATGGCGCCCATGATCTCGCCCATCTGGCGCAGGCAGGGGCCCAAGGCAACGGCCCAACCGGTGGTGCGTGCCAGGTCCAGGCCACGCTGCAGCCACTCCAGCGCCGCATCGTGGTCGTTCAGCGCCTCGTAGGTGCTGCCCGCATTGACGGCCACGACCACGGAGACCAGTAATTGGCCCGACTCGTCGGCGGCCTCGAACGCCTGGTCAAACTGCACCAGCGCGCGAGCGAAGTGGCCAGAGTTGTAGTCGCGGGTGGCGAAGTAGGAGTGGATGCTGGCTGCCGCGCTGGGGTGTATGCCCGACACATCATCGGCAAAGCGCTGACCCCAGACCCGGTCGCTCTCGCGCACGTCGCGCAGCACGGCATAGCGCGCCCGGTTGGCTTCGAAAAAATCCACGCGCTGCAGGTCGCCGCCCTGGCGGGCATGCTCCACGGCGGCGACCAGGCTGTTGTCGCGCTGGGGCAGGTCACCGGTGCCCGAATACACCGAGGCCAGAATGCCATAGGCATCGGCGCAACCAATGGGGTCCTGGCAAGCGGTGAACAGGGCCAGCGCGCCGCGCGCCGTATCGCTGGCGTGGTCAAAGTCGGAAAGCAGCCAGTGGGTTTCGGCATCCACCAGGTCCAGCCGGGCTTGCAGAGACTGCGCCGTGCGCGGGGCTAGCGCGGGGGCTTGGGTGGCCAACAGGGTTCGGGCCTTGATGGCCAGTGTGCAGGCCCGCACATTGTCCCGCTGGCGCAGGTACCAGGCCAGTGTGACCAGGGTTTGCAACGCGTCCTGCGGCGTGCGCGCGCCATCCAGTCCCCCTGCCAGGCGGTCGACTTCGACATTGCGCTCAAACAAAAGCATGTCAGGGGTGGCTATTGGGTTCCGTTGGGGGCTTATCGCACCATATTGGCTGACCGACGCCACACAATAGCACGGAAGCCCCGGCGGGCACACCCCCTGCGGGTGCTCCTGCTTTGGGCCTACAACAGCCGCTGCAGGTAGCGCCCGGTATGGCTGGCCGGGTTGGCCGCGATGTCTTCCGGTGTGCCCACGCCCAGCACTGTGCCGCCGCCGGAACCGCCCTCGGGGCCCATGTCGATCAGCCAATCGGCGGTCTTGATGACGTCCAGATTGTGCTCGATGACGACAATGGTGTTGCCGGCGTCGCGCAATTGGTGCAGTACCTTGAGCAGCAGGTCGATGTCAGCGAAGTGCAGGCCGGTCGTGGGCTCGTCCAGGATGTAGAGCGTGCGGCCGGTGTCGCGCTTGGACAGCTCCAGCGCCAGCTTGACGCGCTGCGCCTCGCCGCCCGACAGTGTGGTAGCGGCCTGGCCCAGTTTGATGTAGGACAGGCCCACATCCAGCAGCGTCTGCAGCTTGCGTGCGATGGTGGGAACAGCCTGCAAGAACTCATACGCGGCCTCGACCGTCAGGTCCAGGATCTGCGCAATGTTCTTGCCCTTGTACTGCACCTCCAGCGTCTCGCGGTTGTAGCGCATGCCGGCGCAGACGTCGCAAGGCACGTACACGTCGGGCAGGAAGTGCATCTCCACCTTGACCATGCCATCGCCCTGGCAGGCCTCGCAGCGGCCGCCGGCCACGTTGAAGCTGAAGCGTCCAGGTCCGTAGCCGCGTTCGCGCGCGGTCGGTACCTCGGCCATCAGCTCGCGTATCGGCGTGAACAGGCCGGTGTAGGTGGCGGGGTTGGAGCGCGGAGTGCGGCCAATCGGGGATTGGTCCACGTTGATGACCTTGTCGAAGTGCTCGATGCCTTCGATGGCCGTGTGCGGTGCCGGCTCGTCGTGGGCGCGGTAGATGGTGCGGGCCACGGCGGCGTACAGCGTGTCGTTGACGAGGGTGGACTTGCCTGATCCGGATACGCCTGTCACACAGGTAAACAAGCCCACGGGGAAGTCCACCGTGACGTCCTTCAGGTTGTGCCCCTTGGCACCGACCACGCGCAGCCGCTGCAGGTTGCCCTGCGTGGCCAGGTGCTGTGCTTCGCGCTCGGCGCGGCGCACGGCGGCCGGGCTGGGCACGTAGCGTTGTCCCTTGTCGGCCGGCTTGTAGGGTTGTGTTGCCACCGTAGGCAGCCATGGCGTGCGGCGTTTGGGTACTGCAATCTTGAGCGTCTGCGCCAGGTACTGGCCGGTCAGCGATTCGGTGTTGGACTGGATGGCGTCGAAGTTGCCCTGGGCGATGATGCGCCCCCCGTGCACGCCCGCGCCGAGGCCCATGTCGATGATGTGGTCGGCCGCGCGCATCATGTCCTCGTCGTGCTCCACAACCAAAACGCTGTTGCCGATGTCGCGCAGGTGTTTCAGTGTGTCGATGAGGCGGTCGTTGTCGCGCTGGTGCAGGCCGATGCTGGGTTCGTCCAGCACATACATCACACCCGTCAAGCCGGAGCCGATTTGCGATGCCAGTCGGATGCGCTGGCTCTCGCCACCACTCAGCGTCTCGGCGCTGCGGTCCAGGCTCAGGTAGTTCAGGCCCACGTCGTTCAGGAACTTCAACCGCAGGCCAATCTCGCGCACCACCTTGGCGGCGATATCGCCCTTGGCGCCGTGCATGGTCAGCGTCTGGAAATAGGCGTAGCTTTCGCGCAGCGTGGAGCGGCTGATCTCGTAGATCGCGCGGGCTTGGTCGCCTTCGCCAACCTTGACGTGGCGGGCCTCCAGCCGCAGGCGCGAGCCGGCGCAGGCCTGGCAATGTTGCGTGCTACGGTAGCGTGACAGGTCTTCGCGCACCAGGGCCGAATCCGTCTCACGGTAGCGTCGTGCCATGTTGGGGACGATGCCCTCAAAGGAGTGTTTCTTGGTCAGCTTCTTGCCCTGCGAGGCGCCCGAGTCCATCACGTAGCTGAACTTGATTTCTTCGTCGCCGGAACCATGCAGGATGGCTTTTTGCACCGCTTCTGGCAGGGATTCAAATGTCGCCTCGATGTCAAACTTGTAGTGCTTGGCCAGGCTCTCTAGCATCGAAAAGTAGTAGCCATTGCGCCGGTCCCAGCCCTTGATGGCGCCGCTGGCCAGGCTGAGGGACGGAAACGCGACGACACGCGCCGGGTCAAAAAACTCCTGCTGCCCCAGGCCATCGCAGCTGGGGCAGGCGCCTACCGGGGAGTTGAACGAGAACAGCCGCGGCTCCAGCTCTTGGATCGAGTAGCTGCAGATGGGGCAGGCGAACTTGGCGTTGAACAAATGCTCTTTCGGGCTGTAGCCCTCGCCATTACTGGGTAGGTCACTATCATTTTCGGAGCTATCCGGCGCATCCATCTCCAGCGCAATGGCGCGGCCATTGGCCAGGCGCAGTGCGGCCTCAAAGCTCTCCGCCAGACGCTGTTGCAACTCGGGGCGCACCTTGAGGCGGTCGATGACGACGTCGATGTCGTGCTTCTCGGTCTTCTTCAGCGCGGGCAGGTCGTCAAACTCATAGGTCTTGCCGTTGACGCGAAAGCGCACATAGCCCTGGGCCTGCATCTCGGCAAACACGTCCAGGAATTCGCCCTTCTTCTCGCGCGCTACCGGGGCCAGGATCATCAACCGTGTGTCCTCGGGCAGGGCCAGCACGGCGTCCACCATCTGGCTGACGGTCTGGCTTTGCAGCGGCAGGCCATGGTCCGGGCAATACGGCGTGCCGGCGCGGGCAAACAGCAGGCGCAGGTAGTCGTGGATCTCGGTCACCGTGCCGACGGTGGAGCGCGGGTTGTGGCTGGTGGCCTTTTGCTCGATGGAGATGGCGGGCGACAGGCCTTCGATGACGTCCACATCCGGCTTGTCCATCAGTTGCAGAAACTGGCGGGCGTAGGTAGACAGACTCTCCACATACCGGCGCTGGCCCTCGGCGTACAGCGTGTCAAAGGCCAGGCTGGACTTGCCGGAGCCGCTCAAACCGGTGATCACCACCAACTGGTTGCGGGGGATGTCCAGGTCGATGTTTTTCAGATTGTGGGTGCGCGCACCCCGGATGCTGATGGTTTGCTGCTGCAATGCCCGGGCAAGGTAGGTGCCGTCAGTAGGAGAGTTCAAGGTCGTGGCCCACGGAAAGGAGAGGGGGAGGGGATGAACGGCGTTTCAGGGAAACCCACCATGATAATGACTGTTGGCTGCCTGGGCCGCCTCCTTACCTGCCTACCCCCAAGCCAAGGCCGGATAAACTCCCCTCCTCAGGCCCCAACCCCATTAGGAACACCATGGCATCCGTAAACAAAGTCATTCTGGTCGGCAATTGCGGCCGCGACCCCGAAATCCGTTACCTGCCGTCCGGCCAGGCCGTGGCCAATGTCAGCGTGGCCACCAGCAGCCGCCGCAAGGACAAAAACACCGGTGAAAGCATCGAATCCACCGAGTGGCACCGCGTCACCTTCTACGACCGCCTGGCCGAAATCGCCGGCGAATATGTCAAAAAAGGTCGCCCCATCTATGTGGAAGGCCGCCTGAAGTACGGCAAGTACACCGACCAGTCTGGCGTCGAAAAGAACACCGTGGACATCATCGCCACCGAACTGCAACTGCTGGGCGGCCGCGAAGGCATGGGTGGCCCCGGTGGTGACGGCGGTGGTGACGAAGGTGGCGGCGCTCCCGCCCCCCGCCGCATGGCACCCCCACCCCAGCGCCCCGCAGCGGCAGCCCCCGCCGCCCGCCAGGCCCCGCCTCCGCGTCCGGCCAGTGGCTTTGATGACATGGATGACGATATTCCGTTCTGATCGACTTGATGGAACATGCAGCAAGGTTTTTGACCCCGGATTCATACCCAGTATGGGGTTGTTGCATGGGCATGAATGCAAAATAGGCCTGTAGCCCTCGTCGCTCATGCAAAGTTTGCTATAAATTTTGCAGCTTCATGCTACCCAACATACAAAACCGGAACCTTATGACGGACGCTGCCTCTCCCCTCGCTTCCGCCGCATCAGCGGCCCCCGGCGCCAACAATGGTGCCCGTGCCCGGCTGGATCAGTTGGAGGCCTATCTACAGTCCGACCCTGGCAATGAGGCATTGCTGGTCGATGCCTTGCATGCGGCATTGGCCTGCGCAGAGTGGGATCGCGCCGCTGGCCATTTGCGCAATGGCCAGGCCTTGCAAGGCCAATCCTTGGTGTGGGCCTTGCATGAGGCGGATTTTTGGCTGGCGCAAGGTCTTTGGTCGCAGGCACGCGCCCACCTGCAAACCCTGTCCGGTATGGGCGATACGCCCCCTGAGTTCCGCTTGGCCGTCGCGCACAACCTGGGTTTTATCGACTTTCAAGAGGCAAACTTTGCCGCCTGTGTTGCCCAACTACAGGGTTTCCTGGAAGTCGACGCACAGCCAGTCGCGGGCCCTGTCACGCAACAATTGTGGTTGCGTGCATTGCACAGAACGGGTGAGTTGGAGCGTGCCTGTCTTTGGGCTAAGCATGCTGAGTCCCAAGGGCACCTGAGCCCGCAGGCCGCCAGTATTGCCAGTCTGGCTGCGGTGGACGCCTCCGATGTTGTGAGCGCCCAGCGCTGGGCCAATATGGCACTGCAGCAACTGTCTGAGCAGGACCGCCCACTAGAGGCACTGGTCACCAAAGCATCATTGGCCTTGGCTGCCGCCAATGCCGCCGAAGGGCAAAAGTTTGCGCTGGCAGCCCTGCAGCTCAGCCCGGCTGACGGGCGTGCTTGGTCTGTGCAGGCGTTTGCCCAGCTATTGGCGGGACAGTTGCATCAGGCTCTGCAGAGCTTTGCCAAAGCCTTGGCAGCCATGCCGCAACACATTGGCACCTGGCATGGACAGGGATGGACCCAAATCCAGTTGGGGGACTTGAGCGGAGCGTTGGCGAGCTTTGAAGCCGCATTGGCCTTGGACCGGAATTTCGCCGAAAGCCATGGCGGATTGGCCGTGGTATTTGCCATGCAAAACCAAGCGGCGCAGGCCCAGGAGCATATAGAGCGCGCCGAGCGCCTGGACAAATCCAATCTCACAGGGCGCTATGCCCGCAGCATCTTGAGCGGTGAAGCCCAAGATGCGCAAGCCCTGCAGAAACTGGCGCGACGTCTGCTGGCTGACAGGCCGGCACCTTTGGGTGGCTCGATGGCCGACCTGGTCAAGCAGGCTAAACCGTAGGTAGCTGCCGCCTGCCTAGTGCGCGGGCCCCTTGTTCTGGTAATTGGAGAGCAGGAAGTGGAAGTCCTGCCCATTGGTGTGGGGCTCTGGGTCTGCTGGTGCGCGGACCTCGCCCTGCGGTATTGCTTTGATCTGGTGCAAGACTTTGCGAATGTCATCAGACATGGCAGCGTTGTCGACATTGCGCACCAAGCCCGCCTCAAAGTGCTGGCTGGCCTCGGCGAATTGGTCACGCGCCAGTGCTTCAAAGCCCCTCACAAAGTGCGGTAGCGGACTGCTGTCATCCAACTGCAGCAAAGGCTGCCAAGTCACCAGCGCCATGGCTGCTCGGGCCGAACTGAGCTGCAGCAGCCCCAGCTGGTACCTGGCGATCAGCAAACCCGGCTCCAACAGCAACGCATTGGCAAACCCAGCCTCCGCCTTGTCAATCTCCCCCAATTTGGCGTGCTCAGCACCCATCAACAGGTGGGGAACACCGGAGTGGGGTTGCTCAGACGCCGCTTGCGAGAACAACGTAAGAGCCGTAGCGCTATCGCCCTGGGCGCTGGCGGCAATGGCATCTTGCAGGATGGTAGAGGTCGACATGGTGTGTAAAGAGTAGTCCTGCAAGAGTCTAGCTTACGCAAGCTTTGCGCAAGTGAGCGGCGCGCACATTGCCAAAACCCGACTAATCCGAAGGGTTATCCGCTAAACAAATCCTGCAGGTGGGGGATATGCCCTGGATAGGCATGGAAAAGATGTTTCATGCGCACAACATTCAGGGCGGAAGCACATGGTAGCGATCGTAAGCGGCAATTCTTTGGGTTTGAACTTGACCTCG
>NZ_JBWKQD010000008.1:0-57415 GCF_059418585.1 Rhodoferax sp. GW821-FHT07G04
CCGCCTGCGGAGGCACCCCGGCGGCCGGTGGGCCTGCGGCAACGGGTGGGCCCTCGGGCACAGGCGGCATCTATCCTGATTACATGAAGATGCAGCCGCGCCAGAAGAGCTTTGCCGAGATGGCTAGCGAACAGCTCAACCCCGGCGGGCGCAAGAACAAATTCGCAGGCGCCATTGAAGAGGCAGAACGACCCGACTGCCTGGGCAAGAACCAGACCGGCAGCGTGAGCCAAGGACAGGTCAATTTCAACGGTTTGATGGCAGGCCCGGCACTGGCCGCCCAAGCCTTGCAGGGCAAATGCAAATGAGCAAACACTTCACAGGAAGACTGGCAATGAACTCCACACCCCTCTTTGTTTCCGCGGCTGTGCCCGCAGCCCGCAGCCCGCTGCGCGCATTGGCTGGGCTGGCCTGCGTCGGCGTGTTGGCCGCGGCTTGTCTGGGTAGTCTGCCAGCGCTGGCGCAGACGCCTGCTACCACCACGGCGCCGGCAGCAGCAGTACCGACGCCGGTTGCCAATGCGCTACCGGCGGACAACGCGGCACAGGCCATGTCGTCCGCGCTGGGCGCTGCCAGCGGTGGCGGTGCCAACCCCTATGGATTGCGCCTGGTCTGGGGGCAGGGCGACCTGGTGGCCCGCACCACGCTGATCCTGCTGGGCTTGATGTCGCTACTGAGTTGGTATGTGATCGTGTCCAAGCTGCTGGAGCAGCGCCGCCAGGCCGCGCAAGCGCTGTCGGCCCGCACGGCCTTTGCCAATGCCGACTCGCTGCAAAAAGGTGCCACCGCGTTGAGCAAGGACAGCCCGTTCCGCTTCCTGGTGGATTCGGCCATGGACGCCCTGCGCAAGTACGAGGCCCTGGCCGGGCAGATCGAAGTGGGTGCCTGGTTGAGCCAGGACATCGTGCGCAATGTGGGCACGCTGCAGATGCGCATGCAGTCCGGCTTGTCCATCCTGGCCACGGTGGGCTCTACCGCCCCCTTTGTGGGCCTGTTCGGTACGGTCTGGGGCATCTACACGGCGCTGGTCACCATTGGCTCCACCGGTCAGGCCTCCATCGACAAAGTCGCAGGTCCGGTGGGTGAGGCACTGATCATGACGGCCTTGGGCCTGGCAGTGGCCGTGCCGGCGGTGCTGGGCTACAACTGGCTGGTGCGGCGCAACCGCATCGCGCTGCATAGCGTCAAGGGCTTTGGCTCTGATCTGCACACGCTGTTCCTGATCGAGATCGAAAAGAGCCGGCGCGGTGCCGGTAAGACAACGGCCTGAGCGAACATGGCCATCAGTTTTGAATCGGCTAGTGATGGCCTGATCGGGCCGGACAGCGACGACGAGATGCTGTCCGAGATCAACACCACGCCCCTGGTGGATGTGATGCTGGTTTTGCTGATCATCTTTCTGATCACCATCCCGGTGGTAAACGCTGCGGTGGCCGTGAAGCTGCCGCGTGAGAGCAACCAGTTGCGCCAAGCTTTTCCGGAGACGGTTATCGTGTCCGTCGACGCCAGCGGGGCCAGCTATTGGTTTGACGCCAAACTCTCCGGGCCTGAATTGCTGCAGCAGCGCCTGGCCAAGATCGCCACGCAAATGCCACAACCCGAGGTGCATATCCGTGCGGACGCCCGTGCCGACTTTGCCGCTGTGGCCAAGGTGGTCTATGCCTGCCAGACCGCAGGCATTGCCCGTATTGGCTTTCTGACCGAGCCGCCCCCCTGAGCCGAGCACCCACGACCATGGCCATCGATTTCCACGACGACGCGGGTGAGGACGAAGACCACGCCGAGCCCAGCATGAACACCACGCCGCTGATCGACGTGCTGCTGGTGCTCCTGGTGATGCTCATCATCACCATCCCCATTCAGTTGCATTCGGTCAACATGGATTTGCCAGCCGGCCTGCCGCCGCCCGACGCGCCCGAGCCCGTCGTCGTGCGGCTGGAGTTGTCCAGCACCAATCAACTGACCTGGGACGGCGAACCGGTGGCCGATCGCGCCGCGCTGGACGCACGCTTCATGCTGGCGTCACAGCAACCGGTGCAGCCCGAGATCCATGTGCATGCCGACGCCAAGACCCAGTACAACGCGGTAGCGGCCGTGCTGACTGCAGCCCAGCGCCAAGGGCTGTTGAAGATCGGTGTCGTGGGGCTGGAAGCCTATGCAAAGTAGCACTTAGAGGCCGGTGCCGGCTCGGGTCGTGCTGTCAAGACGCCGGTGTTTGCGGCGGTTGGGTCACAAAGTGCAACACCAGCTTGTCATGCTGGGTCAGGTTCTTGAAGGCCAGCCCCATGTAGTAGGCCCCATCGCTGGCGCCGCGGTTGTTGTGGCAAATGCCGGAGGCCAGATTCAACTGGACCGGCGCGTTGTCAAAGGTCACGGTGATGCCCAGCGTCACCGTGTCACCCACACTGCCCAGTGACGACTCGGTCTTGATCATTGCGCCCTGCGGACTGATGTCCACCAGGCTGGCGGGCCGCGGCCCGGCATCGGCACTGCCGTTCTTGGGGGGGACATGCACGGTGGAAGGCCACGAGGTCTTGGTGCGCATGCTCTGCCGCACCAGCGTGGCGTCTACCATCGCGGGGTAGGCCAACAGCGCGTAGGCAAAGGGCTTCTGGAAGGTCTGTAGCACCTTGCTCAAAAAAGAAAACTCGTATTGGCCAGTAAAGCCCCGCACCACGCAGATTTCGCCGTCCAGCAGCTCGGTCTTGACGCCATCGGGCCCCAGCGGTCCGACCATGACACCCTTGCCCTCGATGGCGCCGTAGAACTGCGCCTCCTTCTTGCTGGCACCTTCTACCAGCCGCCGGGTCTGCAGCGCCATGCCGGTGCGCAGGCCCAGGGCCTTCAGGGGTAAGCGGCTGACGTCGGGACTGGCGGCGGCGGAGTCATCTTGGCTCATGGGTGCGCTTTCGAGTGCTTTATCGGGCTTTCGCGGCTGGGCGAGTGGCTAAGATAGTACACCGCCGGGGCGTCGGTTTTGGGCGCTGGCCGGCTCTAGGAGTTCAAAATGGACAAGCTGGCGATACGCCATACCCTGACTGCTGCAAGCGCATGCTCGCTGTGCCTGATGCTGAGCGCCTGTGCCGATCTGAACGACACCGGCCTGGCGGCTCTGGCCACCCGTGTGCAGGCCTTTGCCGTGGTCAACGAACAACTGGTGCAGGGCGAGATGACGCTTTACCCGGATCACACCGGCACCGTAGCGCTGCGGGCTGGCGAGATAGCGCAGCAAAGCGCTGGACCGGTGTCCGAGTTTTCCGCCCCCAGCCCACCTCCCAAGCCTGCGGCCGAGCGCCCAGTCCTGAACAGTTGTCTGGGGCGTTTTCGTTACACGGCGTCTACCTATGGCGTCATCGATTTGCGCTGCAACGAAGGCTCCGCCGTCGATGTGCGCATGGCGCTCATCGGTGAAACCCGTGGCTATGGCTATGGTCAGACCGCCACCGGCGCTGCCAGCCTGACCTTTGGCATGGGTCCCATGGAGGCTCGGGCCCACCTGGTCGCCCCGGTGGGTAAACAATTGGTGGAAGCCAGCACTGGCCCTGGCCTGGAGATGAAGTGACGTCCGTAGTGTCGGTAGCCTGAGCCGTGGAGCATGTGGACTGCGTGGTCGTTGGCGCCGGCGTGGTCGGTCTGGCTGTGGCACGCGCGTTGGCCTTGGCTGGGCGCGAGGTCCTGGTGCTGGAGGCCTGCAACGCCATTGGCACGCAGACCAGCTCGCGCAACAGCGAGGTCATCCACGCCGGCATGTACTACCCGACCGGCTCGCTGAAGGCACAACTGTGCGTGCGGGGCAGGGCTCTGCTGTATGTCTATTGCCAAGAGCGGGGTATTGGCCACCGGCGCTGTGGCAAGTTCATCGTCGCCACGGCGGCGCATCACCTGGAACAACTGCAGGCTATTCAGGCGCGCGCCGTTGCAAACGGCGTGCACGATCTGGCCTGGCTGGACGCCGAGGCAGCGCAAGCTCAGGAGCCCGCGCTGCATTGCCTGGCGGCCTTGCACTCGCCGTCTACCGGCATTGTGGACAGCCATGGACTGATGCTGTCGCTGTTGGGAGACATCGAGCGTCTGGGCGGAATGCTTGCGGTAAATTCGCCGCTAGCCCTCGCCAAATTTTATGGTAATGCTATTGAATTGGTAGCGACTGATGGTACGCGCCTCTCTGCCCATTCGGTCGTCAACGCCGCGGGCTTGCTGGCACCCGCGCTGGCGGCGCGCTTTACCGGGCTGGATGCCCGCCATGTGCCGCAAGCCTATTTCGCCAAGGGCAACTACTTCACGCTGGCCGGCCGCGCGCCGTTTTCGCGCCTGATCTACCCGGTGCCCGAAGCGGCTGGCCTGGGCGTGCATCTGACGCTGGACTTGGGTGGCCAGGCCCGCTTTGGTCCCGATGTGCAATGGGTGGACGGCCCTGATGACACGACGGTGCAGCCCGCGCGCGGCGATGCCTTCTATGCCGAGGTGCGCAAATACTGGCCCGCGCTACCCGATGGCGCGCTGGTGCCGGCCTATGCCGGCATACGCCCCAAGATCAGCGGCCCGAACGAACCGGCGCGCGACTTCTGCATCCAAGGCCCCCAGGAGCATGGCGTTGCAGGCTTGGTCAATCTGTTTGGCATTGAGTCGCCGGGCTTGACCAGCGCGCTGGCGATTGCCGAGATGGTGGCCGAGCTGTTGGCCTAAGTGCAGGCGTTTCCTCAAACCTTGAACTTCAGCAAGTGCACCATCACCCGCGTGGTGGTCATCTCAAAATCGACAAAGCTGCTGAGGTCGGCCCCGGCCAACCAGGATGCGGTCCAATGGTTTTGTTTGAGTGTGGTTTTCCAGGCCTCGTGCAAGGTTGTGCGTTGCAGGGCCTCCACCATTTCCGCGCGGCGCGGTGCAGATACGCCGGTGCCGGTGAAAACGCCCCGCCAATTGGCCATCTCCACTTGAACGCCCTGGTCGCGCAGCGAGGGTACGCCGAACAGAGCGCGCTTGGACGACAGACCGATGGCGCGCAGTTGCCCTTCGGCCAGCTGCGCGCTGAATTCACTGAAGCCCGATATCCCCACCATGGCCTTGCCACTCAATACTGCGGCTGACACATCTGCGCCTCCGGCAAAGGGTAGGTAGTTCAGGTCTTCCAGGTTGGCGCCCACCGCGCGTGCCAGCACGCCGGCGAACAGATGGTCTACCCCGCCAGCGGAGCCTCCGGCAAGGGGAACGGCCTTGAGGTTTTTGCGCATGGCATCGGCCAGGTCCGCGATGGTTTTGATCGGCGATTGGCTTGCGACCACCAAGACCTCGAAGTCGCTGGTCAAGCGCGCCACCGGCAGAATCTGGCCCATGTCAATGGCCGGCTTTTGCAAGGCCACGGCGCCCACCATCACGGCACCGCCCATGAGCAGGCTATTGGGATCGTCCTTGTACTTTTCGGCGTAGTAGGCCAGCCCGATGGTGCCGCCTTTGCCGCCTTTGTTTTCGTATTCGACGCTGTCCACCACGCCGCTGGACAGCATGGCAGCGCCCAGGGCGCGGCTGGTCTGGTCCCAGCCGCCGCCGGGGTTGGCCGGGATCACGATGCGCAGTTTTTGCGCCAGTTTGGAGGCCGCTTTAACCGTGGATTCAGCGGCTTGGGTCTGCATGCCGGGCCAGGCGGTCCCCATGCAGGTTGCGGCGATGGCGCCTAGGAATTGGCGGCGTTGGGCGTGCTGCATGCGGGCTTCTCCGGGTTGTGGAACCTGGAGCAATGGTGCGGCGGCAGCCTGTCAATCGGCTGTCCAAAACTCTAGGGACAAACCCGGTGCGCAGTACGGCAACCGGGATGCCGACCGTTATCTGCGTGGCACGCGGCCTTTGATGGCCAGAGCCGCGTCCCGCACCAGTTCAGGCCCGCGGTAGATGAGGCCGGTGTAGATCTGCACCACATCGGCTCCCGCCTTGATTTTGGCCACGGCATCGGCGGCGCTCATGACGCCGCCCACACCGATGATGGGGAACTGCGGGCCCAGTGCCGTGCGCAATTGGCCTATCACCCGGTTGCTGGCCTCGA
Organism: Rhodoferax sp. GW821-FHT07G04; assembly: GCF_059418585.1. Taxonomy (NCBI): domain Bacteria; kingdom Pseudomonadati; phylum Pseudomonadota; class Betaproteobacteria; order Burkholderiales; family Comamonadaceae; genus Rhodoferax; species Rhodoferax sp. GW821-FHT07G04. The sequence goes on from NZ_JBWKQD010000008.1 coordinate 6,038, forward strand.
ATACCGGCGCGCCGGACAGGCCACCGGCCTCTTCGGCATGGGGCAGGCCCTTGACAGCATCGCGGCCCAGCGTGGTGTTGGTGGCAATGACGCCGTCCATGCCGTGGCGTTGCAGCGTGGCGGCAATGACCGCGACCTGGGCCTCATCCAGGTCCGGCGCAATCTTCACAAAAATAGGAATGCGCTTGCCGTGTTTTTGGGCCAAGGCGGTGCGCCGCTCGGCAATCGCGCTCAGCAGGCCATCCAGCGCTTCGTCGCTCTGCAGGGCCCGTAGGTTTTTGGTGTTGGGACTGGAGATGTTGACCGTCACATAGTCAGCATGCGGGTAGACGCCGTCCAGGCAGATCAGGTAGTCGTCGGTGGCATTCTCGATCGGGGTGGCGGCGTTTTTACCAATGTTCAGACCCAGCAGCAGGGCGGGGTTTTTCTGGCGGCGCAGGGCCGAGCGCTGCACATTGGCCACAAAGGCGTCCAGGCCGTCGTTGTTGAAGCCCAGGCGATTGATCAGCGCGTTGGCCTTGGGCAGGCGGAACATGCGTGGCTTGGGGTTGCCCGGCTGGGCCTTGGGCGTGACCGTGCCCACTTCCACAAAGCCAAACCCCATGGCTGCCAGGCCGTCGATGCAGCGGGCATTCTTGTCTAGACCGGCGGCCAGGCCTACGCGGTTGGGAAAGCGCAGACCGGCTAGCTCAATGGGGTCGTCCACGCGGGCGGCGCAATAGGCCATTTGCAGGGGGGTTCCCTGTGCACGGGCCAAGCCGGCCATCGTAATCTCATGGGCAACCTCGGGGTCGAGTTTGAATAAGGCCGCGCGGGCTAGGCCGTAGGGGACAAGAGACATTGGATAATTCCTGCAATTATTTCGTGTGTGTAACTTCCCCAATTTTCGTCTATGAGCCCAACCACTCCTTCCTCAGCCTCTCCGTCCACGCCTTTGACCCAGGACCAGCTCAAGACTTTGGTAGGCCAGGCGGCCTTGCAATACGTGGTGCCAGGCGAGATCGTCGGTGTGGGCACGGGCTCCACGGTCAACAAATTCATCGACGCGCTGGCGTCTATGAAGGACCAGATCAAGGGGGCGGTCTCCAGTTCGGTGGCCAGTACGGAGCGCCTGCTGGCGCTGGGCATCCCCGTATTCGACTCCAACGACGTGCCGCGCCTGTCGGTCTATATCGATGGTGCGGATGAGATTGATGGCCAGGGCAATATGGTCAAGGGCGGTGGTGCGGCGCTGACGCGCGAGAAGATCGTGGCGGCGCAGTCCGACCGCTTTGTGTGCATTGCCGACGAATCCAAGCTGGTGCAGACGCTGGGCGCCTTTCCGCTGCCGGTAGAGGTGATTCCCATGGCCACACAACGTGTCATCGCCCAGTTTGCCGCCAAGGGTGGTGTGGGCACGGTGCGCCTGAAGGACGGCAAGCCCCTGGTCACCGACAACGGGCAGTTTATTGTGGATGTGACGGGCCTGAAGATCACCGATCCGTTGGCCTTCGAGGCCGAGGTCAGCCAATGGCCTGGCGTGGTGACGGTGGGCGTGTTTGCGTTTCAGCGTGCCCAGGTCTGTCTGCTGGGCACGGCCAGCGGTGTGAAGACGCTGGCGTTTTGATCGTACACAAGCCCCGTCGAGAGGGCTTGTTGTTGAAGGGCTTGCAGCTTAAAACGTGATGCCGGCCGGGTTGGACGGGGTGACCCGGGGCGGTGGTGCCTGGTAGGCGGGTTCTGCGGCAGCAGCTGCAGATGACGCCTTGTCGGATGCCTTGGCAGCAGGGGTTGTGGCTTGCACGACTACCAAGGGTGCTGGCGGGGCATTCCTGTACGTAGCGGGCAGGGTCGAGGTCTTGGGGTAGCCGGCAGCATCCAGGTACTGCGTCCACTCGGAATCGGAGAAGCCTTTGATCTTCTGTCCCCCGATGGTCAGGTAGGGCAGGGAGGTATCACCCATTTGGCGCTGCAAGGAAGCAACATCTTCGTTGGTAGTGACGGTGCGCTCATTGAATGGCACGCCACGACCGGTGAGCAACGCGCGCCCGGTATTGCAGGGCGCGCATTGCGAGCCGGTGTACAGCACCACGGGGTATTTGGAGACGACCTGGCGCAGCTCATACGGCAGGCCGGTGCTGTTGCCTGCTGCGGCTGTAGCGCCTACGCCGGTATTGGCCACCTTGCCCTGCTCGGCACTGGCTGGGGGTTTGTCGGAGAAGGTCACCTTGCCATCGGGGCCCACGATGCGGTAGACGCCTTGTGCCTGGGCACCGCCCAGCGCGGACAGCAGCGCGATGCTACCCAGCAGGAATGCTGTGGCGACGTGTTGCCGGTTGTTGTTCTTCATCTGCGAGCTCCTATTCGATGACCGTAGTGTTGCATAAGACGTCTGTACCGGCGCTTACGCCGTCGCCATGCCCTGGTGGCGCAGCAAGGCGTCCAGCGTGGGTTCGCGGCCGCGAAAGGCCTTGAACGACTCCATGGCCGGCCGGCTGCCACCGGATTCCAAAATGGCTTGGCGGTATTTTCTACCGGTTTCCACGTTGGGCGCACCATCGGGGCCGGCGGTTTCTTCAAAGGCGGCGTAGGCGTCGGCACTCAGAACCTCGGCCCACTTGTAGCTGTAGTAGCCCGCGGCATAGCCCCCAGCAAAGATGTGGCTGAAGGTGTGGGCCGTGCGACTCCATGCGGGTGGGAACATCACCGCCACCTCGTTGCGCACCTGGTTGAGCAGCGGCATGAAATCTTGCTGCGGATCGTGCGCCGTGTGTAGCAGCATGTCGAACAGCGAGAACTCGATCTGGCGCAGCGTCTGCAAACCGCTTTGAAAATTGCGGGCCGCCAGCATCTTGTCGAACAGCGCGCGGGGCAGTGGCTCGCCGGTGTCCACATGCGCTGTCATGTGGCGCAGCACGCTCCATTCCCAGCAGAAGTTTTCCATGAACTGGCTGGGCAGCTCTACCGCATCCCATTCCACACCACTGATGCCGGACACATCGTGCTCATTGACCTGGGTCAGCATGTGCTGCAAGCCGTGTCCAAACTCGTGGAACAAGGTGGTCACATCGTCGTGCGACAGCAGGGCCGGCTGCTTCTTGCCGTCTACTTCGACACCGTCGGCAAAATTGCACACCAGATGGGCCACCGGGGTCTGCAGTTGGGCGGTGTCGGGGCGCAGCCAGCGGGCGCAGACATCGTCCATCCAGGCGCCGCCACGCTTGCCACTGCGCGCCGTCGGGTCCAGGTAGAACTGGCCAATCAATTGCTGGTTGCCGTCGGCACCCGCGCGGGAGATGCGGTAGAACTCCACATTGGCATTCCATACCGGGGCCTGGTCGCGGGTGATGGCAATGTCAAATAGGGTCTCAGATATCTTGAACAGGCCGGCCAGCACCTTGGGCAAGGTGAAGTATTGTTTGACCTCCTGCTCGCTGAAGGCGTAGCGCGCCTCTTTGAGCTTCTCACCAATGTAAGGCCAGTCCCAGGGCTGGGGATCGTTCAATTGCAGCTCGTCCTTGGCAAAGGCGCGCAGATCGGCCAGATCTTTCTCGGCAAAGGGCCGGGCTTTGTGGGCCAGGTTGCGCAGGAAGCCGATCACCGCGTCGGGTGACGAGGCCATTTTGGGCACCAGCGACAGGCTGCCGAAGTTGGGGTAGCCCAGTAGCGCGGCTTCTTCTTTGCGCAGGCTGAGGATGTCACGTATGCCCTGCGAGTTGTCGTACTTCTGGGAGTCCCCCTCCGCTTGGTCCGAAGCACGGGTCACAAAGGCGCGGTACAGCGTGGCGCGCAGTGCGCTGCTGTGGGCGAACTGCATGACGGGCAGGTAGCACGGCATTTTGAGCGTCAGCTTGTAGCCGGTCTTGCCCTCGGCCTGCGCGGTGGCCAGTGCGGTTTGCTGCACATCGTCGGGCACTCCAGCCATCTCGTCTGCACTGGCGTAGTAGCTGAAGGCATCGGTTGCATCCAGCGTGTTTTCGCTGAACTTCTGGCTCAATGCGGCCTGTTGCTCCTGGATTTCGGCAAAGCGTTCGCGTTGGGCACCCACCAGATCCGCGCCGCCCAGCACAAAGTTACGCAGTGCGTTCTTGTGGGCCTGGCGCTGCTCAGCATTCAGGCTCAGTACGTCGATGGCCTTGTACTTGGCATAGAGCCGCTCGTCGGCACCCAGGCGCGTCCAGAACTCGGTCACGGCGGGCAGCGCCGCGTTGTAGGCTGCGCGCAACTCGGGCGTATCGGCGACATTGTTCAGGTGGCTCACGGAACCCCAGGCCCGGCCCAGCCTCTCGGTCGCTACGTCCAGTACCTTGGCGATGGCCTCCCATTGCGCCGGGAAGTCCGGCGCGGTGACCGTCTCCAACGCCGCATTGGTCTGGGCTAGCAGAGATTCGACGGCCGGCGCCACATGCTCGGGCAGGATCTGGTCAAACAGGGGCAGGGTGGAGGAGGGGGTCAGCAGGGGATTCATAGGGCGTCGATTGGTAAGGGGCGGTTTGCTACGGGAGCATATGGGGGCTTTTCCCGCGGAATCAAATGGAAGCTGCTTCGCGCTCCGCCGCTTCCAATGTGTTGACCAGCAGCATGGTGATGGTCATCGGGCCGACGCCGCCGGGTACCGGCGTGATATAGCCTGCCACCTGGCTGACGCCGGCAAAATCGACGTCACCGCATAGCTTGCCGGCATCGTCGCGGTTCATGCCGACATCAATGACCACGGCGCCCGGCTTGACCATATCGGCTGTCAGCACATTGCGCTTGCCCACGGCCGCAACCACGACATCGGCTTGGCGTGTCATGGCGGCCAGGTCGGCTGTGCCGCTGTGGGTGATGGTGACCGTGGCATTGGCCTGCAGCAGCATCATGGCCATGGGTTTGCCCACGATGTTGGAGCGGCCAATGACCACGGCGTGCTTGCCGCGCAAGTCCTTCATGCCGATGGATTCCAGCATCTTCATGCAGCCATAGGGGGTGCAGGCCTTGAAGCCGGTTTCGCCCACCATCAGCGCGCCGGCGCTGGCAACGTGGAAGCCATCGACGTCTTTGGCGGGGGAAATGGCCTCGATGACCTTGTGGTCGTCAATATGCTTGGGCAAGGGCAGTTGTACCAGGATGCCGTGGATGGCGGGGTCGTTGTTCAGCGCGTCAACCCGCGCCAGCAGTTCTGCCTCGGTCATGGAGGCATCGTATTTTTCCAGCACCGAGTGCAGGCCTGCGTCCTGGCAGGCCTTGACCTTGTTGCGCACATAGACCTGGCTGGCGGGGTTGTCACCCACCAAGACCACGGCCAGGCCGGGTGTCAGTCCACGGGCTTTGAGGGCCACCGTACGTGCAGCTACGTCTTCGCGCAGTTGTTTGGACAGGGCGTTGCCGTCAATGATTTTTGCTGGGGAGGTCATGTCGTGCTTTCAAAGGTAAAACGCCCGCAGTCCTTGCGGGGCGGGCGTGGAATGCTATGGCAGGAATAGCGTCAGGTTTTCGGTGCGTTCTGTCCCAGTGCGATCTTGAGCAGGTCGGCCACAGTGTTGGCGCCCAGCTTTTCCATGATGTTGGCGCGGTGCGCCTCCACCGTCTTGATGCTGATGCCCAGGTCGTCGGCAATCTGTTTGTTCAGGCGGCCGGCCACGATGCGCTCCAGCACTTGCGATTCGCGCAGTGTCAGCTTGGACAGCAGGGCGTCGCGGCTGGCGGCCAGTTGGAAGTCGCTGAAAGAGTCCTTGGCGTGGTCCAGCATGCGCTCCACCAGGCCCACCAATTGGTCTTCATTGAAGGGCTTCTGGATGAAGTCCATCGCGCCCTTCTTCATGGTGTCCACCGCCATGGGCACGTCGCCGTGGCCGGTGATGAAGACGATGGGCAGCGGTGAGCGGGCTTCGATCAAGCGGCTTTGCAGCTCCAGGCCCGTCATGCCGCCCATGCGGATATCGACGATCAAGCATGCCACTTCGCGCGCGTCGTAGCGGCTGAGGAAAGATTCTGCGGAGTCAAAACAGCGGACCCTAAAGCCCTTGCCTTCGAGCAGCCATTGCAGCGAATCGCGCACGGCCTCGTCGTCGTCCACAACGTACACGGTACCTTTTTTGGGAAGCAGGCTCATTCGGTTTCCAGGGTTCTAATTGCTTGGGTGCGGTATGCGCGCCAAACTGGGGCTCACTTCGGTCAGCGGTATCCAGAATGAAAACCGGCACCCCGATACATCGTCACCATTGTAGAGGTTCTCCGCTGACATCCGCCCCAAATGGGATTCGACAATCGAGCGGCACAAGCTGAGGCCGATGCCCATGCCGTCGGACTTGGTCGAGTAGAAAGCCTCATACAGTCGGGCCATGACTTCCGGCGCCAAGCCCTTGCCTGTGTCTTGTACTGAGAACTCCACGACCTGCTTGTCTTCCATGATGCGGGGCACCACGCGCAGCTCCACAATGCGCTGCGAGGTCTGGCGCAGCGCCATGTCGATGGATTCAGCGGCGTTGCGCAGCAGGTTGATCAGCACCTGCTCGATCAGGATGGGGTCCACCATCAGCGTGGGCATGCGGGCCGCCACATAGTGGTTCAGCCGCACATTGAAGCGGCGCAGTTCGATTTCGGCCAGCTCCACGGCCTCGGCCACGATGCTGCTGACCTCGGATGGCGTGCGGTTGGGCTCGCTGCGCTTCACAAAGGAGCGTATGCGGTGGATGATCTGGCCCGCGCGCTGGGCCTGTTTGGCGGTCTTTTCCAGTGCGCCCAGCAAGTCTTCTTCGCTGATCTGCTGGGCCTTGATGCGTGACACCATGCCATTGCAGTAATTGTTGATGGCGGTCAGCGGCTGGTTCAGTTCGTGGGCTACGCTGGAGGCCATCTCACCCATGGTGATCAGGCGGCTGGCGGTCTGGGCGCGCTCGGTCTGGCTGGCGGCCTGCTCCTCGGTCAGGCGGCGCGATGTGATGTCGGTGGCGATGACCATTTGCGCCAGACGGCCATCCACCCAGCTCAGGTAACGGGTGCGCACCTCCAGCCACTGGTTCAGCTCGGCGATGAAGATTTCCGCGCTCTCGGTTTCCGTATCGGGCAGGGCGGTGGTGGGCAGGCCGGCAAAGGAATCCACGCTGTCGGTGGACTCGTCATTGGGTGGGGCGTCCGGCACACCGGCCTGAGCCACCAACTGCAGGTGGCCATTGGCTTGCAGGCCAAACCATTGGCGGTAGAGCTTGTTGGCAAACAGCAGTTCGTCACTGCCCAAGGGGGCCACCGAGATGGATGCATCCAGCGCCTCCAGCACGGTGGTGAAGCGCTCGTGCGAGGCCGACAACTGTTCGCGCACCCGGTTGGGCTCGGTGATGTCGGTCATCGAGGTCATCCAGCCGGTCTGCTTGCCCACGGCATCGATCAGCGGTGACACATACAAGCGGGCATCAAACAAGGTGTTGTCGCGGCGCTTGACGCGCACCTGGATGCCACCGGGGGAGGACTTGCCCGACAGTTCCTCATCCAGCAGCGAGTGCAATTGCTCGCGGTCGTTCTCTGGCCAGTAGGGGAAGGGCGCCGTGCGGCCTACCAGCTCGGGCTCGGTCCAGCCCGTCATCTGGCAAAACGCGGCATTCACATAGGTGATGCGGCCTTGCAGGTCCATGGCCCGCATGCCGGTCAGCATGGAGTTTTCCATGGCGCGGCGGAAGGTGGTTTCTGAAATCAGCGCCTGCTGGGCCTGCATGCGCCGGCGTGTGTGGCGCCAGTTGGCGATCAGCATCCAGGCCGTCATCACGCTCAAGGTGCTGACCAACCAGAACAAGCCACTGCCGATGACGCCCAGCGACGCCCGGTATGCCTGGCCGCGCACGACCAGCGCACTGCCCACGGGCGAGACCGGCATGGTGTATTCGTTGGTAGGCCCGGTCCAGGGCAGCAGGTTCTTGACCGTCTTCTTGGCTGGCAGGGCGATACCGGCCAGCAAGCTGCCCTTGGCGTCTTGCAGCGAGATGGCGTAGCGCGAGGTCACCTCGTTGGGCACGCCGTAGCGGTACAGGCCATCCACCGAATACTGGGCCAGTAGTACGCCCGAGAAGCGCGTGCGGTCGGTCAGCGGCAAGTGCATTTGCAGCAGCGGGGTGTCGTTGGCGGTACCTAGAGGCTGCACATACACGGGTTGCTGCAGCTCGCGGGCGGCCAGGAAGCCGCCCAGCGTCTCATTGCGTTGTGCGCCGTCGCTGCCCGCATTCAACTGGTTGCTGACCAGCACGGCCGTACCCAGTGCGGACTTGACCCTCCGGCGCTCGTCGATCCAGGCCAGGCCTTGCAACTCCAGGTATTGGTTCAGCAGCGCGCGGGAGCGGGTGCGGAACTCTTCCACGTCCATCTCGCGGTTGGATATCTCGCGCGCAATGCGCATCAGCTGCTCCTGGCGCTCCAGCAGGCGCAGGCGCAGGCGCTGCTGGGTGTATTCCACATCGCGCTGCACAGCTTGTTGCTCACGGTCCATTTCTTCCAGGCGCAAATAGCCCAGGGCGGCGACGATGGCGGCAAAAAACAACAGTACGGCCAATAGCGGGGCCAGCACGGCCAGGCGGTCCTGGCGGTGCGGTGCCAGCCTGTGCCACCACCGGCGCGCACGGTCCACCGTGTTGAACGCCAGGGGGCTTGGCAGGGAAATCAGCTTGGGCAAGGGCATGGCTCTAGTGTAGGTGAGCCCTCAAAGGTGCGGATTTTTGTAATTCACAATATGAAATCAATATGCGCATATTGAAATTTTAAAAAACCTGTGTGAGAATAGGTAGAACGTACTAAATTGCTTCGACACCAACGAGGAGACACACCCATGTCAGCAGTTCCCGCGGGCGCCACGAGCGCCCTGAGTCTTGACCTGGACAGCCAGGAAACCCGCGAATGGATGGATGCGCTGTCCGCCGTGATTGAGGCCGAAGGCCCAGAGCGCGCCCACTTTCTTTTGGAGCAATTGCTGGAACATGCCCGCCAAAAGAGCATTGATATGCCCTTTTCGGCGAATACCGGTTATGTCAACACCATAGAGCCCGACCAGGAAGCCCATTGCCCCGGCAATATCCAGATCGAAAAGCGTTTGCGTGCCTATATGCGCTGGAATGCCATGGTCATGGTGGTGCGTGCCAACCGCCTGAACCCCGCGGATGGCGGCGATCTGGGTGGTCACATTGGCTCCTTCGCATCCGTGGCCAGCATGTTCGGCGCCGGCTTCAACCACTTCTGGCATGCCGAGAGCGAAAACCATGGCGGCGACTGCCTCTACATCCAGGGGCATAGTTCGCCCGGCATCTACGCCCGCGCTTACCTGGAAGGCCGCCTGACCGAGGAGCAGCTCGACAGCTTCCGCCAGGAAGTGGATGGCAAGGGCCTGTCCAGCTACCCCCACCCCAAGCTGATGCCGGCGTTCTGGCAGTTCCCCACCGTGTCCATGGGGCTGGGACCATTGATGGCCATCTACCAGGCCCGGTTCCTGAAGTACCTGCATGCCCGAGGCATTGCCAATACCGAAAACCGCAAGGTCTGGGTGTTCTGCGGCGATGGCGAAATGGACGAGCCCGAATCCCTGGGCGCCATCGGCCTGGCCGCGCGCGAGAACCTGGACAACCTGATCTTCGTCATCAACTGCAACCTGCAGCGCCTGGACGGCCCGGTGCGCGGCAATGGCAAGATCGTGCAAGAGCTGGAAGGCGAGTTCCGTGGTTCCGGCTGGAATGTCGTCAAGCTGCTGTGGGGCGCTGGCTGGGACGCATTGCTGGCCCGCGACACCACCGGTAAGCTGCGCCAGCTGATGATGGAAACCCTGGACGGCGACTACCAGGCCATGAAGGCCAACGACGGTGCCTTTGTGCGCAAGAACTTCTTTGGCCGCTACCCCGAGACACTGAAACTGGTTGAGCACATGACCGATGAAGAGGTGTTCGAGCTGCGCCGCGGCGGCCATGAGCCCGAGAAGGTGTACGCCGCCTTCCATGCCGCCAACGCCCACAAGGGCCAGCCCACCGTGCTCTTGGTCAAGACCGTCAAGGGCTATGGCATGGGCAAGGCCGGTGAAGGCAAGAACACCGTGCACCAAACCAAGAAGCTGACCGACGAAGACATCAAATACATCCGCGACCGCTTCAACATCCCCGTGCCCGACAGCGAACTTTCCAAGCTGCCGTACTACAAGCCGGCCGAAGACACGCCCGAGATGCGCTACCTGCACGAGCGCCGCAAGGCCCTGGGCGGCTATTTGCCGCACCGCCGGCAAAAGGCCGACGAGAGTTTCACCGTGCCCGCGCTGGACACCTTCAAGGCCATTTTGGAACCCACTGCCGAAGGCCGTGAAATCTCCACCACCCAGGCCTATGTGCGCTTCATCACGCAGTTGCTGCGCGACCAGGCGCTAGGCCCACGCGTGGTACCCATCCTGGTGGATGAGGCGCGTACTTTCGGCATGGAAGGTCTCTTCCGCCAGATCGGCATCTACAACCCCAAGGGCCAGCTCTACACACCGGTGGACCGTGACCAGGTGATGTACTACCGCGAAGACAAGGCCGGCCAGATCCTGCAAGAGGGCATCAACGAGGCTGGTGGCATGGGTAGCTGGATTGCCGCGGCCACCAGCTACAGCACCAACAACCGGATCATGATCCCGTTCTACGTGTATTACTCTATGTTCGGCTTCCAGCGCATTGGCGATATGGCCTGGGCTGCTGGCGACATGCAGGCGCGCGGCTTCCTGCTGGGCGGCACCAGCGGGCGCACCACGCTCAATGGCGAAGGCCTGCAGCACGAGGACGGCCACAGCCACATCCTGGCGGGCACCATCCCCAACTGCATCAGCTACGACCCCACCTTCGCGCACGAAGTGGCGGTCATCATGCAGCACGGCTTGAAGCGCATGGTGGAGAAACAGGAGAACGTCTTCTACTACCTGACCCTGCTGAACGAAAACTACCCCATGCCCGGTCTGACCGCCGGCACCGAAGAGCAGATCATCAAGGGCATGTACCTGTGCAAAGAGGGCGCCAAGCTCACCCCGCGCGTGCAATTGCTGGGTAGCGGCACCATCCTGCGCGAGAGCATCGCGGCGCAGGAACTGCTGGAGAAGGACTGGGGCATTGCCGCTGATGTGTGGAGCTGCCCATCGTTCAACGAACTCACCCGCGAAGGCCAGGATTGCGAACGCTGGAACCTGCTGCACCCGCTGGAGACGCCGCGCGTGTCCTACGTCGCGCAGCAGTTGGACAAGGCCAAGGGGCCGGTCGTGGCGTCCACCGATTACATGAAGGCCTATGCCGAGCAGATCCGCCCCTTCATCCCCAAGGGCCGTACCTACAAGGTGCTGGGCACCGACGGCTTTGGCCGCAGCGATTTCCGCTCTAAACTGCGCGAGCACTTCGAGGTGAACCGCCACTACGTCGTGGTCGCCGCGCTGAAGGCGCTGAGCGAGGAGGGCACCGTGCCCGTTGCCAAGGTGGCCGAAGCGATCAAGAAGTACGGCATCAATGCCGACAAGGTGAACCCGCTGTACGCATAACAAAGCCCTTGCGGGACAGACCGGAGCGCTGCGTCGCTCTGTCCCCAACCGTTTAGGAATGGAGACAACAACATGGCATTGGTAGAAGTAAAAGTCCCGGATATCGGCGACTTCGATGAGGTGGCAGTCATTGAGCTGCTGGTCAAAGTGGGCGATACCGTCAAGGTGGAACAGAGCCTGATCACCGTGGAGAGCGACAAGGCATCCATGGAGATACCGTCCAGCACCGCCGGTGTGGTCAAAGAGATCAAGGTCGCGCTGGGCGACAAGGTGAAAGAGGGCTCGGTCGTTGTGATGGTGGAGGCTGCCGGCGCCGCTGCAGCCCCTGCCGCTGAGTCAAAACCGGCTCCAGCCCCCGCCGCGGCTACGCAAGCTGCTCCCGTTTCTGTAGCGGCTGCATCCCCTGCCCCAGCTGCGTCCGGCCCCGTGGAAGTGCGCGTGCCCGATATCGGCGACTTCAAGGACGTGGCCGTCATCGAACTGCTGGTCAAGGTGGGCGACACCGTCAAGGTGGAACAGAGCCTGATCACCGTGGAGTCCGACAAGGCCTCGATGGAGATTCCATCCAGCACCGCCGGTGTTGTCAAGGAACTCAAGGTCAAGATTGGCGACACCGTCAATATTGGTGACCTGGTCGTTATTCTGGAAGGCGTGGCTGGTGCCGCACCCGTAGCAGTGGCCGCACCTGCGGCACCCGCTGCTGCACCGGCTAGTGCATCCGCTCCCGCTCAGGTTGCTGTTGCCGCCGCTGCTCCGGTCGCTGCCGCTGCCGTGCCCGCCCACGCGCCGGGCGGCACCACGCTGGGCCTGCCCCACGCGTCGCCGTCGGTACGCAAGTTTGCCCGCGAGTTGGGCGTGCCGCTGAATGAAGTGAAGGGCTCGGGCCTCAAAGGCCGCATCACCGAGGCCGACGTGCAAGGCTTCACCCGATCCGTGATGAGCGGCACAGTGCAAACCCAGGCCGCGGCGGCCCAGCACAAGGCCAGCGGTGGTGGTGGCGATGGCGCAGCCCTGGGCCTGATCCCCTGGCCCAAGGTGGACTTTGCCAAGTTTGGTCCCGTTGAGCGCAAGGAACTGGGCCGTATCAAGAAGATCAGCGGCGCCAACCTGACGCGCAACGCCATCATGATTCCGGCCGTCACCAACCACGACGATGCCGACATCACCGACCTGGAAGCCTTCCGCGTGGCGACCAACAAGGAGAACGAGAAAGCCGGCATCAAGGTGACCATGCTGGCCTTCCTGATCAAGGCCTGTGTGGCCGCGCTCAAGAAGTACCCCGAGTTCAACAGCAGCCTGGACGGTGACGCCCTGGTCTACAAGAACTACTGGCACATCGGCTTTGCCGCCGACACGCCCAACGGCTTGATGGTGCCGGTGCTGAAGGATGCCGACAAGAAGGGCATCTTCCAGATCAGCACCGAGATGGGTGAACTGGCCAAGAAGGCACGCGAAGGCAAGCTGAGCCCTGCTGAAATGTCGGGCGCTACCTTCACCATCTCCAGCTTGGGCGGCATTGGGGGGCGCTACTTCACGCCCATCATCAACGCGCCCGAAGTCGCCATCCTGGGTGTCTGCAAGAGCCAGATGGAGCCGGTGTGGGACGGCAAAGCCTTCCAGCCGCGCCTGATGCTGCCGCTGTCGCTGACCTGGGACCACCGCGTCATCGACGGCGCCGCCGCTGCGCGCTTCAACGTGTACCTGGGCCAGATCCTGGCTGACTTCCGCCGCGTGCTGCTCTAAGGAATCTGACCATGGCAATCGTAGAAATCAAGGTTCCCGACATTGGCGACTTCGACGAAGTGGCCGTCATCGAGCTGCTGGTCAAGGTTGGCGACACCATCAAACCTGAGCAAAGCCTGATCACCGTCGAGAGCGACAAGGCCTCCATGGAGATTCCGTCCAGCGCGGGTGGTGTCGTCAAAGAGCTCAAAGTCAAGCTGGGTGACAAGGTCAAGCAAGGCTCTGTGGTCGTGCTGCTGGAGGCCTCTGGCGCGGTAGCGCCTGAATCAAAACCGGCTCCAGCCCCCGTCGCTGCTGCACCAGCCGCTCCTGTTTCCGTAGCGCCTGCTGCGCCCGCTCCCGCAGCCGCCAGCTTTGGTGGCACAGCCGACCTGGAATGCGACGTGGTGGTGTTGGGTGGTGGCCCAGGCGGCTACAGCGCAGCCTTCCGCGCGGCAGACCTGGGGCTCAAAGTCATTGTTGTCGAGCGCTATGCCACCCTGGGCGGCGTGTGCCTGAACGTGGGCTGCATCCCCAGCAAGGCGCTGTTGCACGTGGCCGCCGTCATGGACGAAGTGAGCCACATGGCCGACCTGGGTGTGGAATTCGGCAAGCCCGTGGTCAACATCGAAAAGCTGCGTGGCCACAAGGAAAAGGTTATTGGCAAGCTGACCGGCGGCCTGGCTGCCATGGCCAAGATGCGCAAGGTCACCACCGTGCGCGGCTATGGCAATTTCGTCGGCGCCAACCACCTGGAAGTGGAAGAGACCAGCGGAACTGCGCAGGAGAAGACGGGCAGCAAGAAGGTCATCGCCTTCAAGCGCGCCATCATCGCCGCAGGTAGTCAAGCCGTGCGCTTGCCCTTCATGCCCAACGACCCGCGCGTGGTGGACAGCACCGGCGCGCTTGCATTGAGTAGCGTGCCCAAGCGCATGCTGATCCTGGGTGGCGGCATCATCGGCCTGGAAATGGGCACCGTTTACAGCACATTGGGCGCACGCCTGGACGTGGTGGAAATGCTGGACGGCCTGATGCAAGGTGCCGACCGCGACCTGGTCAAGATCTGGCAGAAGATGAATGCCAAGCGCTTTGACAACATCATGTTGAAGACCAAGACCGTGGGCGCCGAAGCCACGCCCGAAGGCATCAAGGTCAGCTTCGCGCCAGCGGAAGAGGGCGGCACCGCCCCCGAGCCGCAGGTGTATGACCTGGTGCTGCAGGCCGTGGGTCGCACGCCCAATGGCAAGAAGATCGCCGCTGAGAAAGCCGGTGTGGCGGTGACCGACCGCGGTTTCATCAACGTCGACATCCAGATGCGCACCAATGTGCCCCACATCTTTGCCATTGGCGACATCGTGGGCCAGCCCATGCTGGCGCACAAGGCTGTGCATGAGGCCCATGTGGCGGCCGAAGTGATTGCCGGTGAACTCCAAGGCAACAAGGAACTGGCATCTGCTGCCTTCAACGCCCGCGTGATCCCTTCCGTGGCCTACACCGACCCCGAAGTGGCCTGGGTCGGCCTCACCGAAGACCAGGCCAAGGCCCAGGGCATCAAGGTCAAGAAGGGCCTGTTCCCCTGGACCGCATCCGGCCGCGCCATTGCCAACGGCCGCGACGAAGGTGTCACCAAACTGCTGTTCGACGATTCCCCCGAGGCCCATGGCCACGGCAAGATCCTGGGCGGCGGCATGGTCGGCACGCATGCGGGCGACATGATTGGCGAGATCGCGCTGGCGATTGAGATGGGTGCGGACGCCGTGGATATCGGCAAGACGATTCACCCGCACCCCACGCTGGGCGAGAGCATCGGCATGGCGGCAGAGATTGCGCATGGCAGTTGCACGGATGTGCCGCCGCAGAAGAAGTGATGCAATAGCGCTCTCGCACGCGCTACAACTTCAGTAGCTAGCCGCATAGATCCCACGAGGGCTATGCGGCTTTTTCGTGTATGGCTACCATTGCATTCCTCGTATCTTTTTGGACAGCGCATCGCAACCATGACCCAGAAGCACACACGGCGAAACTCCGACCACCCCTGGATTGACGCCGTGTGGCAGACGGTGTGCCTGACCGACGGTATCTACAAGGCAACGCCGGACGGGTCGTGGGACCTGATACGCAGTGATGCACCGGGCAGGGCCCCCCTGGTGTTTTTGACGGGTCAGTCGACGGAGCCGGTCGAAGTGCCGTATCAGGCACATGAGCATTCGGTGGTCATCTCCCTGTGCGCACATGTGTACCTGGCGCAAGGCCACGCGGCACGGACGGGTGCGGTGGTGCGCATGTTGGATGTCGAGGGGGAGCATTTCATTCTGAATGGGGTGAGGCTGCCTCTACCAACCTTCGACAACGCGGAAGCGCTGGTTACGGCCATGGTTGCTGCGGACCTGCTGTCCACCAATGACATCGTCGCCCGGGCCTTCACCGCACGCCCCAAACCTGCGTCGCCGCGCGCCGTTCAGCAGCATTTCAAGAAGATCACCGGCATTACGCAAAAAGACTTTCAGTTGATCCGGCGCGCACAAGAGGCGGTGCGGCGGCTGAAGGCGGGCGAGGAGGCCGTCGCGGTAGCCATGGACTTGGGCTACACCGACCAGCCGCACATGGTCAAGTCCATCAAGAAGATCATGGGCTCAACGCCTTCAGACCTGGACGGCATACACAAGATTTGAGTACGCCTCGCGCTTGACTACTTGGCGACCTTGGCCGCAAAGGCCTTGAGGTCTTGGACGAAGAATTGCGGGTCCTCCCACGCGGCAAAATGGCCCGCGGTCTCCATGTCGTGGAACTGCACCACGTTGCCTGCGGTCTGCCGTTGCGCCCATTCGTAGGGCAGGCGCACACCGCCGGGGGTGGGCACTTCGCTTGCGACCGCGAAGGGAACTTTGTTGCTATGCCCTTTGGTGGTCGGAGGCTCTATGGCGTTCATCTGGTAGATGCGGAATGAGGAGGCTGCGGTTTCTGTGAACCAGTAGACCATGATGTTGGTCAGCAGTTCGTCCCGGCCCAGCGTGGCATCCATGCGGTCACCCAGGCCCATGCTGGCCATGCAACCCACGATCCAGGCCGCGAGTCCGACCGGCGAATCCTGCATGGCGAATGCCAGGCTTTGCGGCTTGGTGGTCTGAACCAGGTTGAAAGCGCCGTGGGCGAAGAACCATTGCTGGATAGCACCTGCATAGGCCTGTTCTGGCGTGCTCAGGGCGGCGAAATCGGTGGTGTGGTCAGGGTAGCCCACGTCCGTGACGTGGCAGCCGATGAGCCGCTCGGGATGGCGTTGCGCCATCGACATTGCAATCAATGAACCGAGGTCGCCACCGGCCGTCATGAACCGGTTGTAGCCCAGCACATCGCCCATGAGCTGCACCAACACGTCGCCCATCCTGTCAGCAGACATGGCCACCTTGGACGAGAACCCGCAGCCCGGCAGCGACGGGACCACCACATGGAACTCCTCGGCCAAAGCGTCAATCACGCGGTGGTAGCGGTAGAAGCTGTCTGGCCAGCCATGCAAGAGCAAGAGTGCGGGCGCATTCTTCTTTTTGGACGGCTTGTGCACAAAGTGCAAGGCCTCACCGCCTATCTGCACCATGAAGTTGGGTTGTGCATTCAGGCGTGCTTCGGCTTGGCGCCAATCGTAGGTGTTCAGCCAGTACTCGGTTAGTGCCCGCATGTAGCGGAGATGGGTGCCCATCATCCACCCCGCGTCTGCAGGTTCGTCGGGCCAGCGTGTGTGCGAAAGGCGGGACTTCAGGTCGGCAAGTTGCGCGTCGGGAACAGCGATTTGGAAGGGGGTTGGCTGATTCATGGTGATAGCTCCATCAAGTTGTTGCTGATGAAGGCAGTCTAGGGATCGGCCTGCTTTGGGGCTTGTAAAAAAACGCACATTTGAGAAAAAACCAAACGGCGCACAATATTGCCCACTCTGAAACGTCATCAGAGGTATGGACTTGCTGATGCTCTCGTTGCACCTTGTGAATGACTGACCCCAACCGCGACATCGCTGCTGTGGTGTTGCGCGAGCGCTCCCGGCTGGGGAATTTCATCCGGAATCGTGTGCGCAACCCGACGGATGCCGAAGACATCCTGCAAGACGTGTTCTACGAGTTCGTGGAAGCCTATCGGCTTCCCGAACCGATTGAACAGGTTGGCGCATGGCTGTTTCAGGTGGCGCGCCATCGCATCATTGACCGCTTCCGCAAGAAGGGCGAGCAGTCTTGGAACGACGCAATGGGCGGTGATCCTGACGACGATGAAGACGGTGAAGCGTACCGGCTCGACCTGGCTCTGCCATCGCTGGACGCGGGGCCAGAGGCGCAGTACGCCAGAGCTGCTTTGCTGGAGGCCCTGCAACTGGCTCTGGACGCGTTGCCGGACAACCAACGGGATGTCTTTGTGGCGCACGAGATCGAGGGCCGCAGCTTCAAGGACATGGCGGCCGAAAGTGGCGTTGCCGTCAACACCTTGCTGGCACGCAAGCGTTACGCGGTCCTGGCTCTGCGCGCACGTTTGCAGGATGTGTATGACGAATTTGAAACCTGATGATGACATGTGAAGGAGAAGAACCATGAGATCAAAACTTGGCTTTTGGCGGTATGTGGCCTGGCCTGTTTGGGGCCTGCTGGCGGTGGCTGTGATGAGCGGGGCGGTGATGCTGTTGTGGAATGCCGTGGCCCCCGCACTGTTTGGTGATGCCCGCCAGATCGACTACTTGCACGCGCTGGGCTTGTTGGTGCTGTGCCGCATCCTGTTTGGGGGCTTTCGCGGGCACGGCGGTTGGCACGGGCGCAACCGCTGGAACAAGTGGCAATCCATGACGCCCGAGGAGCGCGAGCAGTTTCGGCGACGCGGCCCCTGGGGCAGATCGACTGGAGACCAACAATGAATACAACCACTTCAACTTCGGCCGATGCCAAGGCCTTGCCCTTGAAGTTTTCGGGCTACCAGAAAACCGTTGTCGTCATCCTGGCGTTTCTGCAGTTTGCCGTCATTCTGGATTTCATGCTCATGGCGCCGCTGGGCGCGGTGATCATGCCGACGCTGGGCATCAGCCCCAGCCAGTTCGGGCTGGTGGTGTCTGCCTATGCTTTCAGCGCGGGCGCGGCGGGTTTGCTCATTGCGGGCTTTGCCGACCTTTACGACCGCAAGAAGTTGCTGCTGTTTTTCTACGCCGGCTTCGTCCTCGGCACGCTATGGTGCGGGCTCGCGCAAAGCTTTGAGACCTTGCTGATGGCACGTATCGCCACCGGCCTGTTTGGCGGCGTCATCGGCTCGGTGGTGCTGGCCATTGCGACCGACCTGTTCCCGCCCCAGATGCGTGGCCGCGTGATGGGCGTGGTGCAGACCGCGTTTGCGGCCAGCCAGGTGCTGGGCATCCCCCTCGGCTTGTACCTGTCGAACCAATGGAGTTGGCACATGCCCTTCCTGGCGATGGCGGTGCTTGGCCTGCTCGGTGGTTTAGCCGTTGCCTGGCTCATGCGACCGGTCGCCGACCATCTGAAACTGCCCCAAGAGCACAGCCCCTGGATGCACCTGTTCCATACCCTGGCGGAGCCGCGCTACCTGCTGGCCTTTGCGACGACGACGCTGGTGGCAACCGGCGGGTTCATGCTGATGCCCTTCAGCAGTGCGTATACCGTCAGCAACCTCGGCATCAGCCTGGACCATCTGCCAACGGTCTATTTGATCACCGGTTTGTGCACCATTGCCTTCGGGCCCTTGATCGGCAAGGCGGCCGACGCCTTCGGCCAACTGCGCGTATTCATGTTCGGCACGGCAGTGACCATCGTCATGGTGCTGGTCTACACGCACCTCGGCCCGGTGTCCCTGGCGGTGGTGGTGGTTGTCAATGCCGTCCTGTTCGTGGGTATTTTCTCGCGCATGATTCCATTCCGGGCGTTGATGGCCTCGGTGCCGGTTGTCTCACAGCGCGGATCGTTCAACGCGATCAGTGGCTCCCTGCAGCAGCTCTCGGGTGGTATTGCCTCCGTCATCGCCGGGCACATTGTCACCATCGGAGCCGATGGCAAGCTGCAGCATTTTGATGTGGCGGGCTATGTGGTGCTGGGGGCATCGGTGACCGCTGCGGTATTGCTGTGGCAACTGCAGCGCAACACCCTCAGCCCAGCCTTGGCCACCTGATACCCAGATGCTACTAAATCAGTAGCTGGCTACGCAGATTCCACGGGGGCTACACGGTATTTTCATTCAAGGCTTCTTGCTGAGTTCCATGATCATGCGACTGAGCAGGTACAGGCGCGGCGTCACGCTGCCAACCTCTGCATATTCGTCGGGCGTATGGATACCACCTCCGACGATGCCAAAGCCATCCAATGTGGGCACGCCGACATCCGCAGCCAAACTGGCGTCCGCGGCACCACCGGACCCTTCGATGGTGAGTTTCTTGCCAATTTCGGCGTAGATGGTTTCAGCCGTCTTGACCAATGCTTCGGACTGCGGCGTGCGCGGCATGGGTGGCAAGCCGCGTGTCAGCGTGGTCTTCACTTGTGTGTCGGGAATGAGCTTGTTCTGCGAAATGCGGGCCAGGTCACGTTCCACGCGGTCAAACTCTTCGCGGGTCACCGCTCGCACATCGCCCTTGGCCGATGCATTTTCGGGAATCACGTTGGTCGCACCATTGGCGCTGAGCACCGTGAAGTTGACGGTGGTGAGCTTTTCTGCGTCCCCCAGCTTGCCGAGTTGCAGCACCTGATGGGCTACTTCAGTCGCTGCATTGCGGCCGTCTTGCGGTGCCACGCCCGCATGCGCCGCGCGCCCCTTGACCTCGATCAGCGCCGTGGCACTGCCCTTGCGCCAAACGACCAGTCCATCCGCCGGGCGACCAGGTTCCAGATTCAACACGGCGTCGTGCTCCTTGGCAACCCGGCGAATCAGCGCCGTCGACCCCTCTGATCCAACCTCTTCGCAGGTATCCAGCAGAAAGGTAATGCGCCCGTAGTCCTTGAAATTGATTGCCTTCAAAATCTTGATCGCATACAGGCCGGCCACGATCCCGCCCTTGTTGTCCATCACACCGGGACCGTAGGCGCGACCGTCTTTGATGTAAAAAGGCTTGGCCTTGGCGGTACCGTCCGGAAATACCGTGTCCATATGCGCCATCAGCAGAATCTTGCGGGTTCCGCTGCCCTCAAAAGTTGCGGTCACGTTGGTGCCGGGGTGCGGTGTGGCGGGGAAGGTCTCAATCTTGCCGCCCAGCTTTTGCAGCTCTTCAATGGCGATGCCACGCACGGAGTCCAGACCGGCGGTGTTGCCTGACCCGGAATCCACGTTGACCAAGCGCTCAAGCAGTTGGAGGGCCTCATCCTTGTAGCCTGCGGATCGCTCGTATATGTCTTTTACAGGTTCCGCCTGGAGCGCGGGCACCAGGGCTGCCAGGGCAAGGCCTATCCATAGGCTACGCGCTCTCGGAAGGGAGTGCCACACAAGCACTGACAAGCTTCGGGGCCTAATACTTCTGGGGAATCGTTGCATGGTGTCTCCTGGGATTGGTATGGGAATTGGACGTGTCGCAGCCATTTTTTGTAGTGCTGCGCGGCAAAGCAAGTGTGGACTTCCACATGTGGACTCCGATATGTTGTTCGCGCGCGACGAGGGCGGTGCCTCTGTCTGCGAGCACTTCCTTGTCGAGGCCTCGTGCTCGCTGTGGATGCCGGAGGCGTTTCGGGCTTTTCAGCACATGCCATACTTGGCCGCATGCGGTTGAATTTCTTGTGCGTAGTGCGACGCGGTATCTCTCAGTTTTTTGCGGTTGTCGGCCTGGTCGCATGCACCAGTTGCGCGTCCCTTCCGACGGACGTTCAGCGCGAGCCCAGCTTGGCCATCCCCATGGACCGCGACAGCGCGCTCGACCAGGTGGCCATCGCCACCGCCACTGCGCACGGCGCCCCCGAGCAGTCCGGGTTTCGCCTGCTGCACATGGGACCTACATCGTTGCATGCGCGCATGGAGCTGATTCAGCGGGCTGAGCGGTCGCTGGACCTGCAGTACTACCACGTCCATAACGACGCAACCGGGAGAATGATCCTGCGCGGCTTGCGCGATGCCGCTGCGCGCGGGGTGCGCGTGCGGTTGCTGGTGGATGATATGTACACCACCGATGTCGATGACTTGCTGTCGGCCCTGGCGTCTTACCCCCATGTCAGTGTGCGGCTCTTCAATCCCTTCGCCACGCGCGGCAGTACGCTGCGCCGGTTCTCCCTTTCGCTGCTGGACTTCAACCGCGTCAATCGGCGCATGCACAACAAGCTATTGGTGGCCGATGGCGCGATTGCATTGACGGGCGGGCGCAACGTCGGCGACGCGTACCACGGCTACCACGAGGATACGAACTTTCTCGACTTTGAGATGGTGGCGCTAGGCCCGGTCGTCGCCCAGATGGCCGATGTTTTCGATACCTATTGGAATAGCCCACAGGTCTATCCTTTGCAGGCCGTCGTGCCGCCATCAGACAATGCTGACGCAGACAGGCAGGCCTTCGACGTGGTGACACGTCCCTCGGGGGCGTCCATCCCTTTGCCGGCAAAGGACCTGTTGGGCAAGGCGCCGCTGTCCGTTGACCTGAATAGTGGCAGCCTCCATCTGGCCTGGGGTGTGGCCCGGTACATTGCCGATCCGCCGGCCAAGATTACCGGCAAGGCCGGTCTGGTCACGCTGTATGGCGGGTCCGACATGAGCCAGGTGCGTGCCGCCGTCTCGCAGGAAATCCGCAAGGCAAAGACCGAGGTGGTGGTGACATCACCCTACCTCGTGCCGGGGCAGGAGACGCTGCAACGCATGCGTGCATTGTCGGCCCAGGGCGTCAAGCAGAGTCTGCTGACCAATTCCTACCGCTCCACCGACGAGCCAACGGTCCACACCGGTTACCGGCGCTACCGCGACGACATGCTCGCCGCGGGCATAGCCCTGTTTGAATTGAGCCCCGAGGATACCCGGCGCTTTTACACCAAGGATTTTGTGCCAGACCATGCCTGGTTTCGCTGGCACGCCAAGAGTGTCATCGTGGATCAGCAGACGCTGGTCGTGGGCTCCATCAATTTCGATCCGCGTTCGGATCGGCTCAACACCGAGGCGGGCCTGATCATCCAAAGCCCGGAAATGGCGCGCGACGCGCACCAGTTGGTCACGCTGATTCAGCGCATGGCCTGCTGGCAATTGCGGTTGGACCCGTCCGGGGGCTTGCAGTGGGTTCGCACCAATGCGCGTGGTGAAGAGGATGTGCAGCGCAGCGAGCCGGGGCTGGATTTCTGGAGCAACGTCAAACTGAATCTCCAGTCGCTGATAGTGCCCGAGTGGATGCTGTGACAGCTAAATGGTCATCAATACATGAAACATATATAATTCGTATATATTTCATGTGGAGTTGACGGATGGGCATTGTCAAAATTTCCGATCAGATGCACGAGAACTTGCGCGTGGCGGGGAGTGCGCTGAGCCGGTCCATCAATGCGCAGGCCGAGCACTGGTTGCGCGTGGGCATGCTGACTGAGATGTACCCGGAGCTCGACCACCGGGAAATCTGCCAACTGCTGATACGGGCCGAGTTGGCCGGAGGGCTGGACATCGTAGCGGCCGTCAGCGCCCAACTGGGCAAGCCGCCAGCCTCTACGGTGACTGGTAGGCACTGACGACGATGGGGCACTGCGTTCCCATCCGGTCCGCCGAGGAGCTTGCACTTTCGCGGCGGGCCGCCCAACTGGCTGCGGAGGTGTTGGCCATGATCGAGCCCCATGTGGTGCCAGGTGTCAGCACCGAGGCGCTGGACCGCATCTGCCACAACCACATCGTCAACGTGCAGGGGGCGATCCCTGCCAATGTGGGTTACCAGGGCTACCCCAAGACCATTCTCACGTCGGTTAATCAGGTGGTGTGCCACGGCATCCCCTCGGCGAACAAGATTTTGAAGAAAGGTGACATCGTCAACATCGATGTGGCCGTCAACAAGGACGGCTGGTTTGGCGACACCAGCCGCATGTTCTTTGTGGGCGAGCCCAGCCTGCTGGCGCGCCGCCTGGTGGACACGACGTATGAGGCCCTGCGCGCCGGCATCCAACAGGTCAAGCCCGGGGCGACATTGGGCGATGTGGGCCACGCCATCCAGTCGGTTGCGCACCGCGAGCGGTTCAGCGTGGTCCGCGAATACTGCGGCCACGGCATTGGCCAGATCTACCACGACGAACCCCAGGTGCTGCACTATGGGCAGCGTGGCCTGGGCCTGAAGCTGGAGGCGGGCATGGTCTTCACCATCGAACCCATGCTTAACGCCGGCGGACGCGACACCAAACAACTGGCCGACGGCTGGACGGTCGTGACCAAGGATCGGTCTTTATCGGCCCAGTGGGAGCATATGGTGGCAGTGACGCCGACAGGGTATGAGGTGTTGACGGCGTGGCCGGGTGGGACTGGGGCTTACGCTGCCATTTGACGCTCCCACGTTCTGGTTGCTATCAAAACAGAAGCGGTCTAGTGAGGTTCTACGAGGGCTGAGTACACTTTTTACTGAAGTGCACCAGCTTCCAGGTCGCAGGCGGGGCGCACGCCCAGTGGCACCACACATAGCTGGATGCCATCCAGCGTGAGCACCAAGCCCAGTTGCCCGCCCACCTGCACAACGCCACTGCGGGTGGTGGCATGCGATGTGGATGCGGCCCCAGTAGCTGCTGCGGGGATACTGCATGCCACCGCGCTAATGGGCGGATTGCGCAGCATGGCCCACAGGGTTTGGGGATCGCGCAACTGCAGGGACTGCAGGTACAGGCGAAAGACGGTGTCCTCCGTCGGATCGGGCTGTGAGGAGCCCTCCGGTGTGCCACGCGCCTGCCGCAGCCTTAAGAGGGTCCGGCGCAACTGCTGCCTGCTTGCGGCTTCGGATCGGCCACCAGCCTCTGCGATCTCGGCATGGCCCACTTCAAACACCGCGTGTAAGAGAAGGGCGGCTCCATCTTCCGGCGCCAGATGGGCTGCCAGCAGGCGCAGGGCGCGGATGGCCTGTTGGGTCAGCGCGGCGTCTGCTTCGGCTGAGGGAGCGGCTTCCGTTGTGCCGGCGGCGCTCATCTCTGCCAGCCACTGCTGCATCCAGTTGCGGCGGCGCAGGTGGTCTATGGCCAGATTGCGCACCACGGTCAGCAGCCAGGCCTGGGTGGAGTTGAGTTCACGCTGCTCGCCTTCCAGCGCACGCACATAGGCGTCTTGCACCGCATCCTCCGCGTCCGAAGGGCCAAGCAGGCGGGTGGCGGCGCGCACGAGATGGCGGTGGTCGCGTTCGGGGTTGGGCAGGGTGGGCGGGTGTGCGTCGTACATACCGGCATGGTGCCACAGCGTGGCGATGGATGGGGTGTCACACAAACCACGTCTCGTTCGTCATAGCAGTTCAACCACAAGGAAGCCACTATGGACACCCCAGACAACACCTCCGCACCGCCTGCCAACACCGCCGATCCGCGCACGACCTCTTATCTGGAGGAGAAGGCCTTCAAGGCACGCACGCTATTGATCTTCGGCACCGTGACCGATGTGATGGCTGCTGACGTAACGCGCCGCCTCATCGCACTGGACGCCGATAGTGCAGACCCCATTGACGTGCTGGTGAGTTCGCCGGGCGGCCACCTGGAGTCCGGCGATGCCATCCACGACATGCTGCGCTTCATTGCTGCACCGGTGAACATGATCGGCACCGGCTGGGTCGGCAGCGCGGCCACACACCTGTATCTGGCCGTGCCGCGCGAGCGGCGCTACTGCCTGCCCAACACGCGTTTTCTGATCCACCAGCCCAGCGGCGGCTCCGGCGGGCCAGCCAGCGACATCGCCATCCAGGCCCGGGAGATCATGAAGGCCCGCGAGCGCATTGCCCGCACCATCGCACGCGAGACTGGCAAGTCGCTGGAGGTCGTCCTGGCCGACATCGAACGGGACCGCTGGCTGTCTGCCGAGGAGGCGGTGGAGTATGGGCTGGTGTCGCGCATCATTGAGCGCAAGACCGAGCTCAGAGGGACTTGTGTTTAGTAGGTAGGAAGTACGGGTCTTTGATTTGCACGCGATGCATCTGTAGGGTGCCGCGTGCAGGCAAAATATCGGCCAAGACCGCATAGACCAAAGGGAAGATATGAACAAGCTGTTAGTGAGCCTCGTCGTCGTTGTGTTCGGCACTGCGATGGGGAATGTGCAGGCCCAGGGCAACGCACTGTGGCGTGCCGAGCAATCGTGCCTGAAGATTCCCACGCCGGACGCGCGGGCGGCGTGTGAGAAGCAGGCCAAGGAAGACAAAGCGGCCTTTGACAAGGAAATGAAGCTGAAGGCGAACGCCCAGGCCGCACAAGACGCCGGCTCCACGTCGGCCAAGAAAAACGAACTGTGCTTCAAGCGCGAATCCACGGGCGAGACGGTTTGCCCCAACTAGCAGCTGCGTGTGCGGGGCCACGCACATGAACTTCAATCTGGCCATTCTGCTGCTTGTCACGCTGGTCTGGGGTACGACCTTTCCGCTATTGAAGACGGCGGCCAGCACCCTGAGTGGGGTCGAAATCTCGGGCATCCGCTTTGCGCTGGCGGCCATCTGCATGGCCCCGTTCATGCGCAAGGTGCCTTGGCGTACCTGGCTGGATGGTGCTCTACTGGGTGCGCTGGCCCTGGTGTCCTACGTGTCGCAGGCCTTTGGCATGCAGTACATCTCTTCCAACCGCAGCGCTTTCCTGACCAGTCTGGCGGTGCTGATGGTGCCCTTGCTGGGCCTGTTCTGGGGCGCAAAACTGTCGGCCATCACCTTGGGTGCAGCGCTATTGGCCTGCGTGGGGATTGGCTTCATGTCTTGGGAGGGCGGCGCGCACGTGGTGGGCGATAGTGCGACGGTGTTGTGTGCCTTGGCCTACGCGCTGTATGTGATTGTGCTGTCGCAGCGCGCCAACGGCCATGACTCGCGCCAACTGACTGCCACCCAAATTGCATTCATGGCGGTATTTGCCAGTGTCTGGATTGGTTGTGCGGGTGTTGCAGACCACACGCTGGACACGCTGGTTGTGCGCTTGACGCCACACTGGCTGCCGCTGCTGTACCTGGGTGTCATCGCCACCGCCGGCATGCTGCTGTTGCAGGCCATCGCGCAGCGCCATGTGCCTGCCGACAAGGCATCGGTCATCTATGCGATGGAGCCGGTGTTCGCAGCATTGTTCGGATGGATCTGGCTGAGCGAAGTGCTCAGCACCCGCGCGGCTTTCGGCGGGGCCTTGGTAGTGGTGGCGGTCTTGCTCAGTGAGCTGAAGCCGGGTCAGGCGTCTTGCACCTCGTGCTCCATGGCGCCAAACTCGAAAGAGTAGATGCAATCGCCACCGGCCTGTTTGGCGTTGTAGGTCACCAGCTCCGCACGGTCGATCAGCACATCGGTGCTGATGTCTTGCGTGCCGATCAGGCAATGCCCCATGCTGACCGAAAGGCAGACCTCCGTGCCGTTGATGTCGAATGCGTCGGCAAAGCTGTCGCGAACGCCGCTGGCAAGCCGGTGGGCATTGGCCCCCGCTTCATCGACATCGGAACCCAGGTCTTCCAGGACCATCACAAACTTGTCGGCAAACAGCCGGGCTATCGCCACGTTGGTGCCCAGGGTGTGGCTCAGGCGGCGTGCGGACTGTTGCAGGATCATGTCTCCGGCCAGGTGGCCCAGGCGCACGTTGTAGCTCTTGAAATCATCCAGGTCCAGCAGCAGTACGGCTGCATACGCCTGCTGTTCGCGGCATTTGTCTATCGCGCGCTGCAGGCTGATCAGCAGCGAGGAGCGGTTCTTCAGCCCGGTCAAGGAATCCGCAAAACTGAGGTTGATGATCTTCTTCTGCAAAGCTTTCTTCGCACTGAGATCATTGAAGGTGGCGATGTAGTGCGTCACGCGATCGTGCGCATCAACGATGGCTTTGACCCGGAGTTTTGCGGAGTAGGCCTCTCCATTTTTCTTGCGCCCCAGCACTTCGTCGTTCCAGCCGCGCTCGCGCAGCAGATGTTCGTGGATGTCGCAGAGGATGGAAGACTTGTGGCCCACGGCTTCGCGTTTGCTGTAGCCGGTGATGCGGGTGAAGGAGTTGTTGACCTTCAGCGTTCGCAACTCGGCGTCCGTTACGACAACGCCTTCAAAGGATTCAAAGGTCACGTCGGCAACGCAGCGGTCCAGATCGGTGAGCGCAGATCCGTCGCTTTGCGACGGCGAGGCAGGCAGGTTGACGAGCTCTTGCAAACTCAAGCTGGGTAACGCGGGGGCTGTGTGCTGCCGATCCGATAGCTTCGCACCTATGGCCTTGCTTGTGGCTGACCTGGGTTTGAATACGGTTGCTGGTGTGCGCTGGGTTGAGGTGTCCGTTGATTCCATGCAATGTCCTGCTGACGGTGTGTAGAAAAGTAGCTGACTATTGAGCACGGAACATGCCAGTTACGAAGCAAGCACAAGACTTGCAAGCCCTTGATTTGTAAGCAAATATTGGCCTGGCAGTGTGTGTGCGCGGTCAATTTGTGCGGCGTTTTACACAAGCCCGGTTTGTGGTGTGCGGGCTTCTACACGCAAGGCAAATCGGTGCCCAAAATAATTTTTGAGGGGCGCACGGAAGGCAGCAGCCCTGCGCCAATTTGGGGTGATACTGCGCGCAATGCAACCGTGAACCTCACCGAAAGTGGGCGCTTGGCGGTTGTGTATTTGTCCACACCATGTACGGCCCTCCCTCACAAAAACGCCATCCATTTTTCCCGCGCAGGTTGCGCGCGGCGGCCATTTGGTCGAGCTTGGTGCTGGCCGTGGTGGCCAGCGTGGTCATGGCCTATACCTGGAGTGAGCGCGTAGGGTTTGAGCAATTGGACGACGTGGCCAATCGCCAACTGGACCTTTACGCGTCGACCTTGGAAAGCGAGTTGGGCAAACATGCCTACCTGCCCAGCCTGATCGAAACGGACCCCGACATCGCAGCCTTATTTGAAACGCCTGGCAATCTGGTGGCACGCGCACGCGCCAGCCGCAAGCTTGCGAGCATCAAGGTCCGCTCCAGCGCCATCACGACCTTTGCGCTGAGCCCGGTGGGGTCTCTGCTGGCGTCCAGCGATGGCTACCGCACCAGTGCCAACGATGCGGACGCATTGACCTTGCCGCCCTTGTTTGCGCAGGCCCTGCAGGGAGAGCGCTCCCAGTTCTTTATTGCCAACTCGGACAATGGCGCGTCCGAGTATTACTTCACCGAAACTGTGCGGCAGGAGATGCGCATCCTGGGCGTGGTGGGTGTCAAGGTCAGCCTGGACCCGCTGGAATCCACCTGGATTGATCTGGGCGTGCGCTCCGAAAGTGAAAAGTTGCTGGTGCTGGATGAAGATGGCGTGGCCATCATGTCGTCGGTGCGCCAGTGGAAGTACCGGTCCGTCAACGCTGAAGGGCTGGGCGTGGCCACCAAGCTGCGCCACCCGGAAAAATACCCAAGGCAAACGGTCCATCCGCTGCATATGGTGGTGGAGAAGCTGGGCACGCGCGGCACGCGCTTGGTCCGCATCGCCGGGCCGGACGGCCAGGTAAGTCTGTACCTGGCGCAAGAGCGCACGATTCCACTCCTGGGCTGGCACGTGCTGGTCTTGTCGGACCCGCACAGCGTGTGGCGCAATGCCCGTTACGCCGCCTGGGGCTCGGGCGCCTTTGTCGCGTTCCTGGGCCTGCTGATTCTGTACATTGGGCAACGCCGCAAGGCCTTGCACCAGATATCGTCCGCGCGCAACGCGCTGCAGGATGCGAACGCCCAATTGGAAAACAAAGTAGACGAACGCACCCATGAGTTGCGCTTGGCCAATGAGGAGCTGGTCAGTGAAATGCAGGAGCGCCAATTGGCGCAGGATGAGCTGGTCCAGGCCGGTAAGCTGGCGGTGTTGGGGCAAATGTCGGCCGGCATCTCGCACGAAATCAACCAGCCCCTGACGGCGCTGCGGGCGTTGGCCAAAAACACCGCTTTATTGTTAGCCGCTGGGCGCATGACCGACGTGGACGAAAACCTCAAGGCCATCGGTGAGGTCACGGAGCGCATGGGCAGCATCACGGCGCAGTTGAAA
Organism: Rhodoferax sp. GW821-FHT07G04; assembly: GCF_059418585.1. NCBI lineage: Bacteria > Pseudomonadati > Pseudomonadota > Betaproteobacteria > Burkholderiales > Comamonadaceae > Rhodoferax > Rhodoferax sp. GW821-FHT07G04. Next base: position 35,304 of record NZ_JBWKQD010000008.1, read on the forward strand.
TCATTTGCGCGCAGATCCGAAGGCGTGTACCAGCCGGTTGCGCTGGTGAGCACCGTCCAATATATGCAGCGCTTGTTGGAGCACCGCATCCGTGCCGAAGATGTGCGCGTGGACGTGGACATACCCGCAGGGCTGCTGGTTTGCTGTGACTCCAATCGGCTGGAGCAGGTGCTGATCAACCTGGCGGGCAATGCCATAGACGCCATGCGGGGCAAGCCCGTGCGTTTGCTTACCGTGCATGCGCGGCCAGACGGAGACCGTGTGCGGGTCCGCGTCGAAGACACGGGTGGTGGCATGTCCGATGAATTGCTGGCGCGCTTGTTCGAGCCCTTTTTCACCACCAAGGCCAGCGGCGAAGGGCTGGGCTTGGGGCTGGTGATTTCGTTCAACATCGTGCGCGAATTTGGCGGTACGCTGCGCGCTAGCAGGGGTAGCCAGGGCTTGGTATTCGATTTCGATCTGGCGCTCGCGCAGGGAGAGAACCATGTTTGAGGGTTTCAAGGTTGTGTTTGTGGAGGACGACGCTACGGTGCGGCGCAGCCTGGCCCAGACACTGGAGTTGACCGGCATCGAGGTGGTGGCCTGCGATTCCGCAGAGGCCGCACTGCCGCACCTGTGGGTAGGCCTGCAAGGCATTGTTATCAGCGACATTCAGCTGCCGGGCATGACGGGCCTGCAATTGCTGGAGCAGGTGGGCGGCATCAACCCTGCGATACCGGTCATCTTGATCACCGCCCATGGCGATGTGGCGATGGCAGTGCAGGCCATGCGCGCCGGTGCCTATGACTTTCTGGAAAAGCCGTTCTCACCCGAGCGCTTTGTAGAGACCGCGCAGCGGGCCATGGAAAAGCGCATGCTGAGCATGGCCGTCGAAGACTTGCGCGCCCAACTGCAGCAAAAGAATGGGATTGACGTCGCGCTGCTCGGCAACTCCGCGGCCATGGTTCGGGTGCGGGAGCAGGTGCTGAAGCTGGCCGCCACATCCGCCGATGTGATGATCGTCGGTGAAACCGGCACCGGCAAGGAACTGGTGGCGCGCTGCCTGCATGATTTCAGCAAGCGCCGGGACCGGCATTTTGTTGCGCTCAATTGCGGTGGGCTGCCCGACACGCTGTTCGAGAGCGAGCTGTTTGGTCACGAAGCGGGGGCCTTCACCACGGCCAGCAAACGGCGCATCGGCAAGATCGAACACGCCAATGGCGGCACCTTGTTGCTCGATGAGATTGAAAGCATGCCGCTGCTGTTCCAGGTCAAGCTGTTGCGTGTCTTGCAAGAGCGAAAGGTGGAGCGCCTAGGCTCCAACGAAGAAGTGCGCGTGGATCTGCGCGTTATCGCGGCAACCAAGAGCGACCTCTTGGCACTGAGCCGCGAGCAAAAGTTTCGCAGCGACCTGTACTACCGATTGAACGTGGCGGTGCTGCAGTTGCCACCTTTGCGGGAGCGCAAGGAAGATGTACCACTGCTGTTTGAGCATTTCGTGGCGCAGGCTGCCCAGCGCTATGGATGTGAGGTGCCCCAGCTGACCGGTCCCCGCATGCAAGACCTGTTGGCCCACGACTGGCCCGGCAATGTGCGCGAGGTCCGCAATGTGGCGGACCGTTTTGTGCTGGAGCTGCCGCAGGCGGGTGAGGGGGCTGCGGCGGTTGCGGAAGAAGCCCGCGCATCGACCCTGGTGCAACAGATGGACGAGGTTGAAAAAGTGCTGATTGAGCAGGCCCTGCGCGAGCACAAAGGCCGCCCTGTGGCCGTGGCGCAGGCCCTGGGCATTGCCAAGAAGACGCTGTACGACAAGCTGCACCGGCACGGGCTGTCCATCGATAGCTACCGCTAGCGCGGGGCGGTTTTGCCGCCGGGCCGCCCCAAGGCGAAACACGGCCCCCTCGGGGGGCAGGGCGCCACACGCAGTAGGCAACCGTGGGGGCAAATTACTACTCGTAATGCTTGGGGTCGCTGGAGTCGCTGGGCGCCGCAATGGCGCGCTTGAGCGCCGCACTCATCGGCAGTTGCAGGTTGATGCCCTTGGGCGGGATGGGTGACTGGAACCATTTGTCGTAAATGGTGTAAATCTCGCCGCTGCGGAACAGGCCGATTAGCACGTCGTCCACCAGTTGCTTGAACACGGTGTCGTCTTTGCTCATCGCAATGCCATAGGGCTCGATGGACAGGCTCTCGTCAGATATGGCGTAGTCGGCCGGATTTTTGGCGTTGACGATCAAACTGCGCAACAACACATCGTCCATCGCGTAGGCGACCGCGCGGTCGGTCTCCACCATCTGGAAGGAATCTGCATCTTCCAGGCCGGCCAGAATTTTCATGTCCAGCTTGCGCGCCTGGTTGACCTCTTGCAGATAGCGGATGCTGGTGGTGCCCACGGTGGACGCGACCGGCTTACCCTGCAGGTCCCGCAGCGACTGGATGTCGGACGACTTCTTGGCCAGCAAGCGGCTGACCGCGACGAAGGTGGTGACGGAAAAGGCCTGGCTCTTCTGCCGCTCTTGTGTGTTGGTGGTGACGCCGCATTCCAGGTTCAACGTGCCGTTGACCACCAGGGGAATGCGTGTGGCCGATGTCACCGGCATCAGCTTGACCTGCAGGTTGCGCAGCTTCAGCCGCTGCTTGACCACATCCACCACGCGGTAGCACAGGTCCATGGAGTAGCCAATGGGGTTGAGCTTTTCATCCAGATAGGAAAAGGGCACCGAACCCACGCGGTAGCCCAGCACGATGACGCCCGTTTGCTCGATCTTGTTCAGGGTCGACGAACCCTGGGCCCAGGCGCTGGACGCGAACAGTACGGCAGCGCACGGCAGCGCCGCCGCCCAACGGAGAAGTGCCGAGGCTTTGCGTTTCATCGGCGGGATGCTAGCACGCGGGTCCCAAGTGCCCGTAAAGCGTGGGTGTTGACCTAGGTCAAGTCGCTATTCAAGCAGCGATCCTATAGTCGGGCTCTCTCTATTTTGGCGGTGCACTGCACCGTTCACCCGCTATCCCCATGCCCATTGAACTGTACCGTGACGCCCACCATGCCTGCCTGATGTTTACCGATCTGATTGATGGCGATGCGCAAGCGGTGCAGTCCAATCAGTTTTTGATCATCGATCACGGCACCGGCGCCATCATCGATCCGGGTGGCAACCTGGCGTTCAACGAATTGTTCATGGGGCTTAGCCGCCACTTCAGCCCGCAAAACCTGAGCTACCTGTTCGCCTCGCACGCCGACCCGGACATCATCGCTTCGCTGGACCGCTGGATGACGTCCACCCCTGCCAAGCTGGTGATCTCACGCGTGTGGGAGCGGTTCGCTCCGCACTTCACCAAGGTGGGCAAGACCGACAACCGCATCATCGGCGTGCCCGACCAGGGCGGGCGCCTGCCGCTGGGTGCGAATGAGCTGTGGGTGCTGCCCGCGCACTTTCTGCATTCCGAGGGCAATTTCCATTTCTACGATCCGGTCAGCCGCATCCTGTTCACCGGAGACTTGGGCGTGTCCCTGACCAGCGGCCAGGAGGCGCAGACACCCGTAACCAGCCTGGCTGCCAGCATTCCCCGCATGGTGGGTTTTCACAAGCGCTACATGGTGTGCAACAAGGTGCTGCGTCTGTGGGTCAACATGGCCAGCAAGCTGGACATCAGCATGCTGGTGCCCCAGCACGGAGCGCCCATCACCGGCCCGGCGATTGCCGAGTTCTTTGACTGGGCGGAGAACCTGTACTGCGGCGTGGACCTGTTTGACGAGCGCAACTACCAACTGCCGGAAGGCCGTCTGGTGGTTTGACGGCCTTGGCTACAGTCTCATCCAGTAATGCGCTCCTAATTTGGTAGCGTTGCCGTTATATTCGACGGGGGCTAGCGGCTGAATTTTTATAAGCGTTTCCGGCTGGCGGCCCGAATGTCCGCCTCATCAGCTCTGAGGCTGCGATACTCCAGGAACCCGGTCGAATTCCCGGCCCATTCCCCCCAATCGTCTGGAGTCCCTTGCATGCGTCGTGTGTTCTGTGCCCTGTTGATGGCGGCCCTTTCGGCGGCCGCGTTTGCCAAGCCGTCGGAGAGCGAGCGTTTCAACCAATGGCTGGACACCCAGTGGGAAGAAACCCTGCAGCGCGATCCTATTCTGGCCACCTCTTTGGGTGATCCGCGCTACAACGCCCGTCTGGTCGACGAGACCACGGCCGCATGGCGGGCTGAGCACAAACGCTACCTGCAGCGCCAACTCCAGCAGCTCAAGGGCTTCAATCCCAAAGCCTTGGGCGACAAAGACCGGCTGTCCTACGGCATCCTGAAGCGCGATGTGGAAGAGGCCCTGTCGGCCGAGCGTTTTCCCGAATGGATGTTGCCCATCAGCCAGACGGGCGGCCTGCCCAGTTTTATGGCGCGCCTGGGCTCGGGCAAGTCGTTGCAGCCGTTTCGCACCACCCAGGACTATGACGATTGGATGCAACGCCTGAGCCTGGCCGTGCCCATGGTGGACGGCATGATCGCCAATATGCGGGTGGGCCTATCCAAGGGCGTGACACAACCGCGTGCCGTGGTGGACAAGGTGTTGCCGCAGCTTGCGGCCCTGATCGTTGCGGACCCGGAGCAAAGCATTTTCTGGGGGGCTATCCAGGCCTTCCCCGACGCGGTGCCCGCCGCCGATCGCACGCGGATTGCGGCCCAGATGCGTGCCTTGCTGACAGACAAGGTCATGCCCGCGTACCAGCGCCTGCACGTGTTCATGCGCGATGTCTACCTGCCCCAGGCGCGCGCCAGCACAGCCTGGTCGGACCTGCCCGATGGCAAGGCCTGGTATGCGCAGCGTGTGCGGGCCAGCACCACGACCACGCTGTCGCCCGATGCCATCCACACCCTGGGCTTGCAAGAGGTGGGGCGCATCCTGGCGGAGATGGAGGGCGTGCGCCGCGAGGTGCGGTTTGATGGCGACCTGAAGGCTTTCTTCAAGCACTTGCAGGACGAGCCCCGCTACTACTACCAAAAGCCCGAAGACCTGCTGGCCGGTTACCGCAGCCTGCAGACCCGCATCAATGGTCTGCTGCCCAAGCTGTTCGACATAGCGCCCAAAGCCGACTACGAGGTGCGTGAGGTCGAGGCCTTCCGCGCCCAGAGCGCGGCCGGTGCGATGTACGAAGCGCCCTCGGCCGACGGCTCGCGCCCTGGCGTCTTCTACGTCAACACCTTCAACCTGAATGCACAGCCCATCTTTGGTATGGAGACCCTGTCCTTGCACGAGGCCTCGCCGGGTCACCACTTCCAGGTGGCCATCGCGCAGGAAGATACGGCTTTGCCCAAGTTCCGGCGCTTCAACACCCATTACGTGGCCTTTGTGGAGGGCTGGGCGCTGTATGCGGAGAGTCTGGGCAAGGAGTTGGGGTTGTTCACTGACCCCTACCAGTGGTACGGCCGGTTGTCCGACGAGCAATTGCGCGCCATGCGCCTGGTGGTGGATACCGGCCTGCATGCCAAGGGCTGGAGCCGCCAGCAGGCCATCGACTACATGTTGGCGAATTCTTCGATGGCGGAGAGTGATGTGGTGTCCGAGGTGGAGCGCTACATCGCCCGCCCGGGCCAGGCCCTGGGCTACAAGATCGGCCAGCTTGAGATCAGCCGCCTGCGGCGCGAAGCCGAGGCTGCCTTGGGCGCGCGTTTCGACGTGAAGCGCTTCCACCGCCTGGTGTTGACTGGGGGTCAGTTGCCGATGAGCGTCTTGCGTGCCAGCGTCATGGACTGGGTGCAGGCCGAAAAGGCCCGGCGCTGAAAGGCCCTGCGCAGCTAAGACCTGTTGCGCGAACTGCGATACTTTGCCCGTAGAAAGTAAGAGCCCAACTCCGCACCCCCATGCTGCTATTTGACGCCACCCATCGCACCCTCAGACCCGTAGTTGCCCAACTTCAGCAGGCTGGCCGCAAAGGCCGCAGTGCCGCGCTGTACAACGAATGCCTGGCCGCGTTGCAACAGGCCCGCGACATGGGCGACGACGCCGCCCTGGTGCTGATTGCACAGACCTTTGGCCTGGTCATTGACCAAGACGGCTATTCGGACGCCTCCATCGCCTGGCTGCAGGAGGCTGTGGAATGCGCCAAGCGCTGTGGTGAGTTTGGCGAGCAGTCCCACATGCTGTACCTGATAGGCCGCGCCTACTACTCGCGGGCAGAGTATGGCGTTGCCATGGGCTATTGGACTGAGGGCATGGATGTCGCCAAGCGCGACGGCGACCGCATCAGCTGGAGCTGGTGCAAGCTGGGCATAGGCCAGATTTGCGATGCGCTGGATGCACCGGCCATGGCCGTCAAGATGTTCTCGGACCTGGGCGCCAACCTGGCCAAGCTGGACAGCTCCACGCAGCGTCTGCCGCTGACCCAGTGGGCGCGCTTTGACTTGCGTTTGCGCGAGCTCAAGGCCGTCAACACCGTCAATCTGGGCGTCAACCAGATGCATGTAGGCCAGTACGACGACGCGCTGGTCAGCCTGCGCCAGGGCCAGACCATGGCGCAGGCCCAGCAGATGGAAGACATTGCCAGCGAATGCCTGGTGCGCATCGCCGAAGTAGCCGCCTTGCAAGGGCAGCCTGAGCGTGCGCTGGAGTTGCTGGTGCCGGCGCAGCGCGCACTGAAGGCCTGCGCGCACGTGTGGGGTTTGGCGACGCTGTTCCTGCTGCGCGCCCAATGCCAGTTGGCACTAGGTCAATTGACCGAGGCCGGTGCGTCCATCGTGTCGGCTCGGCAGGCCGCGCAGAAGGCCAACGCCAAGCACATTGCGCTGCGCATCGAGCGCGAGAACGCACTGATCGCCGAGAAGGCGGGTGACTTGGCCCAGGCGCTGGAGTCGCTGAAGACGGCGGCCGTGCTGCAGACCGAGCTGGAGAAGGGCAGCAAGGCACATCTGCTGCGCCATTTGCAAACCCTGGCCGAGCAGAGCGCCACCACGGACCGTGAGTTGCCCGGTTTCTCCATGGGCGTGCGGCGCAAGCTGCTGCAGTGAAGTCGTTGCTATGTATTTGGAAGCGTAATACGTCCAGTTGACGAGGGCTAGCGGGTGTTTTGTTAAGGCTTCGTCGTATTGGTAGCGGTTGTTGGCGCATCCGGCGCCAACAGGTGCTTGGCCAGAAAGGCCTCCATGCGTTGGGCAAAGTCCAGGCGCGTTTCCAGCTTGCCCCATCCATGGCCCTCGCCGGCATAGGTGACCCAGTCCGGATCGCGATTGAGCTTTTGGAGCGCATCGCGCAAGCGGGTACCGTGGGCCAAGGGGACGCGCCGATCGCCTTCCCCGTAGGCCAGCATCAGCGGGGCCCTGATTTCCGACGCCAGCAATACGGGGGAGTTGTTGGCCAGCAGGTCCGCATCTTTGTCTGCGCTGCCCACCAATTCAGGAATCGCGTATTTGCGACTGATTTCACCGATGTCGTCACCCACCCACCAATTTCCATGGGCGTAGAGCTGGAGATCCGTGACTGCAACCCAAGCCACCCCGCACCGGTATAAGGAAGGGTGCCGAATAAGGCCCATCAGGGCACTGTAACCCCCATAACTTGCACCGGCAATGCAGGCACGGTCACTGGCAATACCTTGTTTCTGTGCCCACAGCAAGGCGTCGGCCACATCGTTCTGCATGGCCTGGCCCCATTGTTTCCAGCCCGCCTTGAAGTGCGCCGCACCGTATCCGGTCGTACCGCGAAAATCGGGTTCGATGACCAAGTAGCCCCGTGACGCCAGGAACTGTGACATGGGATCCCAGTGCCAGGTTTTGCCGGGCACCCAGGGCCCACCATGCACCAGCACCACGGTGGGGGCCGCCTTGCCGGGGGCCAGCCCCTGTGGCGACGTGATCCAAAGCGGAAGGTCGCGGCCATCGCGTGCTTTGATGCGCTGAAAGCCAACACTTGCCATGCTGTTTGGGTCAACTCCAGCGCGAATGGCGGCTATGCCTTGCCATTGCTGCTGGCCTGGGCCAGGGTTGGGGCGGTAGATCAGCAATCGCCCAGGGTCGCGGTCGGAGGATGAACGGATGAGAACAACCGCACCCGGCTCATCGCACTGACGGCAGCCGATTCGGTTGATGCGGCCGGGCAGCTTTTCATCTACAACGGTCTGGATGCGCTTGCGCGTTTCGTCCAGCCAGACGGTCGTTTCAGAGTCGGTCGTTACGCGGACACCTTGCGCTGCGCCGGAACCCCGCTCCAGAATGAGTTGCCCCCTGAAGTCAAACCCTGGCGTGGTCACCAGTGGCTTGGCAACGGGCGCGTTTTTTTCGAAGTCGTAGCGTGTCAATACGCGCAAGCGGTCAACCCCTTGGCTGCGCGTGACATACAAATTCCCGGCATCGTCCACGGTATGGGGGGAGAAGGGCATGAACAGGGCATCGCCTTCAACCAGCTTGCGCCACTCTGTCTCACCCGGTCCACGCCAGTAGATGGCTTCGCGGTTGTTGGTGCGGGTGATGGCAATGCGGGGTTCCCCGTTGCTGTCAAACTTCCATGCCGTGACGCCATGCGGTGCGTTGAAACCGGGGTTGCGCGTGCGGCCCGTGGCAACATTCAGAACCAATGGGGCGATATTGGCGCTGTCACTGTCTGCGTTGTCCTGCAGCTTGCCAATGATGACTTCATCATTGGGTTTGCCCGGTCGCGGAAAGGGGATGCTCAGCAGGATGTGATTCCATTCCAGTGCATTGCTGGCCCCACTGCCCGCTACGACGCGCGACGATTTCCGGTTGATGAGCGAACGCAAATGGGTTCCGTCGGCCCCGACTATGAACAGGCCAGGCGCGCCGTTGGGGCGGCCACTTCCTTCTGCATAGTCCACCGCACTGAAGAGCAGGCGCTCGTCGTCCAGCCATTCGACGTGACGCACGTCTGCATTGCTGAAATACGCCGCCTGGGTCGCCTGCGTATTCTGGGTCAGGTCATATACGTACAGCGCAAAGCGCTTGCCGCCCTGGGCCGTGGTCAGGGCCAGGCGCTTTCCGTTGGGCGACAAAATGGCTTCGCCGATGTCGGCGTCTCGGAAAAATACCTCGGCGGGAATGGTTTTGGGGGCTGCATCCACCTGTGCGAAAGCACCCTGGGTGGTTGTGGCAAGTACCCAGAGCGCCACTACTGCGGCCCAGTAGCGGAACCCTGAAGCGGTTGGCTTCAAAAACATTCTTCTCTCCCTATTTGATGCTTGATGCGATTCACGGATCGCAACTGTAGCCGGTAGCGTGTGCAAAGCTGTTGACAAGAGGTATGAAGCGCAACGCATCTGCGGCGAAGACGGGGGCTCGATGCAATAGTGGCCCTTACAAATGAAACGAGGGCCAAAAGCCCTCGTTGCACGCTGTCTGCGCCCTGCCATCCCCCGCCCTGTGCGTCCGCTCAAACCATTAAAACGGCCGCCGCAAGAAGGTGATTGCCTGGGGCGCACAGCCCTCGGGTCCAGGTTGCTGATGGCGCTTGTGGTAAAGCCCAAAACACCTGCCTGCCCCTGCGGGTGGCAGGTCGGCGATGCGTAACCCGGCACTGAGCCCAGTTTGTGGAGCACAGCGGGACTGGGTTGTGGTTTTAACCAATGACATACCAGTCTCGAAAATTCTCACTTTCTACAAGTGATTATTGAATACCAATAAGATACCAAATCACATGAAGTTTGGATATGCCTGGAAGCGGAAAATTTCTAGGGAGATACCCTAGGAGCATGGGCGAATCAGCGCCGCCGGCCGCTGCTGCCCCAGCGCGGTTCCGCGTCACCCTGGTCTACGTGGTTGGACATTAGCGCGCCCAACGGGGCCAGCAGGGCGTCCAAGTCGGCCTGGTCGAATTTCACGGCACCGGCCGCGTCGTGCCCCAGCACGCTGTCCGTGAGCACGCGTTTGCGGGTCTGCAGTTCCAGCATGCGTTCTTCAATGCTGCCTTCCACCACCAGCTTGTAGATGAAGACCGGCTGGTCCTGGCCGATGCGGTGGGCGCGGGCGGTGGCCTGTTCTTCGACAGCGGGGTTCCACCAGGGGTCCATGTGGATCACGGTGTCGGCAGCGGTCAGGTTCAGGCCCACGCCACCGGCCTTCAGGCTCAGCAGCAACACAGGCACTTCCTGCGCCTGGAAGCGCTGGACTACAGTGCCGCGTTCCTGCGAGCTGGTCCTGCCGGTCAGGCTCAAGAAGGGTAAAGACAGCGCCACCAGTTGGTCCGCAACCAGGTCCAGCAAGGCGGTGAATTGGGAGAAAACCAGTATGCGACGGCCGTCTTCCACCAAGGCCGGCAGCATATCGGCCAGCAGCTCCAGCTTGGCCCTCTCCATATGGGACCCCCACGCTCCACCGCTACGCGGGTCGCTGCCCCCTGATGGGGTTAACTCGCCTTGGGGCGGCCCGGCGGCGAGTTGTGGCCCCTGCGCTGAACCAGCGTCGCTGTGTTTCACCAGTCGTGGGTCGCAGCACACCTGGCGCAGCTTCAGCAAGGCGTCCAGGATGCTGATTTGCGCAGCGCCGAAGTCCTGGCGTTGCAGCACGCGGCGCACCTGCACGTCGGCCGCCACGCGCACGCTCTCGTACAGCTCGCGCTGCCGCCCTTGTAGCTGCACGCGCTTGATGACCTCGGTGCGTGGGGGCAGCTCGCTGGCCACATCCTGCTTGCGCCGGCGCAAGATGAAAGGGCGCACGCGCTGGGCCAAGAGCGCGGCGCGCAGGGTCTCGCCGTTTTCTTCGATGGGCTTGCGCCACCGGGCCGCAAACTGGCGGGCATCGCCCAGAAAGCCTGGCATCAACCAGTCGAATTGCGCCCACAGTTCGCCCAGGTGGTTTTCCATGGGCGTGCCGGTCAGGCACAGACTGTGGCGGGTTTGCACGCGGCGCAGGGCGCGGGCGCTGCGGCTGCCTGCGTTCTTGACCATCTGCGCTTCGTCCAGGATGACCAAGTGGAAGCGCTGGGCGGCCAGGGCATCAACATCGCGCCACAGCAATGGGTAGGTAGTCAGCACCAGGTCGTGCTCGGGCATGTGCGCAAACAATGTGCCGCGGTCTGGGCCTTGCAGCGTCAACACGCGCAGGTCGGGTGCCATGCGGCGGGCTTCGGCCTGCCAGTTGAAGATCAAGGAATTGGGCAACACCACCAGCACGGGCAGGTCCAACCTGCCGGCGTTTTTCTCGATCAACACATGGGCCAGCGCCTGCGCCGTCTTGCCCAGACCCATGTCGTCGGCCAAGATGCCGCCCAGATGGTGGGCACGCAGGTATTGCAGCCAGGCCAGGCCCTCCAACTGGTAGGGGCGCAGCTGTACCTGCAGGCCTTCGGGTGAGGCCACGGGCTGCGGCGTGCCCAGGGCCTGCAGGCGCTTGGCCAAGCTTGCCAAACCCATGTTTCCCTGCAATTGCCATGCGTTGTGTGGGCCTACGCGGTGCACATCCAGCAGACTGGCCCGCAGGGCGTCCAGCCGCCGGGCCTCCCAGGCTCCCAGCTGCAAGCCCTGGTTCTGGGCGCGTTGCGGGTCGGTCAGCAAATCCACCATATGCCCTACGATGGCCTTCAGCGGTGCGGCCGGCGCGTCGATGCGCTTGCCACCCGGCGCGCGCAAGGACACGATGGACAGATCGTCAATGGTTGCGATCAAGGCCGCATTGAGCCAGCGCGCGTCCCGGCGCAGCAGGTCGGCCAGCATCGGCGCCAAGTCCAATGTTTGGCCGTCGATCTCTATCCCCAGGCTGAGCAGCCAAGCGCCCTCGCGGGCCGGCAGTTGCAGCTTCTGCACACCGCGCCCCGGCTGTACCAATGCGTCTGCAGGCTCCTTGGACAGGACTTCACCGGTGTCCGGGCCGACCACCAGCTTCCAGCGCTGTACGGGTACGCTCTCGTGGGCGAAGCCGGGCTTGACCACGACCGACCAGCCTTGGGCCTGTAGTTGGGGCACCTGGTCGGCCCAGAAGTCGCCAAAAAAGGCTTCCTGCGACAGGGTCCACACGGATCCCAGGATGGGGCGGTGCGTGCGGCTGCGCCACTGGAAGGAGCTGTCGGCCAGCGGTACGAAACCCATGTCCCAGACGCGGTCCATCGCGTCTGCCTCGGCCGCCAAGTCGCGGCGCATGCGCACGACCGGGCCGCCGGTGTCGAACAGCTCTTGCACCGCTGGCGGGCGGCTGTTGAGGATGGAGGAGGGGGCCGGGGCTTCCCAGTGGTCGCCTGCTGCTGTGCGGTAGGTCCAGTCGAACTGGGCCAGGGTCACGCTGTCGCCACGGGGCCCAAGCTTGCCCTGGGGTTTGAGGCCCAACAGGCCGTCGCCGCGGCCCAGGGTTTGCAGCGTGAGGCGGGGGCGGAAGTGGCCTTGTACGGTGCCGTCGGCCGACTCCGCGGCCTGCTCCTGCGGAAGTGGGGCGGCGGGGGCTGATGACACCGAGACTGCGGTCGGTTCGACAGCGGTGTCCCCGCGCAGCAGGGCCATGACCCGCGCGGCGTCCGCGTCGCTGAGGGTGGGCAGGCTGTTCAGTGTGGCGGCGTCAGCTTTGCGCCGAAGTGCCGCGACCCACAGCGCTATGGCATGGTCATGCGGTGCGCCGTCACCCGAAGCGGGGGAAGGTGGAGCGGGGCGGGAGCTGGGCATGCGGCGATTGTGCCGCGCCCGCCGGTGGAGCTTTAGCGGACGACGCTGAGGTAGGCGTAGGCGGCTTCGCGCAGCTCTTGCGCGTGGTGGGGGCTGTTGCCGGCGCAAGCGTCTGCGCTGTCCATCAGCTGGTGGGCCAAGCTTTGGTCTTCTGGGGCCGCACGGCGGGTAGACAGCAAACGGGCGATCTGGGCAAACAAGGTATACATAAAAGTGCCACCGGTCAGGGTGGAAAGTTGCGATACCGGTAGATTAAGGGTTTTCCCTAGGTTTGCAAACCCGAATAGGCCAATTACCCATGCACATCTCGCATGATGCATGGGCAGGCCCTGCATAGCTGCCATGGTTTTACTGGCGATTGCTATTGAATTTGTAGCGTGTAAGTTATATTCTACGAGGGCTAGGTGCCACTTTTACCAAAGCCGTCTGGCTGGAAAGGCCGCGTTGGCCTGTTGCCGACGCCAGTACGGCCCTAGCCTGCAGCACAGGGGGTGGCGGTCCTTGGTCCGCGTGGGGGGCAAAACTGGTCTATGCTGGCCTGCCTATCGCCCAACGGCGCCAAACACCAACAAAAGGAGGGGGCATGTCGGACCAATCGAGCTTGCCGGGTTTTGAAGATGCCGTGCTGAGTCCACCACCCAAGGCCACACCGGTGCCCAAGAAGCGGCCGGAGAGGCTGCCTTTCAGCGTGTTTTTCTCCATCTTTTTGCCGCAAGACTTTGCCAGGCCCATTGCTGCACAGGTGGCCGCCTTTGGCCGTGAACAAGGGCTGGTGGGCAAGCCTCTGCTGCCGCACCGCCTGCACATCACGCTGCACGACCTGGGCAACTTTGCCGAGGTACCCCCGGAACTGGTCCAGCAAGCACTAGCGGCCGGCAACGCCATGGCGTCCGGCGCATTCGACGTCAGCTTTGACCACGCCATGAGCTTTCCCAGCAGCGGAACCTATGTGGTGTGTGGCAATGATGCGGGCACCGCACCGCTGGTGGATTTTCGTGAAAACCTGGGCGTTGCGATGCAGGAGGCCGGGCTCAAGGTCAAGAAGAGCTTCACACCCCATATGACGGTAGCCTACGACCGCAAATCCATCCCTAGGCACGACATCGACCCCATTACCTGGACCGCCACTGAATTCAAGCTGATCAAAAGCCATGTGGGTCAGGGCATCCACGAAACGCTGGGCCGCTGGTCGCTGCCAGCCTGACACCATAGCGGCGAGTCGGCGCTGCGTTAGGCGCTGTCAAACGTGGCAATGATCGCGTCCCGCAGCCAGCGGTTGGCCGGGTCGTTGTCGGCGCTGGCGTGCCAGTACAAAAAGATGTCGTGCGCGCTGACTGCTATTGGGAAGGGAATCAACTGATTGCCCAGCAGACCATTGGTGGCCCGGGCATAGCGCTCGGGCATTGTGAACAGCAGGTCCGAGGTGCTGACCACCTTGCAGGCCGTCCAGAAGTGCTGGCAGCGCAGCTTGATGCGCCGCTGCACACCCAGGCGTGACAGCTCCATGTCCTCGATGCCCGGCCCGGTCTTGCGGGAGCTGGCCAGGATGTGCTCCTGCGCCAGATAGGTCTGCAGGTCGATGCTGCCCTGGACCACCGGGTGGTCTTTGCGGGCAACCACCACCATGGCCCCGCCGGTCAGGCGCAGGTTGTGGATGTCATGGGTTAGCGGCAGCAGCACGTCCACCACAGCCGCGAGCGCACCCGACGTCAGATCCGATTGAAAGTCGGCGCGGTTGTGGTGCACTGCCGAGATTTGCACGCCCGGTGCCGTGCCCCGGGTCAGGCGCATCAGCTCGGGTATGGCTGTGGACTCGACGATGGAGCGCATGCCGATCGCGAATTCGCGCTGCGAGGTCAGCGGGTCGAAGCGTTCCAGCTGGCGCAGCGAACCGTCAATCTCGCCGATGGCGCGGCGGATCGGGCCGATCAGCTCCCGTGCTACCGGAGTAGGCGTCATGGCGTGGCCCACGCGCACAAACAGCGGGTCGTCGACCAGCGTACGCAGCCGGCCTAGCGCGTGGCTGACGGCCGGCTGGCTCAAAGCCAGCGCCTCGCTGGCGCGGGTGATGCTGCCTTCGGTGTAGATGGCGTCGAAGACAACAAAAAGGTTCAGGTCGATGCGGCTGATGTTCTTCATGGTCTGGTTGATTATGGTTGGCCTTGATCATGCACCAAACGAATAGTTGTGCTGAAAACAAAGCATTGGTCAGACCGTGGGCAGCGCCTTAAGCTCGTCCCCATTGGCCCACCAAGGGCGTTAGAGGACCCCCAATGCATACCGATTTTTCTCCCAAGGTGCAGGACCTGCACCAACGGGTCAAAACCTTTTTGAACGAATCCGTCTTCCCACAATACGAGCGCCGCGAACGCGAAATTGCTGCCAACGCCAAGGCGGGCAATGCTTACCGTCCTGTCCCCGTGGTGGAAGAGCTGAAGGCCAAAGCCAAAGCTGAAGGCCTGTGGAACCTATTCCTGCCCGAATCGGCCCACGGTTTTGGCCTGAGCAATCTGGAATACGCACCCATTGCCGAGATGATGGGCCACCAGTACTGGTCGGCCGAGGTCTTCAACTGCTCCGCCCCGGACACCGGCAATATGGAGGTGCTGGAGCGCTATGGCACGCCGGCGCAACAGGAGCGCTGGCTCAAGCCGCTGCTGGCGGGCGAAATCCGCTCCGCGTTTGCAATGACCGAGCCGGCCGTGGCCTCGTCGGACGCCACGAACATCGCATGCCGCATAACTCGCGATGGCGACGATTACGTCATCAACGGCCGCAAGTGGTACATCACCGGCGCGGCGGCCGATGCCTGCAAGGTGTTTGTGCTGATGGGCAAGACCGACCCGGACAACGCCAACCGCCACCGCCAGCAGTCCATGATCCTGGTGCCCAAGGACACGCCGGGCGTGACCATCGTGCGGGACATGGCCCTCTATGGCTTCATGGACCCACCGGCCGGCCACCCCGAGGTGCTGTTCGAGAACGTGCGCGTGCCGGCCAGCAATATCCTGCTTGGCGAAGGGCGTGGCTTTGAGATCGCCCAGGGGCGCCTGGGCCCCGGGCGCATCCACCACTGCATGCGCGTCGTAGGCATGGCCGAGGCGGCGCTGGAGCTTATGTGCAAGCGCGTGGTGTCGCGCGTGGCCTTTCACAAGCCGCTGTCGGACCAGAGCGTGTGGCGCGAGCGCATCGCCAAATCCCGCACGCTGATCGACCAGACGCGGCTGTTGGTGTTACATGCGGCACACCGAATGGACACGGTTGGCAATAAAGTAGCGGCCAAGGAGATTGCAATGATCAAGGTCGCCGCCCCCAACAACTGCTGCAAGGTCATTGACTGGGCTATCCAGGCACATGGTGCGGGGGGCTTCAGCCAGGACTTTTTGCTGACTTCGTACTACGCCTATGCACGCCATCTGCGCACGGCCGATGGTCCGGATGAAGTGCACAACAACGCGATCGCCAAACAGGAACTCGCACCCTATCTCGCCGCTTTGGCATAAGGAAAAGGAAACATTTCGATGAGCAAGACAGCATTCTCCGGCCAGGTTGCACTGGTCACTGGCGCAGGCAATGGCATTGGCCGCGCGACCGCACTGGCATTCGCAGCCCAAGGCATCAAGGTCGTGGTGTCGGATGTGGATGTGAATGGCGGCGAGGGCACCGTGGCCCAGATCCGCGATGCGGGTGGTACGGCCAGCTTTGTGCGCTGCGATGTGGCGCGCGATGCCGAGGTCAAGGCCTTGGTCGAGGGAGCCGTCGCTACCTACGGTCGACTGGACTATGCCTTCAACAACGCCGGCATCGACATTGAAAAAGGTAAGTTGGCCGATGGCACGGAGTCCGAGTTCGACGCCATCATGGACGTGAACGTCAAGGGCGTGTGGCTGTGCATGAAATATGAACTGGCCGCGATG
The DNA here is from genome assembly GCF_059418585.1 of Rhodoferax sp. GW821-FHT07G04. Taxonomy (NCBI): domain Bacteria; kingdom Pseudomonadati; phylum Pseudomonadota; class Betaproteobacteria; order Burkholderiales; family Comamonadaceae; genus Rhodoferax; species Rhodoferax sp. GW821-FHT07G04. The sequence goes on from NZ_JBWKQD010000008.1 coordinate 51,781, forward strand.
CTGAAGCAGGGCGGTGGTGCGATTGTGAACACGGCATCGGTGGCAGGCCTGATCGCGGCGCCCAAGATGGGCATTTATGCAGCATCCAAACACGCCGTCATGGGTCTGACCAAGAGCGCTGCGGTGGAGTACGGCAAGAAGAACATCCGTATCAACGCAGTGTGCCCTGCGGTCATCGACACCGAGATGTACCGCCGCGCCCGGGACTCGGATCCCAAGAAGGCTGAGATGGCGGTGCTGGTGCACCCCGTGGGCCGCATTGGCCAGGTGGAAGAGATTGCGGCTGCCGTGCTGTACCTGTGCAGCGATGCGGCCGGCTTTACGACCGGCATTGGTCTGCCAGTGGATGGCGGGTTAACCGCTAGTTAAACCATGGAACAAGCCACTACCGGCTGAGCTGGTAGTTGGCCTGCATTTTTGCCAAGGCGCCGGTGCGTTGCAGGTTCTGGATGCCACGGTCCAGGCGCTCGACCAGGCTGCTGGCCTGCGGGTTGCTGCGGCCGATGCCGAAGTGCAGGGGGTGCGGCTCGGTCTCTGGCAGAAGAGCCACCGTGTGCTGGCCTGCTACCAAGGGGATAGTGCCCAATTTGCGATGACCTTGGATGACCTCCTGCATGTCAACGACCACATCGCAGTACTCTTTGTTCAGCTTGACCATCAGGCTGGTGTAGCCGTTGGATCCGGCATCGATGGTTTCGGGCGGTAGCTTGGTGTAGGCCGTGGACGCCCCACGCAGGGCGCAGACCTTGAGCGTACCCAGATCAGCCAGCGTGCGCACCGGTGGCGTAGGGTAGCGGCTGCTCAGGTAGATGTAGGCCGGTGTCAGGCTGACATAGGGGCGCGAGAACAGGAACTGTTTGTCTCGCTCCGGATTGCGCAGAAAGGACATCACGATGTCCGCACCGTCGCTGCGTGTGACTTCGGTCAAACAGCGCACCCAAGGGCGCAACTGGATCAGCAAGTCGTGGTCATGGGGGAAGATGGCGCGCAGCACATCTGCTGAAAAGCCCTTGACCTGTGGGTTGTCTGGCGTCGCATAGGACATCGGCGGCCAATTGTTGTCACCGCCACAGGCAACCACGCGGTCTGCTGCATCAACCCGGGCAGCGAGCCCAATGGATAAACCCGCAATCAGTAGCAACAGGTGGCGCATGGAAGCTTCAGAATACCACTGTGCCCAGGGATTGCAAGACGTGAGGGGTAACGGCAGAGCCCTGGGCCGGCACTGCCGAGTCTCTTCTTACATGCCGGCGTAGTTGGGACCGCCACCGCCTTCGGGCGTGACCCAGACGATGTTTTGCGTGGGGTCCTTGATGTCGCAGGTCTTGCAGTGCACGCAGTTTTGCGCATTGATCTGCAAGCGTTGGGCATCACCACCCTTGGCGGTGTCGGGCACAAACTCGTACACACCGGCTGGGCAGTAGCGCGCCTCGGGGCCGGCATATTTGGCGAGGTTGACATTCACCGGAACCGATGCGTCCTTCAGCGTCAAATGCGCGGGCTGGTGTTCTTCGTGGTTGGTGTTGCTGATGAACACGCTGGAGAGGCGGTCAAACGTCAGCTTGCCATCGGGCTTGGGGTAGACGATGGGTTTGCACTCGGCTGCGGGCTTCAGGTAGGCGTGGTCGGGCTTGGTGCGGCGTAGCGTCCAGGGCATGCGGCCGCGCAAAATCAGTTGCTCAAAGCCGTTCATGATGGTGGCAACGGTCAGGCCGTACTTGAACCAGTTCTTGAAGTTGCGGTCCTTGTTCAGCTCGGTGTATAGCCAGCTCTTCTCAAAGGCTTCGGGGTAGGCGCTCAGCTCATCGTGCTGGCGGCCTGCCACCACTGCGTCGTAGGCGGCTTCTGCGGCCTGCATGCCGGTCTTGATGGCAGCGTGGCTGCCCTTGATGCGGCCCACATTCAAATAGCCCGCGTTACAACCAATCAGGCAACCACCGGGGAACACAGTCTTGGGCAGCGCGTTGATGCCGCTGGCATTGATGGCGCGTGCGCCATACGACAGTCGCTTGGCGGTGATTTCGCCCTTGGCGTTCTCGAAGTAGTAGCGGATATTGGGGTGGGTTTTCCAGCGCTGGAATTCTTCAAACGGGCTGAGGTAGGGGTTGGAATAGCCCAGGCCGGTGACAAAGCCCAGTGCGACCTTGTTGCCTTCCAGGTGGTACAAAAATGCGCCGCCATAGGTGTCGGATTCCATCGGCCAGCCGGCGGTGTGCATCACAAAGCCAGGCTCGTGGCGGCTGGGGTCGATCTCCCACAGCTCTTTGATGCCAATGCCCCAGCTTTGTGGGTCTTTGCCTTCGTCCAATTTGAACTTGGCGATCAATTGTTTGCCCAAATGGCCGCGTGCGCCTTCGGCAAACACCGTGTATTTGCCCAGCAATTCCATGCCGAGCTGGAAGTTCTCAGTCGGCTCACCGTCCTTGCCCACGCCCATGTTGCCGGTGGCCACGCCCTTGACGGAACCGTTGTCGTTGTACAGCACTTCGGCGGCGGCAAAGCCGGGGAAGATTTCGACGCCCAGGGCTTCGGCTTGTTCGGCCAGCCACTTGGTCACAGCGCCCAGGCTGACAATGTAGTTGCCGTGGTTGTGCGCGAAGGGCGGCAGGACCATGTTGGGTACGCGCACGCCAGTTTTTTCACCGAGGAACATGTAGGCGTCATCCGTCACCGGCTGGTTCAGCGGTGCACCCATTTCCTTCCAATTGGGGAAGAGTTCGGTCAGCGCGATCGGGTCCATGATGGCACCCGACAAGATGTGCGCGCCCGGCTCCGAACCCTTTTCCAGCACCACAACCGAAACGTCTTTGCCTTTTTCTGCGGCGAGCTGCTTGATGCGGATGGCCGATGCCAAGCCACCGGGGCCGCCACCCACGACAACAACGTCGTATTCCATCGCTTCACGGGGGCCGAATTGGGCAAGAATTTCCTCGTTGGTCATGGTGTGTCTCGTTCAATAATGGGAACTGTAGGATTCAGCCAAACCGTGCAGTGCCTTGGCTGGGTTCGCTTGGCATTTTATGCGTTGAATCTATGCAAAAGCACGGTCGTACTTTTTTATTCGTGGAGGTTCTCTAAATGGCATACACCATCGATCTTTCAGGCCGCGTGGCCTTCATCACCGGGGCATCCAGCGGTTTGGGCGCACAGTTTGCGCGCACCTTGGCGACAGCGGGAGCGGCCGTTGTGCTGGCCGCTCGGCGCGTCGAAAAGCTCAAAGACTTGCGGGCCACCATCAATGGCGAAGGCGGCGATGCCCACGTCATCGAACTGGACGTCAACGACCACGACTCCATCAAGTCCGCGGTGGCCCATGCGGAGACTGAGGTAGGTTCTATCGACATTCTGGTCAACAACTCGGGCGTCAGCACCACGCAGCGTCTGCAAGACGTGTCGCCTGATGATTTCGACTACATGTTCAACACTAACGTCAAAGGTGCATTCTTTGTAGCCCAAGAGGTGGGCAAGCGCATGCTGGCGCGGGCTACCGGTTCTGCGCCGGGCAGCTACACGGGTGGGCGCATCATCAATGTGGCCTCCATGGCCGGCCTGCGGGTGCTGCCGCAGATCGGCGTGTACTGCATGAGCAAGTCGGCTGTGGTTCACATGACCAAGGCCATGGCCTTGGAATGGGGCCGCTTTGGCGTCAATGTGAATGCCATCTGCCCCGGCTACATTGACACCGAAATCAACCACCGCCACTGGCAGACCGAGGCCGGCCAAAAACTGATCCAGATGCTGCCGCGCAAGCGGGTAGGGCAGCCGCAGGATCTGGACGCGTTGATCGTGATGCTGTGCTCGGACCAAAGCCATTTCGTCAACGGAGCGGTGATCGCTGCTGACGATGGCTTTGGCGTGTAAGCAGGTTATCGCGGTGCCAGGCGGATGGCGCCGTCCAAACGGATCACTTCGCCGTTGAGCATGTCGTTTTCAAAGATGTGCACGGCCAGCTTGGCATAGTCTTGTGGCGTGCCCAGGCGGGAAGGGAAGGGTACGGCGGCTGCCAAAGAGTCTTGCACTTCCTGGGGCATGCCAAACATCATGGGAGTGCCAAAGATGCCGGGGGCAATTGTCATGTTGCGGATGCCGTTGCGGGCTAGATCACGTGCGATGGGCAGTGTCATGCCGACCACGCCGCCTTTGGACGCGCTGTAGGCCGCCTGGCCCATTTGTCCGTCGTACGCTGCTACCGATGCGGTGGAGATGATGGCGCCGCGTTCACCAGTGGATTCGGGTTCGTTCTTGGACATGGCATACGCTGCCAGGCGGATCATGTTGAAGCTGCCGACCAGGTTGACGGTGATGGTCTTGCTGAATACGGCCAGACTGTGTGCACCATTCTTGCCAACAGTTTTCTCGGCGGGGGCAATGCCTGCGCAATTGACCAAGCCCATCAGCTTGCCCAGAGATACAGCTTTGGCGACAACAGCTTGGCCGTCGGCTTCTTGGCTCACGTCGCACTTCACAAAGGCGCCTCCCAATTCCTTGGCAATGGCTTCGCCTTTTTCGGCTTGCATGTCGGCGATGACAACCTTTGCGCCTTTGGCGGTGAGCATGCGGGCTGTGCCCTCGCCCAGACCCGATGCGCCACCGGTCACGATAAATACTTTGCCTGCGATTTCCATGGTGTTTTCCTTGTGGAGTGGATGAAAGGTTGACGTTTACGTTAACGTCAATTATGGCCCAAGCCGATGCCGTGGTGCCGCGTTTTCGGGAGCCCTTATTTTTACTGCTATACTTCGGCCTCTCGAATACTTGTAGGCGCATAGCTCAGCTGGTTAGAGCACCACCTTGACATGGTGGGGGTCGTTGGTTCGAGTCCAATTGCGCCTACCAAAATATGCCCCGTCTCCTTTGTGGAGGCGGGGCTTTTTTGTTTCTGATGCCTGTGCCAAATGGGGCCATAGGGTAATCCCAGGTTGGGCCTCTTCATCGAATCCCTAGAATCTGTTGCACTGCAATACACATTGGATCCCCAGGGAAGCCGTTCGGCGATATGCAAAACAAATCTACGACAGACAGAAAGCCCGCACAACGGGTCATCAAGAAGTACCCCAATCGACGGCTGTACGACACCGATACATCCAGCTACATCACGTTGGCCGAGATCAAGCAGTTGGTCATGGAGAACGAGCCCGTCGCTGTGCGCGATGCCAAGACGGGTGAGGATCTGACACGCAGCATCCTGTTGCAGATCATCTTGGAAGAAGAGGCCAACGGCACGCCCATGTTTACCGCTGCTGTGCTGGCCAACATCATCCGGTTTTACGGCCACACCATGCAGGGCTTCATGGGGGGCTACCTTGAGAAGAATATGCAAGCCCTGATGGAAATGCAGGCGCCGCTTATGCAGGGAACCATGGGCAACAACCTGTTTCAGCAGATGCAGGAGCAGATGCAAAAGCAGACCGAGCAGATTCTGGGTACCTTTGGTCTGAAGCGCTAGGCATAGTTGCAGATCTCACCTGCCATTGGGGAAAAGCGACGACAATCGCTGCATGAGTGAAGCAATTTCTACCCCCGAGCGCGTTCCCACTGTTGGCTTTGTGAGTCTGGGCTGCGCTAGGGATAGTTAATGTATACCACTCGCACAGACGTAAAAAAGCCCGCTAGCTGCGGGCTTTTTTGTGCTGAT
>NZ_JBWKQD010000009.1:0-11244 GCF_059418585.1 Rhodoferax sp. GW821-FHT07G04
TACGCCGGAAACCGATCGGTTCCCCAAATTTTTACGTGCGCAGGTTTCAGGGGGGTGGGGGGGTAGTCAGGAGGACTAGATATGGGTCAACGTGGACCAGCGGCCAAGCCCGTTGAACTGAAGGCGCTGGAAGGAAACAGGGGAAAACGTCCTCTGGCCGTCAACCTAGACAGCACATTCAGGCCCGAAGTCGGCATGCCGAGTATTCCCAAGGGCCTGAGCCCCGGCGCGCGCAAGGTGTGGAAGCGACTCGGTACAGAACTGCTTCGCTACAACCTGATCTCTGTCGTGTACAGCGACATCTTTGAGGAACTGTGCGAAACCATCTCGGATGTGAAGGAGCTGCGGCACTCGCTGCGAGCCCGACAGGCGCTCCTCCGTGCCGAGGGCAAAGACCCGATGGGCGCCTATGAAGTGCTGACGCCCAATGGCATGCCACAGCAGCACCCCCGCTACCAGATCTTGAAGAGCGAGCGGCAAATGATGCTCTCACTGTTGGCCAAGTTCGGGTTGAGTCCTGCGGAGCAGGCGAATGTAACGACGGCAATTCGTGCCCAGCTCCAACTGTTCGAAGGTGATGGTGGAGAGAAGTCTGCAGAGAAGAATCCAACAGCTGGCCCAGTGGCTCCGCGGGGGTTTTCCGATTTCGATTGATCAACCATGTCCCGACCCCATGCCGAGTATTTCGAGCGAGCCCAGGCCTATGCCCACCGGGTGGTTGATGGACAGGAAACAGCGGGGAAGTACGAGCGCCTCGCGTGCAAACGTTTTCTCAAGGATCTCGATCGTCGGGGCGAGGACGGCTTTCCGTACGTCATCGATGTTCGCCTCGGCGGGCGTGCATGCCAATTCCAGGAGCTGCTTTGCCACATCAAGGGGGAGTGGGCCAAGCCGGTCTATGTGGACGGCATGGTCACCTACGCCAAGATTCGGCTGGAGGACTGGCAGATATTTGCCGAGTTCCAATTGTTTGGTTGGGTCCACGTGGATACCCGGCTGCGCCGGTTCCGGCGGTCCTATGAGGAGATCGCGCGCAAGAACGCCAAGTCAACCCGCGCTGCTGGCCGGGGCCTGTATCTGGCCTTTGCTGATGATGAACCTGGAGCCCAGGTGTACAGCGCCGCAACAACGGCAGAACAGGCAAAAGAAGTTTTTGACACCGCCCGTGAAATGGTGCTGCGCGACAGCGAGTTCCGTGCACGCTTTGATGTAACCGTAGGCCGCTACGACATCACCTGCGGGAGCACGGCCAGCAGCTTCAAGATCATGAACGCGGAGGCGTCAACCCAAGACGGTTTGAATGTCCATGGCGGCATCGTTGACGAGGTACATGCCCACAAGAAGCGCGACCTCTGGGACGTGATTGAGTCCGCAGACGGTGCGCGATCGCAGCCGCTGATCAGCGCCATCACAACTGCAGGCAAGGATACGGGCGGCATCGGCTACGAGCTGCGCGGCTACACGATCAAGGTACTAGAGGGAACCCACACCGACGAATCATGGTTCGGGGTGATCTACACCGTCGATGAAGGCGACGACTGGAAAGACCAGGCTGTCTGGCGCAAGGCAAACCCCAATCTGGGCGTGAGTGCGAAGGTGGACAAGCTGATTGCTACCTGCACCAAGGCAATTGCAACGCCATCCGCCAGGGGCAACTTCCTGACGAAACACTTGAACGTCTGGACCAACGCCGGCGTGGCCTGGATGGACATGGAGAAATGGAACGCCTGCGCCGATCCATCCATACGCGAACAGGACTTCGCGGACTGCGCCTGCTTTGCCGGTATGGACCTCGCCGAGAAGAACGACTTCGCGGCCAAGGTCAAAGTGGTCGAGAAGGGCGACACCTGGTATGTGTTCACACGTCTGTACTACAACGAGGATGCGGCCGCCGAGAGCAAAACGGCACAACTTGCTGGGTGGATTGAAGAAGGATACGTCCAGGTATCTCCGGGCAACTTGACCGACTTCGACATGATCGGTAGGGATCTGCTGAGTGATCGCGACTTGCACAACCTGCGCGAGGTCGCATATGACCCGGCCCTATCTTCGTATTTCGCCCGGACCTTGGCGGACAAGGGTCTGCCGATGGTGGAGATCTCGCAGCGCTCCACCTTCTATACACAACCCTTGCTCCAGGTGCAGGCCAAGGTGCTGGGCAAGAAGCTGGTGCACGACGGCAACCCGGCCATGACTTGGATGATCAGCAACCTGGTCGTGATGAAGTCGAAATACAACGAGCTGATGTCGCCCACCAAAGAGCGCGAAGAAAACAAGATCGACGGCCCCATGGCGATGTTGATGGGCTTTGGACGCGCCCTGGCTGGCGAAACGGTTGAAGAACCATCTTTTTGGGAATAGAGCGCATGACGATCAAAGACAAACTGGGGGCCGCACGCGCCGCTGCAGCCTCCTGGTTGCCCGATGCGCTGATGGTCGGCGGGGCTGCATCCGTTTCTGCTGGTGCCGGCATGGTGTACGCGCCAGCCGGATGGATCGTGGGCGGTTGCTTCGCCCTGGGCGCGGGCTATCTGGCCGCGCGAGGTGGCTGGTAATGGGATTCCTGTCACGCGCCATCGAGCGCAAGAGCGATCCGCTGTCCGTCTGGTCGGAAATGCTGCGGTCTGGAATGAAGTCCAAGGCCGGCCAAACCGTCAATCTGAGCAACGCGCTCAAGGTCGCCACCTTCTTTGCTTGCATCCGCGTGCTGTCGCAGGGCTGTGCGCAGGTTCCGTTCAAGCTCTTCCAGGAGAGCTTTGTCAACGGGTTGAAGAACATCCATCCGGCCCGCGGCCACGCGCTGTATGACGTGGTCACAACGCAGCCCAACGACTGGTCCACCAGCTACGAGTTCCGCGAAACCCTGGTTTTGCACGCAGCGCTGGGCAACGCCTACGCCTTCAAGAACCGGGTGATGGGCAAGATAGTCGAGCTGATTCTGCTAAAGCCACACCTGGTGCAGAAGGTCCAGCGGCCCGACTACAGCATCGCCTACAAAGTCACCAGCGAGACCGGCGCCGTGCAGGAATTCCCGGCCGAGTCGATCTGGCACGTGCGTGGGCCGTCTTGGGATGGTCTGCTGGGTATGGACATGCTGGCTATCGCTCGCGAAGCCCTGGGGCTGTCCATGGCGTCGGAAGAGTCCCACGCCAAGCTGCACACCAATGGAGTGCGCCCCTCTGGCACCTATTCAGTGGATGGAAACCTCGACAAAGAGGGCTACAAGAAACTGAAAGAGTGGATTGAGAAAGAGATGGCTGGGGCCGAAAACGCCGGCAACATCATGCTGCTGGATCGTGGCGCGAAGTTTCTGTCCACAACAATGACCGGCGTGGACGCTCAGCACCTGGAGACGCGCAAGCACGAGATTGAGGAAGTCTGCCGCTTCATGGGCGTATCGCCCTTGATGGTGTTCTCTTCGGACAAGACCAGCACCTTTGCGTCAGCTGAGGCCTTCTTCGACTCCCACGTCAAGCACACGCTAGCCCCCTGGTATTCGCGCATCGAGCAGTCTGCTGATGTGCACCTCCTGAGTAAGAAGGAGCGGGCTACGGGCCTGTACTTCAAGTTCATCGCTGCAGGTCTGCTGCGGGGCTCGGCCAAAGACCGAGGCGAGTTCTATGCCAAGGCTTTGGGCTCCGGCGGCTCTCCCGGCTGGATGACCCCCGACGAAGTCCGCGAGCTGGAAGACCTCAACCCCATGGGTGGTGACGCCGCCAAGCTTCCGCCAGGCAGCAGCAAACCACCTGCACCGCCATCTGACCCGCTACCCGCCTGAAAGGCCCCGCATGACCACCAAGACACTCGACTTCCGCTGTGAACTCAAAGCCAGCGGCGATACCGGCACCTTTGAGGGATATGGATCCGTCTTCAATATCGAAGATCAGGGCGGCGACATTGTGGTGCCCGGCGCTTTTAGTGAAACGCTGGCCAACCAGAAGGCCGCCGGCCGCATGCCCGCCATGCTGTGGCAGCACCGGCAGGCAGAGCCTATTGGCGTCTATACCCACATGGAGGAAGACGCCGTCGGGTTGAAGGTCAAGGGCCAGTTGGCGCTCAAGACAGCGCGCGGCGCCGAAGCCTATGAGCTGATGAAGATGGGGGCGCTGTCGGGTATGTCCATCGGTTACCGCTCCCGCGACGACAGCTGGGACCGTGTCACCGGGGTGCGCACCTTGAAGAAGCTGGACCTGGTTGAGCTGAGCCTGGTCACATTCCCAATGAACGACGCGTCCCGCGTCTCGGCTGTCAAGACCATTGAAGAGCTTGAGAGTCTGTCAGATATCGAACGCCACCTGCGTGATGTTTGTGGCATGTCGAAGAGTGAGGCAACAGCAATGGTGTCTCGCGTCAAGAGCGTTATCAGCCGGAGCGATTCCGGGGAGCGCGACCCCGCTGCAGGCGATCTGCTTGCGGCACTGCAAGCCCGCGCCGTCTTCTGACCCAGCGCATCCCCGTCCGAACCGCAGCCGCTCTTGAGCGGCTTTTTTCATTCCCGAAAGGAAAATTCATGAACCGGAAAACTCTCACCTGGGCACTTGTTGCCGTACTGGCGCTCGCCTGCAGCGCTGCTTTCGCTGGCTATCCGATCACCGACTACCTTCCCATTGACGTGCTGGCAAGCCTCGGGTCAGCTGGAGCCATGCCATTCGCAATGAAAGGCGAAGTCAATCTCATTGAAATCAAAAAAGTCTTGGATGACCAGGGCAAAGCCTTTGATGACTTCAAAAAGGCAAACGACGAACTGCTGAAAGCCAAGGCTGAAGGCAAGGCCGTTGGCGACCTGACCGCCAAGGTCGAAACCCTGTCCAAAGAACTGGACAAGCTCGACGACATGAAGGCCGCCATCGAAGATATTCTGAAGAAGGCCAACCGCCCCCAAACCGATGGCGAAATCAAGAGCGCTGCCGATCTGGCGAACGAAGTCAAGAGCTTCAATCTGATGATGCGCGCCGACTTCCAGGGCAAGGGCAAGCCCGCCCCCGCTGAGCTGGATGCCAAGGCGTACACCGAGTACAAAAATGCCTTCTTCAAGGTCATTGCTGGTGTCCCCCTGGACAACCTGTCCAGCGATGAGCGCAAGGCCATGCAGGCTGGCTCTGACCCCGATGGCGGCTACATGCTGCCGCACTCCACCGTGGGCCGCATGGTTTCCAAGCTGTATGAGCAGTCCACCATGCGCCAGCTGGCCACTGTGGTGCCGCTCAGCACCGACAAGCTGGAAGGTCTGGTCGACAACAACGAAGCCGACGCTGGCTGGGTCTCCGAGCTGGGCACCCGTTCTGAAACCAACACGCCCCAAGTTGGCAAATACGAGATCCAGGCGCACGAGATGTATGCCATGCCCAAGGCATCGCAGAAGATCCTGGACGACGCGGCTACCGACGTGGAAGCCTGGCTGGCCGGCAAGGTGGCTGACAAGTTCGCCCGTGTGGAAGGCGCCGGCTTCACCACTGGCACTGGCGTGGGCCAGCCGCGTGGTTTGTTCAGCTATACAACGGTTGCCACTGGTGACGAAACCCGCGCCTGGGGCCAGTTCGAGCACGTGGTCACGGGTGCCAATGGTGCCTTCCACACCACCAAGGCCGACCCGCTGCAGGACATGATCGGCGCGTTCAAGAGCCAGTACCTGAACAACGCCAGCTGGTTGATGCGCCGTGAAGTGCGCACCGCCGTGCGCAAGATGAAGGAAGCCACCAGCGACCGTTATCTGTGGGAACCCAGCTTGCAGATGGGCCAGCCCGACCAGCTGCTGGGCTATGCAGCTCGCGTGGACCAGTACGTGCCTGCCATCGCCACCGGCTCTCTGTCGCTGGCTTTTGGTGACATCAAAGAGGCCTACACCATTGTGGACCGCATGGGCATCCGCACATTGCGCGACCCGTTCACCGCCAAGCCCTACGTGGTGTTCTACAGCACCAAGCGCACAGGCGGTGGTGCCATCAACTTCGAGGCCGTGAAGTTCTTGAAGTTCTCCACCTGATGAAGCAGCCCCTGTGCGGTCCGCCCAGGGGCAACTTACAACCCATCAATAGGAATCAAACACCATGAAATCGAACGATCTCCACTCCAATGTCAAACAGGCGCTGGCCATCATCCCCGCCGCGATCGGCGCCAACGCCACCAAGACCGGCAACATCATCGACCGCCAGGGCTATGGCGGCGTGGAGTTCCTGGTGAGCTATGGCTCGGTCACCACCACCGGTACTGTCGTCACGCTGGTGATGAAGGAGGGCGATGTGACCGGTACGCTGACCAGCGTGGCCGACGCAGACCTGCTGGGCACTGAAGTCCTGGCAAGCCTGTTGGCCGCTACTCCGCGCACCGCCGGCTCCACCAAAGAGGTGACCAAGCGCGTGGGCTACAAGGGAACCAAGCGGTATGTGCAGCTCAGCGCGGTGCAGACGGGCGTCACGTCCGTTGGCTGCATCTCGGCAGAAGCCATTCTGTTCAACCCAACTCTGGCCCCTATCAGCAACCCCTGATCGCTGGCCTGTCAACTCAAAGGGGCACCCCACCAGGTGCCCCTTTTTTTCATGTTCATTTGGAAAGTACAGACGTATGCACGTTGCAATCCTCGGCCTCGGCCCATCCGTTCGCCAGTTCCTGGAGCTGGCCAAACGCGTTGGTGGCCGTCGGGCCTTTTGCGATGAAGTCTGGGGCATCAACGCCCTGGGCGATGTGTTCGCCTGCGACCGTGTTTTCCACATGGACGATGTCCGCATCCAGGAAATCCGCGCCGCGGCCAAGCCCGAATCCAACATTGCGCACATGCTCAAGTGGCTCAAGGCCCACCCGGGCCCCGTGATCACCAGCCGCGCGCACCCTGACTACTCGGGCCTAGTCGAGTTTCCACTTGGCGAAGTGCTCACCGCTAACCCGTTGGGCTACTTCAACAGCACGGCCGCCTATGCCGTGGCCTATGCATTGCATGTGGGCGCCAGCAAGATCAGCTTGTTCGGTATGGACTTCACCTACCCAGACGCGCATGACGCTGAGAAGGGCAGGGCCTGCGTCGAGTTCTGGCTGGGCATAGCTGCCGCCCAGGGTGTTGAACTCTCCATGCCCAAAACCACGAGCCTGATGGATGCAATGAACACCCAGGCGCAGCGCTTCTATGGGTACGACACGGTGGACCTGGCCTTTGCGCAGGGCGATGACGACCGTATCACCGTTACCCACACCGAGCGCACCCAGCTGCCCACGGCCGAGCAGATCGAGCAGGCCTACGACCACTCGCGCCACCCCAATCAGTTAGTCGAAGCCGCCGCCAGCGCCGGCGCACAGATCTAGGAGCATCACCATGGCAAGAGAACTCAGCACCGACGCGCAAGACTTCGGCGATGGCGCGGCCTACATTCGCGGCCTAGCCTACCAGTCCCAGGTTTCCTTTACCCGCCCCAACGACACCACCGCCTATGCCGCGCTGGATGTGGTCGGCGCAGCGGTCGCTGCGATTGAGTTCACCAACATCGGACCTGCCAATGGTCATATTCTGATCACAGATGCCGACCTGCGTGTGGACGTAGCCGCTGTGCCATCCGGCATGGCCGCGTTCCGCCTGCACCTGTACAGCGCCACGCCAGGCAGCGCGCTGGCCGACAACGCGGCGTTTGATCTGTCGTCTGGCGACCGGGCCACGTACCTGGGCTATATCGACCTGCCGGTGCCTGTGGATTTGGGCGCCACGCTGTTCTCGCAGCCTGCGCCCCAGGTGCCCAAGAAGGTCAAGATGGGCGCCAGCACCTCGCTGTTCGGCTATTTGCAGACTATTGGTGCCTACACGCCTACGGCCCAGGCGGTTAAGACTGTGCGGCTGAACGCGGTGGTGGGCTGATGCAACGTACCCTACGTTATGTGCTGCTGCGCGCGAGGAATCTCGCGCCGCCGGTTGCGCAGGGCGCCGTGCTGTCCGTTGAGATTGTCAACGCCGCGGCGCTCGATCCGCAGTCCAGTATTGGCGCCAGCGGCTCGGGCTGGGTCGCGGTGGTTACGCTCAAGGGCATCGTATCCCTGGTCGGCACGGTAGACCCCACAGCCTTTACGCTGCAGGTCTCTGACCCAGGGTATGACGCGTCTGGTAGTCAGACTACCGTCTCGCGCACGATTCAGGGTGTAGCTCACCTGCGCCGCCAGTATCCCAATGGTGCAAGCAAACAGATCACCACGGATGGGGCCAACGTAGCCATCGTGCTGTCTTTGGACGACTGGGTTTACACCGGCACCAGCATCGTGTCGGCAGCCATTGGGCCCAGCTTTTACCCTTCGTGCGTAGCCAGCAACTCGCCGATGAACACCAATTCTTCGGTCCAGGGCTACCCGACGCCGCTATTCGGGTGGATCAACCCTCAGCAGGAAGCAACAGGTAGCTCGCACGTTGTCGAGGCTGTGGCGTTCCACTGGCACGCCAGAAATGGCCAGCAGGTTGCCTGCATCAAATACAGCGTTACCGATGGCTCGACCACAAGCGCCGACGTCCTGGTTTCGTCGCCGTCGATGTCGGCCAAGGTCATCCAGGGAAATATCCCAGAGGTATGGTCTGGAACCATTGACATGTCGGGCATGACGCAGGGTGCGATGTGCACCGTGAATGCCAAGATATACCCATGGCTGGGCGTAGCCTACGACGTGAGCGTCAGCGGAACCGCGTGGCCTACTGCACGCCCCATCACCACGCTGCGTGTCCTCTGCGATAGAACTGGTGCATATGGCGGGGCCTATGCCTATGTTCAAGTTGGTGCGTCTGGTGGAACCACATCAGCGACCCCTGCAACTGCTCGCGCGGCCCCGTATCCGACGCTCACCGCTGCGATGGCTGGGATCAAGGCGTTCAACAATAGCAACAAGAGTCACAACGACAACGGCGGCGGTGAGATTCGTTTTATGGATACGGCAGGGGCCGACACGTTACATACGGTCGCCACCGCTCCGGCAAACTCTCCCGGCCTGACGTGGTGCACGATCACCAAAGACCCGCTTAGTTCGGCTGTAATCAGTGTCACCTTCAGTGTGCAATCGTCGTTTCCGAGCCTTTGCAAGTGGAAAAACCTGCGTATCGCGCCCAGCGCTGTGACGCACAACATTGTCGGCAATGACACCGCCAATGAAATGGTGGCTTTGGAGAATTGTGTTATCGACAACACGGCCAACAAGACCATCGTTAGTTGGTACAGGCTCAAGTATCTGCTTAACTTGACGCTGACAGGTGGACAGTCGTGCAACTTCAATGGCCTCGCGGCAACAGACAACGGCCTGGCCATCATCGCCGGCATGGTGGGCACCGCTACGTCCACCACGACCAACCAGCCGTTCATGCTGATCGGATGCACGCTGCCGAGATATTCTGTAACTCGCAGTACGACAACACAAGGCAACCACGGGCGCATCGTCTACAACTGCAAAATACAGTACGCGGCCTACGAAAAGTTGACTACTGGCGAGACCCTGCTTGATGGCTTCGCGAATGTGCAAAACCTGTATGAGCACGACAACGCAGCTTCAGTTGTCACGTGCATGAACTACTTCGCTGACGCCGACTTAACCACGGTTACCAATTACCTTGATTTTCACAATACGGCCGTCGGTAACCGCGCAAGTCGCATGTACAACGACGTCGCTGCATGCAAGGTGGTGCCGAACGGCGTAGTGAAGATGGGGGTTTCAAGGTACAGCCTCTACGACAACTCCAATCAAAAAGCCGACTGCTTCAGCAGTGGTGCTGGCTCGGTTGGGGCGTGGGCATATCTGTATGGCGTCGGCAATGTCGGCAACGTGTCGTTGTTCGGCGCGGTAAACCGCGCGGCTACGGACGCGCCACACAACGATAACGCCGACACCCCGTACATGGGCTGCGCTTGGCATCCGAGTAGCGAATACAACTTGGGCCGCACTGCATATGGCTTCACGACCACGCAGATCATGGACAACAATTTCAACAACTACACCGTTGCGCCGCGGGCCGTGCCAGCGCTTGGCGGCGACTACACGCCGAAGTCTGGCGCCACATACCTCAAGAGCCGAGTGCCGGTCGGGATGTCGATGCTCAACAAAGACCTGGCTGGCACCACCCGTCGTACCGATGGCACAGGCGCCGCCGGGTGCTACGAATCCGCCTAAGAGCAGCAATCCCCACCATGACCTACAAAATCATCACTGCTGTGGCAACCGAGCCAGTCAGCCTGGCTGAGGCCCGCCTGCAGATCAAGGCCGACTCGGACACCACTGAGGACGCCCTGATCAGCGCCTGGATCACCGCTGCCCGCGAAGTGGCCGAACAGTTCACCGGCCGCGCCTTGGCCGTGCAGACGCTGGAGATGGCGCTGCCGCGCTTCCCCTGCGAAGGCCTGCAGGTGATCGAGCTGGACATGCCCCCGGTGGCCAGCATCACCAGCGTCAAGTACACCGATACGGCGGGCGTGGAGCAAACCGTCTCCAGCGGCGACTATGCCCTCAGCCTCTACGGCGATGCCTGCGCGCTGGCGCCCACCTATGGCAAGTACTGGCCCAGCACGCAGCACGTGCCTGACGCGGTACGCATCCGCTACGTGACGGGCTATGCCGTTGCCCCAAAGGCCGTCAAAGCCGCCATCCTGCTGATGGTGGCGTTTTTGAATGAGAACCGCGGTGATGCCATCGTGGCCGATGACATCCAACCTCAGGCCGCCAAGGCGCTGCTTAACACTGTGAAGATCTGGAGCAAGTGAAATGGGTGTGATGATCGGCAAGCTGGACAGCCGCATCAGCATCATGCAGCGCACCGGCGCGGTGGACGCCCTGGGTCAACCACTGCCTGACGACTGGGCTGCCTACTGCCCACCTGTATGGGCCAACCTGCGCTACAACTCTGGCGCGGAGAGTATCAAGGCCGGCGCCGACACATCCATCGTCAAAGTCAGTATGCGTATTCGCTACCTGGCAGGTGTCACGGCTGGCATGCGGGTGGAGTATGCCGGTGACGTGTTCGACATCAAGGCGCGGCTGCCCAATCGGCGCAAGGGCTATACCGACCTGGTGTGTGAACTGGTGGCCTGACATGGGCATGACCATCAATATGAACGTGGCTCGGTTCAAAGAGGGCTTGCGGGCCAAGCTGGATGTGCTGCATGCAGCGACCCGGCCAGCTGCCCAGGCGGGTGTGCAGATCATCTATGACCGTGCGCGCATCAATGTTCCCGAGAGCGACCACATACACAAGTTTTACGGCACCCACCAGGTGTATGGCCCCTACAGCCCGGGCAACCTGCG
>NZ_JBWKQD010000010.1:0-6639 GCF_059418585.1 Rhodoferax sp. GW821-FHT07G04
TGCGCTAGGGATAGTTAATGTATACCACTCGCACAGACGTAAAAAAGCCCGCTAGCTGCGGGCTTTTTTGTGCTGATCGTTAGCGGGAATTGAACGGCTGATATTGGTACTCAAACCACTGGTCATTACCTAAGCCGATCATTTCAATCGTCGACCTACGATCCGTTGATTTGTAGAACGCAGTCAGTTTGTAAATGTTCGAGAGAGCTGGAAGGGGTGTCTTAACCACATCGACCAGGTAGAACTCAGTTCCCAGGATGTTGACGAACTGGCCCTCTGTGGCGAGTAGACGCGCGCACTCGGCGTGGACTGATCGTTCTTCCAGAAACTTGACGTGCAGGCTCATAGGGCAATAGGAAGCAGGCCTGTGTCGCGGATCATGGACGGCAGCTGATCGAAGTGCCAGGGTGTTGCGTTGTGGGTTGCGATGCGGTAGGTCTTCTGGTCGTGGACATAGTTCTGCACGATGTACAGCTGCCGCGCAGACCTCTTGCCCGGGTCGGCCCATTGGATCGACCTCACGCATTCCTCGACCATTAACACCGCGCCATGGGCCAAGCCGCTGAGTAGCAGGCATTGAATCTGTCCGGGCGGCATCACCTGGACGGTTGGAGCCGAGTTCAGGATATCCTCCAGCTCGTCGGCGCATTCCTCGATCGCGCAGCCGGCTATGCCTGAATCCCTATCGCTGCTGCCAACGGTGTCGGTCCTCCAATCCGCCCGCCACTTGGCGATCAGGGCGCGCAGTTGCTCATCAAAAGACCTGGGTGTCGTTGCCGGCATTGCTGTGCTATCGCTTACCACTATTTGCTCCAAGCTTTGGCCATATTGACAGCAGACTGGTCGCCGGGATTGTTCGATGCACAACTACCACCTTGCGCGCGACGTAAAACCCGCATTGCTTACCGTCAGGAGTCGGCCATATGTGGTTCCCGCCGTAGTAGCCTGAGCCAGACGTGTGCTCACAGGTGGCTTTGGCCTCGCAATTACCGCCTGTGCAGATTGGCCCAATGTTGGTGGGGAAGTTTACTTCTCTCATTTGATTGGTTCGCTATTCACTCGCAGGAAGCCCTGGCCTTTGAGGTAGTTGCGGTAGCAGTTCAACGCCACCGCCTCGGCCTCCTTGGCCACCTGGTCGCCGGCAGCGATGACGTGGCCGGCATCGTCCAGGATGGCCAGCCTAGCTGGCTTGCCGTTGACGGTGACGCGTAGGCCTTCGTGGGACACTGCGCTGATCACCACGCCAGCGATGGCGCCTTCGGGCTGTGTGCCGATCATGTTTGGGCTCCCAGTTTGTTGACTTGCTTGCGAGTGGCTGTGAAGTTCACCAGCCAATCGACGGCGGTAGAGGGTTCGCCGAGTTGGCCAGTGGCCCTGCGCCTGGCGTTCATTGCTCCGGCTTGTCTCCATGTGATCTCGATCGCGCCAGCCTGCACCGCGAGGGCGCGCTTTGAGAGGGCTATGTCGTAGTGGCTGCCGCTGGTCTTGGCAGGGCTTTGCCACCAACGCCTGGCCACGCCAATGCGGTCGGCCATTGCGTGCAGCTCAGTGTCGGTGTCGGCCAGCATGTGGCACATCACCATGCGGCCATAGGCGGCTTTCATGTCGTCAACGTAGACGGTCAAAATGGCACCTCGTCGGCTTCTTCGCCCACCAGGAATAGCCGGGCTTCGCGTCGTTTTGCAAAGACCTTGCCGCCCAAGGTGATGTGCGATGGCAGGTCGAGGGTCTTGGCCACGGCCTGAACCTCAAACACTGCGAACTTGTAGTCGGGGCTCAACTTGGCCAGCCGCTTGGCTTCTTCCTCGGCGACCTCGCGGCTGGGCTGCAGCGTTGTGGATCTGTTGTCCATAGGGATGCGCTTGCCGCCACCGTAGGCATCGTCCCAACTGTCGACATCGTTGATGCAAAGGATGACGCAGGGATTGCTCATGCTGCAGCCCTCCGAATAGGCCGCCGGCGCAGAGGAATACGCCGCCCGCCCGTTGTGCGCATTTGGCGCTCTTGCATGGCGTGTAGCTCGGCAAAGGTCTGCACGGCGTCCAGCTCGTGCAGGGCCAGGGGCGTGGGTTGCCAGCCGGTGGACTGGCGGGCGCGTGCCTGGATGTCTTGCAGCGCCAGGTCAGCGCAGGCCAGGTGGCCTTTGATGCCTGGCAGCACGCCCTGCCGGGTCAGCTGCAGCGCGGCTTCCACGCGGTTGGCCACCAGCTCCCATTGCTGTTCGCTGGCCACGCCGGCACGCAGGGCGGCAAATGAGGAGGTGAATTGGTCTGTGGCGGTTTTCATGCGGCCACCGCGTCGGGAGTCACTTCATGGCGCAAGATGCTCCCGGCCAGGCCATTGGCCTCGACCCATGCGTCAGCGAAAGTGGGGTTTTGAAAGTCCCGGTCCTCGGCCGCTATCTCCACGGCACGGTCCAGGGCCAGGGCGTAATCGGTCTGCCAGCGGTAGCCTTGCAGGCACATGGCCTGTATGGTGCGCAGGGCGCCATGCAGCTGGCGTACCCAGGGCTGCTGGTGGCCATACTGGCGGGCGCCGGCCTCGCACGGCGTGCCGATCACCACGGCAAGCTTGGCTAGAAGCTCGGTGGCATCGTCGCCTGCCTGTGCGCTGAGCATGCTGATGCGTACCGTGAGCAGCTGGTCGCTGAACTCTGCCTGCGCCAGCTTCGCCTGGCTCTCTTCGGCCGCCCGTTTGCATGCCTTGGTGATCGGGTTTGACTCCATGGCCAGCATGCGCCGTTTACGCTGGCTAGAAAGGTGGTGGGATTTGGTCGGATGGAAAGAACGCTTGATCACGATTGCACCTCCAGCTCGCCAGGCTCAAAGCAGCGGGTATCGCGCCCCACCTTCACATCCAGCTCTTTGCCACCGATGTCGAAGCCGGTGATGGTGCCGGTCTTGCCGGAGTATTTGTCGTGCTTCATGCGCAGTTTGTCGCTGTTGGTGGTGATGCGCACGGTTTGGCCGATGGCAAAGGCGGGGTGCTTGCCCTTCGCTTTTGCAGGCCCGGTGGGCGGCGCGACCGCGTCAGCGGAAGCCGCCCCTTCCAGGCTTTGCATCGCGGTAGCGATGCCTGATAAAGCTTCCTCGGGCGTTGTCTTACGGGTTTGCGCAGCGGGGGTCGGCTTGGGCTTTTTGGCTTTGCCAGGTGAAGTGGGTGGCTGCGCCAGCGGGGCGGTCGTGGTGGGGGCTTTTTGGGCCTCGATCTTGGATTGCAGCTCCTTGATTTCGTCTGCGAACTCGGCCTTTACCGAGGCCTTGGCCTGCTTGGCTGCGGCCTTGGTGTCAACATCGAACTCTTTTACCAGCACAGGCAGCAGTAAAGCTTCGCTGTCCTGGGATAAGTGGTAGTCCGCCTGAAGCTCGCATATGACGAGGGCGCGGCACAGGTTTGCTGTGGTTGTGGCGCGGATGTGCATGGCAAGGCCGTCTTGTTCATCCTCGCCATCAGCGAAGGTGTAGCCCAGAGCCAGTGCCAGGGTTTCTTCGTCAACGTCGTAGTTGTCCAGCTTGGTGAGCAGGATGCCGCGTAGCAGATCGCCCGTGCGGATCAGCTCCAGTGCGGAACTATCGTCCAATGCGCGGACTTGCTCGATGCAGGCGTTGAAGATATTCCGGTGGGTTTGGGACTCGGTCTTTTGGGTGACGGTCTTCTGCAGGCGCTCCAGGTCGGCAGCCGGGTCTCTGGTTAGGTGGACTTGGCCGGTTGTTGGTGAGTGAGTGAAGCCTTTGCTGATAAGCACCGCGTCGGTCTGTTCGGATGGAACCAGCTCCAGCATTTCTTGGGTGCGCGGGTGGACGAATAGGATGGGCTCTGGTGCGTCGGTGCCCAACACCTCGCCTAGCGTCTTGACCTTTTCGCCTTCCTGGCCCAGGTCGGGGCGCAGCTTGCCCAGGTTGTAGTAGTCAAGAGGGGCGGTGCGGTACTGATTGCCATCCATCAGCTCCAATGCTTCTTTGCCCTCCACGATGCGCATGCCCTTGGCCTCGGCTTTCTTGCGGAGCTGGGCGCGGTGGGCTTCTTCTTTGCTGTGGTAGCAGTCTGGGTCTGTGCAGAGGTCTGGGCTGTCCACATCGGCAAATATGTCGGGGGCGGCGCCCGTGCGCTTAGGGCAGTTGGTGCAGTTGCCAGCGTCTTTGACCAGGCGCGAGTCGCTGAGGCTGAAGATGGCGTGCTCCAGCTTGAGCATGACGTTGTCGCGCAGCCAGTTTTGCAGCGACCGGACGCTGGGCAGGTCGGCCGGGTAGCCTTGCATGGTGGTGGCGTGGGTCAGCGCCTTGAGCTGCAGCTTGCTGTCGGGGATGCGGGCGATCAGCGTAGCGCGGCTGGCGTCGATCTTGCCTTCGCGCAGGGCCTGTTTGCATTCTGTAGACAGGTCGAGCAGCTTGAGGCGGTTGTAAACATGGGTGCGGCTCTTGCCGATCTCGGTAGCCACCTGGTCAGCGGTGAGGCCGTCCATGGTCATGAGGGCTTGGAAGCCTTCGGCTTCTTCCAGCTCGGTCAGGTCGTCGCGCTGCAGGTTCTCCACGATCTGGATCTTGCGCACCTGGTCGTCGGTGAGGTCGCGGACCATAGCGGGTATCGTCTTTGCGCTGGCCATCTGGCTGGCCCGCAAGCGGCGCTCGCCGCAGACCAGTTCAAACTCCACGCCGCGGCCAGTCTCTGCGACACGGCTGCCTGGCAATGGCCGCACCAGCACCGGTTGGTGTACACCGCTGGCCTTGATGCTTTCAGCCAGCTCGGCCAGCTTGACAGGGTTAAAGGACTTGCGCGGGTTGGTGAGGCTGGCAACGACCTTGGTCAGCTTGAGGATTGCGAATTCAGACATGGTGGGTCAACCTTTCTTGCGGTAAATCTTGGTGATGTCGCCATGCACCACGTGGCCGCGCTGCAGCATCAGCTTGGCCAGGCGGGTGCGGTCGTGGTGGCTGTGGGTGGCTTGGTCCAGCAGGCCGAAGTAGCTGTTAGCGGACTGGTGCAGATCTGCGGCGGGCATGTCCTGCAAGCGGTCCATGGCCACGTGCACGGTCTTGCGGCGGGTGATACGGCGCCAGGGCTTGATCAGGTGGCCCACGAAGTCAATGCCGCGCGCCACGGGCTGCAGGATGGTCTTGCGCGGGTTGAGCTGCAGGTGCAGCTCGGTCAGCTTGGCCTCGATCTGCAGGCGTGCCTGGTTGAGCCACTGGGGGCTGTCGTGCAGCAGGATGAAGTCATCGACATAGCGCACGTACGTAGGAGCGCGCAGGGTGTGCTTGACGAACTGGTCCAGGTCATCCAGCAGCACGTTGGCAAAGAACTGGCTGCTGAGGTTGCCAATGGGCAGGCCGTGGCCATCTGCGGCGTTGAACAGGCTCTTGTAGGGTGGCACCAGGGCCAGCTCAGCGCGGGTGCCACGCACCTCCACCTGGTCGCGCGGGTCGTGCATGAGGATCACATCGGCCAGCGACATCCACCACGGTTCTGTCACCTGGCGCTGCAACTGCTCTTGCAACACTGGCTTGTAGATGCTGACAAAGAAGTTGGCCAGGTCGCACTTTTGGTAATGAGCTGGGCGGCTCCAGTTGCGGGTGTAGCTGCGCACTTGGTGCTCCAGCCGGTCGGCTGCGTACAGGGTGCCTCGGCCGGGAATGCAGGCGCAGCTATCGGCCACAAAACGGGCGTGGAAGCGCGGTGCAATGTAGTTGTAGAGCACGTGGTGGACGATGCGGTCTGTGAACCGCGCAGCCCATACCTCGCGCGGCTTGGGATGGGTGATGACGAAGCAGATGGAGGGACCGGGCGCATAGGCGCCAGAGGCCAGCCGTTCGTATAGGTCGTATAGGTTGTGCTCGGCTCGGGCCTCGAAAGCCAGCGCGCTGGCGCTATTGCGCTTGGTGCGCCGACAGTCGAGGTAACCTTGTACAACCCGCTGGAACAGGAGTGGATCTGCGGACGGCAACAACCGAGCCTTCGTAGCTCTTGTGGTTGTTGTTCTGGTTGCCGTTGTTGAAGTTGCAATTCCAGGCGTAGGAAGCGTACCTATCGCGCTAGTAACGCTACCCACCCGAAGGCCCTGGGGGGCGATCAGGGGGGCGGCTGCACCGGACCAGGCCTGCGCTGGCGCAGCGGTATCCGCGGTGTGCATGTCGGTGGCCTTGTGGACCAGCGGCGCGACCAGATTCACATGATTGCGCACGGGTATGAGGGCCTTGACCGTCATACTGCAGGCGCCCTGTTCGCTGTCTTGAGCCAGCCGCCGGCCTGCTTACCGATACTGCCCAACAGCTCGATGGAATTTGCCCAAATGTCCCTCGAAATGTATTTTGCGTCGAAGCTGACACGCAACAAGACCGTGATGGCCCGTTGTTGGGTTAGCAACTGGCTAATGTATTCAGCGCGTTCTTCACGCTGGCTGGCATTTGCCAGAGCCATCAGGTCCAGAATCTTCACGCAGTGTTGGGTGATCGTTTCGCCCAGCGCACGTTTGACGGTGCGCGGCATTTGCACCTGGGCGTCTATGGCGAGGCCAAGTAGACGCACGCCGGTGCGGTAGATCGGTAGATCGGTGTGCAGTGCCATGTGGTGTGGCTCAGATCAGAAGGATTGAAGGACTAAGCGGTGACGTGAATGCGGCGGACGGCAACAACCGAGCCTTCG
>NZ_JBWKQD010000011.1:0-6077 GCF_059418585.1 Rhodoferax sp. GW821-FHT07G04
GGTATCCACCAGTCGGTATCTGTCAGCGCATGGCCGGTGTTGGCAGCCTGCACAGATTGGTAGATCATGTGCGCGGTGTTGTCCTGCACACGATCGTCCGCCGCGTAGGGGGTAAGCGAGTTGTACGCTTGGTAGAGCGTGCAGAACACCTCCCACCAGGTCGGCGAGCTGGCCGGTGTGTTACCCGTGTTGGCGTTGGCCTTGCTGCGGTACACCGTGATCAACCCGGCCGCCCCAGCCACCGACGCCTTGGCATTGATGGCATAGGTAGTGCCACCCGCGTAGGCCGCTGGTGCGGTCTCCAACGCGGTGGCGCTACTCAACATCGCATCCGTCATGGTGTGCGGCTTGAGCACCAGCATGTCGGGGGTCAGGTTCATTACGCTTCCTCTCTTGTTGCAACTGCATCGCCGTCGGGTGTGACCCGGGTCAAGATGCGGGCCGTGGTGGCACCGTGTTGCGCCCCCGCCCGGGTGTTGGCCTCGATCAGATCAAGCCGATCCGCCAGGGCGCGTAGGCCAGCGGCCGTGGCCGCATCAGCCACCGAACTGCCGACACCCAGGCTGGGGTTGTAGGTTGCCGGCGCCACCTGGCTGCTGGCTTGCTGCACCGCAGCCGGAGCCGCCGCCGCTGCAGACGGCAGAGCCAGACCAAATCGGGTTGACAAGATCGTTCCGGTTGTGACAAGGCTCGCGGCGGTCTGGCTTTGCACTAGGCGCAGATCAAACAGCGTCTGTGCATTGGTCTCGGCCAGCGACAACAGGTTTTGACTCAGTTCTGGCAAGGACTTGGCGGCATCCTGGTCACCCGCGCGCGCCTGCGCTGTGGCCACACCGAAGCGGGCTTGCGCCTTGACGTAAGCATCTTCGCCAGTACCCTCCAACAGGCCACGGATACGTTTGACCTCATTCCAGATGCTGTCGGTGATCTGCTGCCAGGCATTGGCAATGCTGCTGGCGGCAGTTTCACCAGCACCACCGCCCCCACCGCCCCCGCCACTGCTGCCCACCCCAGAGCCAAATGTGCCTTGCGCCGATTGCCGCGCGCCACCTACGAAGTCGAAGATGGCTTGCTGGTTGGCCAGCAGCACCTGGGCCTGCCTGGAGTTCGGGTCCAGGGACTGGTAGTAGGACAACGCCGACGACTGCGTGGCGGACAGAATCTCATTCAGGCTGAGGTTCAAACCGCCGTCTGCCAACGTGCGCTGCAGTTGCTGCGCCTGGAGGTTGCGTACATCGGCGACCGTTCCCCAGTTCTGTGCGGCGGATATCAAATTGTTGGCCGCAGCCCTTGCCGAGGAAGATGCCTGGTCAAAGGCTGGTGCAAGGCTGATGAGCGATGCGACCAGGGCCTGGCCGCTTGCGGTGGAAATGTCTATGCTGCCGATCAGTTGGCGGAATTCTTCCTTGGACGCGGGCACCGACACTCCCAGCGCTGCAAACGAAGCATTCAGGCTCGCTATGGCGTTGGCGGTCTTTTCACTGTCGCTGTAGAAGGCCTCGTAATACGCGCCCACACCGGCCTGCAGCTTCTCCACGCCGCCAAAGGCGTTGACCAAGCCACTGGCCATGCCTGCGCTGTTCACCCCTATTGGCAGCAGCGATAGGCCAAGCTGCTTCAGGTCCGAATTGACAACACCCAGATCCGATGCCAGCCGCACCAGCGTTTGCGACGACGTTTCTCCCTCTTTGGCCAGCACGCTGATCTGCGGGCCGAAGGCGGCCGACACCATCTCATCCATGAAGCCGGTGATGGCCTTGTCAATGGCTGCCTTTTGCTGGTCGGCATTGAGCCCGCTCAAGGTCACATCGATCTGGCTGGAGAACCCATCTATGGCGTCCGCGGTCAAGCCGATGGCTGCGGCGTAGTGTTTGACGGATGCGTCCACCACCTGGATCGCGGAATTGACATAGTCCACCGTACCGGCGGACGCGGCAGAGTACTCCGAGTTGTGCGTGGTGTAAGACCCGATGCCGAACGCACCGCGGTGGTCTTGCGTGAAGTCGTCGCGGCGCTGCAGCGATGCCCCACCGGTGGACGACAGCGTGCCCGCCAGGGCGCTGCCGTCGGCGCTGACCTTATAGCCGCCCAGGACTGCATACATACCAGCCGCGCCCAGAGCACTGCCCGACAACATGGCGGCTGTCTTGGGGTCAACGCCCAGGCTCTGCCAGATCTTGTCAGTGGCATTGACGATACCGTTTGGCCCCAGGAAGCTGCCAGCCGGCCCAATGTTGGATCCATCGCTGACCGTGAAACCCAGGCCACCCTTGTTGCCAGCGCGAAAGCCTTGATCGAATGCCTCACCCGAGGCCAGCACGCCCATGGCGATCCATCCCGCCACAGGAATACCAGCAAATCCGGCCGCACTGCTAGCGGTAGCCGTGCCACCCCCCAACACAGTGCCCGAGCCAATGCCAGCGCTACCACCTATGGCGGTGCCGCCCGCTGTGGCCGCCACGCCACTGGCAGCGGTGGAACCAATAACGTTGGAGAGCGTGGTGCCGGTGATCTTTGCGTATAGGCCGCCAAAGTAGTTGGTGGCCGTGGTGAGCGCCTGGGAGCCAGCAGTCATCAGGCTACCGCCGTTGGTGTACAGGGAATTGAGGCCGCTTGCCGCGCTCAAGACGTTGCCCGCACCGCCGAACAGTCCACCGCCACCACCGCCCACAACGCTGGTCACCGCGCTGCTGATCAGGCCTGTAACTGGACTGATGATGGCGCTGATGATTGGCCGCAGCACCATGGTCTTGAACATGTTGACCACGGTGTCGCGCAGGTTCTCGGCAAAGCCCTTGCCCGACTCAAATCCGCGCAGCAGTGCATCGGTGAGGGATTGGTTGATGCTGTCGGCCGTGCGCTGCCATTCGTCAAGCACCGACTTGGTGGCCACGTTGTTGGCTTCGATGACGGCGTTGGCTGTGGCCTGTGCGCGCAGCTCGGCACGCCGGGCGTCAGCCTCCGGCCCCTCGCCCAGGTTGAGCTTTTCAATGACCGCCAGTTCCTTTGCCAGGCGCAGCTCCACCTGGCGCTGCCCAATGATGCGCTCGCGCACCTGTTGGGACTGGCCTATGAGCTCCACCTGCAGGCGCAGGGACTCTGCCTCTTGCGAGGCCGAAATACCGCCTTCGGCCAGCTTAAGGGCCTCTTGCTTGTACTCGGTCTCTTGCAGCGCTTGAACGAACTTTTGCTGTGCCTCGATCTTGGACTGCAGCGCCGCCACGTATGCCGGTGCGAACCGGTCGGAAGAGTCCGCCTCGGCAAATTGCTGCTTGAGAAGGGCCAGCGTGCTTTGCTCGATGGCAGTTTTGGACTTGCCAAAATTGGCGTTGACCGCCTCTTGGCCCAGGGCCTGGTCGTGAATGCTGGTGGCCTGCTTGCGAACGGCGTCGATCTGCTGTTCCAGGACGTTTTTTGAGGCCTTGAGAGCCGTCCAATAAGCCTCTTCATGGGCAATCTGCTTTTCCTTTGTCGCAAGACTCTGCGCGATCACCAGCTCTTTTTCTTTCTCCGCACGAGCCACGCCAGTGATGGATGTCTTCAACTCCTCCTGAATCTTCAGGACTTTTGCATCGCCTTCTGTACCTTTTTTGGCGTCGAGCCCCTGGGTGCGTAGTTGTTCAAGGTACTTTGTTCTCTCAACCAACTGCGCGCGCAGTGCGGCCACCTCAGACTGACCAGTTGTCTCGTTGTACTTTTGGCGAATGTTGGCTATGCGTTCGCGCAGATCCTTTTCAGTGATGAGACCGGCTGCAATCAAGTCTTGCCCTTCTACCTGGGCTTTGGTAACCTCTTCGTCGCGCTTGGCCGCCTTGGTCTTGAATTCGTCACCCTGCTTCTCGAACGCTGCCAACGCCTTCGTCGCCTCAGCATTCCGCGCCTGCATGGCCGCGCTCAGGGCCTCATAGCCAGCGCCTTTCTCCACAATCGCTAGCTCTTGATTGCGCAAGGCGACAGCACGCTGCAAGCGCTCGATGCGCGCGTTTTCGTTGGCCAACTCATCGCCGCGCAAACCGGACTGGCTGCTGCGTGCCTGGACCCTGGCCAGCGCCTCCTGGGCCGTGGCGAGTGCCGTGCGCGCGCCCGCCACGGGGTCGGTGGGACGGCCCACATTCAGCATGGCGTCCCACGCGCCCTTGGCGCCACTAGCCACCGCCATCCACCCGCGCTCCAGCAGGCCTAGGTTGGCTAGGATCTTTTGCGCATTGGAGTTGGTGGCGTCTGCCCACGCTGTTTGCGCGAGGGCCGCAGCCTCGGCAGTGCGGCCTTGCTCCTCCAGCGCCTTGATCTGGCGGTAGATGTTGGCCGTCAGGTAGTTGGTGGAGTCATTGAACTTGAGCGAGGCCTCCAGCGGAGCCTTCTTCAGCTCTTCAAACTGCTTAACGATGTCGCCAATAGCAAGGCCTGTTGCCTTGCTGTAGTTGATGGCCGCTGCGGAGAAGCGCTCAAGGTTTTGCGCGCCTATAGCCCCCGACTGCACGAACGCAGCCAGCGCTTCGGCAGCCGCGCCTTGCGTGCCAGAGATTTTGGCGACGTTGGCCGCCATGGTGCCCAACTGTGCGGTAGTCACACCGGCCGCGTTGCCAGACAGGATGATGGCCTTGGTGAACGCCGAGGCCTCTTGGCTACCGCTGTAGTACGCCAGACCGACAGCCCCCACGCCGGCCGCCAACGCCGTGAACGGCGTGATCAGCCCCGCAATATAGGTTGCCAGCGCGCGCGCGGCGTTGCCGGCACCGCCAAACATGTCCTTCAACTGCCCACCCTGCTGCAGCAGCACAGTCAGCGGCCTTTGACCGCCCTGCAGGCTTGTCACGATGTCGGTGAACTGGGCCGGCACGGCGCGCATGGCGGCCGCCGTGGCCTTGGCGGACATGCCTATACCGTCGAGCGAGCCAGTAGCCGCCGCGTGGGCCTGGCGGGCTTGTGCCTCCACATCGCGCAAGCCTTGAAGCATGGGCTCGAACTTGGAGGCGTCCAGGCCGCGTTCTGCGATGTTGAACTCGATACGCTGAGAGGCGGTCTTTCCCAGCAACTCAAACTCGCGCGTGGCGCGTTTGATGGAGGCCTCAATGCGCCCTTCAGCCCGGGTGAACTTCTCGGCACCCTTTTCAGCAGACGTACCAATGCCGTCGACAGCCTGGCCCGCTTTGCCAGCAGCGCCCACAACATCGGTCGCCATGGCCTGGGCCTTGTCGGCGACCAGGTCAAAGGCCTGGGTAGCCTTGTCTGCGCGGACAACGACCTCGCCCTGAATGCTTAGATCATCAGACATGGTGGGGGTACGAAAAAGCCACCGCAAGGTGGCTAGGTTTTGGAGTTGATTTCAGGGATGGCGGCAAGCTCCATCACCTGCAGGTCCGCCAGCAACTGGTCCCAGTGCTGCGAACTGGTTGCGGCGCGGTCTATCAAGGGATAGGCGGCGCAATAGTCCAGGCCGACTGCGCCACCCATGCCCACTCGCCATTGCGTCTGCAGGCGGCAGAACAGCGCGAAGGCGGCCAGGTTTTCGGGCCAAATTTCGGTGTCGCCATCGTCGAAGTCGTCAAACTCAAACCAGTCATCCGCCGCCGCGTTTTGCTTGGGCGGGCGCTGGTAGAACGCCGCGGCGATGGCCCTCAGTTTCCCAGCCGGCCCTCGCTGATGGCGGCGCGGTAGGTCTCGATGATGGCGGCCGCGGCGCCGGGGTATTCGTTCGCCAGGTCTTCCAGGGAGGCGCGGGACAACTCCACATCCAGATTCCAGCCCTCCAAAATATCCAGGATGTAGTCGGCGCTGGCCTCTATGGACTTCTTCAGGTGCTCTTTGAGGCTGAAGGGCTTGTCGCCGTCCGCATCGACAGTCACGGAAGCATTGCCGGCCTTGGTTGAATCCAGCGCGGTGGTAGTGCGGGCATCGATGAATGCGCCAAATTCTTCGCGGGTGCGGTATTTGAAGGTGCACTCAATGGAGCCGACGGTGCCGTCAAGCATCTGCACGTCAACGGTGCGCTTGAAGTTCTTGGGGCGTTTGCCCAGTACGAGTTTTGCCATGATGGTTCTTTCGCAGAGTGGTGAAGAAAATGCCCGTACCCAGCC
>NZ_JBWKQD010000012.1:0-5959 GCF_059418585.1 Rhodoferax sp. GW821-FHT07G04
ACCGCGCACATGATCTACCAATCTGTGCAGGCTGCCAACACCGGCCATGCGCTGACAGATACCGACTGGTGGATACCGGTCAGCGCCACCAACGTGTGGGCCCCGTTTGACGACGAGATCGGCACCGCCAGCGAGACGCTATCGCCCAACGTGTATGTGTTGCGGCCAGGCGGTACGGGTGGCCTTGGTATGTTCGATATTGCGGCGCGCACTGCCCAGGTGGTCATGAAAGATGGGCCAGGCGGTACCACGGTATTCACGCGCGACATTGATCTGGACGCTTCCATCATCGAATCCATATACGAATGGTTCTTTGTGGAGTGGGAGCCGCAGACCGACGTGGTATTGACCGATCTGCCGGAGCAGTTCACCGCCTGTGAGTTGACGGTAACGCTCACGGCCACCAGCGGCATGGCCGGCATTGGTGTGCTGAAACCGGGTGTGGTGATCGGCATAGGCAACACCAAGATGGGCGCCAAGGTCGGCATCGTCAGCTACACCAAAAAGACGCGCAACGACTTCGGCAACCTCACCATCGTGCGCCGCACCAACAGCAAGAAGAACACGCTGGCCGTCGTCACTGACAAGGCGCGCTTCAACCGTGTCTACCGCACGCTCAAGGCTCTGGATGGCGTGCTGTGCGTGTTTATCGGTACCCGGCGAGCCGGCTTTGAGCCGCTGCTGATCTATGGCTTCTACGTCGATTTCTCTATCGACATTGAGTACACAAACGCGCACCTATGCGCGCTTGAGATTGAAGGAGTAGTTTGAATATGAGCATTGATGCACTGCCATCGCTCGACAGAACGTCACCCACGTTCAAGACCGATTGCGATACGTTCTTCGGCGTTCAGCTACCGCTGTTCAGCACCCAGGTGGAGGCTGCGCGGGTGGAGATCGTGGCTGCGCAGTCGTCCACCACCGCCAGCGCTGCCGCTGCCGCTGCCAGTGCCACCACGGCCACCAACCAGGCCAGCAACGCTGCCACCAGCGCCAGCTCTGCCAGCACTAGCGCTACGGCCGCCGCCGGCAGCGCGGCCGCAGCTGGTGCCTACGCCGCGGCCCTGAGTGGAACCAGCACGACGTCTGTGGCCATGAGTACTGGCTCCAAGAGCTTTACTGCAACCACGGGGCGACAGTGGGGTATTGGACAAGACCTGAAATTTGTCAGCACCGGCAACCCGACCGACATCATGTATGGCCAGGTTGCGTCGTACAACTCCGGCACTGGCGCGCTGAACGCGACCATGAGCTACGCCAGCAGTAGCAACACCCGCAACGACTGGTCGATCACGCTGTCTGGTCCCAAGGGCGACAAGGGAGACACGGGCGCGTCTGGCATCACTGCCTGGATCCGCAAGACCACTACCTACACCGCTGCCGCCGGTGAGCGCATCAAGGCCAGTACCACTGGTGGCGCCTGGTCACTGACGTTCCCCGCTTCGCCTGCGGATGGTGATGAGGTTACGCCTTTCGACGTGGACGGCACCTTCAACGTCAACAACCTCACGCTGTTGCCCAACGGCAAAACGATCATGGGTTTTACGACCTCATTCATCTTGAACACAAAGAACTTCAAGGGCACTTTTGTCTTTGATTCCACCCTCAACGATTGGAGAATTTAAATGGCATCTGGATACAGTGAAGATGTGTTGGGTGGCGGTGGTCGGTGGATCACCAATCCAAAGCATCTACCCATTCTTGGCATTCTTCAAACCGGATTGAATATCAAGGAGGGCATTGGCACCCTATATACATCAGACGTTGCTGGCTTCCACACAGCCATGGCGCGGGAGGGGGCGCAGGTAGCAATTACTGCAGCCAATACCTACGCAGCTCTGGTGAATGTGTCTGGCGTCGGTGGCTTCCTGTTCAGTGTCGTTTGCCCCACCCACTCGGGCACGCACATCTCTTCGGTGCGGATTACGCGAGACGGGGGCGCTCCGGTGGTGATAGCGCCTTCCGCTGCGCAAACGGCTCTGTGGCGGATGGTGCTGGGGTCTCTTACAACGGGGGTCAGTAACGCCGGCGTCGGCACCGCTGCCAAGGCGGGCGACATCGCTATACCTAACGGCGCCTTTGACGCGGGCTTTGCGAATGCGCGCATTGGTGGGCTGCGTCAATATGGTGGCTCGGCAGCTGACTTTTTGGCGATTCCATCTGAGAGCGACATCCTCACCTATGGTTTGGCTGCATTGCGCTGGGAGCAAAGCATTTTGGTCGAGGTGGCATGCAATGGCCTGTCCGGCACGGCGGTGCATAAGAGCGCATCGGCCACGTTCCGATCGGACATGTAGGCATGGGCGACTTTCTTGAGTCTTTGGGTGCACTTGGCAAGAACCTGGGCGCGGCGGTCGGCGTAGCCGCTGCATCGCTGCTTGCCCTGGTCACCTTCTTCCCAAAACTGCGCAACGGCTTCAAGGGTGACCAGCTCGATGGCGATGTGCTCAAGCGCCTCTCCAGTATGGAAGCCCACGCCCGAGCGCAGGACCGCGAAATGGCGCAGCAGGATCTGCGGATCCACCGCTATGCCGTCAAGTTCACCCGCCTGGTGGTGGTGGTGATCCGGCTGCAGGGCCTCTTGGCCGCCAATGCCGTCCAGATCCCGCCCGACCTGGTTAAAGAGATCAACAAGTTGTTGGAGGAGTCTGCGGATGAACCCGACGACGCAAGAGACACCGAACCCGAGGAGAGACCATGAACCTGTCACCCCACTTTACCCTGGCTGAGTTGACCGACAGCCAGACCGCCGCCCGGTTGGGCATCGACAACACGCCGTCACCGGCCGTGGTTGAGAACCTGAAGCGTCTAGCAGCCGGGCTGGAGAACGTGCGGATCCTGCTCAATGCGTGCCCGGTGATGGTGTCCAGCGGGCACCGTTGTGAGGCGCTGGAGCGCGTCATCTGTGCCGAGTCGTTCAAGGCCTGGTGCGCCGGCTGTGCGCTGCCGGCGGATGACAAGTCGTGGGGCGTGTACTTCGCGCTGAAAGACCACCCCAAGGGCCATGCGGCTGATATCAAGTCGCCGGCTTTTGGTCCACCAGAGCGTGTGATGCGCGCAATCTTCAACAGCGACATCAAGTACGACCAGCTGATTCTGGAGTTTGACCAGTGGGTCCATATCAGTTTCTCGGACAAGAACCGCCGCCAGGCATTGATCATCGACCGCAAGGGTCAAAGGAGCTACACATGACCGACTGGATCAGCACCCTCAAAACCCTGGCACCCACCGTGGCCACCGCCTTGGGCGGCCCTTTGGCCGGTGCAGCCGTATCCGCCCTGGGCTCTGTGCTGGGCGTGTCCGAGCCCACGCAGGCCAGTATCGCCAAGATCTTCGCCGATGGCCAGCTCACCAGCGAACACCTGGCGGAGATCCGCAAGCTGGAGCTGCAGTTTCAGAACGATGAAAAAGAGCGCGGCTTCAAGTATGCGGAGCTGGAGTTCAAGGACCGTGACAGCGCCCGTGCGATGGCGGTTGCCACCCACAGCCTGACACCCTCAGTGTTGACCTGGATCATCGTCACCCTGACCTTGGCCGCGGAGGCTGCGCTGTTGTTCAACCAGGTACCACCTGGTGCAGACCCCATCATCATTGGCCGCGTGCTGGGCACCATGGACATGGCGCTGGGCATGGTACTGGCATTCTGGTTTGGCTCTAGCTCAAGCAGTCAACAAAAGACCGCGCTGCTGGCTGCGTCCACTCCCGTTAAATGAGGTGCTATGGCCGCCGGGTGACCGGCCGCCAAGACCTAGCAATGACCAACAAAACTAGCCCGCCGGGCCGCTTGATTGCGGTTCGGTGGGCTTTTTACACATTTGGGGTCTACTCGATGGTTCGGTATTCGCGGCCTTCGAGATCCAGCCCGCGCCTGGTGAACATTACGCTGAAGCGTTTGAAGCGACTGATGTACTGCTCCAGCGTGAGCTCGAAGCGCAGTTCGCGTATGGGGATCGGTTCTTTCTGGGACGCTATGGCGTCTCGTACCGTGGCAAAGTCCACGCCCTTGTGGAGGAATGCGGTGATGCCCACATAGCCCAGCTTCCCGGCGTTGTTTTCACCGACCCAAAGGGAGCTGGCGATCAGAAACTCGTCGGGCGCTTTGAGTCCCTGTTCCGTCAGGTAGTCGTCCAGAGAGTAGTGGTCGGCATTGTCGCCGGCAGCTGTGCCGTTGAAGTCGTCGTATTGGGCTGAGGCTTTGAAAGTGTTCATGGTGGTGCCTTAAAAGTGTGACAAAGGGCGGCCACTATGACAGCTTGTCGGTAGATGCGCTACTTTTTAGTTAGTAGCCGCTGAGACTCTCCGACGCGATCAGTTTGCCGTTGCGGTCAATCCGCAGCACCCTGGCCGTGCCACCCTTGGCCACCAGCATCATGTCCATTGGCCCCTTTTCCCCTTCGGGGGGGGGCCGCGTTCCCCGGTGGTAAATCACGATGCGCTCAAACGTATCGGCCACCAGCTGCCGGGTCTGCAGCCTGGCTTCATAGTCCTGGCCCTCTACGCCCTCCACCAGACGCCGCCAGGCCTCGTCAGTGCCCTTGATGTCGGTGCGGGCGGTGGCGGTCAGATCCCGCTCTGCCGCCTGGATGGCCTCACGCAGCTGCAGCTGCTCGGCCTCGAGATCTCGGGCACGCTTGGCAAAGGTTGCCGGCACGCCCTCGACGCTGCTGGCCAGCATGGCGTCGGTCAGGCGCTCCAGCTTTGTGTCCACGTCGGCCAGCTCCTGCCTGGCCTTGGCAAGTGCCGCCAGAGGGCCTGCAGATCGGTCAGCGCCATACAGGGCGCGCAAGTTGACGATGTCGCTGCAAAAGGCCATCAGCGCCCGCTCAAACGGGGCCACCGACGTGGAGCCGCTCACGTTGCAGCCGCCGTAGGACACACTGGTGCAGTGCAAACGTCTGTGTCCGTCAGCGATGGGGCCGTCTGCTTTGTGCCTGCGGGTTCCGATGTTTTGCCCCACCATGGCACGGCCGCAGTAGCCGCACACAGTGATGCCCATGCCGGTCAAGATATGGGGCACCGGCCCCTTGGCATTGCGGCGCCCACGGCCGCTATTGGCCAACTGCAGGCCGTCCCACTCTGCAGGCGACAGCAGGGCAGGGTAGTAGCCTGGCAGGCGAAACGATTCTGAGCCAAGCGTCAACTCTTTCTCGCCAATCAAGGCACGCTGCTTGACCAGACGATAGATCTGCAGCGCCTGGGGGCCACGCCCCGTTAGAGATAGCTTCAGCTCAGTCAGACGCTCGATGATCTTGCCGGCCCCGTAGCCCGTCAAGTAGAGGCGCAAGCCCTCGCGCACAGCTGCCACGCGCTCGGGTATCTCTTCCCACTTGCCGTCGACCAGGCGCAGCCACACGGGGTCTTTGCCGTTGCGGATCAGGCCGCGGTAGGTGCCGGCGATCCAGCCCTCACACTGCCGGCGTATGCTGGCCAGCACGCGCTTGCTCTTGGTGTCGCTTTCCTCGTGCGCGCGGATCATGACCAGGAGCGAATACACCAGGTCCATCGGGTTGGCCTTCAACCGCTCGCGGCTGTAGGCCTTTCCGTCGCTGGCGGTCACCACGGTGATGCCGGCATTTATAATCTGGGCTAATTGGGCCTGAGCCTGGATCGGCTCGGCACGCGAGAGGCGGTCAAGGCCCTCGACCACCAGAACCGACCCTGGAGCTATTCGGCCTTGCTCCACGGCCACCAGGAAGACGCCCAGCGCCCCCGATTTGACGTGGCGCTGGTGGTAGGCCGATAGACCCTCATCCCGCATCGAAAGAGATTCGTCCAGGAGCAAGCCATGCTCAGCTGCCCATTTGGCCGCATACGCCTGCTGACGCTCGCTGCTGTGCCCCGATGCCTGGCGGGGATCACTAAATCGCATATAGCTGTACACAAGACCTGTCAAACTACACCCCATGACTGAAGTAATTGAAAAGAAAATCCCGCGTATAGGTATGGTATCGCTAGGATG
>NZ_JBWKQD010000013.1:0-5617 GCF_059418585.1 Rhodoferax sp. GW821-FHT07G04
GGCTGGGTACGGGCATTTTCTTCACCACTCTGCGAAAGAACCATCATGGCAAAACTCGTACTGGGCAAACGCCCCAAAGACTTCAAGCGCACCATCAGCATCCAGATGCTGGACGGTACCACCGGCACCGTCGAGTGCACCTTCAAATACCGCACGCGCAAAGAGTTTGGCGAATTCATCGATGCCAAGACCGAGGCCGCGCTGGAGGCCGTCAAGGCCGAGGGCGATACCGACAAGCCGTTTAGTCTCAAAGAGCATCTGGAACAGTCCAGTGAGACCAGCGCCGTGTACATCATGGACATCGTCACTGGGTGGAATCTGGACGTTGAGCTGTCCTTGCAATCGTTGCAAGACTTGGCCAACGAATTCCCTGGTGCCCCGGGCGCAATCATTGAGATGTACCGCGCTGCCATCTGCGACGGCCGGTTGGGAAACTAAAGGCCATCGCCGTAGCGTTTTACCAGCGTCCGCCCAAGCAAAACGCCGCGGCTGACGACTGGTTTGAGTTCGACGACTTCGACGATGGCGACATCGAGATCTGGCCCGAGAACCTGGAGGCCTTCGCCCTGTTTTGCCGGCTGCAGACGCAATGGCGCGTGGGCATGTCAGGCGTTACTGGCTTCGACTACCAGGTGGTCTACCGGTTGCTTGACCGGCTGACAGATGCCCCGGAGGAATGGGACCAGCTGTTGGCCGACCTGCAGGTGATGGAGCTCGCCGCCATCGCTGAAATCAACAAAACCTAGCCACCCTCGCGGTGGCTTTTTTATATCCTCCCCATGTCAGATGATCTAACCATACAGGGCGAAGTCGTTGTCCGTGCCGACCAGGCTACTGCGGCATTTGACCAGGTCGCCGACAAGGCACAGGCCATGGCGGACGGCGTGGTGAACGCAGCTGGCAAAGCGGGCCAAGCTGCTGACGGCATGGGTAACGCCGCAGAGAAGGGCGCTGACAAGTTCACCCGGGCAGAAGGGCGCATCGAAGCGTCGATCAAACGCGCGACGCGCGAGTTTGAGCTGCTGGGCAAGACGGCCTCGCAGCGGATCGAATTCAACATCAGCGACAAAGGGCTCGACGCCGCCAAATTCGAGCCGATGCTCCAGAAGTTGCGCGAGGTAGAGGCCAAGGCGCGCGATGCCCAAAACGCCGCCAGCGGCTCTCTGGACAGCATTGGCATGTCCGCCAAGGCCACGGCCGCCGCCATGCGCGGTGTGCCCGCGCAGTTCACCGACATTGTGGTCAGCCTGCAGAGCGGGCAAAAGCCTCTGACTGTGCTGCTGCAGCAGGGCGGGCAGCTTAAGGACATGTTTGGTGGCGCGGGCAACGCTGCGCGTGCGCTGGCCACATATGTGACGGGCCTGGTTACCCCATTCACGTTGCTGGCGGCAGGCGTGGCGGGTGTGGCCTATGCCTACTACAGCGGCAGCCAAGAAGCGGCTGCGTTCACCAAGGCCATCGTTCTGTCGGGCAACGCTGCGGGCGTCACCGCGTCCCAGCTCGGCAGCATGACGGCCAATGTTGCCAAGATCACGGGCAGCACACAGGGCGCTGCGGCCGAGGCGCTGGCGGCGGTGGTGCAGTCCGGTGCCGTTGGCTCGCAGAACCTCGAAAAGTTCTCCGCAGCGGCCATCAACTACAGCAAGGCGACAGGGCAGGCGGTTGCAGATACCGTCAAGCAGTTTGATGAGCTGCGCAAGTCTCCTCTGGAGGCCTCGCTCAAGCTCAACGATTCCACCAACTACCTTACCGCCAGCCTGTACCGGCAGATCAAGGCGCTGGAGGAGCAGGGCCGCCTGGTCGAAGCCGCTGCGTTGGCGCAGACGGCGTATGCCGACACCATCAACTCACGCGCTGCCGAGATCGTCAACAACCTCGGCTTATTTGAGCGCGGGTGGAATGCGGTTGCCAAGGCTGCCAAAGGGGCGTTGGATGACATCAAGGGCATTGGCCGACCTGACACGCTTGGCGAGAAGATTGCCATCAAGCAGCAGCAGGTGGATGCGTTTGCAAACGCAAAGTACACCAATAGCGACGGGCTCACCGCAGAAGGTCGGGCTATCCAATTGGAGCGGATGCGGGCCGAGCTGGACGCGTTGAAAGAAGTAGACCGACTCAGTGGCCGGGTTGCTGCAAAGCGAGCTGAAGAAGCTGCATCTGTCAAATCCTTGGCTGCATGGGAAAAGGAAGGTGAGCAGTTCAAGTCGAAGGCCGTCAGGCTGGAAGAGGCCTTGGTCAAGGCTCGGATAGAGGGGCAAGACCTTATCAACAAAGGCCTCATCACGGAGCGAGAGCTTGCCGAGCGCATAGCTGGCATCCGTAGGCAATATACCGACACATCGGGCCAGTCGGAGGTAGCTGGCATCCGCGCCAAGATCATCGAACAGACCAAATACCTGGAGCTACTGAAAACCTCCGGCTCTTCGGTCGACAAAAGGACTGATGGCGAAAAGCTGGTCACCAAGATACAGGAAGAGCTCAAGACGTCCATCAACGGCGTTGCGCGCGCGGAAAAGGAAAGAGCACTGGTAGCGGCCCAGGCTCTAGCTACCGTGGATCGCCAGGTGCTGGCTGAGCAGAAGTATCACGATGCCATGAAGGCCTCGGCGGATCTGCTGAACCAGCAGATCGACGCCGTTCGCAAGCAGGCCACCAGCATTCACGACCAGGCCCTGGGACAAGAGGCTGTTAACGCCAATTTTGGCAAGTCCAAAACCGCCATTGAGCAAAGCACCCTGGCCCTGCTCAAGCAGCAGGCGGCCGAGGCTGATTCGTCCAGCCAGTTCGCGCCGGCCTACGTGGCGGCGCTGCAGTCCAAGGTCGAGGCGCAGGAGCGTTTTGTCAAGGCGCTGCAGGAGACCGAATACAAGCAGGAAGCGCTGAAGCTGACCGAGGCCGCGATCGCGGCCTCGCAAGAGACCGACACGCTGCGCCTGCAGGTCGAGCTGATTGGCCAATCCCAGCAAACGCGCGAGCGCATCATTGGGCAGCGCCAGGTGGAGCTGCGCCTGGCAAAAGAGCTGGCAGTCATTGAAAAGCTCAACCTGGGCGAGGGGCCGGAGGCCGACGCCCGGCGTGCCGAGCTGCGCGCACAGGCAACGGCCAACGCCGTTCTCGAGGCCAACAACGTAGCCACCAAGGCGGTGGTCGATGAATGGCAGCGCACGGCCGACAGCATCAACCAGTCGCTGACCGACGCGCTGCTGCGCGGTTTTGAGTCCGGCAAGGGGTTTGCCGAGAACCTGCGCGACACCGTTGTCAACATGTTCAAGACCATGGTGCTGCGCCCCATCATCAGCGCCATCATCAGCCCGGTTACAGGCCTCATCAGCAGCGCGGTAACTAGCGTTGTGGGTGGTGGCGGTGGCGGACAGGTTGGCGGCGCAGGTAACGTCTTGAGCGCGGCAAGCGGCATCAATTCCCTGTACACCAACGGCGGTAGCCTGATGACTGCTGGCTCCCAGGCGCTCACCACGGCCACCAACTACCTTGGCGGGCTGTACGCAAAGATCACCGGCACCACGCTGTCCAGCGTGATTGGGTCGAGCGCGGCCAGTGGTGTTGCGGCCACTGCTGGTGGCACTGCCATAGGTGGTAGTGCGGGTATCGGGTCGGGCACCGTGCTGGGCGGTGGGACGGCCACTGCCAGCTCCGCGACAGGCTTTGCTGGCATCCCCATTGCTGGTTGGATCGCCATGGGTGTTCTGGCGTCGGGCGAGGCCTATAACCAGGGCTTCCGTGCCGGCAACAACGGGGGTGTTGGCTTTACCGTGAGCGATGGCGCGAACAGCGGGCCAAAGGGCAGCTTCCTCGGCCCCAATGGCATCGTCAACGCGACCGACAGGCTCTGGCAGAGTATTGGTGTCGATCCCAAGACTGCCGCCATGTTGTCTGGCAGCGCGCTCGGCGCACAAGGCATGTACGCCGTGCTGGGTGGCTACCAGGTCAGTGAGGCGGGTGGTGGCATCAGCGGCAGGTTGAGTACCACAGGTGCAACGGCCCAGCGGCGCACCGACTACACCCAAGACCATCGGGGTGCATTTGGAATTGGCTCCTACACCACCCACAACAGCAGCTATTCGGAACTGGACGGCGGCTCACAGGCCGCGCTCGACGGCGGTGTGCGGGCCACGACTGCGGCCGTGAAGGCCTACGCCGCTGCCATTGGCCTGACGGCTGATGCGGTGAACGACTTCACCCAGGACATCAACATTGACCTGGGCGGCCTGGATTCCGAAGGCGTGCAGAAAAAGCTGATCGAGACCTTTGCGGGCTTCGGCGATGCAATGATCACCAGCGCCTACGGCAGCGCGTTGAAAGGCATGGCGCGCGCTGGGGAAACTTCGTCGCAAACCCTGGAGCGCCTCTCGTCCAGCTTGGGCATTGTCAATGCTGACCTGAAGCAGCTTGGCATTGTGATGCTGCCCGTCAGCGTGGCCAGCGCCAGCATGGCCAGCGGCCTGGTCGATGCCTTTGGTGGCGTGGAGAAGCTGCAGGCCAGCGTGGGCACGTACTACGACGCGTTCTACAGCGACGCCGAAAAGGCTGCCAACGCCACCGCGAGCTTGAGGGCTCAGTTTGCAGCACTGGGTGTTTCGGTGCCGGCTTCCAAAGAAGAGTTCCGCCACCTGGTGCAGAGCATTGATATCTCCACCGCCAGTGGGCAAAACCTCGTGGCGTCCCTCATTAACCTGGCGCCAGCGTTTGACCAGGCAGCGGCTTCTGCCAGGGCTGCGGCGAACAACATGTTGTCCGCCATTCAAAACTGGGGCTCGGCGTCGGACGTGCGCGGTTTCCAGGCCCAACAGCTTCAGCAAACGCTGGCTGCGGGTGGGTTGAACCTGAGTATCAGCGACATCATGTCCGCCACGCAGGCCTCGGCCTTGGCGTATTACCAGTCGCTTGACCCGGCGTCCAGCCAGGCCCAGGTGTTGCTGTCCAACCAGCAGGCCATCTTTGACTTTGTGGGCGGTGTTAGGCAGGCCACGCCCGGCGGCTTTGGCTCTGGTGTGGGCAGCAGTGGCGGTGGTGGTGGTGGTGGGGGCGGCAGTAGCGCCGGCGAAACGGCTGCGTCCAGCATTGCCAGCGCCTGGCAGCAGATCACTGACAGCATCTATGCAGAGGTGAAGCGCATCCGTGGGCTGATAGAGGGCACGGGCGAGGCGGCCTTTGCCGCGGCAAAGACGCGTTTCAGCATCGCCACGGCCCAGGCCCGTGCGGGTGACCAGGACGCTGCCAAAGCGCTGCCAGAGCTGAGCCAAAACCTGTTGACCTTGGCTGAAACCAACGCGCAAACGCTGCTGGAGCTGCGGCTGCTGCAGGGACAAACCGCTGCAAGCCTGACCACCACGGGCGGCATTTTGTCAACCCGGTTTGGGCTGACGGTGCCGTCTGCAGGTGTGGGCACAAACGTTGTGCCGCAGGCCAGTACACAGGTCTTTTCGGCTGCCTACAACCCGGGGCTGAGTGGCACCGGCGCTAGCAATGACGTTGCAACCGCAGCTGCATTGGCTGCGCTGGCTGAGCGGATCGATGCCATTGAGGCCAACACCCGGGCGGGGGCGCAACACGGTGCCACCACGGCCCGCATCTTGACCCGGGTCACACCCGACGGCGA
>NZ_JBWKQD010000014.1:0-5184 GCF_059418585.1 Rhodoferax sp. GW821-FHT07G04
TCCACATCATCCACTGGCAACGGCGACTCCCGCTCTCTGTCCACAGGATCAGACAGCAACACCGACTGGGTGGCATAACCCAACCCGCCCCGGCTCTCCCTATCCTTCCAAAGCGCCCAGTTGTCCAGCCTGTGCTTTACCCATTCAATGCGCGCCATCCGCTGCCCCCTGTTCCGCAGTTGGGGCCAATAATGGCCATATGCAAACGTTTGTACAGCCAAACGTCACCATCTTGCCGGCGATGTAATCGGTGATCGCTGGCAGCGCAAAAGGCGTACCCACCACCCTACCGCGCTCGAATGCATAGAAGCAATTCGCCTCACCGCGCAAACCACGCCGAACCAGGCCATAGGCCGCTTTGCCTATAACCTGGGCCTTGTCCTGAATGCTCTTGTAGGTCTCGGGCATATTCCGTTTGATGTCCGCAATCTGGTCTTCCACTGTTGCCATGCTGTACTCCTGAGTTGCCGTCCGTCCAGCCGTCCATCTACTTCTATTGATGTCATCACATACACACAATCGCTCGCGGGCGAGCGCGCGGGCGCACACCCACACATCACGTACGCACATTTAAGAGAGACTGCGCCGCGCTTGGACAATGCAGCAGCTCCAACTCGGTATTTCTGGAAATACGACCGTGCTGTGCGCTCCATGCCAAACGGTGGACGGCTGGACGGATGCGGGCGTAGACGCATCCAACCCAGCCGCCAGCGCGGCTGATGCGTGCGACCTACGTCATGGGTGCATGCAATGACATCCCCGCCACCGCGCCACAACACACGCTGCCAATCTTGCGTCCTGGGTGTGTTGTTGCGCGGCGCGATTCTTGAACCACGACCTTTTCGGCTACACAAAGCCTTCGCTGGTCAAAATGGTTCATCGTCATCGCCCTCATGGTGATCCGCCTGTGTATTGCGGTTGTCACTTCCTGCATTGGATGCATCTACATCCACATCGTCATCAAACACGGGCGGCCATACGGCGGGCCGCATGAAGCCCCGCCTGCGCGCCCCAGTGGTCTCGCGGCCATACTCCCAGCCGTGGGCCTCCAGCCACCCGCGCACCTGCCCTTCCAGCAAGGTGCTGGCCTTGCCCGGGTCAGAGCCCAACGCCATCACCAGCTTG
The DNA here is from genome assembly GCF_059418585.1 of Rhodoferax sp. GW821-FHT07G04. NCBI lineage: Bacteria > Pseudomonadati > Pseudomonadota > Betaproteobacteria > Burkholderiales > Comamonadaceae > Rhodoferax > Rhodoferax sp. GW821-FHT07G04. The sequence goes on from NZ_JBWKQD010000014.1 coordinate 1,126, forward strand.
TCAATCGTCACAAACGTGGTGAGCTGGTTCAACTCCACTGTCAACTTGCCCTCACCACCAGCCGCTCCCTCGCGTGTCAGCAGCTCATACAGGCGGCTTTGCACCGAAGTCTCAACCAGGCGCTTTTCCTGTTCCGGCTTGAAGTAAACAGCCTCCTCCTCCAGTGACGGGAATATGCTCGCCCCACTCTTGAACAGCGCCACCGCTTCAGCAAACAACTGCTCACGGTACTTGCGCAACCAATCCAGGTTGATCGCCTTCCACACCATGAATGGCCAAAAGCGCCGATTGCCCGTGGTGTCGTAGAGATACTGCTTCTTGTTGGTGGAACAGAAAATCACCAACTGGCGCGGATGGTCCTGCACAAAGCGCCCGTACGCCCCGCGAAACCGGTCCTTTTGCGAACTGAAGAACTGCTTGACCTGCTCCGAGTCTGCCCGACGCAATGCCGTCAACTCGCTCAGCTCGTAGGCCCATACGCCCACAAACTGCTCCATGCCATCTTTGCCCTGCCCAATATCGAAGTGGGTGTCGCTAAAGAATTCCTCACCTACCAGCACCTTGACGAAGGTACTCTTGCCGATGCCGCCCTTGCCTTCCAATACAGGGGAGTAATCGAACTTGCAGCCAGGCTTCATCACGCGGGCCACCAGGCCCAACAACATGTAACGCCCAACCAGTTCCAGGTAGCGCCGCAGTTTTGGGGGCAATGCCTGCGCGTCGTTCGGGTCATAGCCCAGTATGTGGATCAGCCACTTTTCCAGCCGCGGCTTACCGTCATGCCTCAGGCCATTCAACCAATCGCGCACTGGGTGAAAGCGCCGCGAATCCGCCACCGTATCCATAGCCTCGGCCAGGGCCGCGCGGGATGCCGCCTTCAAGTGATACGTATTGCTCACCCAATCACCAAACGCCAGATCGTCCGAATCTATCAATGGCCCAGGCGCATCGCGCCAAGGGAATGCCACCCGCGTACTAGGAACGCCTGTCAACTCATTGAAACCCAAGCAATCCAGCAGCGCCGGTGACTTGCGCAGCGCCGCGATCAGCAGCTTGCGCGTGACGCCGATCTCGTGCACCCCCTTGAGCTTGAGCGAGCCGACGATGTAATCGAGGTGCCCCTGGAACGCATCCCCATCGTCTCCAGTTTCAACGAGGGGATCGCGATTTTTGCCACCTCCATCTCCAGCACCGGCACTCCCGGCCTGGACTACGGCTCCAGGGGCGGCACCACCCGGCAATGGCTGTGCCCCGCCAAAGAAGGCCAGCACGCGCACACCATCCCAACCGTCCACATCTATGGCGTCGGCACAGTCCCAGCCGTCCGACACATCCAATGGCTCCGGTATGGGCAGCAGTTGCACAGAGCATGCGTGTGTATCGCGCAAGAGCGCACCAATACCCAGCATGGCCGACATGCCGGGTTGCTTCTCTGGCACCAACAAGGGCTTCATCGCCTGCGCCACCTCGCGGGCGGCATCATCCAGGCAGGCCGCGCGCTCCTTCGGCGTCAGCACCTCGCGCTTGCCATCACAATCCGGCCATAGCAACACCGTGCAACCGTTCAACCAAGACCAATCCGCCTTCTTCCAGGCCTTGCAGCCACCGGCCCAGCTCGCCACCAGGTAGACCCCAGGCGCAGTGGCGTCCAGCAAGGCTTGCAAGATGCCGGCCTTCTTTTCTCCCTCCACCAGCACAACCGTGACCTTGTGGATCTCGCCATCAGGCTGGAGTGACCGATATGCCACCTCCATGGGCGATATGCCCCCAGGGAAATACAGCGGCCGCGGTTCATCCCACTGCTTCCAATGCCAACGACTAGCCCCATCGCGGGCCGATGTGCACCAGGTATAGGGCAGCGTCTCTTTGCCACCGTCACTGGTCCTGAACCGCACCACATAGCCATACAACGCGCCATCGATCTGGTAGATGGCCGTGTGTTGAATCTCTTCAGGCTTTCGATACTGGTGCTTGAACGTAGCAGCCGGCGCAATATCTGGCACCGGTGTGACCGTCTTCCAGCCCTCATCCGACTTATGGGCTACAGGTGGCGCGGGCGGCGGTGCTGGCCTGGGCCATGTTGGCGCAGTCCCTTGCCCCGCCCTTGCATGCTGCACGCCTGCGACATCCTCCAACCCCAGCTCGCCCGCCAGCTGCACCGCAGCCTTGCTTTGGGTAAGGTCGTGGATAGCCGCATACAAGCTCAGCAAATCATTGCCCCGGTGCTCGCCACCAAAGTCTGCCCATTTGCCAGCATTGGCCCCCGTCAGGTTGATGCTCAGGCTTGGCGTCTTCTCAGACCGCCAGTAGGAATGCACCAGATATTCGCCATTCTTGAGCGCACCGCCAGGCAACCACATCGGCACCAGCGTGTCAGCGCGGGCCACCAGCGCGTCGGCCAAGGCTGCGAATTTGATGGGCGGCAAAGGATCGCGCGGATTCTTCGGTGAATCTGTCATCGGGCAGCACCCCACAAGCAGGGGGCACTCGACCCACCCGACGGCACCAGCGCCGGAAGATTGTTAAACGGCATGGGTAGGTCTACCTCGCCCAGGCCGTCAGGCAGTGATTCAGCTCTTGCGCCGGCACCTCCTCGGTACACGCCATCGAACCCACCGGCAAATACTCCGCTACAGGCCGGTTGCGGTAGTCAACGGCACGCTGGCCCGACTCCGCTAAATGCCCCAGCGCCTTCATCTTTGGCACCATCGCTCGGGCCACCTTGTAGCCCACCTGCGAGCGGTGCACCAGTTCCTTCAGCGTGGCACCCTTGCCCGACTCAGCCCGCTCCCGCTTGATGGCATGCGCGGCCTGCAACAGCGCCAGGTGCACCTCTCCTGCGGGCCGCCCACGGCAGCGCGATCTTGCGTCATCAGCCAAACACGTGGTGTCCGGGGCGGTCATGCTGCCTCCCGCTGCGGTTGCTGGATGTACTGCTCCAGAATCGTCAGATTGGCTCGCATCACCAACCACTGGGTGATTGCCCTGTTGCCACAGGCCACCTCAAACGCGGCTATGTGCTTGGACGGCAGCTCACGCTTGTCGGGATCGTCACTCAGATAGTCGGTCAGGTGGCTGGCATAGAGCCCAACCTCCTCCGCCAGCGCCCGCTTGGTCAGGCTGGTGCGCAACCGCAACATCCAACACAGCCGCACCGCATTGCGAAAGGTAGTGACCTTGGCCACCATATCCATTGGCACCAGGCGCGGCCCCGCGTAGTGCGTCAACATGGGCAGTTGCTGTTGCTGCATGGGTGTCACCTCGATAGAAAAAAATCACCGGCTTACCGGTTGAGTTACCAGTTGAATGCAGCGCAAAATTTTTTGCATGCACACCAACACCGTTAAAAAAAGCACCCACCGCCCCGGCCCACCAAAGGCCGAGCGTCTTCCCACGCGCGGCCACAGTGTCAGGGAGGTCAACACCAAGGAGTCCGGTGTGCCGGATCGAATGGCGGTGGGCGGCCAAAAAATGATGGGCAACCCGCTTGGCTACACTGATTGCTCTCACACAGATCAATCTCACCAAGGGGTTACCCATGCTAGAAATATCAGCCGCTCTCGCAGCGCTCAAAGGGGCACTGGAGCTCACCAAAGCCGCAGTGGATGCCCGCGATGACAGCCGCATCAAAACCGCACTGGTTGAGCTGGCCGACAAGTTCGTCGATGCAAACATGGGGGCACTGGCCATGTCAGAGACCATTTCTCGATTGCGCCAGGAGCTCGAGCAAGCAACCGCGCGTAACACTGATATGGAGAAAACACTCAGAAAGCGCGAGACGCATGTCCTTTTCGAGGTCCGTAAGGGAGCTTTTGTCTACCTGTTCGAGCCGACCGCGGATGACAAGACTCCCCGCCATTACAAGTGCCAGATTTGCTTCGATAGCGGAAAGGACTCGGTGCTCGTTCAATCGCTTGACGAGACAAGTCTGCGCTGCAGAATCGACGCCCTGCACGCGATCACGGTCAAGGAACACCCTCGAAGGGCTGCCTACTGGGAGGGTTGACCGGGAGTGCAATGCCTCAGTAGCTGACGCCGCAGCATCTGAAGCCGACTGCA
>NZ_JBWKQD010000015.1:0-1865 GCF_059418585.1 Rhodoferax sp. GW821-FHT07G04
GGCGTGGCCAACGTCAAGGCCACCTACTCGGGCGACGCCAGCGCAGCCAGCAGCACCTCCAACACCGTGGCTGAAACAGTGGGCAAAGCCACGCCTGCCGTCAGCACGGCCTACACCATGGCGGCCCAGACCGCCAGCGGCACCACCGTCTCCATTACCGCCCGCATTGCTGGCGCCAAACCTACTGGCACTGCCACTTTGTACAACAACGGCACAGCCGTCGGCTCCCCCGTCACCCTGGTCAACGGCATTGCCATCTTCAACGCAACCCTGCCAGCCGGCGCCGCCAGCTTCACGGTTGCCTACTCCGGAGATGCCAACAACCAAAGCGTGACATCGTCACAGCTGACCGCCAGCATCCAAAGCACCAGCAGCATTGCGTGGCAAAGCGCCACACCGGCCAACCCCAGCCTGGGCACACCGGTGACCCTCAAGGCCGGTGTCTCCAACGTCTATACAGCGGTTTCCGGTACTGCCGGAGTTCCTCAGGGCACCCTGAGCTTCTTCAGTGGAAACGTGTTGCTGGGTACTGCAGCCTGCAACGCTTCCGGCGTCGCAACGCTGGTCACCAGTGTGTTGCCGGTCGGCACCAACAGCATCCGCGTGGTGTACTCGGGCGACACGCTGCACGCAGGCTCCAGCCTGGACGCCGCAGCCAGCATCACCGTCCAAGGCGTGGCCACCAACACCAGTTTGGCGGTTGCCCACACCCAAAGCACCTACGGCGCCAACCTCACGCTCAGCGCCATGGTCTCCAGCGCGAGCGACCAAAGCGCCATTGCCACCGGCCGCGTCAGCTTCTACAACGACACAACCCTGCTGGGAACGGCCGACGTCGTCAATGGCCGTGCCAACTTCACCACCGCCGGCCTGCCCCTGGGCACAGCCAAACTCAAGGCCGTCTACGACGGCAGCACCAGCTACCCCACCAGTGCCTCGGCCGTCGTCAACACCACCATCACGGCGGGCACCACCAGCACGACACTGAACGTCTCGCCAAGCCCCAGCGGACCGACCGCCCCGGTCACCCTGACCGCGCAGGTCAGTGGCACCAACCTGACCGGCAAGGTCAGCTTCTACAACGGCGCAACCCTGCTGGGCCAATCCATCGTCACAGGTGGCATCGCCAGCTTCCTTGTGGGCAGCCTGCCCATGGGCCGCAACAGCATCAAAGCCGTGTACGGCAATGACGCCAACAACGCCGCCAGCAACTCGGCCATCGTCTACCAGACGGTGCAATTGGCGCCAGCCAGCCTGTCGCGCGGCTCTGCCGCGACGATCACGCAAAACGGCACCATCGCCATCAACGTACCCGGTGCCACCGATGGCAGCGTGACACTGTTCAACGGCACCACCGTGGTCGCCACGGCCCAGGTGGTCAGCGGCGTGGCCCTGCTGTCGGCAGCCAAGCTGCCTGCGGGCAACCTCAACCTCACGGCCACCTACAGCGGCAATGCCAACTTCCTGTCCAGCACCCTGCAATTCAGCCAGACCGTGCAACAAGGGGTGAGCGCAACCGCGCTGGTCATGAATGCCCAGAAACTGAGTGGCGCTGGTGGCAGCAGCATCCAGTTGGGTGCCGTCGTATCCGGCAACAACCCCACCGGCACCATCACCTTCTACAGCGGCAGCACCCCACTGGGCGCACCCGTGCCCCTGACCTATGGCATGGCCAGCCTCACGCTGCCTGGCGCCACTGCGCTGGACAACATCACTGCCGTCTACAGCGGTGACAGTGCCAATGCCACCAGCACCACCTCGTCCAGCTTTGCAACGGTGGTGGTGCATGCCAGCGCCGATGCGGCCGACCGCGTGCTGACCCAGGTGCACGACAAGGACGGCCTGCTGCGCGCCACGGTGGATGG
>NZ_JBWKQD010000015.1:1965-4358 GCF_059418585.1 Rhodoferax sp. GW821-FHT07G04
GCCCACGGATTGGTGACAGGGCAGCTGGATGCCCAAGGCGCCCTGAGCGAAACCATCCGTGACGCCAACGGCAATGCCACACAAACCATACGCTATGCCAAGCCGGTGGCTCTCCCGGTTGCGGCCGGCGCCACACTCAACAGCCTGCGCCCGGCCAGCGATGCCCAGGACCAGGTCACACAAAGCCAATACAACACCGCCAACCGCCTGGTCAGCCAGACCAATGCCGAAGGCACGGTCAGCCAGTTCAGCTATGACCGCATGGGCAACCTGGTCAGCACCACCACCGCGCTCAACACCCAGGACCAGCGCACACTGAGCGCCCGCTTTGACGTGCAAGGCCGCCTGGTCGGAGAACTCAGCGCGGAAGGCTATGCTGCACTGCAAAACCTGAACAGCCCGACGGCCACCCAGGTGGACCAGCTCTGGCGCGACTACGGCCTGACCCACAGCTATGACGCTGCAGGCCGGCGCACCAGCACCACCGACCAGAACGGCAACAAGACCCTGTTCTTCTACGACGCCAACGGCCACCTGAGCGACACCGTCAACGCCCTGGGCGAGGTCAGCGAGCAGCGCTACGACGCCCTGGGTCAGCTCAATGCCAGCACCCAGTACGGCACACGCCTCTCAGCCGCCACCCTGTCCAGCCTGGCTGGAATCGGCGGCGGCCTGGTCACCAGCGCCGTCAAGACCGCCATCAACACCCTGGTCAACGCCGCCAAGGACAGCACCACCCGCTACGCCTACAACAGCACCGGCACCCTGGCCCAACGCACCGACGCCCTGGGCAACACCCTGACCATGGGCTACAACGCCTTTGCAGAGGCTACCTCCACCGTCCAAGGCATTGGCAATGGCCAAAGCGTGCGCAGCACCGCCAGCTACGACCACCGCGGCCTGCAGACCAACGCAGTGGGCGATGCCGGTGGCATCAACGCCGGCACCACCAGCCAATACGACGCCTTTGGCCGCGTGGTGGCACAAACCGATGCCAACGGCAACACCACCAGCTATGACTACCAAGACCAGGGCCGCACCCTGGTCGTTACCGATCCCCAGGCCATCCAAGGCCAAAGCGCGACGCAACGCCGCACGACCTACGATACGTTTGGCCGCGTACTGACCCAGATCGAAGACTTCGGCAGGGCCAACCTGAAAACGACCTACGCCTACGACCAGGCGGCGCGCAGTGTCACCGTCACCACGCCCGAAGGCATCAGTGTCAGCACCACGCGCACCCGCCAGGGACAAACCCTGTCGGTGACCGATGGCAACCACAACGTCACCACCTACGAGTACGACAAGAACGGCAACCTGACGGCCACCAATGCGCCGCTGGCACGCAGCACCCAGGTCTACGACCACGCCTCCCGCCTGGTCGATACGGTCGATGCCAACGGCCACACCGTGCACATCACCTACGACGCCGTCAACCGCGTGGCCAGCCGTACCGTGGACCCCAATGGCCTGAACCTCGTCACCCGCTATGCCTACACGGCCAAGGGTGAGCAACTGAGCGTGACCGACCCCAATGGCAACGTCACTGCGTTCACCTACAACCTCAAGGGCGAGCTGGAAACCCAAACGGTAGACCCCACGGGCCTGAACCTGGTCACCCGCTTTGAATACGATGGCCGCGGCAAGAGCGTGGCCATGACGGATGCCAATGGCAACCGCACCGTCTACACCTACGACAAGCTGGGCCGTCGCACCTCGGAGGTGCAAGACCCATCTGGTCTGAACATCGTCAAGAACTACAGCTACGACGCCAATGGCAACGTGGTCAAGGTGGAGGTGCCGCTGGACAACACGGCCCAGTACGCCTACGCCTACAAGAGCGTCACCCGCTACGCCTACGATGCCGACAACCGCCTGCGCTTCACCCTGGTGGAGAGCACCGACGGCATGGGTGGCAACAAGACCAATGTTGCAGAAAACATCTACAACAACCTTGGCCGCCTGGTGCAAACCATCCAGTACGCCAACCCGCTGAACACGGACAGCATCACCGCCTTGGGCGATGCGCCCAGGGACACGGCTATCAGCACGCTGGTGTCGGGTCTGGGCGGCGGTGCTGCCAACCACATCCAGTACCGTCGCTACGACGGGGATGGCCGCGTGACGGCAACCGGTGTCAACCGCGGCGATGGCACGGCCAATGTAACGGCCTATGTCTACGACAACAACGGCAACGTGATCAAGAGCACGGCCTTTGTGAACACGCTGCCCTTGGCGGGCTTGGATCTTGAGACCACGCTCTTGCCGACGCCGGCCCCCGAGCATGACAAAACCATCCGCACGGTCTATGACGCGCAAAACCGCGCCATCTACGTGGCCGATGGCACCTTGGCGCCCATCGCGATGCGCTATGACGCCGTGGGCAACCTGAT
>NZ_JBWKQD010000016.1:0-4318 GCF_059418585.1 Rhodoferax sp. GW821-FHT07G04
ACGCCGACGTTTTCTCTCAAGGCGTATTTGAAGCCTTCTTCGGTGGTGAGTTCGAAGTCTTTGGGGTTCCAGGTCTCGCCGGTGTCGGCATCGACGAGGTTGTTGCCTTGGGCCAGCACGGGCGGGGTGTTGATGATCTTGAGCTGGCCGCCGGCACTGGTGCGCCCGGCCGTGCTGCCGCCGCTGGGGCCGGGGACACCCTTGGCGTTCAGGGCCAGCGTTTGGCATAGGAGAACCGCGAGGAGGAATCTGGCGAATGGTCTCAAAGCGCGGTGGCGGGTACGGGAAAGCCGGATGCTATTGGATTGATAGTGGAACATCCACACCCGACGAGGGCTAGAGGTGAATTTGTACGTGAGCTTGCTCAAAAATACCCAATATGGGTTTTATTGCTGAAATTTATCTATAACTCAGAGCAAAACATGTCGTTAGCCCTCGTAAAATATGAATAAATTGCTATGTAATCGATAGCAAATGCTATTGCAGCCTCCGTTTGCAATGGGCAGCCCATAGTTCAACGAGTAGCAACTGAGCATGCTCCGACAGGACACCGGTAGTACCTAGCTGGTAGGTTTTTTTTCCGAAAGAAAGTTAACTACAAGTCGCAATTCGCGCCAACGACCCGGGCGCTCTGGCCCGGGCTCCTGCGCCTTGATACGCTCAATGTCTGCCAAGGCCCAGGCAAGAGAATTTTCAACTCCTTCTTTCCGAGCCTGCATAAGCGCAATCAACGCCCCCCTGCGATCTTGTGTCAAAGACAGCTTCACCGACTTCAGCCAATCTGGTTGAAGCAACGCCTCCAGCAATATGTCTTCAGTCTTGTAGCGATCCAACTCCGGGATTGCACACTCCTCGAATGCCCTCCGGTACAAAGGCAACCAAGACTCGAACTCCGCAACCGTCGTAAAACGCCCGGTGTTGAAATCAAGACGCTTGTCAATCCAGTGAATAGGCCCGCCGAGCGAACTTGGTGGAACCGTCTTGGTGCCGTAATCCATGTAATCCGGCTGAAAAATTGGATGATGCTCACGGACGAACAAGCCGCCACCACCAATGAGCTCACAGTAAAGACCACTACTGCTTTTATGTGCGCCAAGGCTACAGCTGTCAAGGCACCAACCACGATCACGAGTCCAGCAATTGCTCCTATTCCACTTGAATCCATTGGAAACAAACAATTGGTCGAGGCTTCCTTTGATCGCCTCATCGATGCCTTTTTTTTCTTTCTTAAAGTCAATCATTACTGGTTTCTTAGAGTGGTGGTGGTGCGGAGTTTGGGCCGAGCAGTATGACCCTCGTCACACTCTGACCATCGAATCTTGCGTCTTGTGCTCTACTTCCAAACATTATCCCGCCATGCTGCTCAATCCAACCGTCGGCCGTTGCCTGACGCGTCCCAGGGTGGTTTACATAGGCGTTCTGCGTTCCTTTGAACTCAATCCCAATATATTCCCCGAGCAGATTCTTCACAACGAGATCGTAACGGCGACCAACTTTATAGAACGGGTTCCGTACATACACTTCCAACGCAACTTCAAAACCTTGCGATCGATAAAAGGCCGCTAGACGGTCGACACCCAGATTGTGCAGAACACGGTAGTCGTTTAGACCGATAGAGCGCTGCCCCCAAATATTCCCAGCGTAACGGGTTGCTATAGCTGGGCCAGCCACAGCAGCCAATAGAAGTGATGATGCCGAGACGCGTTGCTCCCATGAAGTTCCCGGATCGGCAAATACATCCCAAACCAACGCACCACTGTTTGTGAGACCCCACACTGCCCCTCCGAAGGCGATGACTGGACTCGCCAGGGCGCCAACACCGAACAAGGCCCCAATCGCCGCGCCTTGTGCAACATCACCGATAGTGGTTGCTTTCCCAATAGCTTGGTTGTAAACAGGCGTCGTCACCGCCCCCAAAATTGCCCCAACGGCAGCGGCTGCGCCAATCTCGCCTAATCCGAAGCGCCCGCTAGGGTCTGTCCCATGAACAGGGTCGTTGCGCACGTACACATACCTATTCAAACTGCGCGGATCGTCAAGCTTTCCCTCACTAGGGTCGGCCGATAGAAATCGCCCAATCCTGGGGTCATACCATCGGGCCCGCAGGTACAGCAGTTGCGCATCCTGATCCCAGTATTCACCCGCATACAAATGACTCTGCTTCAACGCTGCGGAGGTATCCAACTGCCCAAACGCGTCGTTCACCGATTGCTCTACAGCATTGCCATTGGCATCGATTGCACCGAGACTGGTATTCAGATGCCCCTGCAACGGAAACACATCGTTGGCAGCGTTTACGGTTGCAAACAGATTACCCGCCCCACTTTGCGTCTGGCGGATCAGTTGATTGCCCCACACATAGGCGGTGCTGGTAGTACCTGTGCTCTCCAACACAACTTGCGCGTAAGCTTGGTTGGCGTCAATGAGGTAAGTGGTGGAACCTGACGGACTGGTCTTCTTAACCCGATTGCCATTGGCATCGTAGGCATACCTCACACTAGCAGTTGCTGCTTGCGCCGCTGCAGCTGTGCTGCCAGTGCGTATATCAATCAACCGGTTCTGTGGATCAAACCGGTACAAGGTTGCCTTGCCGGTCTCGGTCTTCGATGCCAAGTTCCCGTTCTGGTCCCAGGTGTAGGTCGTGGTCCTGGTACCCCCGGCAGCCAGTGTCACCTGCTCCTGCGTCAGCCTGTCCGCTGCATCGTAGGTATACGTCGTGGTATCCGTACCCCCGCTGCTGGTAGCCGTCTTGGTACTGCGGTTACCGACGGCATCGTATGTGTACCGCGTATCCAGGCTGAGCGTTGGAGTGGCCGCGTCGATTCGGTTCTCGCGGGTCAGTCTTGCATTGGCATCAAACTCAAAGCTCTGTGTCCGTACCGGTGTACCGCTGAAGGTGCCCGTGTTGGCATCAAAGCTGGCCGGGGTTGCCCCGAATCCTGTGCGGTACAACTCAATCCGCGCGACTGCGCCACCGGCATCCCTTGTGAGGACCTGGCCCATCATCAGCGTTTGCGTTGCCCCAGTATGCTTGATGTGCGCAATGGCAACTACGCGGTCGGCGCCGTCATACAGCTGGTGCGTGCGCAGCACTTGGGCCTGGCCTGCCTGTGCGTTCAGATCGCGCTCCGTCAGGATGAGCCGGCCTGCCGCGTTGTAGCCGTAGCGTGTGACCTTGCCGTCCGGTGCTGTAAGTGTCGTCAGGCGTCCGGCAGCGTCATATGTGCTAGTGGAGGTACCCCCATCACTGGTAGCGTTGCTGACACTGGTCTCTATTTGATTGCCGTTGGCATCCAGTGTGTAGTTCAACTGTCCCAACGGACTATTGCTCTGAATCAGTCTGTCGTTGGCGTCATACCGGTAGGTTTGCGTGCCGTTGAGCGTGGTGGAGCCCTGCTCTTGCTGACTGGCTACCAAGCCACTTGGCATGTAGGTATACAACACACTACTTTGCGAAATGGCGCTATTGCTGTCCACCCCTTGCGGTACAACAGCACCAGTCAATCGCCCACGCGCATCAAACTGGTATGTGAACTGTTCCCCCGCAAAGCTGGTGTGGTTGGTTCGCTTGCCCTCAAGGTCGTAGCTGTTGCGCTCGGTCGTTCCGTCCTGCAGTTTGCGGCTGGTGATGCGGCCACCCGCGTCCATGCTCCAGGTGGTGGTGCGGTTCAGCGCATCGATCTGCGTGGTCTTGACACCTTGCTCGTCGTAGGCATAACCGGTTGTAGCTGTAGTGTTGCCAGTCAGACTTTGGCTCACGCTGGTCAATCGTCCTGCGCCGTCGTAGCCGTAAGTCGTCGTCATGCCCCGTGGGTCGGTCTCGCTTTGCTTCCGATGATCGGGTCTATAAACGACGTTGTAACTACTGCCATCCGGGAACTGAGCAACGGTCAAGCGGTTCAGTGCGTCATACGTAAAGTTTGTAGTGCGCCCATTTACCGTTTGACTGGAGCGATTGCCGTTTGCGTCGAATGTCTGCGTAGAACGAATTCCCGTGGCATCTGTTGTCGCGACCTTTCGCCCCGCAGCATCCCACTCCGTGCTGCTGCGCTGGCCCTTGCGGTCGGTGGTAGCGGTGACCCGTCCTGCCGCGTCAAACGTGCTGGTCTCCGTCGTGCCATCCGGGTAGGTTGTTTTGACCAGGCGGCTCAGGGCGTCGTATTCCATTCGGGTTGTTCGCCCTGCCCTGTCCGTCTTGGACGTTTCATTCCCTTCGGCGTCGTATGTTGTCGCTTCACTGCTGCCGTCTGGATAGCTGGTGCCGGTCAGGCGCGCATTGGCGTCGTAGGTGTAGCTGGTCCTTTGGCCCAGTGCATTG
>NZ_JBWKQD010000017.1:0-2817 GCF_059418585.1 Rhodoferax sp. GW821-FHT07G04
AACAGCGCCACCGCTTCAGCAAACAACTGCTCACGGTACTTGCGCAACCAATCCAGGTTGATCGCCTTCCACACCATAAATGGCCAAAAGCGCCGATTGCCCGTGGTGTCGTAGAGATACTGCTTCTTGTTGGTGGAACAGAAGATCACCAACTGGCGCGGATGGTCCTGCACAAAGCGCCCATACGCCCCGCGAAACCGGTCCTTTTGCGAACTGAAGAACTGCTTGACCTGCTCCGAGTCCGCCCGACGCAATGCCGTCAATTCGCTCAGCTCGTAGGCCCATACGCCCACAAACTGCTCCATGCCATCTTTGCCCTGCCCAATATCAAAGTGGGTGTCGCTGAAGAATTCCTCACCCACCAACACCTTGACGAAGGTACTCTTGCCGATGCCGCCCTTGCCTTCCAACACAGGGGAGTAATCGAACTTGCAGCCAGGCTTCATCACGCGGGCCACCAAGCCCAACAGCATGTAACGCCCTACCAGTTCCAGGTAGCGCCGCAGTTTTTGGGGCAATGCCTGCGCGTCGTTCGGGTCATACCCCAATATGTGGATCAACCACTTTTCCAGCCGCGGCTTACCGTCATGCCTCAGGCCATTCAACCAATCGCGCACTGGGTGAAAGCGCCGCGAATCCGCCACCGTATCCATAGCCTCGGCCAGGGCCGCGCGGGATGCCGCCTTCAAGTGATACGTATTGCTCACCCAATCACCAAACGCCAGATCGTCCGAATCTATCAATGGCCCAGGCGCATCGCGCCAAGGGAATGCCACCCGCGTACTAGGAACGCCTGTCAACTCATTGAAACCCAAGCAATCCAGCAGCGCCGGTGACTTGCGCAGCGCCGCGATCAGCAGCTTGCGCGTGACGCCGATCTCGTGCACCCCCTTGAGCTTGAGCGAGTCGACGATGTAATCGAGGTGCCCCTGGAACGCATCCCCATCGTCTCCAGTTTCAACGAGGGGATCGCGATTTTTGCCACCTCCATCTCCAGCACCGGCACTCCCGGCCTGGACTACGGCTCCAGGGTCGGCACCACCCGGCAATGGCTGTGCCCCGCCAAAGAAGGCCAGCACGCGCGCACCATCCCAACCGTCCACATCTATGGCGTCGGCACAGTCCCAGCCGTCCGACACCTCCAATGGCTCCGGTATGGGCAGCAGCTGCACAGTGCATGCGTGTGTATCGCGCAAGAGCGCACCAATACCCAGCATGGCCGACATGCCGGGTTGCTTCTCGGGCACCAACAAGGGCTTCATCGCCTGCGCCACCTCGCGGGCGGCATCATCCAGGCAGGCCGCGCGCTCCTTAGGCGTCAGCACTTCGCGCTTGCCATCACAATCCGGCCACAGCAACACCGTGCAACCGTTCAACCAAGACCAATCCGCCTTCTTCCAGGCCTTGCAGCCACCGGCCCAGCTCGCCACCAGGTAGACCCCAGGCGCAGTGGCGTCCAGCAAGGCTTGCAAGATGCCGGCCTTCTTTTCTCCCTCCACCAGCACCACCGTGACCTTGTGGATCTCGCCATCAGGCTGGAGTGACCGATATGCCACCTCCATGGGCGATATGCCCCCAGGGAAATACAGCGGCCGCGGTTCATCCCACTGCTTCCAATGCCAACGGCTAGCCCCATCGCGGGCCGATGTGCACCAGGTATAGGGCAGCGTCTCTTTGCCACCGTCACTGGTCCTGAACCGCACCACATAGCCATACAACGCGCCATCGATCTGGTAGATGGCCGTGTGTTGAATCTCTTCAGGCTTTCGATACTGGTGCTTGAACGTAGCAGCCGGCGCAATATCCGGAACCGGTGTCACCGTCTTCCAGCCCTCATCCGACTTGTGGGCTATAGGTGGCGCGGGCGACGGTGCTGGCCTGGGCCGTGGTGGCGCAGTCCCTTGCCCTGCCCTTGCATGCTGCACGCCTGCGACATCCGCCAACCCCAGCTCGCCCGCTAGCTGCACCGCAGCCTTGCTTTGGGTAAGGTCGTGGATAGCCGCATACAAGCTCAGCAAATCATTGCCTCGGTGCTCGCCACCAAAGTCTGCCCATTTGCCAGCATTGGCACCCGTCAGGTTGATGCTCAGGCTTGGCGTCTTCTCAGACCGCCAGTAGGAATGCACCAGATATTCGCCATTCTTGAGCACACCGCCAGGCAACCACATCGGCACCAGCGTGTCAGCGCGGGCCACCAGCGCGTCAGCCAGGGCTGCGAATTTGATGGGCGGCAAAGGATCGCGCGGATTCTTCGGTGAATCTGTCATAGGGCAGCACCCCACAAGCAGGGGGCACTCGACCCACCCGACGGCACCAGCGCCGGAAGATTGTTAAATGGCATGGGTAGGTCTACCTCGCCCAGGCCGTCAGGCAGTGATTCAGGTCTTGCGCCGGCGCCTCCTCGGCACACGCCATCGAGCCCACCGGCAAATACTCCGCTACAGGCCGGTTGCGGTAGTCAACGGCACGCTGGCCCGACTCCGCCAAATGCCCCAACGCCTTCATCTTTGGAACCATCGCCCGGGCCACCTTGTAGCCCACCTGCGAGCGGTGCACCAGCTCCTTCAGCGTGGCACCCTTGCCCGACTCAGCCCGTTCCCGCTTGATGGCATGCGCGGCCTGCAACAGCGCCAGATGCACCTCTCCTGCCGGGCGCCCACGGCAGCGCGTTCTTGCGTCATCAGCCAACCACGTGGTGTCCGGGGCGGTCATGCTGCCTCCCGCTGCGGTTGCTGAATGAACTGCTCCAGAATCGTCAGATTGGCTCGCATCACCAACCACTGGGTGATTGCCCTGTTGCCACAGGCCACCTCAAAC
>NZ_JBWKQD010000018.1:0-2022 GCF_059418585.1 Rhodoferax sp. GW821-FHT07G04
CAGCGGTGGCCATGGTGTGCGCCTACCCGCTTAAAGGACCGAAGGATTGATCGGCAATCTGCGGACGGCAACAACCGAGCCTTCGTACCACTTGAGGAAGCCGCTCTGGGTGCCGTTGACGAAGTAGCAATACCAGGCGAAGGAAGCGTCGTCTTCGTGCGTTTCGCACGACCAGTGCCAAGTGGGCTCAAGGTGGGGCTTGCAGTTGGCGAATAGCAGGGACTGCTGCTGGCGGGTGGGCAAGGTGCCGCCTACGCTGGCGGCCCAGTCCATGGCTTCTTGCCAGGCCAGGCGGCTTGCAGGGCGCGCGGCCAGCAAGACGATGTGGGCCACGGGGTTGCCGTCAGCGTCCAGCTCTATGCCGGCATAGCGTTCGCCTTCAGCGATGGCGGGGAGGGAGAGGAAGGGGGTGGCGCCGGCGGCAGCCAGGGCTACAGGGGTCTTGGCCTCTGTGGTGGGGGCGGTGGATGTTTGCAAGATTCACTCCTTGAACCCGCCGGGATGGCGGGGTGGAGTGAATTAAACACGAAACGTGTTTAGTGTGTCAACACAAATTGTGTTTATCTGTGTTAGTGCATATTCAGCTGGGTGCGCTACTGATCGTTAGATCAGAGCCGCAGTGCTTGCACTTTATTGCTTCAACTCTTATTTCTTCCGCACAGAAAGGACACTTCTTCATTGAAATTGTTGGTGGGGCAACCGCTTGATCAGCTGCTATAGGAGCCGGGTGCTGCGGTAGCTCTTTGCTCTTGCTGCAAGCCCAAATTAGCGAGCCAACCCACCCGATCAGGGTCCAGCCCAGCAATAGATTCACCAGCAGTATGGATGTGAAATTGTGATGCTTCCGCGACCAAGCTTCGTAGGCGGGAAGAAAGTAGAGCAGTGGTGCAACGAGGAAAAAAGAACCTGCAACCAATTTTCCAAAAGCGTTGAGCCCATACACGGCTTCTTGCCCCATTGAATAGGCGTAGGCAAACCAAAAGCCCAACAGTGCGATCCTCACAAAAACCATACTACGACTCCTAAAAAGTGAAAGCCTACCAACACGCTAGCGGATGCTACCGTGATCGTTTCCAACGAAGTCCAGTTGTTGTTGCGCCGGGTGTGAGTTTTTTTTTCCCAGCGGCTCTATTTTTCTAACCGGCCACTTGTAGAGCTTGGCCGTCGCGGGGGGGGCCCAAAAACTGCGAATACTCGCGCATTTTTGCGACCATTGCGGCCTTTTGATGCTCATTCAGCTTGTTCATGATGGCTATCGCGGCGAGAGTCCATTCATCGATCTGGCGACGCTCTGTAAACGGAGTCAAGTTTGACTCGGTCTCGCCTGCCGTAGTCGTGTACGGGATGTCGGTTTGGTAGGGAACCCTGGGCGGCAAGAAGGGGACGTTCTCTGAGTCGGGTCCATACATCAGCCAATCCAGCGGCACATTCAGCACTTGCGCGATCAGGCCAATCTTGTTACCGCCGGTCCCCGTAGCGCGGCTTTCCAGATTGCTGATACCAGACTGTGTCTTGTAGCCCACCTTCTTTGCAAGGTATTCACCACTCCAGCCCTTTTTCTCGCGCGCCTGTTTTATTCGTTCGCCCAATGTCTTCATAGCGCACGATTGAACACAATATGTGTAAACACGTGGTGTTGATTAAATAACACATAACGTGTTAGACTGCGCAAATGCAGAACCTTCAGCTTCCTCTGGTCGATGGCGAACACCCGCTTGATACCGCGGCTCGCCTGGTGGGTGGTCGTGGTGCTCTGGCAAAACGGCTGGATGTCTCGGTTGCGGCGATCGGCAACTGGAAAGTCCGAGGAGTTCCGATTGAGCACTGTCCACAGATTGAGTCTGTCACCTTGCGAATGGTGCCTCGACAGGTATTGAGGCCCAACGATTGGAAACGAATTTGGCCCGAGTTGGCCCCCCCAGCCCACCCCTTGGCGCAAGGGGTAGTAAATGCCTAACCGCCGTCCCTCTGAACCTGCCCAAACTCCGATAGCGAGCGGTGCAAGTATTCCAGCGCAGTCGC
>NZ_JBWKQD010000019.1:0-1517 GCF_059418585.1 Rhodoferax sp. GW821-FHT07G04
GCGGCACCGGCCACGCTGAGCCTGTCCAGCTTCAACCCCAACGCCGCCAAGGGCAGCAGCGTCACCTTCACGCTGCAAGCCACGGGCCTGAACCCCACCCTGGCGCCCACGGGCAGTGTGAGCTTCTTTGATGGGGCGACCAACCTGGGCAGTGCGAGCCTGGTCAATGGCGTAGCCACGTTCAGCACCAGTGCACTGACCACTGGCAGCCACAGCATCACGGTCCAGTATCCGGGCGATGCCAACAGTGCGGGGGCTACGTCTGCGGTGCTGACCCAGGTGATCACGGCTAGCACTGTCAAGGTAAGCCTGGGTACTTCGGTGACCAGCGTATCGGCGGGCTCACCAGTCACGCTGACAGCCAACGTGGCTAGTTGGAAGGAGCTTAGCGACATCACCGTGGTCGATGGGGTCAGTCTGGTTGGTTCCACCATGACGGTGCTTGGCAATGTGTCGTGGGGCTCATCTCTCCGTAGCACGGTCGGTTTTGCAGGAGGCGCTAGTGCCAGTTGCAAGGTCATTTCTGGGTATGGCTTTTTTGGCTTGAATGCGGATCCAGCCACCAATAGCAGCTATACCTCTTTGGACTATGCCTTTTATTGTCCAGGTGATGGGTCCGTCATATTTTGTGAGAGCGGTAATTTTATAGACCCAGGCTTTCATTACATGGGTGAAGACGGGATTTCGCACTATTCCGGCTATATGGTCAATGTTGGTGACGTGTTGAGTGTCACTTATGACGGCAGCAACATACGCTACTTTCAAAACGGCAGTGTCATACGCCAGGTGGCGGCGAATATCACGCAGCCTTTGTATATGGATTCGTCGTTCTCGAGTGCAGGCACTCAGATCACCGACGTGCAATTCAAGAACGGAGCGGGTGTCAGCGCCCAGGCAGACTTGAGCAATGTGCCCACCGGCACGGTCAACTTCTTCAGTGGCCAAACCTATCTTGGTCAAGCCAATGTGGTCAATGGTGTCGCCACCCTGACCACCAACGCCTTGCGTACGGCGGGCACGGCGAGCATCAGTGCCAGCTACGGCGGCGACGCCAACAATGCCAGTGGTGGGTCAGGCATTAGCAACATTTCCGTATCCGGTAGCGTCACCCCACCGGCCAGCATGGTACCCACCACCACCACAACCCTGAGCAGCTCAGCCACCAGTACCGTTGCCGGCCAAAGCGTCAACTTCACAGCCAGCATAGCGGGCGGCACCAACGGCACGCCCCTCACAGGCCTGGTCACCTTCTTCAACGAGGCCGGAGCCATCCTGGGAACGGCGGCGGTCGCCAACGGCCAAGCCGTGCTCACCGTCAACAACATGCCCATGACAGGCGTGGCCAACGTCAAGGCCACCTACTCGGGCGACGCCAGTGCAGCCAGCAGCACCTCCAACACCGTGGCCGAGACCGTAGGCAAAGCCACGGCCACCGTGGCACTGAGCACAGCCGTCACCGCCCGCAGCGGTGGCAACGCCACCGTCACCTTGAATGCCCGCGTCAACGGCGCCAAGCC
>NZ_JBWKQD010000020.1:0-1478 GCF_059418585.1 Rhodoferax sp. GW821-FHT07G04
CTTCCTGCCTTGCTGGGCGAGCGTGCGGTCAGGGTGACGATGTCTAGCCGTTGAGGTGTGCCAGCTGGAATCCAGCGCGTGTTTTGCGCAGTGATGATGACCAAGGGTGATGGGAAGTGTTTGGCTGTGGGTGTGTAGGCCTCCCGCACCTTTATGGTTGGATTGGCCAGGATGTCTTTGATCTGCGTGAACTCGGCGCGCGTCGGTTCGCCATCAACGATCAACACTTTTGGACGGAGGGGGACTACATCGCGCAATTGCTCACTGAAATCGGCGCCGGCTTGCAGCTCAAGGTATGTGCCATGGTTTTTGGCGATGGCGTGTGCGAGCCTTGTCTTGCCGACCCCGGCAGGGCCGACGAGTACGAGGGCAGTGCCGCGCTGCAGTTTGGTATCGGCGCGGTTCATTCGGACGCTCCAACAACGTTGTCACGGGAGCGGTGCACGCGGTCGATGTCAACCCCATCGGTGCGTGCGGGGGGCGCTGTCAGCTCGGTACTGGTGGCAGCAGGATCGGGCAGGCCGAAATCCTTGCGGGTGCGGCGAATCATGTCCAGCGCTGCGGATTGGGCGCGGCTGCAGGGGTTGCCGACAGCGGGCTGGAAGTCGCTGCGGATGGATATGCCGCCGTTGGGGGTGTCGGCGATGATGACGGTGACGGATGGCATTACGCGGTTTCCTCGGTTGGGTGGGTGTGGATATGGGTGGTGTTGGCCGCGACCAGGCGCAGGCCTACGAGAGGGGCCTGCACGGTGACGCGCATGCCCTTTTTGAGGCGGTGAGCAGCGGCCTCTGCCTCTTTGTGGTGGCCTACGGGGAAGGGTTGCTCCACCCGCATGTGGGTGTGGTAGGCGTTGTCCAGCTCGATGTCCAGGCACAGCACTGGCACGGTGTGGCCATCGCTGTCCAGCAGCTTGCTGCGGGCCTCGGCCGCGCGCAGTAGGGTGCCGGTGTGCTCGGCGGCGTCTTGCTCGGGCGATGGGAAGAGTGCAGACGTTTGCACATCCGCAGCGTGGGCGCGGCGCGTCATACGGCCCACCACCCGACTGCACGGCCGGCGAGGAAGCCGACTGTGAAGAAGACGCACAGGAGCACGAGCAGCACCGCCAGGCCGGTCCAGAAGTATTCCCAGGGGGTGCATTGCACCTCGTTGGGAGACCAGGGGTTGGGGTCGTCTGCGCACAGCAGGCAACGCACCTTGCAGTGCTGGCAGGTGCCTAGCTCCATGCAGGTGGCAGCACGCTTGGGCGTGGGGAGCTTGTGGCCCATGTCAGCGCCCCCAGATCAGGCCTGCCAGGCACACTGCAGCAATAGTCCAGGCCGTGCGCTGGATGGTGCGGTGCAGCCATGTACTGGCGGGTGGTGGAACTTGGTTGCCCAGGCGGTCGAAGGCATGGCGGTAGGTCATGGCTGCAACATCCATTCAAATTCAACATCGCCACCAAGCGGGCGCAGGCCTTCGGCTGCTGCGTCACTGGC
>NZ_JBWKQD010000021.1:0-1458 GCF_059418585.1 Rhodoferax sp. GW821-FHT07G04
TGTGGTGGGGGCGGTGGATGTTTGCAAGATTCACTCCTTGAACCCGCCGGGATGGCGGGGTGGAGTGAATTAAACACCATGTTTAAACAAAAATCAAACACTATGTTTAATCTTGTTTAAAAATCGGCGCTACGGCTCTTTTGATTGTCGACAATTGGCTTCCGCAAGCGTCAGGAAATTGATTTCTTGCTGCTTCCGTTCGATTTGTGTCTGAATATCGTCGGTGCTCGGTGATGGCTCTGGCGCGAACCTGATATCACCGTCGGGGAAGGCGATGAAATGCTTGAACCCGACATAGCCGCCCATTGAGTTTTTCGCATTGACAGCCCCGCAACCAACCTTGGATTTTGTGGAGTAGGTTAGGTCTCGAAATTGAGCGGACAACGGATCTTTTAGGGTTGCACGCACCAAATCCTTCACTGTGTCGAGTGGTCGAATCTCGTTGTACCACCATCCGCCCAATGCTGAGACGAAGACAATACTTGCGGCGCCAGCGACTATTTTTTTCTTCAAGTGGTTTCCTCCGATATCTGGCAGGTTTCTATTGGCGGCTGGTCTGCTCGACTTCGCGCATTGTTCCAAACGACTATCGCCCGGGTGCTTTTATAGGTTGCAAAACACAAAACTTCGCCGCTGAACAGGTCAAGCTGATTAACCAGTTGCGGCGTTTGGCGCGGGCGCGTCCTCCTTTATAGGATCACCCCGGTTCTTTACGCGTAGCAATATGTCGTTTTCGATGTGGGTTTTTTCATCCTCGTACAGCAGGTCCCACTGCTGCCGACTGATTGTGTTGAATGGCCATGCCCATGGATTCTTTTCGCTAACGATGTGATTGCCAGGCGCGACTTCACCGTGACCATGTGCTGGAGATGCTGTCCGTCCGAGTAGCCAGTTGGCATCACAACCGAACTTCTTTTGAGCGAGGTTAGCGCCGCGCTGAGAGATGCCTCGCGCCTCCCAATTCTTTATGACCTGGGGTGTTTCCCCCATCGCCAAGGCGAGCTTAGTTTGTCCAGTGATCTGTTTGCTATCACGGACGAACTTGTAAAGGCGCTCCATGGATTGGTGCATCTCGTTCATTGAAACCGATTAAACAAAATGTTTTTACACACCTTGTTTGAAATTTGTTTAAACATGGTGTTTAATAGCGGCTATGACTACTAATCTGCATGACGCCGAGCTGATCGCTCGCCTTGGCGGTCCATCGAGAGTCGCCGAGCTGCTCAACATCAATAAAAAGGGTGGGGCGCAGCGCGTTCAAAACTGGCTCAAGCGAGGCATTCCTGCCGCAGTAAAGCTTAAGCACCCGACGATCCTGATGCCCGAGCTGGTTCAGGCACAAAACATCCACGTCACGACTATCCCCGCCGCGCAGGGGGCTGTAAATGCCTAACCGCCGTCCCTCTGAACCTGCCCAAACTCCGATAGCGAGCGGTGCAAGTATTCCAGCGCAGTCGC
>NZ_JBWKQD010000022.1:0-1167 GCF_059418585.1 Rhodoferax sp. GW821-FHT07G04
CGCCGTTGACGCGGGCATTCAAGGTGACGGTGGCGTTGCCACCGCTGCGGGCGGTGACGGCTGTGCTCAGGGTTACGACAGACGTGGCTTTGCCTACGGTTTCAGCCACGGTGTTGGAGGTGCTGCTGGCTGCGCTGGTGTCGCCCGAGTAGGTGGCCTTGACGTTGGCCACGCCCGTCATGGGCATGTTGTTGACGGTGAGTACCGCTTGGCCGTTGGCGACCGCCGCCGTTCCCAGGATGGCTCCGGCTTCGTTGAAGAAGGTGACCAGGCCTGTGAGGGGCGTGCCGTTGGTGCCGCCTGTGACGGTGGCTGTGAAGTTGACGCTTTGGCCGGCAACTGTGCTGGTGGCTGAGCTGCTCAGCGTGGTGGTGGTGGCGGGGATCGTGGCTGCTGCCGCAACCGCAATGGTGCTGGCGGCTGAAGCCGCGCTGGCATTAAAGCCATCGCCACTGTAGGCGGCTGTAATGCTGGAATTGCCTGCGTTGGTCAGCGCATTGGTCGTGAGGGTGGCAACACCGCCAACGACATTGGCTGTACCCAATACGGTTTGTCCGTCGTAGAAGGTGACGCTTCCGCCATTTGTGGGTGTCTTTTGGCCAGAAAAACCAACAAGGTTGATTTGCTCACCGTTTGCAAAGAATGACGAATCCAGGCATAACGGCTGCGTGATATTCACGGTCACCGAACGCAGCACGGTATTGTTTTTCCAATAGCGTATTGCAGTGCCGTCATACGTGACGCTCAGTACATCGCTAGAGGTGTAGGTGGCACCCAGGCTTGCGCCGGTTCCGTTCTCGTAATAGTAGGCGTTGCCGTTGGAGCAGTAAATGCACCAATCAATGCTGTCGAAGCGCGTATCCGTCGTTGGGTCTACGTTCAGACCTACTGCATAGTTGGCGCCGGGGCCTGCTTTAAAGCTGACGCTGGCTCCGCCAACAAAGCCACTGGTGGTGTAAATGGAATTGTCATAGGTGCCTGCATTAGCACCGGTCTTGGTTACCGTGGTGCCAGACACGGTAAGTCCGGACGTGGTTGTCAGACCCAGACTGCTCAGGCTATTCAAGTTGCTCAGCGTCTTGATGCCGCTCACATTGGCCGTCAACGTGATCTGATTGCCCGCATTGATGCTGTTGGCCGAGCTGCTCAGACTCACACTGACCGGCG
>NZ_JBWKQD010000023.1:0-1154 GCF_059418585.1 Rhodoferax sp. GW821-FHT07G04
AGTACGGCTTGGCCGTTGGCAACCGCCGCGGTTCCCAGGATGGCTCCGGCTTCGTTGAAGAAGGTGACCAGGCCTGTAAGGGGCGTGCCGTTGGTGCCGCCGGTGACGGTGGCCGTGAAGTTGACGCTTTGGCCGGCAACCGTGCTGGCGGCTGAGCTGCTCAGGGTTGTGGTGGTGGCGGGAATGACTGCAGTAGCAGCCACGGCAATGGTGCTGGCGGCCGAGGCTGCGCTGGCGTTGTAGCCATCGCCGCTGTAGGCAGCGGTGATGCTGGAATTGCCGACATTGGTCAGCGCATTGGTCGTGAGGGTGGCAACACCACCAACGACATTGGCTGTACCCAATACTGTTTGGCCATCGTAGAAGGTGACCGTGCCATTGGCACCTGGGGCCGGTTGCCCAGAGAAGCCCAGGATGTTGACCTGGCTATTGGCGCCGCGGAAGGCAGTATCCAGATACAGTGGTTGCGTGATGGTCGCAGCCACCGAGCGCAAAACAGTGCCGTTCTTCCAATAGCGGATTGAGGTGCCGTCATAGCTGACGCCTAGGACATCACCTGGAACCCCGCTACCGATGTTCACGACGTTCGAACCGCCCTGCGGTGTAAATTCTTCGGCGTACAGTGTTCCGGAGTAGTAGTAGAAGCACCAATCAATGCTGTTGTAGCTGTTATCGGTCGCTGGGTCCGTATTGAGGCCGATACCGAAGTCGCTGCTGGCGTTGAGTACCTTGAAGCTCACATTGGCCCCACCGATATAGCCAGCGGTGCTGTATATCGCGTTGTCAAAGTTGCCGGTATACGCGGCTGTTTGGGTTACGGTGTTGCCGGATACAGCTAAACCAGCGGTTTTAACCGTAGGCACACTGCTGAGGTCCCTGAGACCCGACACATTGGCCGTCAAGGTCACTTGGTTGCCCGCATTGATGCTATTGGCCGAGCTGCTCAGACTCACACTGACCGGCGTGGCAATGACGGTCTGGTTCACCACCGCCGAGGTGGCCGCTGCCGTGTTGGGATCTCCCGCATATTGCACCGTGATGCTGTGGTTGCCCGCAGCCAGGGTGTTGACGGCCAGTGTGGCGTAGCCATTGACCAGGGTGACGTTGCCCAGGGAGGTGGCACCGTCATAGAAGGTGACCTGTCCCGTGGGCAG
>NZ_JBWKQD010000024.1:0-1144 GCF_059418585.1 Rhodoferax sp. GW821-FHT07G04
GGCACGGCCGCCATCAGCGCCAGCTACAGCGGCGACGCCAGCAACGCCAGCACCGGCTCGGCCATCAGCAACGTCACGGTGACCGGTGGCGGCGGAGGAAGCGGTTCGATCACCCTGAGCACCAGCGGCGGCATAACCCTCGGTACGTCGGCAACCAGTGTGACCGCCGGTTCGCCCGTCACACTGACTGCCACGGTTCCCGCGGTCAAGGATGTCAGCACCTTGGGCCTGGTTGCAACTTCCGGGTTGACGGTCTCCGGCAATGTCGTGACCAAAACGTCTAGCACCTACTACTGGGACCAAACGATACATAGTACGGTCGGTTACACGGGTGGCGCCAGTGTCAGTTTCAAGGTTAAGACCTATGAGTGCGACCTCATGCTTGGCCTCAACACCGATCCTGAGAACGACGCCAACTTTGGCAGCCTGGATTGGTGCATCTTTGCCGGAGAGGGACGCTTCAGTGTCTACGAAGGTTCAGGTGGGTACATGAACCTTGCCACCTACACGGCAAACGACGTCTTGAGCGTGACTTACGACGGCAGTACGGTCCGCTATTGGGTAAACGACACGGTTGTGCGCTCGACTACGGCCAATATCACCCAGAAGCTCTACCTCGATGCCAAGGGTGGTTACACCGGGGATCAATTTGAGATTGTGGGCTTCTCCGGCCGCACGACGCCAGCCACCAGCACCAACAACGGCAAGGTCACCTTCTATGACGGCCAGAACGTACTGGGCACCGGTACCGTAACCAACGGTGTTGCAACGCTGACCACAGGCGCCTTGACGACCGTTGGCACCGCCAATATCAAAGCGGTCTACAGTGGCGACAACTACAGTGCCGGAGCCCAATCGGGCGTTGGCACCATCAATGTCACAGCAGCATCCGGTGCGTTGCCCGCCACGACCACGACACTGAGCACTTCAGCTGCGTCCACTACAGCCGGCCAAAGCGTCAACTTCACGGCCAGCGTAGCGGGCGGCACCAACGGCACGCCCCTCACAGGCCTGGTCACCTTCTTCAACGAAGCCGGAGCCATCCTGGGAACCGCGGCGGTGGTTAGCGGCCAAGCCGTGCTCACCGTCAACAACATGCCCATGACAGGCGTGGCCAACGTCAAGGCCACCTACTCGGGCGACG
>NZ_JBWKQD010000025.1:0-1046 GCF_059418585.1 Rhodoferax sp. GW821-FHT07G04
CCGGTGACGGTGGCCGTGAAGTTGACGCTTTGGCCGGCAACCGTGCTGGCGGCTGAGCTGCTCAGGGTTGTGGTGGTCCCTGGCAGGCCCGACGCGCTCAAGACGGTGATGGCCTTGGCGGCTGAGGCGGCACTGGCGTTGTAGCCGTCTCCGCTGTAGACCGCAGTGATGTTGGCATTGCCTACATCGGTCAGTCCATTGGTGGTGAAGTTGGCCACCCCGCCGCTGTTGACTGTGGCCGATCCAATCGCCGTCTGGCCGTTGTAGAAAGTTACGGTGTTGCTGGCCCCGGTAAATGGAGTGGTCTGACCAGAGAAACCCAGGATGTTGACTTGGTCACCGCTTGAATAGAACGATGAATCCATGTACAGCGGTTGCGTGATGACCACATTTCTGGAAAGCAAGACGGTATCGTTTTTCCAATACTTGATGGTGGCGCCGTCGTAGGTGACGCTCAGTATGTCGTTGGCAACGTAGGTGCCAATGTTTGTGCCAGTGCCGTTTTCCTCAATCCAGATGCCGCTGCCGAGGTAACAATAAATACCCCAGTCAATACTGTTGTAGTTGTTGTCGGCAGTAGGGTCGGTCGTCAACCCAACCGTAGCGTTGGAGCTGTTGGTTGCTCTAAAGCTCACGCTGGCACCACCGGTATACCCGATCGTGCTGCGTATGGAGTTGTCATAACCGGCTGCAGTTGCCGTCTTCGTGACGGTATTACCGGACACAGTCAATCCCGCAGTGCTCACTGTAGGCACGCTGCTGAGGTCCCTGAGACCCGACACATTGGCCGTCAACGTGATCTGATTGCCCGCATTGATGCTGTTGGCCGAGCTGCTCAGACTCACACTGACCGGCGTGGCGATGATGGTCTGGCCCACCACCGCCGAGGTGGCCGCTGCCGTGTTGGGATCTCCCGCGTACTGCACCGTGATGCTGTGGTTGCCCGCAGCCAGGGTGTTGACGGCCAAGGTGGCGTAGCCATTGACCAGGGTGACGTTGCCCAGGGAGGTGGCACCGTCATAGAAGGTGACCTGTCCCGTGGGCAG
>NZ_JBWKQD010000026.1:0-947 GCF_059418585.1 Rhodoferax sp. GW821-FHT07G04
AATGCCATCTACCAGGTGTTTAGTAAAGACAAGAGCTTCAAGGATGTGTCCACCTACCAAGTCAGCTGGAACAAGTCTGAGGCCCCCTATGGCTTCATGGTCGAGTTTGGTACCCGACATTCGCCGGCCCACTCGTTCATCGGCCGATCGGTCATTGAGACGCGCACCCAGGTGCGCGAAGCGATCAAAGTTCGCTACCTTGAGGAGGTCCGCAAGTCATGACCATGGAAAGCGACCTGCTCGCGGTACTGCTCACAGAGTGCCCGCGGTTTTTCCCAGACGTTGCGCCCAATGCAACTGCCCACCCTTTTGGCACGTACCAGGGAGTGGGAGGGGAGGCCTTGTCCTACGTGGACAACACCGCGCCCGACAAGCGATTCACATTAATGCAAATCAGTGTGTGGGCCGACACCAGGCTTGAGGCGCTGGCGCTGATACGCAGCATTGAGGCCGCTCTGCGTGTAGCCAGTGCATTCGTATGCACACCGCAAGGCGAGGCCATTTCGACTATTGACCCAGTAACCAATGCCCGTGGCTGCATTCAGCGATTCGAGATAGAAGCCACGCGATAGAAAAGCCGAACACACAACAAAACATCTGACAGAGCCAGCCAAGGTTTTACGACCTGGCTGGCTTTGTCTTTTGTGCCCGCATGGGCTTACAGCACACCCGCTTTCAGCAATGGCAGCGGGTTTTTTTACGCCCTCTGCGGGCACTTAACCAAAGAAAGGCCACCACATGGCACGCACCCTAACCGGCACCCTGTTTGCGATTGCTACCGCATTCGGGTCTGCCAAAACTGTCTCCGGTATTTCCAACGCTACAGAAGCCGTTGTCTCGTCCACTGCCCACGGGTTCAGTGCGGGCGACATTGTCGAGATCACCTCCGGCTGGGGGCGCCTGAACCTGCGCTCCTTCCGCATCAAAACTGTCTTGACCGACAGCTT
>NZ_JBWKQD010000027.1:0-893 GCF_059418585.1 Rhodoferax sp. GW821-FHT07G04
ACGCCGTTGACGACGTTGGCCTGGCCCAGGTAGGTCTGGCCGCTGAAGAAGTTGACCGTGCCCGTGGGGACGTTGCTCAGATCGGTTTGGGCGTTGACGCCGGAGCCGTTCTTGAATTGCAGGTCCGTGATCTGGTTACCAGCTGAGAAAATCGACGAATCCAGATAAAGCGGATTTGTGATGGTCGGAGGCGTCACCGTGCGCAGGACCGCACCGTTCTTCAGGTAGCGAATGCTGGTGCCGTCGTAGGTGACACTCAGCTTATCGTTAGCAGCGTAGGTTCCGAGATCTATCTGTGTTCCATTCTCATATGCATACAAATACACACTTGAACAGTAAAGGCACCAGTCAATAGAGGCATAGCTACTGTCAGTCACTGGATCAGTGTTCAAGCCCACTGCATAGGTGCTACCGGCGCTTGCTGTGAAACTCACACTGGCTCCACCGGTATATCCCACCGTGCTGCGAATGGAGGCATTCCATGCAGATGCACTTCCCGTTTTAGTCACGGTGTTACCTGCCACACTCACCCCATCGGCCACGGTGATGGCGCTGAAGTCCTTGATGCTAGCTACATTGGCCGTCAAGGTAACAGGCGATCCGGCCGCCACCGTGCCCACCGAGGTGTTCAAGGTGATTGTGGGCGCACTGGCCGTGATGACCTGGGTCAGTACCGCAGACGTAGCCGCCGCACTGTTGCCATCGCCTATGTATTGGGCCGTGATGCTGTGGCTGCCAGTGGTCAGTGCACTGGTGCTGAACGTGGCTATGCCGTTGACCAAGGTGGCTGGCCCCAGCAGGGTCGCACCATCGTAAAAGTTCACATTGCCCGTGGGCGCCAGGGTGGGGTTCAGGCCCGTGGCCTGCAGCGTGAAGGTGACGCTGCTGCCCTT
>NZ_JBWKQD010000028.1:0-815 GCF_059418585.1 Rhodoferax sp. GW821-FHT07G04
TTCTACATAGACTTTTTTGGTACATTTCAGGCAAGCTGTGGAATCAGTGACGCCAATTGATTCACAGCTGAATATGCGAACCCCTGTAAGTTGATGCTTGCAGGGGTTTTTTCTTTGTGATGTAGCTCAATTGGTGGAGCAACGGGCTTGTGCTCGTAGGCTATCGGTTCGACTCCGATCATCACAACCAAAGAATTCGTCGCAAGGCAACTGAGCGTGGGTTTCTGTTGGGCGCCCCATAGCGGTAAGCCACTTCGGTGGTGGTATCCGTGTGACCCGAGAGGGTTGAGGTTTGCGAGTAAAAGCGTAGACAAACAGATGACAGATCGGAAAGACGGTCAACCATTCAACTCTATGCCATCAGCAGCACCAAAGCCATGCGGCCACCCTGGTTGCGGTGTGCTAGTGCGCGATGGCACAAGCCGCTGCCCCAAGCATCCACCCAAAGTGTGGGCTAAGTCTGTCACTGCCACCAAGCGAGTGACGGGTAGGCGGCTGCAGGCCATGCGTGCCGCATTGTTCGCTGCACATCCACTGTGCGCCGAGTGCGAAAAGCAGGGCCGCATCACGGTCGCCACGCTCCGGGATCACATCAAGCCGCTGGCCGAGGGCGGGACCGACGACGACAGCAACATCCAGGGCCTGTGCGAGCCCTGCCACGACGCGAAGACGGCAAGCGAGTCGGCGCGCGGTCGTCGACGGTCAGTGGGGTAGGGGGCCTTCGATCTTCAGAGATCGTACGCCGGAAACCGATCGGTTCCCCAAATTTTTACGTGCGCAGGTTTCAGGGGGGTGGGGGGGTAGTCAGGAGGACT
>NZ_JBWKQD010000029.1:0-752 GCF_059418585.1 Rhodoferax sp. GW821-FHT07G04
TGGGCCGTGAGGGTGACGCTGGCGCCTTGGGCAAGGCTGCTGGTGTTGGCGCTGATCGTTGTCGTGGTGCTGGCGCTGGGGGTCAGGTTGACCGCTGCAGCGGCCGAGGTGGCTGCCGTGTTGTTGGTGTCACCGTCGTATTGGACGCTCAGGTTGGCGCTGGAGCCAGGCAGGTCCACCACGTAGGTGGCCAAGCCATTGACCAGGCTCAGGGTGCCGCCGCTCAGGGCCACGCCGTTGTTCAGGAAGGTGACCTGTCCGCCGGGGTTGGCGCCGCTGATGGCGGCGGTGATGGAGACTTGGGTGGTTGTCTGGGTGCGGCTGACGATGGAGCTGCGCAGGGTCGCGCTGGCGCTGGCCTTGGCGATGCTGACGTTGCTGGAGCTGGAGAGGCTGGCGGCTCCCTTGGTGTCGCCCGAGTAGGCGGCCTTGATGGTGTGGCCGCCTACGATCAGGTTGTTCAGGACCAGGGTGGCTTGGCCGTTGGCCGCTACGGCAGCACTGCCCAGTACGGTGTTGCCGTCAAAGAAAGTGACGGTGCCGCTGGGTGCAAAGCCGTTGGTGCCGCCAGTAATGGCGGCGGTGAGGGTGAGGTTCTGGCCGTAGTTGGCTGCGCTGGTGGAGCTGCTCAGCGTGGTGGTGGTGGCCGGGGGTGGGGTGGCACCGCCGGTGACGGTGACGTTGCTGATGGCCGAGCCGGTGCTGGCGTTGCTGGCGTCGCCGCTGTAGCTGGCGCTGATGGCGGCCGTGCC
>NZ_JBWKQD010000030.1:0-746 GCF_059418585.1 Rhodoferax sp. GW821-FHT07G04
AGTGCGCCCACAATCACCTTGAACACCTCGGTGGGCACGGTGGCGGCCGGATCGCCTGTTACCTTGACGGCCAATGTGGCTAGCTTGAAACCGCTGAGCGCGATTACTGCAGTAGATGGCGTCACTTTGGTGGATAACACCGTAACAGCCACAGCAACCCCGAGCTGGAACGCCTCCATTCGCAGCACGGATGGCTATACAGGTGGAGCGAGCGTGAGCTTCAAGGTCCCAACCTCTGCGGCCACAATGGTGGGGCTGAATACCGATCCAACCACAGACAGTAGCTATACCAGCATCGACTATTGCCTCCATACCACTGGAGGTAGTCTGTATGCTTTTGCGAGTGGATCCAACCTTGCAAGCCTGGGATCCTACGTTGCCAGCGACACGCTGAGCGTGACCTACGATGGCACCAACGTCCGCTATCTTAAAAATGGCGTTGCCTTGTATACGGTGGCTGCCAACATTACGCAGAAGCTGTACCTTGATTCGTCATTTGCTACCAGCGGAACCCTGCTAACAGACCTGCAATTCAAGAACGGCGCCGGCGTCAACGCCCAAACCGATCTGAGCAACGTTCCCACGGGCACAGTCAACTTCTTCAGCGGTCAGACCTACCTGGGCCAGGCCAACGTCGTCAACGGCGTTGCCAGCCTGACCACCAGCGCACTGACCACCACCGGCACGGCCGCCATCAGCGCCAGCTACAGCGGCGACGCCAGCAACGCCAGCACCGGCTCGGCCAT
>NZ_JBWKQD010000031.1:0-744 GCF_059418585.1 Rhodoferax sp. GW821-FHT07G04
CAATGGTGCTGGCGGCTGAAGCCGCGCTGGCATTAAAGCCATCGCCACTGTAGGCGGCTGTAATGCTGGAATTGCCTACGTTGGTCAGCGCATTGGTCGTGAGGGTGGCAACACCGTTGGTTACGGTGCCGGTCCCAATGGCGGTTTGGCCGTTGTAGAAGGTGACCGTGCCTGCGTTGCCATTGGTCGCTGGTGTCGTCTGGCCGGAGAAGCCCAGTATGTTGACTTGATCGCCGCTAATGTAAAACGATGAATCTAGATACAGTGGCTGCGTAATGGCCGTAGCCACAGAACGCAACACAGTATCGTTCTTCCAATAGCGAACCGTACCGCCATCGTATGTAACGCTGAGTACATCATTACTCGTACAAGTGCCAAGATATGCCGCCTGAGCACCGTTCTCATAAGCATACATGGTACCGCTGGAACAATAAAACGCCCAATCAATACTGGTGTAATTATTGTCAGTGGCAGGG
Source organism: Rhodoferax sp. GW821-FHT07G04 (assembly GCF_059418585.1). Classification (NCBI taxonomy): domain Bacteria; kingdom Pseudomonadati; phylum Pseudomonadota; class Betaproteobacteria; order Burkholderiales; family Comamonadaceae; genus Rhodoferax; species Rhodoferax sp. GW821-FHT07G04. Next base: position 477 of record NZ_JBWKQD010000031.1, read on the forward strand.
TCCGTGTTTAGACCCACCATTGAATTACTGGCGTTCGTCTTGAAACTAACGCTGGCCCCACCGACATACCCTACCGAGCTGCGAACGGAGTTGTCCCAACCAGTTCCAGCTATCTTGGTCACAGTATTGCCTGAAACAGTCATTCCAGAACTAGCCACCGTACCAATGGAGCTGAGGTCACGCAGGCCGCCCACATTGGCCGTCAAGGTCACTTGGTTGCCCGCATTGATGCTATTGGCCGAGCTGCTCAGACTCACACTGACCGGCG
>NZ_JBWKQD010000032.1:0-719 GCF_059418585.1 Rhodoferax sp. GW821-FHT07G04
GTGGCGTAGCCATTGACCAGGGTGACGTTGCCCAGGGAGGTGGCACCGTCATAGAAGGTGACCTGTCCCGTGGGCAGGATGTTGGCGTTGGCACCGCTGACTTTGACGGTGAAGATGGCCGGTGTGCCGGCCTGCACGCTGGCGTTGGCGCTGCTCAGGGCCAGGGTTGCCGCTGCTGCATTGACGCTGACGCTGGTGGTGCTGCTGACGCTGCTGGTGTTGACGCTGTCTCCGCCATAGCTGGCGGTGATGGCCTGGCCTGCTCCGATGGGCAGGTTGCTCAGCGTGAGGGTGGCTGTGCCGTTGACGACGTTGGCCACGCCCAGCACGGTTGTGCCTTTGAGGAAGGCGACGGTTCCGGTGGGGCTGCTGCCGGTGACGGTTGCGGTGAAGGTGACCGATGCGCCTTGGGCCACGCTGGCGGGCGATGCCGCCAGTGCGATGGTGCTGGTGGTGGCAGTGGCGAAGTTGGTGTTGGCCGTGGCCGAGGTGGCCGTCGTATTGCTGGCGTCGCCCGCGTATTGGACGCTCAGAGCGGTCATGCCTGCGGGCAGGCTGACGCTGGTGGTAGCGACGCCGTTGACCAGGGCGATGGCGCCGGTGATGGCGGTGCCGTTGTTGTAGAAGGTGACGGTGCCGCCGGGCTTGGCGCCGTTGACGCGGGCATTCAAGGTGACGGTGGCGTTGCCACCGCTGCGGGCGGTGACGGCTGTGCTCAG
>NZ_JBWKQD010000033.1:0-717 GCF_059418585.1 Rhodoferax sp. GW821-FHT07G04
GCAAAGCCTTGGGCGATACAGCCAAACTGGCCCTGGAAGTCCGCAGCGCGCAGTTTGCGTTCGCTGCAGTGCCAGAGGTTGGCCAGGTAGTTGTCGCTGAAGCGGCAGCCCTGCAGGTCTGGCACGGTGGGACGGATGGAGAAGTACACATCGGCCGCAATGCCGTCGCACATGGTCATGTCGCCCAGGCGGAAGCGCCGGTCTAGGATGACGTCGGGCAGGATTGTGCAGATGGTCTTGAGCCCGGCCGCGTGGGCCATGCGGGCGGCTATCTGCAGCAGGCCTTCGTCTTCACCCATGCAGATACCCCATTGGCAGTAGAAGATCTCATCGCCAAAGCGGTGTACTAGGTAGACGTGCGTGAACGTGCTGCGGTACTTGCTGGCTTGCTGGAGCAGCGCGGCGAAGCGGTCCAAGTCATGCAGGGTGCGACCGGGCCATAGGATGACGTTGCCGCCCAGCGCACGTTGGCGCTCCACGGATTGCACCGGGTCGGCATCGTCGACGGGCTGGAGTTGCGAGACATAGCCCACTGCTGACACGGCCCGGTCTGCGGCCTGTACCAGGACCATGGGGACAAAGGCGTGTGCCGAGCACACGCTCAGCAACGCAATGGCGAGCGCGACGAGGCGCCGTGTGACAGCGGTGGCCATGGTGTGCGCCTACCCGCTTAAAGGACCGAAGGATTGATCGGCAATCTGCGGACGGCAACAACCG
>NZ_JBWKQD010000034.1:0-682 GCF_059418585.1 Rhodoferax sp. GW821-FHT07G04
GAAGGGGTGAGGAATGTGACGCGGCCGTCGCGGTAGTGCAGGCGGTTGTCGTAGCGGCTGGGGATTGCGAGGAAGGCCTCAGCGCCCTGGCGGGCGGCTGGGGCTAGCATGTCGTTCGTGGGCTTGTAATAGCCGGCAGTGGTGAGGCTGTTGTGGCTCTGGCGGCCGGCCACGGCGCCCAGAGCAGCGGCCTGGCGCCGCTTGCTGGTTTTGCGGGGTGGGGTTGCTTCGATAGGCTTGGTGGTTTTAGCGCCCGCCAGCAGCGTTCTGGCCTTGGCGGTGAGGCTGTAGCGCACCGGGTTGCCTTTGAAGCGGGTGGCGGAGTCGGAAACGATGTAGGCCTGGGTGAAGAGCCCGTTGATGATGGGCCTGTGGCCCTGGGCCTCGGGGTCCAGCTTGTCCAGCTCTTCGACGCTGGATGCGCCGGCCACGGCCAAGTTCTCCAGGCAGCGCAGGGCCTTGGCGGAGATGCGTGAGCCTGTCATGCGGCCTCCGCAGCGGGTTGCAGCACGTGGTCTGCCCACAGGTCCACAAAGCGCTCCATGAACTTGTGGCGGGCCTCCTCGGGCTGCATAGGGGTGATGACGATGGGCAGGGGCTCAATGCCCTCCAACTGCGTCCACACTTCGCCATCGTTGCGCAGCATCAGGTCGCGCCGCTCGGTGGCGAGCATGACCATGTC
>NZ_JBWKQD010000035.1:0-583 GCF_059418585.1 Rhodoferax sp. GW821-FHT07G04
GTGTTGGAGGGGCAGGACACCACCAACACCACCTTCTACCCCGCCGGTAGCGGCGTGGGCACGGTGCGCAAGGTCTCAACATGGGTGCAACTGTCGTCTGTGCTCAAGCCGGCCTCCACCGGTGGTGAGCCCAAGAAGGTCACCTACAAGTTTGTGGAGAGCGATGTTGAATACAACATCAATGACGGCTTTACCGCTGTCGACCGCACGTTGGAGCTGGATGCCGATGCCATCGGCACACCTGGCTATGTCGCCCTGAAGTCCCTGACCGAAGTGCAGACCAACACCATCATGCGCAGCGTCGCCAAGTCTGGCGCCGTGACCTACCTGCCGTGCACGGTTTCCCTCAACGAGGAAGAAATCATGACCGACGGCCAGATCGTCACCTGCAAGGTTGCCATCAGCGGCAACAACCGCTCCACCCGCTACGCGTCGTAAGCGCGGCACCCATCGGCGCAAGCCACCCCGCACCGGCCCGGCTGCTGTCTCCTTTCGCAGGGAGCGGTGGCTGGGTACGGGCATTTTCTTCACCACTCTGCGAAAGAACCATCATGGCAAAACTCGTACTGGGCAAACGCCCCAA
>NZ_JBWKQD010000036.1:0-547 GCF_059418585.1 Rhodoferax sp. GW821-FHT07G04
GCCTTCCTCGCAATCCCCAGCCGCTACGACAACCGCCTGCACTACCGCGACGGCCGCGTCACATTCCTCACCCCTTCCCAACCCACTTGAAAGCCCTGGCCATGAACACCACAGCCACACCCATTGCATCCATTTCCATCACCGCCCTGCCCGCCATCGGCGCAGATCTCGACGGCGGTACCTTCTTCGGCGTCATCACTGGCAAAGACCAGATCCACTACGCCGCCACGCTGCTGCCCGCCAAGAGCCCTCAGCGCCTCACCTGGAAGAAGGCCAAGGCCTGGGCCGCAGAACACGGCGGCGAGCTGCCCACCCGCCCCGTGGCCGCCATGCTGTTCGCCAACTTGCAGGACAAGCTGGAGCCTACCTGGCACTGGACCAGCGACGAATGGGACGCTTCCTACGCCTGGCTTTGCTACTTCAGCTACGGCATCCAGGGCATCGACCACAAGAGCTACGAAGGCTCGGTTGTTGCCGTCCGCTTGATTCCCCTCACCGCTTAATCCTTCAGTCCTTTTTTTACCTTTTTCACAGGAGCCCATGACCA
>NZ_JBWKQD010000037.1:0-523 GCF_059418585.1 Rhodoferax sp. GW821-FHT07G04
AGGGCTGCCTACTGGGAGGGTTGACCGGGAGTGCAATGCCTCAGTAGCTGACGCCGCAGCATCTGAAGCCGACTGCACCAACCGCGCCGCCTGCGCTGCCTTCTTAGCAGCAGCATCCTGTTGCAACTTAGTCTGGCGCATGCGCCATGCAATAGGTCTTTGTGGCTTCACGTCATACCCCCTGTCCGGCACCGGGCAACTGCCCTATTGCCGAAAATTTGCATCTTTGAAAGGAAGACTTCATGACGCCCGACCAATTCATCAGCACAATGCACCGCCAGAGAGCGGACCAAATGGCCATGCGCCTGGCTCTGAGCGATCTAGCACAATGCCTCGATCAGCCGCTTCGCGAGCGATGGCTGCAAGCTCTTCAAGTTCGTATTGCCACAACCCGCACAAATGCGAAGACGTTGCCGGCAGACCAGAAAGAGGGACTGCTTGCAATGGCGACTGCGCTGGAATACTTGCACCGCTCGCTATCGGAGTTTGGGCAGGTTCAGAGGGACGGCGGTTAGGCATTTAC
>NZ_JBWKQD010000038.1:0-520 GCF_059418585.1 Rhodoferax sp. GW821-FHT07G04
CCCTCCAACTGCGTCCACACTTCGCCATCGTTGCGCAGCATCAGGTCGCGCCGCTCGGTGGCGAGCATGACCATGTCTGCGTGCTTGATGGATGCGTGCAGCGTGGCGGGCAGGCCAAAGCGGGCGAAGATGGCCGCTTCCACCTTGGATTCGATGGCCTTGTACTCTGGCAACAACTGTTTAAACGGGCTGGATACGTCGCCCAGGTAGGCCTCTGCGGCGTCGTGCATCAGCGCATGCAGGGCGTGCTCTTGGGGCACCAGGTAGCTGGCGTGGTAGCTGTGCTCGGCCACCGAGTAGAAGGTATGCACGTGGCCGGTGAAGCGGCAGATGTGGGAGAGGGCGTGCGCGATGTCGCGGATGCGGATGTCGGACGCTTCTGGCTGGAGCAGGTGGAAGTAGCGGCCTGATGCCGTAAGGATGGTGGGGTTCATGCGGACACTCTTCCTGCCTTGCTGGGCGAGCGTGCGGTCAGGGTGACGATGTCTAGCCGTTGAGGTGTGCCAGCTGGAATCCAGCG